>JAZKCW010000041.1:0-310779 GCA_040387895.1 Gemmatimonadota bacterium
AGCAGGAGGACATCACGGCGCGCCGCTACCCGTCGGACCCGGCCGCGACGGTGAAAGACTTCGTGAATCACATCGACTACGCCGTGAAGAAGATGGGGATCGACCATGTCGGCATCAGCAGCGACTTCGACGGCGGTGGCGGTGTGGACGGATTCCGGAACGCCGCCGAGAGCCTGAACGTGACGACGGAGCTGGTGCGGCGCGGGTACAGCGAAGCGGACATCGCGAAGATCTGGGGCGGCAACCTGCTGCGGGTTATGGCCGAAGTGGAGAAGGTGGCGAAGGGCATGAAGAGGTAGCATGACCATGCGCTCCGCCCCCCTGATCCTTGCGGCACTGCTCCTCCCGCTCGCGGGCACCGAGGCGCAGTCGGGCATGAGCACGTCGAGCATCGCACCGCCGGCGCGCTTCATGGACGCGGCACGCGTGGACAAGCTGCGGCGCGCGATGCCGGGCGTGGACAGCGTCATGCGCGCATTCGCCCAAGCGAATCGCGTACCCGGCATCGCGTACGGGGTAATCGTCGACGGGCAGCTGCTGCACGTGGCGGCAACGGGGTTGCGCGAAGTGCCGAGCAAGGCGCCGGTGGACACGAGCTCGGTGTTCCGCATCGCGTCGATGACGAAGAGCTTCACGGCGCTCGCGATCCTGCAGCTGCGCGACGCGGGCAAGCTCTCGCTCGACGATCCGGCGGAGCGATACGTGCCGGAGCTCAAGGGGCTGCGCTACGCGACGAGCGACGCGCCTCGCATCACGGTGCGTCACCTGCTCACGCATTCGGCGGGATTTCCGGAGGACAATCCGTGGGGCGACCAGCAGCTCGCGGCAACGGACGAGGATCTCGCGCGCATGATGCGGAGCGGGATTCCGTTCTCGAATGCACCGGGCGTCGCGTACGAGTATTCGAACTTCGGGTTCGCACTGCTCGGGCGCATCGTGCAGAACGTCAGCGGCATGCGCTACGCGCAGTACATCCAGCAGCGGGTCCTGCGCCCGCTCGGCATGACGTCGACGACGATGGAAGCGCGCGACGTCCCGGCGGCCCGACTGGCGCACGGCTATCGCCTGCAGGACGGCGTGTGGCTGGAGGAGCCGGCATTGCCGGATGGGTCGTTCGGCGCGATGGGTGGGATGCTGACATCGAGCGCGGACCTGAGCCGCTGGGTCGCGCTGATGCTCGATGCGTGGCCGGCGCGCGATGGTGCGGAGTCGCCGGTGCTCAAGCGCTCGTCGCTGCGGGAGATGCAGCAGATCGCGCGATTCTCGGGTGCGGCGGCACGCGTGCAGAACGGCATACTGCAGCAGTCGGCGGGTGGATACGCGTACGGATTGCGCGTGTCGCAGAACTGCAACTTCAACCACATCGTCGCACACTCGGGCGGATTGCCGGGCTTCGGCTCGCAGATGCGCTGGCTACCGGAGCACGGGGTCGGGATCGTGGCGCTCGGCAACCTCACGTACACGGGCTGGAACGGGCCGATCGACGGGGCGCTCGAGGTCCTCACACGGAGTGGCGGGCTGACACCGCGGGTGCCGCAGCCCTCACCGGTGCTCCTCGCGATGGCGCAGCGGGTCCGGAGCCTGGTGCAGAAGTGGGAGCAGCCACTGGCGGACAGCATCGCGGCCATGAACCTGTTTCTGGATGAGTCGGGACCACGCCGTGCGGCGGCGATCGCGAAGCTGCGCGACGCAGCGGGCGGCTCGTGCAACATGCGCACGCCGTTTCATGCGGAGAACGCATTGCGCGGGCAGTGGGACATGCAGTGCGCAACGGGCACGCTGCGGGTCGGGATCACGCTCGCGCCGACGGAGCCTGCGCGCGTGCAGCAGCTCACGGTAACGCCCGTGGCAGCTGGAATGCCGCTTGGCGCGGCAGCGGTGTGCCGGATGTAGCTGACCTCGTTCAACGGCAACGGCAGACAGCAACGGCAACAGCAACCGTGTGTGAGGCGGAGATTGCGGCGGACCACGGGGTGGCGCAGCGCACCGCCGGTTTCTACAGCTTCACGCGGAGGCGCGGAGAACAGCGCGCGGAGGCGCGGAGAGGGGCACGCCGGCAGGATCGCGGCATGCCCCTCTTTTTCTTTGTGGGGGTCTGTGGCATTCCGCGGAGCCACCACAAAGAGCCGCTGCACGGGTATCGCGGCATGCGACCCTCCGCGTCTCTCTGCAGTTCTCCGCGCCTCCGCGTGAGGCTGTAGAAACCGGCGGTTCGCTCCGCAACTCCGTGGTCCGCCGCAATCTCCGCCTGACACGCGGTTGCAGTTCTGCGGTTAGGTGCGTGCAAATCCAGCGGTCACTGGTGCAGGTTGCAAGCATCGGTAGACGCTCCTTTACTGACTCAGCCAGCACTCTCCAGGGATCATGATCCGTTTCGACACACTGCGCACGCGGTTTCTCGAAGACACCGCCTTCGGTGCCGGTGGCGCCGCGCATGTGCTGGCGCGTGGGCTCGAGCACATCGGCTGGCGCTCCGTGCGCGAACCGACGCCGGAGCATCTCGCGAGTCATCTCGTCGTGCTGCTCGATGCGTGCGTGCACGAGCACCGTGACGTCTCCATGCTGACGTACGCCATTGCAACCGTGCTGCGCGATGCGGGTCCGGATCTCGATGGTGGCCTGCCGCCGGTCGAAGCGTATTCGCCGGCGGCCGAGGAGTTGCTGCGGCTGTACGTGAACAACTTCACGACGGCGCGAGTGCCGCCGGTGATGTAGGAGCGTCGAGGACTGCTCCGGAAACCAGGCCGCCGCACCACCGTAGGGATCGGTGAGCCCCGCGGAGTTCCAATTGGTTACTTCTGCAAAGGAGCGCGCAATGGACATCGAGTTTGCACTGTTTCTCGCCATCGTCATGTTCGTGACGTCCACCACGGCAGCGCTCTGGAGGAGCGCGCGCAAGCGCGCCATGCGTGCTGAATCGCTGGTGAACCGGCTGCTCGGCGAGCGCGAGCGGGCCATGCCGTGGCGCGACGACATGCGTCTCCCGGACCTCGAAATACTTCGCGGACTGCATCACGACGCGCAGAGCGATACGCGAAGCGACATGCATCGCAAGGTGCATCGCGAAACCCGCCAGCACACACGTCGCCAGACGCCGCATGCAGAGCAGATCTCGCATAGTGCACTCGATGCGCTCGCTCTCGAGGTCGAGCGGATCGGAGAAGCGCAGCGGTTCCTGACGCAAGCGCTGCTGGAGCGCACGCGCACCGACGATGGCGGCCGACGCGTCGACCCGAGTCGGGCCGCAACCCCGCACTAGGAACCGCTTCACGGCCGAGTCCGCGTCGTGATCAAGTCCGTGGTGAGGCGTGACAGGGCCGTGACGAATTCGTGGCGTTCACGCCCGATCATTCGCCGGTTCCTGCGCGGGATCGTGCATCCCGCGTCTCACGCGCTCGATGCGCACGTCACGACGGTCGCATCGCGCACGCTCTCCTGGAGGCTCCGCCGTGAAGCGATTTGCTGGCCGTTCCCTGTCGTACCCACTGACGTGCACCTTGTCCGCGCTGGTGCTCGCGGCCTGTTCGACCGACGTCTCACCAGTCGCGCCGGTCTCCCCCGGGGTCGCGCTCGGCCGGGACGGTGATCCGCTGCTCTCCGTCGGCGCCGGTGCAATCGCCATCGTCACGCACGACAACGACAGCGGCAAGGGTTCGCTGCGCGAGGCGATTCTTCAGGCGAATACCGACCCAGCGATCCGTCGCATCGAGATCAAGCCGGCGAACCTGACTGTGCCGCTCGCTAGCACCATCGAGTACACCGGCACGCAGGCGCTCACGATCATCGGCAAGCATGCGGTGATCGACGCGTCCGCGGTCGACGGCTCCGCGATCCTGGTGAGTGGCGGGGCGGATCTCGTGATCGAGGCGCTCACGATTCGCGATGCAGGTGGTGAGGGCCTCGAAGTGCAGATTCCGGCGGCTGCGACCGGCACCGTGCGCGTCGTACTTCGCGAGCTGTCGGTGACCGGTAACGCCGGACACGGTGTGCTGATCAACGACCAGGTCGACCAGTCGACGACGGATGGTGTGCAGCCCAACGCCAACGGCTCGGCGGCGTCGCTCGACGTGACGATCGAGGATTCACGGTTCGCGAACAACGGCTACAGCGTGTCCGACCGTGACGGCTTGCGAGTGAACGAAGGTGGCGACGGAGACCTGACGTTCACCGCACGTGGTGCCATCGCCGAGGACAATGCGGCGGACGGGATCGAGCTGGACGAGCGCGGAGCCGGCAGCGTGTTCATCGACGTGCGTGACACGAGGATCCTGCGCAACGGCAAGTTCGACCCGGAGGATCTCGACGACGGCTTCGACATCGACGAGTACAACGACGGCAGCATCGTCGGAACCGTGACCCGCACGACGGCGAACGACAACTACGAGGAAGGCCTCGACTTCAACGAGAACAACGCGGGCGACCTGCGCGTCGACCTCGCAGGGGTCGAGGCGAGCCGCAACCGCGAGGAAGGCATCGACTACGAGGAAGACGACGACTTCGCGGGCGGCGGTGACCTCGTCACGACGATGACCGACATCGTGACGAACGGCAACGGTGTGGACGGCGGCGATGCCGGACTCAAGATCCGCGAAAAGGGCGTTGGCAACCTCACGCTCGTCGTCACGCGAGTGACGGCGTCGTCGAACCTCATCGCCGGCATCTCGATCCGCGAGGACGCCGCTGGTAGCGGCACCGCGCTGCTGGCTGCGGCGACGCTCCTCGGCAACGCGGGCGGCGCACTGTCCGGCAACGTGATCCCCACGATCCTGCCGTAGCGCACGCACGGCACGCACGGCACGCAATGCAAAAGGGCCGCGGCAGACTGCCGCGGCCCTTCGCACATCGGTGTCGCGTCTTCGATGCCTTACGGCACGATCACGCGTCCGGCAGTTCCCGTCGAATCCTTGCGGCTCGCGAGATGATCCGCCATCTGCAGGCGCGGAATGCCGTTCTTCATCCAGTCCGGCGCCGGCTTGCCCTTGAGGTAGTGATCGAACCACTCGCCCATGCGGCTGGCGTAGTCGCGCTGGTTGACCGGGCGCGCGAGGCCGTGGTTCTCGCCCACGTACTCGAGCAGGATCACTTCCTTGTTGAGCTGGCGCAGCGTGTTGAAATGCGTGATGCCCTGGTTGAAATCGACCGCGCCGTCCTTGTCGTTGTGCAGCAGGATGAGCGGCGTCTGCTGCTTCTTCGCGTGGAAGGCCGGCGAGTTGCGGATGTACGCGTCGTAGTTGTCGATGAAATTGCCCTTGAAGCGACCCTGGCTGCTCTCGAAGATGGCCTGGTTCGTTCCGCCGGAATTCCAGTAGATCGAGCTGTACATGCTTACCATGTCGGTGAGCGCCGCGCCGGCGATCGCCGACTTGAACATGTTCGTCTGCGTGACGAGGAACGCCGTCTGGTAGCCGCCCCACGAGTGGCCCCAGAGGCCGATGTTCGTCGAGTCGACGCTGCCGGTCTTGATCGCCGCGTTCACCGCGGGAATGACGCTCCACACCGCCGACATGCCGGGATCGTTGATCTTGTAGACGATGTCCGGGTCGAGCACGATGTAGCCGTTGCTCGTGTACATGCGCGGGTTCGGCGTCTGCGTCTCGCTCGGGTTCACGAAGCCGTTCTTGTTCTGCGACCGCTTCTCGTAGATCGTCACGAGCATCGGGTACTTCTTGTTCGGGTCGTAGTCGGCCGGCAGGTACATCGCGGCCTGCAGCTTGTCGCCCTTGTCGCTCACGTAGTCGATGAGGCGCGTGCCGCTCGACCAGGCGAGCTCCTTGATCTGCGGATTGACGTCCGTGATCTGGTGGGCGCCCTTGAAGTCACCGGCCGACGCCCAGTAGTTCGGGTAGTCGGTGAACGTCTGGCGCGTGAAGACGAACTTGTCGGCGTCGCGCGCCTTCGTGAAGCCGAAGCGCGCGTCCTCGAACAGGATGCTCTTCGCGCCCGGCGCCTTGGGATCGACCCGCGACACGCCTTCCATCTTGGTCCACTCGCCGTACGTGCTCACGTAGATCGGCTTGGCGAGATCGATGCCCTGCGCGGCCGCCGGCGCGCCGAAGGGCCCACCACCGCCACCACCGCCACGACCGGCCCGCATGGCCTCAGGGTCCCAGTTGTAGAACTGGCGATACCGGATCTGCTTCGCGCGACCGTCACCCGTGAGATTGACCGGCGCGGCCGCGGTGGCCACGGGCACCTTCCAGATGTCCCAGCCGTCGGAGAGGATCACCGACGCGTTGTCCTTGCTCCAGCCACGCGCGGGAATCGCGAGCGGCAGGATGTTGTTGTGATCGTCCTCGCTGTTCGCGAACGACACCGGCGCCTTCTTCGTGATGTTGACGCTGTCCATCGTCGCGAGGTCGATGACCCAGTAGTGGCCGTCGTTGCCCCAGAAGAGCGCCTTCTTGCCGTCCGGCGACACCTGGCCGAAGCTGCCACCTGCACGACCCTTCCACACGAGCCGGCGCGCGCCCGTCTTGAGGTCGATCGTGTACACGTCGGCCATGTTGCGGCCCGACGAGATCGCGTCCTTGCTGTACGGCGCCGTGTGATTCGAGAATGCGAAGCGGTCGTTGCCGGTCACCGTGACGTTGCGGAGCGTGCTGTCCGCGAGGCGCACGAACTTGTCGTCGGCGAAGCGATACTCGACGAGATAGTTGAACGCGCGATCCGCGGCTTCCTGCACCATCTGCTGCGACTGCAGGCGCTCGTCCTTCGGATGCCAGAGGATGAGCGACGCGAGCGAATCGGCGGGGGTACCACTGGCGCCACGGCCCGCGGCGGTCTGGTTGATGTTGCCACCCATGCCCGGCGCACCCGCCGCCATGAGCGGATTGTTGCTCCGGCCCGCTGCGGCACGCTTCGGGATCTCGCGCATGCCGAAGAACACCATCGACATGTCGGCGGAATACCGCGGTGCGCGATCCGACGCGAGCTTGAAGCCTGCGGGGAAATCGGCGCGGCCTTCCGGGCTGAACTTCATCGTGCGCGCGGGTGCACCCGTCGGGCCGATGTCACGGAACACCTGCAGCGTGAACGTCGTGTCGCGCGTGCCGGTCGTCGCGATCTTGCCCTTCATCACGGAGAGCGCGCGCGAGCTGTCGGTCCACGCGACGTGCCGGTACAGCACGTCCTCGCTGTCGATCGCCTTGATGGCACCCGTCTTCATGTTGCGCAGCTGGAGCGCGTTGCCCACCTGATCCGGGTTGTCCATCGTGTACGCGAGCCAGTTGCCGTTCTCGTTGAAATCGAACCACGCGAGGCGGCCCATGTTCTGCCGCTCGCCGCTCGCGATGTGGTACAGCAGCACGTCGGCGCCACCGGGGCCGCCCGCACCGCCCTGCATCAGCAGCCACGTCGGGGCGTCCTCGCTGTTGAAGCGGAAGTTGCGGATGCCGTTGAATTCCTTCTTCTCGCCCGTCGCGAGATTCATCAGCACGAACTTGTTGCCGGCGCGCGCCGAATCGGATGCCGCACCGGTACCGGGTGCACCGCCCGGCGCCGTACCGCCGGGTGCTCCACCCGGCACCGCACCACCCGGCACCGCACCACCCGGCACCGCACCACCCGGCGCGCCGCCACCCGGCGCGCCGCCACCCGGGGCACCGCCACCCGGAGCGCCTCGCCCACCGCGTCCCGCGAGAGCACCACCACCAGCCGCCGGCCGGTTGGCCGTCACGAGGTAGCCGAGCCACTTCGAGTCACCGGAGATCTGGATCGAGCCGCCGGTTCCGCCGACGGGGATGCGCGTCTCCGTGGCGCCCGGCGCGGTGCTCCGCACCACGACAGCGAGGTCGCCTTCCGCCGGGCCCTGCACGTAGGCGAACCACTTGCCGTCATTCGAGAGTGCGTTCTGCCGAATGGAGTTCCAGCTCTTGATGTCGGCGGGCGTGATGGGACGCCCGCCATTGTTGGCGACCTGACGTGCTGGCGTGCGCTGGGCTGCGGGTGTGGCGGACGTGGCTGTGGCCTGTGCGAGCAGGTCGGATGCGAGGCCTGGCAGCGCCAGCGTCGCGAGCAGCCAGGGGAGCGGCTTTCTCATTGGGGGGCTCGGGTCGAGCAGTTCGGAGGGAGAGCGACCAGGACGGGCGGGATATTCCAAGTACGCCACTGGCATACCCCGGCAGGATTCATCCGGTCGCATGCCACCACGCACGATACTCCTGAATGGCTCGGGGGGCGAGAGGGTGGGACCGGTAGATGGGACGATGGATGAGTCGATTTTCCCATGTGCGCCATGCCGAGGCGGTGCACACTGAGGGTGACCCTTCGACGTCCCATCAACGTGCCATCAGCGTCCCCTCAACCCTTCGGAGCCCGGCCATGTCTCGTTTCACCTATCCGCACACCATCGACAACGGCCATGGCGAACGGCTGACGTTCGTCCGTCGCATCGACGACGCACAGGGCGGGCGGCTCGAGGTGGAGAATATCGTGGCGCCGGGTCTGGGTCCGGTCATGCACGTGCACCACTACCAGACCGAGGCGCTGACCGTGAAGCGCGGGCGCATCGGATACCAGCGGCCGGGCGGAGAGGCGCATTTTGCCGGGCCCGGCGAGACGGTGACGTTCCCGGCGGGCGACCCGCACAAGTTCTGGAACGCCGGTGCCGATGATCTCGAATGCACGGGCTACATCGCACCCGTGGACAACATCGAATATTTCCTGTCCGGCATTTTCGCCTCGCAGCGGGCTGCGGGCAGCATGCGCCCCAATGTCTTCGACGCGGCGTACCTGGCGCGCCGCTACCGGAGCGAGTTCGGGATGCTCGAGATTCCGGATCCGGTGCAGAAGTACCTGTTCCCGCTGTTCATTGCGATCGGCCGAGTGCTGGGCCGGTATGCGAAGTACGCGGACGCGCCGGCGCCGGTTCATCGCTGAAGCGGAATGCCCTCCGCACGGAAAGAATGCGGCGAATGGCGAACGGCAACTACGTGTCACGCCGAGATCGCGGCAGGCCACGGGGTTACGAGGCGAACCGCCGGTTTCTACAGCCTCACGCGGAGGCGCGGAGAACTGCGCGGGGTGGCGCGGAGGGGCGCTGGCCGCGAGACCTGTGCAGCGACTCGTTTGAGGTGGCTCCGTGGCATGCCACAGACTCCATCAAGAAAAGAAAAGAGGGGCATGCCGAGATCCTCTCGGCGTGCCCCTCTCCGCGTCTCTCCGCAGTTCTCCGCGCCTCCGCGTGAGGCTGTAGAAACCGGCGGTTCGCTGCGCCACTGCGCGTGAAACGGTGCAGTGCCGCACCATCGCAGCGCGACTACCCGCGCTGCGGCACCCGCATCATCGCCACGGACGCCAGCACACCACCGACCGCAATCACGAATAGCCCCGGTCCGACACGCGGCACGAGCATCATGCTCGCCGGACTGCCCGCCATTCCGTAGGCACGCGACAGCAACAGCGCCGCGCCGACGGCCGCAGCTGCGCCGACCACCAGACTGAGCCCGCGCAGGGCCGCGGCGTCACGCCACACGCGCACGGCGCCGATCAGTACCAGCAGCAGGCCGCCTGCCAGCAACAGCCGGCCATAGAGTCCACTCGTGCCGTTCACGCGCTGCAAGCCCGCGTAGAACGTCATCCAGGGCAGCATCGCCCCGCTGGCGATGGCGACACCGCCCGCGATCGTGGCGTAGACCATGATCAGGCGCCCTTGTTGACGCTGAAGAACAGGAACAGGTTCGTCGGGATGTCGCCGGTGAGTCCACCACCGGTCGTGCCCTGCAGGCGACGCACCGTGCGCAGGCTCTTCTCCTGCACGAGCGTGTTCCACGCGGCGGGCGACGTCACGCCGACCACTTCGATCTCCCACCACCCAGCGTTCGCCCCCTGCTTCTTCTCGTCGTCATCGCCGACGATGTGGCTGTGCGGCGGGAGCAGCGCGTTCTCGGTGCCCGGGCCGAACACGGGCGAGAGGTCGATCGTCGACGGGTGGTTGATGCAGTCACCGGCGGTCGGGCACTGCAGCGTGGCCGGATCGACGCCCGGGAACAGCGGCACCATCACGTACAGGACGGGAATCTTGCCGCCGCGCGGCGTGCTGGCCGGCTCCTCGCCGAGGATGCAACCGGAGCTCGCCCCGCTGGCGGTCGGCGTGGCACAGAAGAACGGCTTGTTGTAATGGAACGTGATCGTCTTTCCGTCGCTCCAGCCACCGGTGGTGCCGATCTCGGCGCCGTTGCGTCCGCTGTTCGTCGCGTCGGTCATCGAGGCGGCGGTGGCGGCAGCGAGGTGCGCCGAATGGTCGTCGGCGACCGCGGTGGGGGACGTCTCGGAGCAGGCCGTGACGGAGAGGACACCGGCCAGCAGCAGGCCGGAGGTACAGAGTGAGCGCAGCGACATCGCAACCTCGAACGTGGATCGTGGGCATGGGGCGCGAGCGCGAATGCGCCCGCATGTGCATCGCCTACGCCGCCCGCCGGACGCTGGATCTTCCGTCCCGGTTCACCCCGGCAGCATCTTGCCCGCTCCACTCGTCTGCTCCACCAAGCTCCACCAATGCCCAGGAGACTGCTGTGTTCAAGAAGTTCGCGGCCGAAGCGCTCGGCCTCAGCGATATTGGCGTGATCGTGCCGCCGGCCGACTACAACAAGGTCGACGCCGACGACTACCTGTTTCACGAGGACAAGGAACGGATCTTCTTCCTCATCAAGTCGAAGAAGGACGAATACTGCTTCACCAACCTCGCGCTGGTGCACGTCGACGGTGATTCCGCGGTGTCGAGCAAGCGCTCGATCCGCCGCTACCCGTGGGGCACGAGTGCCGTGCACAGCGTGGCGATCGAGACCGCCGGCACCATCGACCTCGACGTCGAGCTCAAGTTCACCATCGGCGACGTGAAGCTGAGCATCGACGTGCGCAAGAGCTTCATCGAGCCGCTCAAGGACATCTACAAGGCGCTCACGTCCATCGGCCATCAGCAGGGGCGCGAGGGCGCCGCGCGGCAGCATGCGCTGCATTGCGCGACCGTGATGGGATCGATGTTCAAGATCAACTCCGCCGACCCGGAGACGGTCACGCGTCACTACACCTCGCTCGTCGATGCGCTGAACACCGCGGTGCTCGACCGGCACACGACGCGCGACTTCGGGCCGACGTTCGAGAAGTACATCCACGCGTGATGCGTGAGAGCGTGACGGGCGACCGGGTGACACGTGAACCTGTGACGCGAAGTCCGTTCTTCCTGGTGATGTCGGTGAGCGCCCTGCTGGTGGCGCTCGCCGGCTTCTCGACAACGCTCTTCCTGCCACTGGCGCGCGGAACGTTTCGCGCGCCCGTGGCGGTCAACGTGCACGGTGCACTCTTCTTCGGGTGGGTGCTGCTGCTCGTTATGCAGAGCTGGCTCGTGAGCCAGCGCCGCGTCGCCACACATCGCACGATCGGCTGGGCCGGCGCCGCGATCGCCGGCGGGATGATGGTGTCAGGCGTGATCGTCGGGTTCTGGGCCACGCGGCGGGATGTGGCCGCAGGCGGCGGGGACTTCGCCGTCGGGCAGCTGCCCAACATCATCATCGAGATGCTGCTGTTCGGGGCACTGGTGGGCGGGGCCATCGTCATGCGGCGCAAGCGCGAGTGGCACAAGCGCCTCATGCTGCTCGCCACGATCTCGGTGCTCGGCCCCGCGTGGCTGCGCTTCCGTCATTTCCTCCCGGGCATCGAGAATCCATTCGTCGTATTCTCGCTGGTAGCCGATGCCATCGTGCTGGTGGCCGTGGCGCACGACCTCATCACGCAGCGGCGCGTGCACCCGGCGTACTACATCGTCGGGACGATCATGGTCGCCATCCACTTCGTCGAGCTGTTCGCGATCACGAGCCCGCCATGGCTGGCTGCCGGGCGCTGGCTGCTTCGTTAGAGCATCGCCCGCATCGACAGGCCGGCGGTAACGCCACGGCATCCGGCTGCGTAACGTTCCATAGCGCCCTGCCCGTCGCCTGCTCTGCAGGCGGCGACCGTCCCGCCCGTACTGCCCGCCTCTTCCCGACCCTACCGATGCGATCGTCGTTCCCCACCCGCCACGTCGTGCTCCTGCTCGCTGGGCTGGGACTCGCTGCCTCCCCGTCTGCCGCGTCCGCGCAGCAGACCACGACCGAGACACGCGACCCCCGCCAGCAGCAGGACCCGTCCTTCGAGAAGGACTACAAGGCCTGGACCATCAACCCCAAGCACGGCAGCCCGCTCGTCGATCACCTGCCGCTCGTGCAGGGAATCCCGACGCCCAAGTCGGTGATCGGCTATCACGTCGGCGCGCCGAAGAAGCTGACGTACTACGAGGACCAGCTGAAGTACTACCGCGCACTCGCGGCGGCGACGCCTCGGGTGAAGGTGGAGAAGATCGGGACCTCGGACGAGGGTCGCGATCTGGTGGTGGTGTGGGTGTCGTCCGATTCCAACATGAAGGCGCTCCAGACCAACCGCGACAACCTCGCGAAGATCGCGGACCCGCGCGGCACGAGCGAGGCGGCGATCCGCACGCTGATCACCCGCACGAAGCCGCACTACCATCTCATGGGCGGCCTGCACTCCGGCGAGACGGGCCCGAGCGAGATGCTGATGGAGCTCGTGTACCGGCTCGCGACGGAGACGTCGCCGGTGATCACGGGCATCCGCAACAACGTCTACGTGTCGATCACGCCGGTCGCCGACGCCGATGGCCGTGACCGCAACGTCGACCGGTTCTTCAAGGGGCTCGACGAAGCCGCGGCAACGGCGGCCGCGCGTCCCGCTCCGGCGCGTCCGGCCGCACCGGTGGCCGCGGCCGCCGACACGACGGCCGGACGTGGTGGACCGCCCGCAGCAGGCGGTGGTGGCGGTGGCGGAGGCGGCGGTGGTGGTGGTGGCCGCGGCGGCAGCGCCGTGCCGTACTGGGGCAAGTACGTGTACCACGACAACAACCGCGACATCAACGTGACGCTGCAGCAGATGCGCGGCATCATCGACTGGTACTTCACGGCGCACCCGCCGATCATGCACGACCTGCACGAGTCGCTGTCGCTGCTCTACACGTACAGCGGCGCGGCCCCGCAGAATCCGAACCTCGATCCCATCCTGTTCGCCGAGCTGCCGTTCTTCGCGAACTACGAGATGGCGCAGATGACCAAGTACGGCATGCCTGGCGTGTACACGCACGCGTTCATGGACGGCTGGTCGCCGGGGTACCTCGGCTCCGTGGCGTACAATCACAACGGCCTGATGAAGATGTACGAGACGCAGTCGGGCCGTGACATCGACACGATGCCGACGCCCGGGCGTTCCGGTGCGGGTGGCCCCGCGGGCGGATTCGGCGGCGGCCGCGGTGGTGCGGTGCCGACGGGCCGTGGTGGCGCGCAGGATCGCGAGTGGTATCGCGGCATCCAGTACACGCCGTACGATCTGGCGACGTTCACCCGCCGCTCCAACGCGAACTACATGCAGACGGGCGTGCTCTCCGCGCTGCAGCTCACGTCGATGTTCCCGGCGATGGTGCTCGAGAACTTCTACATCAAGACGCGCAACGCGATCGATGCCGGCCGCAGCGAAGCGCCGTACGGCTACGTGATCCCGGTGCAGCGCGACATGACGCGCCCCGCGGAGTTCGTCAACATCCTGCGTGCGCAGCGCATCGAAGTCGGCGTCGCGAACGAGCCGGTGAAGATCGGCGACAAGACGTATCCCGCGGGTTCGTACGTGATCAAGCGCGACCAGCCGTATGGCCGCCTCGCCAAGAACCTGCTCGAGAAGCAGCAGTATCCCGACTCGCGCCTGCAGACGTACGACGACAGCGGCTGGTCGATGGGCTACGCGTTCAACATCGACGTGGTCGAGAGCCCCGACTCGGCCATCCTCAAGGTGAAGACGACGCCGGTCACGACCGCCGTGGTGAAGGGCCGGCTTGCGGGCACCGGCACCGCCGGCATCGCCGTCGCGCACACGGGCTCGAACAACATGATCGCGTTCCGCTACAAGCTGAAGAACGTCCCGATGCAGGTCGTCGAGAAGGCGTTCACGGCGGACGGCGTCGAGTTCCCGGCCGGTTCGTTCATCGTGAAGGACAACGCGGCGGCGGCGCAGGTGAAGGCCGCGGTCGAGGAGTTCGGTCTCACGGCCGCCGCGCTGAATGCCGCACCCACTGTCGCCACGCACGACGCCGACGTGCCGCGCGTCGCCGTGTACTCGCAGTGGACCGGCACGCAGAACCTCGGCTGGTACCGGCTCACATTCGATCGTTTCGGAGTGCCGTATGACCTGATCTACAAAGAGCAGGTCATGAAGGGCGGGCTGCGCGACAAGTACGACGTCATCCTGCTCGCGGAGCAGGCACTCGGCCGCACGCAGGTGATGGCGCCCAAGGCCGCGCGTCCGCAGCCGTACAAGAAGGACCCGCGCTACAAGTTCCTCGGCATGTACGGCGAGACGGACGACATGAGCGGTGGCTTCGGTCAGGCCGGTGTCGATGCGTTCGCCGACTTCCTGGAGAAGGGCGGCACGCTCATCGCCATCGGCGAGAGCGCACGTCTCCCGATCGAGTTCGGCTGGGCCGGCACGGTGGACAAGACACCGGTGCCGGGGCTCACGTCGCAACGTCCCCTCGTGGAAGCCGAGATCGTGAAGCCGGAGCATCCGGTGTTCTACGGCTTCGCGAACAAGAAGATGCCGATCAAGTACGTCGGCGGCACCCCGTTCAAGGTCGGCGTGGCGAACGAGGCGAACGTGCTCGCGCGCTACACCGGCGGCGATGCGGCAATCATCTCGGGCCTCATGACGAACGCCGATTCACTCAAGGGCCGGCCGTTCGCGGTCGACGTGCCACAGGCATTCAAGGGCCAGGGCCGCGTGATCATGTTCTCGAACAACCCGATCTATCGCTGGCAGAATCACGGCGAGTTCAACATGGTGTTCAACTCCGTGATCAACTGGAACGATGCGCCGAAGACGCCGGCGCCGGCGAGGATTGTACCGTAGAGAGGGAGAGAAGTAGAGAGCAGTAGAGAAGTAGAGAAGGAGAGAAGGAGAGACAAGAACGGGGCGGACACCGAGATGGTGTTCGCCCCGTTCTGCATCGTGTGCCGGCCGACTGCTAGCGGATCGTACTACACGATCTCGCAGGCTCCGCCGGCGCAGGCCACCACGTCTGCCAATGCGGTGCGATCGTCGTGCTCCTCGAGCGCGGTGTAGTCGACGGCGCGGTACTGCAGCGCATTCCACTTGAGGATGTCGCCGTCGGTCGCGACCGCCTCGCGCGGGGCCTGCGCGTAGATCTTGTCGCCCGACTCGCGGAGCAGTGAGATGCCCGCGAAATACTCGCGGTTCTCCCAGATGAACTGCTGCACTGCATCCCACTCGTCGTCGCGTACGGTGACCGTGTTCGACACGTTGTGGTGCAGGCCGGGATTGAACGCTTCGTGACGCCGGCCGGCACACACCCAGTGCCGCTGCACGAGGCGCACGCTCTCCAGGAACTGCACCGCGTTCACCTCCTCGCGCAGGATGGCGTCGGGGCGCGCCGAGACGGGAAACGTGATCACGTCGGTCGTCTCCGGGTCCCACACGCTGGTCTCGGTCATGTGCGGGTTGTGCTGCTTGAACCACTGGTACAGCGGCTCCGAGCGCGCGGCCTGCACGCGGCGGAAGTAGTGCCGTGCGTGATGCGGATGAATGCCCGACGCTGCACCGAGCACGAGGCTCGCCGTGCCCTCGGGCTTGACGCACGTGAGGCGCGCGGCGGGCGCGATGCCCAGATGTGCGGCGATCGCAGCGTTCGTGTCGAGACACACCTGTGCGCCATGTTCGAGCACCGACGGGTCGAGCAGCACCGACGGCCGCTCGAGAATGCCGCAGATCGACACACCGAGCAGGGACTCGCGCTCGTTGATCACGCGCGTGACCGGGCCCAGGTACGGGATGTCCGTGTACGCCGCCTGCAGCGTGCCGAGCAGCGCCGCCGCCTGGCAACCCGCGTAGAAATCTTCTGCCGAATCGCAGCAGGCGCCGTTGATCGTGGTGAGGTTGCACATCTGCCAGCCCGAGAGCCGCGTGCCTGCCGCGACGTCGTCGTGTCCGTAGGCGACGAGTTGCACGCGCGAGCGATCGTCGACCGTGAGCGACGGCGCGAGGCCGATCTCCACGCACGGATTGGCGCCGTACTCGGCGTCGTCCACGAAATAGAAGCCCGGCTCACCGAACTCCTTCTGGTACTCGAAGAGCCGGCTGAAATCCCCCTCCTGCACTTCCCCGCGCACGAGCACCGCGGAGTTGTTCGACTTGCCGCGCTGCGGGTTGGTCTCGAACCAGTTGCCCGTCTTGGCCGCCGCCATCTCGTCGTCGTCCGCACTGAACAGGCAGATGGTGGCCGACCGGCGAATACCGCCCGAGAGCACGGCGACCGCCACGTGCATCATGATGTCGTACACCTCGATCGGACGCAGCGCGCGACCGGAGACGCCGTCGAGCACACGCTCTACCGCCGTCAGCGCCTTCTTGAGCGGCAGGTGGCCCGGCGCGCGGCCGCCGGAGGTGCGCAGTGCGACACCACGTGCGCGGATCGCGCTGTAGTTGAACTCGAGCTTCGTGCCGTTCAGGTAGCTCTCGAGCAATGCATGCAGTGCGTCCGCCCAACCTTCGAGCTGGTCGCGCACTGCGTAGTGCACGACGGGCAGTTCGTTCTCCGGCGCACGCACCGGGAACGCCGGCAGGCTCGCCACGTGATGGCGCTGCACGCTGAAGCCGACACCCGTGCCCGAGAGCAGCAGGAAGAACGACTCGCGGAACGCCTCAAGACGGTTCATGTGCGTGAACGCGCAGTTGAACATGCGCGCGTTGTTCGCTTCGATGGCCGTACCGCCGAACTGCAGCGAGCGCATGGATGGGAGGATCGCGCGGCGCTGCAGCGCCCCCTCCGTGCTGTCCATCAGCGCGCGCAGCGTGCGGCCGCCCATGCCCTTGACGGCCAGATCGAGCCGGTCGGCGAAGTGCACACGATGCATGTCCATCACGCGCGTGAACGCCTCCGCCGGCGTCTCACGGCGGCCGAGGTCGGCGCGGTAGCGGGAGTAGCGCGAGATGAAGATGTAGTCTTCGAGGCCACTGGCCTGGTGTGCGGCGAGGCGCGCACCGGCGCGCCCTGCACGATAGAGCACATAGCGCTTGGCGATGTCCCAGTGCCCGCGCGCCGCGATCATCATCTCGACGGTGTCCTGAATGTCCTCGACCGTCGGTGCGTCGTCGCTGGCGCGCCGCGCGACCGTGTTGACCACGAGCCCCGTGATCGCGCACACCTCGGAGAACTCCGCGAAGCCCAGCCCGAATCGGGCAGCGGCGTTGTCGGCGTGCGGGTTGATCCCGTCGTCGGACCGTGACGCATGGAACGCGAGCGCGATCGCGCGCGTGATGCGCTCCGGGTCCCACGGGGCACGGCGACCGTCGCGCTTGACCACTTCGACGAGGCCAGCGATGTCGGGCGGCGGCGCGTACGCGCCGATCGCGGAGCTTCCGGAGGCAGCGCTTCCGGAACGGGTGGGGGCGAGCATTGTGGCCAAGGCGACTCCTGGTGCAGTACCTGTGCAGTACTGGGCGATACAGTGGTGAATGCACCCCCGAGGAGCAGCCGACTTTCATCCACGCCGGATGATCTCGGCGCAATGAAAAGGGCTCCTTGCGATGTGACGCAAGGAGCCCTCGGCCCCGCGTGACCGTGAGGGGTTCACCCTTTGGGTCATGCGGGAATCCCCGGCTCATCCTCCCTCGAGGGTGCGCGCGGACTCCGGTCTCTGGCAGGTCTTCTGGCTCGGGATTCGTCCGCAGGAGCCACCTTCCCACGTCGTGGCGACGCAGTGGCTGGATGCTCCGTTGTCCTCCCTCACAGCGGCGGGGCCGCCCCGGAATCGCACCGGGTTCCCTCTTGGCGCTGCACCCCAGGAGGCGCAGCGACCAGAGCGTATGTCGTGTAGCGAACTTCATGCTGCTCCCCGACTGGATTGCAGTCACACGTGAATGCGAGCCAGTCGGGGAGGCGAAGTATGTGTGTTCCGATCATTCTGTCAAGCATTTTCTTACCGCGACTACAGGAAAGCAGCGCGCGTTGCACACGCATTAGGTTGCCTCTCCGATGACAACCCCGACCGCCGAATCCCCGTGCATCAAGGTGTGTGTGCTCGATCCCGACGATCGATGCCGCGGGTGCGGTCGCACGATCGACGAGATCCGGTTGTGGAGCAGCATGAGCAACGCACAACGGATCGCCGTGAACCAGCGCGTCGGCTTCACCTCGCACGAGCGCTCGCGTGAGCGCTCGCAGCAGCGCGCACTGTAACGCGCACGAAGCAGGGAGAGCATGAGGGAGAGGATAGGCAGCGCGTCGTAAACGATAGGTTCGTTTCATGATGCACACCGCATGTGACGCACTCGTTGCGAGCTCGTCTGCAGCGCGATGCATCGTCGCTCCTTTCTGCAGGCCGCGTCAGCCGGTGTCACCGCGACGCTCGTATCCACACTCGCCGGCTGCGCGCGTCCCATCACGGGACACATCACGCCCGCGCCATCCCCGGTCTTGCCGGGGATGCTCTTTGCCACCGGCATCGAGAACAGCTACCCGCGCATCGCCGGCGGTACGCGCGTCAACCAGATGGATACGTCCGGCCACACGATCCGGTGGCGCGACGACTTCGAGCTGGCGCAGGGCATCGGTGTGAACGCGCTGCGCTTCGGGCCCGCCTGGTATCGCACCAATCCGGCCCCCGGCTGCTACGACTGGTCGAGCGCCGACGAGCAGATGCTCTGGCTGCGAAACTCGGGCATCATGGTCATTGCCGACTTGTGCCACTTCGGCACGCCGGACTGGATCGGCGGATTCCAGGACCCGTCGCTGCCGGTGCACTTCGCCGAGTACGCACGCGCGTTTGCACGACGCTATCCATGGGTGCGGCACTTCACGCCGGTCAACGAGATCTTCGTCGCCGCGAACTTCTCTGCGATGCTCGGCTGGTGGAACGAGTGCGCGTCGGACGGTGTCTCCTTCGCGCGCGCGCTGCGACACCTGTCGCTCGCACACGAGATGGCGGTCGACGCCATCGTGGCGGAGCGTCCCGATGCGATCATCGTGCAGGTGGAATCGGTGGAAGCGTTCCAGCCGGCTGACCTCAGCAGCGCCGCAGTCGGTCACGCGCGCTTCTGGAATGACGCGCGGTTCGCGGCCCTCGATCTCACGCTCGGTCGTGTCCCGGCAACATCGGTGCGCGAGCTGCTCGCCGAGGCGGGGATGTCGACGGCCGACTACGCGTATCTGCGACAGCCCCGCGCCGTCGGACGCCGTTGGCTGGGCGTCGACTACTACGTGACCTCCGAGCAGTCCGTGCGCGCCGATGGCAGCAAGGTTCCGGCGAATCGCCGGCTGGGGCTCGCGTCGCTCGCTGGCACCTATCACGCGCGCTACGGGTTGCCGCTGTTCATCTCCGAGACGAGCCGGGTAGCGTCGCACGCGCTCGAGTGGCTCGACGAGCAGTGGGCGGAGATGGGACAGCTCGCCGCGCACGGTGTTCCGGTGCGAGGCTTCACCTGGTTTCCGCTCATCGACACCACCGACTGGGGTCACGCCCTGCGCGTGGTACGCGGGGATGTCGATCCCATCGGGCTGCACCGCATCGACCGGTCGCCGCATCCTGTTGCGGGTGCTTTCGCAGCGCTGATCGGGAGCATGTCGCATCGGCGATTCCAGACGTCGCAACACACCGTGCGCGCGCAGTATCGCGCGGGCTGACGACCCCTGGTGCACTGACGGTGCAGCAGTGGCTTCGGTGACAGTGCTGGCCGCGCTGGGGTAGATTCCACGCAAGCCGCATGTGGTTATTCCTAGGTAGACCGTCGCAGTGGGTTCGATTCCCACGAAGCACATTGGGCGACGGAATCCTAGGCGGGGTTCAAATCCCCGGCGGCCCATCGATCACACGAGTCGATCCGGCACAAACGACCAGCGTGACGGTCGAGTTCGGATACTGCGTTCCTGCACGCGTGAGCCCGGCGCGGGACGCGGCGTGGTAACAGACGCTGGCGTGACGGGTACCTCCCGTTCGGTGTTGATCCACTGGCAGGCGACCTGCGTCTGCCATTCGCATGGACTTCTTGGAGCGGCCGGAATGCAACAGCGCGGGCGAGCGTTTGCAGCATTGGTGATGAGTCTCGTCGTGGCAGGTGCGTGCGCACCGGGACCGACGGACAATACTCCGCCTGGTGGGGGCGGCGGTGGCGTCGTGACGGGCGACGTCGTTTCCCTCGTGATCGTGCCGCAGACCTTCAGCCTGCTCCGCAACGACACGCTTACGATCCGCGTCATTGCACGTGCGCGTGACAGCTCCCAGCTGGTGCGGCCAGTCGCGTGGATCAGCAATGACCCGTCGGTGGCTACCATCACGCCCGCCGGGCTGGTGACAGCGCTGCTGGCCAATCGTTCGACGACGATCACGGCGACGGTGGAAGGCAAGGTTGCCGTGACCACACTCGTTGTCACGGGCGGTCCGGAAACGGACGTTCCGGTCGCCAGCGTACGCCGCGGCGCGCCCGACGAGTGAGAGGGTGGCGTTGACCTCGGGCGTCGTTCTCGAGCAATACCGCCCCGCACTCACTGGTCACTGCTACCGGATGCTCGGCTCCATCGTGGACGCCGAGGATGCGGTGCAGGAGTCGATGCTCCGTGCCTGGAAGGCGCTGGACCGGTTCGACGAACGCTCGTCGCTCAAGACGTGGCTCTATCGCATCGCCACGAACGTCTGCCTGGACACCCTGTCGGCTTCGCAGCGCACCCGCGTTCGGCCGATCGACGAGGGGGATACACCGGGCGTCGTGCGGGAAGACCTGGTGCTCAACCGGCAGCCACGCGAGTACTGGGTCGAGCCGGTACCCGACACCGCGGCACTGCCGGCCGAATCGGACTGCGACCCGGAGGAGTACACGCTCCTGCGCGAGAGCATCCGGCTCGCCTTCGTCGCCGCACTGCAGTACCTGCCCCCCCGCCAGCGTGCGGTCCTGCTGCTCACGCAGGTACTCAACTGGTCGGCGGCCGAGACTGCGGAGTGTCTGGGCATGAGCGTCGCGGCTACGAACAGCGCCCTGCAACGCGCCCGCGCCACGCTCGATGCACGCAACCCGGCCGTCGTGCCGCGTGCGCTGTCCGCCGAACATTCGGCCCTCGTGCAGCGCTACGAGCAGGCATTCCTGGACTACGACGTGGAGCGGCTCGTCGCGCTGCTGCACGAGGGTGCGACGCTCTCGATGCCGCCCATCGACCTCTGGTTGCAGGGGCGTGAGTCGATCGCCCGCTGGCTCATGACATTTGGAATCGGCTGTCGCGGATCCGTCATGATTCCCGTTGCAGCATCCGGTGGCACGCCAGCATGGGCACAGTACCGCGACGGCGGCGCTACACCGTGGGCCATTCTCATGCTCGAACTGGATGACCGTGGCATCTCCAGCATGACTTCATATCTCGACGTGGAGACGCTCTTTCCACGTTTCGGCCTGCCCATGCGCTGGACGGCATAGCGGTTCAGCGGACAACGCACAGAAACTTTTCGAGAAATTTTCTGCGCGACCGATGATTTTCGGCGGCAGTTCCGGTCTATCCGTGCATAACCCACCAACGGAGACCCGGATGTCCGCTGCAACCATTCCCTCCCCAGCCTTCGGTACCGCACGCCACCTCGCACCGTCGCCCGGTGCGCTCTGGGGCGGCCGCGTCCTGCTCGCCGTCGGCGTCCTGTTCCTGCTCTTCGACATCACGGTCAAGCTGATGGTGTCGCCGGAAGCCGTCGCAGGCACGACCGCGCTCGGCTACGCGGCGCACCACCTGCCCGTCCTCGCCGCGCTCGAAGTCGTGTGCCTCGTGTTGTACCTGATCCCGCGCACCGCGCCGATCGGCGCCGTGCTCTGGACCGGCTACCTCGGCGGCGCCATCGCGACGCACCTCCGGATCGACAACCCGCTGTTCTCGCACATCCTGTTTCCGGTGTACGTCGCGGCGATTCTCTGGGGTGCCCTGTACCTGCGAGACGCCCGCGTCCGCGCGCTGATCGCCTCCCCCCGCTGACTCACTTTTCCCCACGGAGGATTCCCACATGTCCGCTGAACACACGTCCGCAACTGCGGCCCCCGCACCCGTCATCACCCACGCCGGCACGATCCCGCGCACGCCGCACAAGCTGTTCGTGAACATCCCCGTCGCCGACGTGCAGCGATCGATCGTGTTCTTCGAGGCCCTGGGTTTCGCCTTCAACCCGCAGTTCACCGACGCGTCCGCGACGTGCATGCTCGTGGGCAGCGATGCCTACTTCATGCTGCTCGAGCGGTCGCGCTTCGAAGGGTTCAGCGGGCGGCGCATCGGCGACCCGCAGCAGCAGACGATCGCCATGTTCGCGCTCAGCGTGGACAGCCGCGCCGAAGTGGACGAGATGCTCCGCAAGGCGGTCGCAGCTGGCGGCGTGGATGTCGGGAAGCCGCAGGATCACGGGTTCATGTACGGGCAGGCGTTCTACGACCTCGACGGCCACCACTGGGAACTGTTCTGGATGGACCCGGCGACCGTTAACGGTTAGGGCGTGGCTGATGCCGGGCGGCGTTCAGTCGCCCGGTGCGCCCATCGAGAACTTGAACGGCTGCCGCACGCAGGTCGAAACAGGGCAGCCCTCGACCGTACCCGGCCGATAACGCCCTCGGGAGAGCCACGCTCGAACTGCAGATCCGAACTGCACGTCGGATGCGCTGACGATGCGAATGGACCCCTTGTCGACGACGCTGTCTCGACGCACGAGGAAATCGGCGACCACGTCACCTCGAGTACCCAGCCTTCTCAGTTCGTCGGGAAAACGAGGGCCACGCGTTCCCGGCAGGATGTCGACAGGCGTACCACGGTAGATGGGGGTCATCGATTCATACCATGCGATCGCAGCGCCGGACGTGGCCATCGAGTCGTAGTCACGTCGTCCTCCGACCCACACTCGCAAGCGTACGGAGCGACTACCCAACGTACGCGCGATCCCTGCCAGGCTGTCGGAGCCACCAGCCAGCCGGGCGGCCTCCCCCATAAGTGCGTTGCTCGGACTGCCGCCGGTGATACAAGGCACATCGATGTCGATCAGCCGCCCATCGTCTCGCAGCGTGAACGAAAAGCCGGCGCCGAAATCCGGCATGAACAGCTTGCGCGCCGAGTCGCGGACGGTGAAGTGCACGTCCCGTTTCAGCTGAGGGTTGCCCTCGGGCATCGGCAGCACTCGTTGCAGGTAGGTCACGACCGAGCGCAAGGCTGCGAGCTCCGCCGGCGTGTAGCTCGGAGCCGTGCGATCGAATACTTGCACCCCGAGACGCATCACCACCAGTTCAGTTACGAACGGCGCCGGCAGCGTGTCGCACGGCGCGCTCACCACGCGCCGTACGCTCGTCTGCTTCATAGACAGCGGGAATACACCCATGAAAACCAATGCACTCAGGATCAATCGTGACGACACCACGGGTCAGTTCCGGTCGCCCTTGAACTCGGTCGTGACCTTCTTCTCCGGGTTGGGATCCTCGAGCGACTTGAGCACGTCCTGCCAGCCGAACTTCTTGCCGGTGCCCTTCACCCAGTAGTCCATCCACGCCATCTCCGCGGTGCTCTTGAGCAGGCGGTTGCGCGCATCCGGAATACCGTGCGACGCACCGGGATACATGAACAGCTCCGTCGGGACGCCCAGCCGCTTGAGCGCCATGTGCAGCTCCACACTCTGCGGGCTCGGGACGCGCGGGTCACCCTCGACGACGTGGATCATCGTCGGCGTCTTGGCGTTCTTGATGTACTTGATCGGCGACTGGTTCCAGTACGCATCGAAGTCGTCGTACGGCAGCTTGTCGCCGAGGTAGTACTGCCGGTTCCGCTGCACGTCGCTCTGCGCGTACATCGAGATCCAGTTGGACGTGCCTGCGCCGCTCGAGATTCCCTTGAAGCGGTCCGTGTGCGTGAGGATCCAGTTGCTCCAGTGGCCGCCGGCGCTCCAGCCGAGCACACCCATCTTGGTGCTGTCCACCATGCCCTGCGCGATCAACGCATCGACACCGGTCATGATGTCATTGTAGCCCGGCTCGAAGTAGTTGCCGACGATGCCGTTCTTGTGCGCCTCGCCGTAGTTGGTAGAACCACGGTAGTTGGGCATGAGCACCACCCAGCCCGCGCCCGCGTACACCTGTGCACCGTAGCCGCCGTTGAAGTTCAACTGGTCCGCTGCAGCCGGGCCACCGTGAATGGCGACCATGAGGGGATACTTGCGGCCCGGCTGATACCCTACCGGTTTCACGAGCACGCCACCAACAGACTTGCCATCCTTCGACTTCCACGTGATCTCGGTCTGCTCGCCCAACGCGAGTGACTCGCGGATCCACGGATTCGGGTCGGTGAGTTGCACCCACGTGTCACGCTTGCCCAGCGCATCGAGCGAGCCGATGGTGTACATCGTCGCCGGCGTCTGCGGATCCTGATAGTTCACCATCAGGCGACGCGACTGCTCGTCCTCGTTCACGCTCAGCACACCCTTCACGTCCGTGAGCGCCTTCACCTTGCCGCTCGCGACGTCGAGCGCGAAGAGCTGCTGCGTCGCGCGCCATCCCTCGTTGAAGTAGATCGTGCTGCCGTCGCGCGACCACCAGCCTACCGTGACGTCGGCGTCGATGTCGCCGAGCTTGCGCCACTGGCCGCCCTTCGCATCGACGGCGCGCACGTAGACGCGGTTGTTCTTCATGTTGTACTTCGTCATGTCGTCGGACGCCGAGAAGGCCATCCACTTGCCGTCGGGCGAGAAGCTGATCGGGCTCTCGCCGCTCTCGGCGTTGTTCGTCAGCCGCTCGATCGCGTTGCCCTGCGTGTCCAGCAGGTACAGGTCGCTGTAGAGGCGCTCCTCGGTCACGTTGCGCTTGTAGCGGTTGTTGGCGGTCGCCGAATACGCGATGTAGCGGCCGTCGCGTGACAGGCTGAAGTCGGTCACGGCGTACGACGTGTCCTTCGTGAGGCGCGTCGACGGGCGCGATGGCGACGCGAGGTCGACGGTCCACAGCGACGACGTGGGGCGTTCGGCGTTGCGCACGACGACGGTGAACCGCTTCTCCGTGCGGGCCTTCTCGTCGCGGTCGATCGTGTCCGCGGTGACGAAGTAGACGCGCCTGGAATCCTGCGAGAGGCGCCACAAGCCGACACCCGTCGGATGCTTGGTGAGCGTGACGGGCTTGAGGGAATCGACCGTCGCGGCGCTCACCATCTCCTTGAGACCGATGGCATACAGCTGCTCCTCGTCCGCCTTCCCGCTGCGGTATACGAGCCACTGGCCGTCGCGCGTGAACTCGAAGTTCGACACGCCTTCCTTCGCATCCGTGATGCGGCGCGCCTCGCCACCGTCCGGACGCATGAGGAAAAGCTGCTGCTGGCCCTGCTGCGCCGCGGGTGCTTCACGATTGGAGGTGAACACGAACCACTGGCCATCGGGTGTCCAGCGCGGCGACCCCTCGTTCTTGTCGCGCGTGAACGTGAGCTGCTTCGTGCTCGGCAATCCGCGCTCGGCGGACACGATGAACACGTCAGACTGGGTCTTGGCTTCCTTCCAGTCCGGTGTGGTGACGGTGTAGAGCACCCACTTGCCGTCGGGCGACAGGGCGGGTGCGCCGGCGGAACGGGTGCGTTGCATGTCGAGCCACGTCATGGGGCGCTTGGCGCCCTGGGCGTGCACGGTGGTGGCGAGTGCGAAGAGCGAGCCGGACAGCAGGCTCAGCAGTGAACGTGTGCTGCGCATGGTGCTGTGCGCGAGGTGCGGGACGGGCATGGGATGCGGCTCCTGCAGGGGTCAGGCGGCGGGACGGACACCAAGGATGTTGCACTGGTCGGGCACCTCGAGGCAACCTGCGCCGGGACGCGATCAGTGAGCGAGGCCTGCGCGACTTGTGCCGGCCGCGGCCGAGACTCACGTTGAATCGCAATGACAGAGTCTTTCATGACGACGACTGCATTTCGCGT
Organism: Gemmatimonadota bacterium; assembly: GCA_040387895.1. Taxonomy (GTDB): domain Bacteria; phylum Gemmatimonadota; class Gemmatimonadetes; order Gemmatimonadales; family Gemmatimonadaceae; genus Gemmatimonas. The sequence goes on from JAZKCW010000041.1 coordinate 25,988, forward strand.
GATCGTCGGCCTGATCGTGGCGATTCCAGGCGGGGTGCTGCTGCTGTGGCCACTCGCGGGCGTCTGCGATGTTATCGGAATTCCCCCGTGCAGGAGCTGGGCGCTGTTGCACGGAGCGGCACCGTTTGCGTGGGCGATGCTTTCCGCCGCAGTGTTCATGCTGACGAAGCGCGTGATACGCTCGTGGCAGCGGCGGCGGTTCGGAGTGACTGCCGACAACAGTGTTGTGAGCGTCAGGACACGGTCGCGGCAGGAGCCGTGACTCAGACGCCTATGCGCCAGTGAACCGGGGATTCGCGCAAGGAGCATCCTCTCAATGCAGCACCCATTTCAAAAGTCGCTTCTACTCACTGCAACTGCGCTGTGCGTGCTGACACCCGCAGCTGATGCGCAGGTCGCTGACCGAGTGTTATGGAGCACCGCTGCCGCAGCGCCGCTGCCGACACTTGCGCCGTCGTCCCACGCGAGCCGTGTCCTCTCTCCGGCCGAACGGCCCGTCCTCATTCCCGTGAAGCCGCCAAGGTCGTCGCTCAACAAGCATCTGCTGATCGGTGCAGGAGTCGGTGCGCTGATCGGCAGCGCAGCGTACCTGAGCACCCTGCGAGATCGTTGCACTGACTGCTGGTCGATCCCGCAGATCGAGGTGCCGATGTACGTTGGCGGCGGCGCGCTCGCCGGTTACGCGGTCGGTGGCGTGGTGTACCTGCTGCGTGTCGCACCCAAGAAGGGCGATGCCCGATGAATTGAGGCACTGCGACCGTGGACGTATCTTCGCCCTACGCACTCAGGATCACCCGAGCCCATGGTCACGGTAGCCGACATGTCCGTCAGGATTGGCACTGTAGCAGCGCTGTTCCGATATCCCGTGAAGTCCATGCGCGGCCTCTCGCTCGACGGCGCGGATCTGGGCTGGCACGGGCTCGCGGGAGATCGGCGCCTCGCGTTTCGCCGCACCGGTGACCAGAGCGGCTTCCCGTGGCTGACTGCGAGCAAGCTGCCGGAGTTGATCCGCTTCGCTCCACGACGCCTCGACGCTGACGGAGAGCTCCCGACACACGTGCACACGCCGGACGGCGCGGAGTTCGCGGTCTTCAGCCCCGAACTCGCCGCGGAGGTTGGACGACGCGCGGGCACACCGGTCGAGATGCTGCATGTACGCCAAGGCATCTTCGATGACGCACCGGTGTCGATCATCAGCGCAGCGACGATCGAGGAGATCGGCACGCTCGCATCGCAGCCGCCGGATGTGCGGCGGTTCCGCCCGAACATCCTGATCGCAACGGACAGTGCGGTCCCGTTCGAGGAGGATCAATGGACGGGAAGACGCGTCTCGTTCGGCGAGGGGAGCGCAGCACCTTCGATCACTGTCACCATGCATGACGTGCGCTGTTCCATGGTGAACCTCGAACCCGACTCCGCGCGCGCGACACCGGAAGTCCTGCGCACGATCGTGCGGATACGAGACAACAAGGCCGGTGTGTATGGAACCGTGACGCGGGTTGGACGTCTCGAAGTCGGGCAGCCCGTTTTCCTCGAGCGAAGCGGGAACCTGTGAGCGAGCGCCGAGAGGCATGCGTATTTTGCGACATCGTGCGCGGCACGGTACCGGCGACGATCGTGCTGGAAGACGGGCTGGTGATCGCGCTCCTCGACCTCCGGCAGGCCAACCCTGGACATGTGCTCGTCATTCCCCGCGAGCACATTCCCGACATCCGATCGGCAAGCGACGCCATTGCCGCCGTGATCAACGTGACCGTCGCGCGCGTTGCGCGGGCCGTGAGCAGCGTCTTTCCCAACGATGGGCTGAGCATCTGGCACTCGATCGGCGAAGGTGGCAACCAGGAAGTGCCACACCTGCACTATCACGTGCACCCACGACTGATCGGGGACGGATTGCTCGACGTGTATCCGACACCGCCGGCGTTGCCACCGCGCGAGACGCTGGAACAGTGGGGCGCTACGCTGCGGGAGCGGCTCGCGAAGGGCGTGGACTGAGTGAGTACCATGGGAACCGGCTGTTCCGCACGCCCGTTTTCAGCAGACCATGCCCAAGGGTTCAAATCGCAATCGCCCCGACCGCGCACGCCCCGAGTCGGAGCGCGCGAGCAAGACCTGCGCGCGCTGCGGCCGCCCGTTCAGCTGGCGAAAGAAGTGGGCACGCGACTGGGAGCAGGTGCGATATTGCAGCGACCGGTGCCGAATGGGTCAGGGCACGGGCAACGCCACGCGCACGTCTACTTGAACCGCATCCCGTTCGGCGCCACCGATCCCTTGCTCGGCACGAACGCGGGCTTGGCCGGGAGTTTCGGTACACTGTTGGACGCCGGCTTGCCACCGCGTGCACCGTCGCCACGGCCACCGTCGCCGCGCGGGCGCTCACCACGTGACGCTGGTGCACCATCGGCGCCCGCCGATGACAGGCCCGCGGCCTTCTGCCCCGCCTCACTCTTCATCGTCAGCGCGATGCGCCCGCGCGCGAGATCGACGCCCTGCACGGTGACCTTCACGCGCTGCCCGACCTTCACGACGTCGTTCGGATCCTTTACGTAGCGGTCCGACAGCTGGCTCACGTGCACGAGACCGTCCTGGTGCACGCCGATGTCGACGAAGCAGCCGAAGGCGACGATATTGGTGACCACACCCTCGAGCACCATTCCCGTGATCAGGTCGGCGGGCTTCGTGATGTCGTCGCGGAATGCGGGCGGCTCGAATGCCGCACGCGGGTCGCGGCCCGGCTTCTTGAGCTCCGCTATGATGTCGCGCAGCGTCGGCATGCCCACGTCGGCACTCGTGTACTTCTCGAGCGTGATGGAATCGACGAGCGTGTCGTTGCCCACGAGCTTCGCGACCTCGACACCAAGATCCGCCGCCATGCGCTCGACGAGCGCGTAGCGTTCCGGATGCACGGCGCTCGCGTCGAGCGGGTGCGAGCCGCCACGCACGCGAAGGAATCCTGCAGCCTGCTCGAATGCCTTGGCGCCAAGCCGTGGGACCTCGCGCAGGTCGGCGCGCGAGGTGAGACGGCCCCGCTGGTCGCGCAGTGAGACGATCGCGCCCGCGAGCCCGGGCCCGATGCCCGCGACGTAGCCGAGGAGTGCCGCCGAGGCGGTGTTCACTTCCACACCGACGCGGTTCACGCAGCTCTCCACGATGTCGTCGAGCCGCTGCTTGAGGCGCGTCTGGTGCACATCGTGCTGGTACTGGCCGACACCGATGGATTTCGGATCGATCTTCACGAGCTCGGCGAGCGGGTCCTGCAGGCGGCGTGCGATGCTCACCGCGCCACGGATGCTCACATCGAGATCAGGGAACTCCTCGCGCGCCATGTCGGACGCGGAATACACGGACGCACCGGCTTCATTCACGACGACGACCTGCGGGCGCGGCGGGTCGAGCTCACGGAGTGCGGCTTTCACGAGCGTTTCCGTCTCGCGGCTCGCCGTGCCGTTGCCGATCGCGATGAGCTCCGGCGTGAAGCGCCCCACGAGCGCGCGGATCGCGCCGGCGAAGCGATCCTCCTGGTGCAGGTACAGCGTATCGGTGTGCACGAGGGCACCGGTCGCACTCACCACGGCCACCTTCACGCCAGTACGGAACCCCGGGTCGAGCCCGACGACGCGCTTCTCGCCCGCGGGCGCGGAGAGCAGCAGCTGTTCGAGGTTGCGGCCGAAGATCGTGATGGCCTCCTCGTCTGCGCGCGTCTTGAGCTCGACGCGCAGCTCCACTTCGATCGCGGGCGCGAGCAGGCGGCGGTACGCGTCCGCGGCGACGAGCGTGAGCTGCGCGGTCGCCTTGCGCTCGCCGACCACCTCACGCGCGAGCCGCGCGTTGATGTCCTCCACCGGCGCCTCGACGCGCCAGAGCAGCTCCCCTTCCGTCTCGCCGCGCCGGATGGCGAGCATCCGATGGCTCGGTATGGTGCCCAACGGTTCGCTGAAGTCGAAGTAATCCTTGAACTTGGAGTCGTCGCTCCGCTTCTCGGACAGCACGGTGCTCTTCACGAGACCACGCGCGCGCGTGACTTCGCGGGTCCAGCCGCGCGTGGTCGCGTCTTCGGAGACGGCTTCCGAGAGGATATCGCGGGCGCCCTGCAGCGCGGCATCGGCAGTGAGCACTTCGGTGTCGGGTGCGGCGAACGTGGCGGCGAGCGCCACGAGTGCTTCGTCCGTGTGCGCACCGTCCCACATCGCCTCGGCCAACGGCCCGAGGCCACGCTCGCGCGCGATCATGGCGCGCGTGCGGCGCTTGGGCTTGAAGGGCAGATAGAGGTCTTCCAGCGCCTGCTTCGTGTCTGCCGCGAGGATGGCCCCACGCAGCGCATCATCGAGCTTGCCCTGCTCCTCGACACTCTTGAGAATCGCCGCCCGCCGGTCTTCCATCTCGCGCAGGTACTCGGCGCGGTCACGCACGTCGCGCAGCTGCACCTCGTCGAGGCCACCGGTGACTTCCTTCCGGTAGCGCGCGATGAACGGCAGCGTGGCCCCTTCGGCAAAGAGCGCGAGGGTGCGCTCGACCGACTGCAGGCTGATGGACAGTTCAGTCGCGACGCGCGCGACGATCGAGGCGGGAGTGGCAGTGGCGACAGTCATGGCGGCGGAACGTATGGCAGGGGCAGTGCGATTTCCACGGCTTGCGGTAGAGCTGCACTGGTGCGATGCGACTTCAACTGCATGTAAACGGATTCGAGCGGATAAGAACAGATAAAAACGGATCTGTCCGGAGTGCGCGACGTACTCTCGCCGCGTTCGGAGCAGATCCGTTTTTATCCGTTTCAATCGCAGTTCAAAATCCGTTTACCTGCAGTTCAGGCGGCCTGCACCTGAGCAAGACTACTCCCGGTCGCTTGAGATCTTGCCCGCCTTCTGCTGCTGCTCCTTGAGCATCTTCATCGCCTCGTCGATCGCCGTCTTGAGCTCGCGGTCGAACTTCTTCATCTCGTCCATCGGCGAGTTCTTCACCCACACGTCCGGCGGGACGCCCAGGTTCTCGAGGTTCACGCCGTAGTTGTTCGGCTTCGTCGGGTCGTACGTGATCACCAGCGAGCCCGGTGTACGGATGCTGCCGCCATTGATGAGGGCATAGCTGCCTGTCGCGATCACTGCGGCGGCCGTCGGGTTGCCAACGATGCGGCCCAGCCCGAGCTGGCGGAACGCCATCGGCGTGACCTCGCTGTCGGACCCGGAGCGCGCGTTGATGAGCATCACTTTCGGCCCCGCGATCGCCTGCCGCGGGCGGCGCCCCCACGTACGTGCGCCCGTGCGCTGGTTCCAGAACTGGTACGGCTCCCGCTCGAGGATGTCGATCAGCTCCTGGTCGATGTTGCCACCGCCGTTGAAGCGGATGTCGACGATGATGCCCTTCTTGTTCGAGAACTGGTCGATCTCGTTCCGGAACTTGGCGAGCGACGGCTGGTCCATCGAGCGGATGTGCACGTAGGCGATGTCGCCCTTGGTGTCCTTCTCCACCACCTCGCGATTGCTCGCCACCCACTCGTTGTACTTGATGTCCGTGAGTGAGGTGACCGTCGCGATGCGCACCGTACGCGCCCCCTCGCCCGTGGGGCTCTTCGCCACGCGCACCGGCAGGTACTCGTTGAGCGTCGTCGCCAGCACGCGCTCGTAGTTGTCACCGGCCTTGAGATCCTTGCCGTCGATGGCGAGCACGTAGTCACCCTTCGCGAGGCCGAGCCATTCCTTGTCGGCGGGACCGTCGCGGTAGATGTGCGAGATGCGATAGCGGCCACCACCCGTGCTGTCCATGTCGAAGCCGAGGTAGCGCGTCGTGTACACACGCGGCATCGCGCGCGTCGGCGGGCCGCTCACTCCGGTGTGCGACGCATTGAGCTCGCCGATCATCTCGTTGGCGATGTCGTACACGTCCTCGTTGGTGCCGACATAGGCGAGCAACGGCTTGTAGCGGGCCTTGATCGCGTCCCAGTCCTTGCCGTGCATCTTCTCGTCGTAGAAGCGGTACTTCATCACGCGCCACGACTCCTCGAACAGCTGCGTCCACTCCGCCCGGCGGTCGACGCGCACCGGAAAGGTGAAAGCCACCGCGTCCGTGCGATTCGGTGTGGCGATCGTGAGGCGGGCGATCTCCGTGCCCGTTGCCGCACCACCATCGCCGTCGCCACCGCGAGCCGGCCGGCGGAAGAACACCGCGCGACGGTCCGTCGTCGGCACCATGCCGGGGAACGTGCCACCGGCGAGACGACGGCGGTTCTGCCCATCGATGTTCATGGCGAACAGGCCGACGTTCGGACTGTCGGCATCTGCAGGTGCAGCGCCCTGGCCTCCACCGCCTCCACCAGCGCCACCCACCGTGAAGTAGATCGTGCGACCATCGCGCGACAGGAAGTACGTGCCGACGGCGTTCGCACCGCGCGTGAGCTGCGTGACACGACGCTCGATGCCGTCTGCGTCCACGCGCACGGTGAATGCCGACGCGGGCGCGGGATTGTTCGCGGCGTTGGCGGCACTCGCGGCGGCCGCGCTTCCGGCTCCCGTCGGTGCGGCCGCACCACCCGAGGCCGACGAGTCGTTGCGCTCCGGGCGGCCGGCACCCCGCCGCTGACGCTCACGCACCACCGGATCATTCGGATCTTCCGTGAGGCGCGCGAGCGACACGACGAACAGCTGCGACGTTCCGCCATCCCGCGACGATGTGAACACCAGGTGCCGTCCGTCCGGTGTGATCACGCCCTCGCTGTCGTTGAACGGGTTCTTCGTGACGTTGGTCTCGCGGCGGTTGCGCACGTCGAACACGAAGACATCCGCGTTCTGGTCGTCGTCGCGCTTCGTGTACGTGAGCCAGTTGCCGTCGGGCGTGTACTCGCCGACGGAGAACCCGCCCGCGGCATTCGCCGCGAGCTCGCGCGGCGCACCACCGGCCACGTCGACTTCCCATAGCTTGTTGTCGCCGGTGTACGCCAGCTTGCCCGAACCGGGCGCCCACGTCAGGTCCGCCTTCACCGACGGCTGCGCCGTGAGCTTCCGGCGCGTGCCGGACGCGATGTCGAACGTCCACACTTCCTCGTCGCCGCTCTCGTCGGAGATGTACGCGATGCGACGTCCGTCCGGCGACCACGTCTGGCTGCGCTCGCGCCACGGCGACGTGGTGACGGCCGTCTTCTCGCCGACGCCCGCCTCCGTCGGCACGATCATGATCTCCCCGTGGAAATCCACCGCCACGTACTCGCCGCTCGGCGACACCGTGAATCCATCGGCGCGGTTGGTCGTCGTCACCACCTCGATGTCGTTCTCCTTCGTGTCCGCCGCCATGCGGATCTGCAGCTTCTTCGGCGTGCCGGCGGGCACCTCCATCGTCCACAGCTCGAAGTCGTTCTCGTACACCATGTGCCGGCCGTCCGGCGAGATGGCGGGGAACTGCACGCCATCTTCCTTGTGCTTCGTGACCTGTTGCGGTGCGCCACCGTTCGGCGACACGCGCCAGATGTTGAACGTGCCGTCGCGCTCCGACGCGAAGTAGATCATGCCGTCGGCGCCCCACATCGGGTGCACGTCGTGCGTGAACCCCTGATAGCCCTTGAGGTCCGTGTCGGTGATCTCGTTGATCTCGCCCGTGCGCAGGTTCTGCACGGCGATGTCCGCGTTGTTGTTGCCGCGATATCCCTTGCGCCAGTAGCTCGGCAGGTTGCGGTTGAACGCCACCATCGTGGCATCCTGCTTCATCATGCCGGCGCGTCCGAAGTCCATCGCCATCGGACGCGGCATGCTGCCGTCGAGCGGCAGGCGGTACAGCGGCGACCCGAACGGATGCGTGCCGCGGCCACTCGTGATCACGAGCTCGCGACCGTCCGGCGTCCAGTACGCCGCCTGGTCTTCTCCCGAGAACCACGTGAGCTGCTTCGGCTCACCGCCGGCCACCGGCACGATGTAGACGTCGTTGTTGCCAGTGCGATTGCTCGTGAACGCGATCGTCTTTCCGTCCGGCGAGAAGCGCGGCATGAAATCACGCGCCCCATGCGCCGTGAGGCGTCGCGGCTCCGCACCATCGGCGTTCGTGAGCCAGATATCATCCTGGTATGTGAACGCGATGGTGCCGTCGTTCGCCACGTGCGCATACCGCGCGAACTTGATGGGCTGCGGGGCCTGAGCAGCGAGTGGTGCAGCGAGAGGGCCAGTGAGGGAGCCGGCGACGAGCAGTGCGGCCGGCAGGAGCGCTGTCACGCGGGGTACGCGACGGAGACGGCAGGGCAGGAGGCGCATGGACGGGTGGGCAGAGAGGGCCATACGGAGGGCAGGGGCACAGCGAGAGGTGCCCCTCAAAATATGGCCTCTTGGACCAACACGTCCTTCCCGGCACGCGTAAGTTGAAGACGATCGCCTGCGACATGGCCAGTGGCCTGCCCGCGGCGGTCCCCGCCCCGTTCCCTCCAGGAGACCTGAGGTATGCTGCCCACCCCCCGCCCCGCGCATCGCGCGCCGGGTTCGCGAGCACTCGTGCGCGCCCTGTTCGGCGTCACCGCACTGCTCGCCACTGTTGCCCCGATGTCAGCCGTCTCGGCGCAGGCGGCGCCTGCCGCAGGAACCATGAATGGCGGAACCCCGGTCACGCGCGCGAACTGGATGCTCGCCGAGCGTTACGGCACCGCCGGGCTGCGCAATGTCGTGTTCTCGACCAACGTCGCACCGCGCTGGCTCGGCCAGAGCGACTCGATGTTCTACAACTGGAAGGACCGCACGGGTGCGCGATTCTATCTCGTCGTACCGGCCACGAAGTCGAAGAAGGCGCTGTTCGACCATGTGAAGATGGCCGCATCGCTCTCCGAGCTGCATCGCAAGCCGTACGATCCGAACAACCTGCCGTTCACGACGATCAACTTCACGAAGGACCACAAGGCGTTCCGCTTCAACGTCGACTCGTCGCGCTACGAGTGGACGATGGCGACGGAGTTGCTCAAGTCGCTCCCGCGCCTGCGTCGCGATTCGATCCCGCAGGACGAGGAGCGGGCGGTGGGTGGTGGTGGCGGCGGCGGAGGTGGTGGTGGCGGTGGCGGTGGCGCACAGCCCGACTTCCGCAACTTCTCGCCGGACAGCACGGCGTTCGCGTTCGCACGCAACCACAACCTGTTCATCGTGGAAGTCGCCACGAAGGACACGACCCAGATCAGCACCGATGGCGTGCGCAACTACAGCTTCGGCTTCCGCGACACGGCACAGACGCAGCAGGACGACCAGCAGCAGCAACAGCAGCAGGACGACGGGCAGCAGGGCGGCGGTCGTGGAGGTGCGGGCAACCGTGACCCGCGCGTGCGCCCGCAGGTGATCTGGTCCCCGGACAGCAAGGCGTTCGTCGTGCAGCGCAGCGACAACCGCAAGGTGAAGGAGCTGTTCCTCGTGAACGTCCTCTCCAACCCGCGTCCGACGCTGTCGTCGTACACGTACTCGATGCCGGGTGAGGAGAACGTGCCGCAGCTCGAGGTGTTCACGTTCAAGCGCGGCGAGAAAGCCATTGCGCCGGTGAACGTGAAGCACTGGAAGGACCAGCGCATCATGAACATCCACTGGCCGTCCGCCACGAGCACGGGGAAGCTGCGCATGATGCGCCGCGACCGCCTGCAGCGGAATCTCGAGCTGGTGGAGATCGACCTGCCGACGGGCGCCGTCAAGACGCTCATCACGGAATCCGTCGAGAACGCCAACCTCGAGACGCAGAACGCGCGCTACACGAAGGCCGGCGGCGACATCATCTGGTGGTCGGAGCGCAGCGGGTGGGGCCACTACTACCTGTACAGCAACGACGGTGTCTACAAGCGCCCGCTCACGTCCGGGGCCTGGCGCGCGGAGAACATCGCGCAGATCGATTCCGTACGCGGGTTCGTGTACATCGCGGGCGTCGGCCGCGAGGAGGCCGACAATCCGTACTACACGCACATGTACCGCGTGAATGCGGACGGCACGGGCTTCACGCTGCTCAACCCCGGCCAATTCAGCTACGCGAGCACGATGTCCCCGAGCAAGCGCTACATCGTGGACAACTTCTCGCGTGTGGATGCGGTGACCAAGTCGGTACTGCGCGACGTGAGTGGCGCCGTGGTGATGAGTCTCGAGGAGATGGACGTCTCGCGCCTCAAGGAGATGGGCTGGCGCATGCCGGAGCGCTTCGTCGTGAAGGCGGCAGACGGCGTGACGGACATCTACGGCAACATGTGGAAGCCGTTCGACTTCGACAGCACGCGCAAGTATCCGATCATCGCGCACGTGTATCCGGGCCCGCAGACGGAAGGCGTCAACTACACCTTCTCGGCCGGTGGTGTCCCGCAGCAGCTCGCGCAGCTCGGCTTCATCGTCGTGCAGCTCGGCAACCGCGGCGGTTCACCGCAGCGCTCGAACGCGTACCAGAGCTTCAGCTACTTCAACATGCGCGACTATGCGCTGGCCGACAAGAAAACCGGCATCGAGCAGCTCGCGGCGCGTCACGGCTTCATCGACATCAGCCGCGTCGGCATCTTCGGGCACTCGGGCGGCGGCTTCCTCACCGGCGCGGCATTGATGCTCCCGCCGTACAACGACTTCTTCAAGGTCGGCGTGTCGTCGTCGGGCAACCACGACAACAACATCTACAACCAGAACTGGAGCGAGCAGTACCACGGGCTCCGCATCGCGACGGACTCGGGCCGCCGCGCGGGCACGGGCCGTATCGGCGCCGACCTGCCGCGCCGTGACGTAGTCCCGCCGACCACGACCGCGCGGGCCGCGGCCGACACGTCGCAGGACAGCATCCGTTTCTCCATCCGCGTGCCGACGAACATCGAGCTCGCGCAGGGCCTCAAGGGCAAGTTGCTGCTCACCACGGGCGACATGGACAACAACGTGCATCCGGGCGGCACCATCCGGCTGGTGGACGCGCTCATCAAGGCCAACAAGCGCTTCGACATGATGATCATGCCGGGCCAGGCGCACGGCTACGGCCCGATGCAGCCGTACTTCAACCGCATGCTGATGGAGTACTTCGCCGAACACCTGATCGGCGACAGCAGCCGCGGCGCGGCGGAGATCCGGTAAGCTGCTGGCGACTGTGCATGCGGCTTGGACTGCAGGTAAGCGGATTTTGAACCGCGATAGGAATTGATTCAAACGGATCTGCTCCGTTAGCGAAGAGAGGACGACATCGCGTGGCTGATGTCGTCCTCTCTTTGTATGTGCGCCGTACAGATCCGCTTTCATCTGTTCCTCTCCGCTTGAATCCGCTTACCTGCAGTTCAAGTGGAATCGCACAGTAGTCCGTCAGTCACACCCCGCGACCGCACTCTCCCACTGCACGCGCCATCCGCCCGCCGTGCGCACCAGCACCGCGGCGCCGAGTGCGATGCCGTCGTCGCGGCCGAAGAGCAGGTGCACGTCCCTGGTGCCCGTCGTGAAGTACGCCATCAGCGGCTCCGCCACCACGAGCTCCTCCTCGCGGCCCGCGGCTCGTTCGTGCCACGCGACCTTCCAGGCCTTCGAGTCCTTGCTCGCGACGTCGACCACGAGCACCAGCCGCTCTTCCTTCGGCGAGTCCTCCTGGTTCACGCGCCGGGCCAGCGTGGCGACGACGAACGCACTGTCGATGCCGCGCGCGCGATAGGCCCGCAGCACGACGAACGGCAAGCCGCGAAACGTCGCGCTCGTGTCATCCGGCAGTGCCGATGCGAGACGCGTGAGATCCGCAGCGAGTCGCGCGGAATCGCGTGTCGCCATGCCCTCGATCGAATCCAGCGGGATCGCCTTCACCCGGCCTGCGGCGAACGCCGCCGTCCAGTTGGTGATGCCGGCGCCGGTGGCCGGAGCCTCCGCCGCGCCACCGGAGGCACTGCCACCCGATGCTGCGCCCAGTCGTGCCACCGGCCAGGCCGTGCAGCCGGGATCGACGCGTGGCGCGTTCTCGACCTTAACCCGAGCTTCCCCGACACGCCCGCCGCGGGAGAACAGCTCGATCCGCCCGTCCGCCACCGTGCGGCCGACGCCGATCGTATCGCCGACCGTCAGTTCGGTCGCCTCGGGTCGCAGGAACGAGCCCGAGGTCATCCCGCCGTCCACCGTCGGCAGCACGATGAATGGCCCCGCTTCGATGTCCCAGCCGCTCGCCGTCACGATTGAGGCGATGCTGTCGGCTTCCGTCGACCCGCCGACACTGACCGGTGCGCTGGAATCGTCGGGGAGCGCGGGCGTCTTCCGGTCGCAGGCCGTGATGGCGGCGCACAGGACGAGGCCCGCCACGAGACGGGTGCGCGTCACGCGCGACAATCGGGGAAGAAAACGGCAGGGAATGGCATATACGTCATCTGACGTGCTGGACAGGAGAGGAGCAGACACAGACAATAATCTGTCCCGCTACGCCATCCTTTACGAGACTCCCAATGGCTGCACCCCTTCCGGCACGCAAACGCGGACTCCTCGAAGCCCTCGGTCTGCACCGGCCTGAGCTGCGCGCGTGGGCCATGTACGACTGGGCCATCTCGTCGATGCAGACGGTGATCGTCGCGGCGGTGTTTCCCGTGTTCTACCTGAAGGTCGCGGCGGCCGGGTTGCCGGAGTCGGAAGGGCTGCAGTCGTATGGTGTGGCGAGCACGGTCGCCGCCGTCCTCATCGCGATCCTGGCGCCGATCCTCGGCGCCGTCGCCGACTTCAAGGCGGCGAAGAAGCGTTTCCTCCTCGGGTTCCTGCTGCTCGGCGTCACCGCGACGGCGTGCATGTTCTTCATCTCGCAGGGACAGCTGCTCCTCGCCGCGATCCTGTTCGTGCTGTCGATCGCGGGTGCCACGGGCAGCATGACGTTCTACGAGGCGCTGCTCCCGCACATCGCGAGCGAGAGCGAGATGGATCGCGTCTCCACCGCTGCGTACGCATTCGGGTACTTCGGCGGCGGCCTGCTGCTCGCCTTCAACCTGATGTGGATCCTCAATCCCGCCGCGTTCGGCCTGCCGTCGGGCGACGGGCTCACGCCGGACCAGGCCAGCCTGCCGACGCGCATCGCGTTCGTGTCCGTCGGCATATGGTGGCTGCTCTTCTCGATCCCGCTTTTCCGCCGCATCCCGGAGCCGCCGCGCGCGATCGAGGCCGACGAACACTCGAAGGAGAACCCGTTTCGCGTCGCCTTCCAGCGCCTGGGCGAAACCATTCGCGACATGCGCGGCTACAAGCAGGCGTTCCTCGCGATGCTCGCCTTCACGATCTACAACGACGGCATCCAGACGATCATCAAGATGGCCGTGGCATTCGGCACCGACATCGGGCTCGAGACGAGCTCGCTCATCACCGCGATCCTGCTGGTGCAGTTCATCGGTGTGCCGTTCGCCTTCGCCTTCGGCCAGCTCGCCCGCGTGCTCGGCACCAAGCTGTCCATCATGCTCGGCCTCGCCGTCTATACCGGCATCTGCATCTTCGCCTACGGCATCTCGAGCGAGCGCGAGTTCTACATCCTCGCGTGCCTCGTGGGACTGGTGCAGGGCGGCACGCAGGCCCTCAGCCGGTCGCTGTTCGCGAACATGGTGCCGAAGCACAAGAGCGGCGAGTTCTTCGGCTTCTACTCCGTGTTCGAGAAGTTCGGCGGCATTCTCGGACCGCTCCTGTTCGCGGTCGCGACGGGAGCAGAGGGGAGCCGAGTGGCGATCCTGTGGGTGATCGGGTTCTTCGTGGTGGGTGGCGCGATCCTGATGAAGGTGAACATCAAGGAAGGCGAACGCGTCGCGCGCGAAGCCGATGCGTCCATGCGCGCACAGACCGCGGCGGCCTGACCGGCGCGCGGTACTCCCGGACGCTGATCCGCCCCCATGCTGTACGAAGCACTCAAGCCTGTCATGCGCGTGGGGCTGCGCTGGTACTACCGGTCCATCACCGTGGCCGGCCTGGAGCGCGTGCCCGACGCCGGCCCGATCTTTCTCGCCGTCAACCACCCGAACGCGCTGGTCGATGCACTGGTGGTGGCGGGAAGTGTGGAGCGCCGCGTGCGCTTCACGGCCAAGGCGACCATCTTCGCGAATCCGGTCGCCGCGTGGTTCTTCCAGCGGGTGGGCGTGGTGCCGTTGCGGCGCGCCGCCGACGAGGCAAAGAAGGCGAATGCGAACGGAGCAACGCAGTCCGGTGCGGATCCCGTCTCCGACCCGGAGCGCAACGCGTTGGCGTTCGGCGCCGTCGCCAACGCCCTCGCCGAGGGCGCCGCCATCGTGATCTTCCCGGAAGGAAAGAGTCACGACGAGCCGCATCTCGCGCCCCTGCGCACCGGCCTCGCGCGCATGACGCTCATGGCGCAGCACGAACGGGGCGTGCGCGGCATTCGCATCGTACCCGTGGGATTGCTCTTCGAGTGCAAGGAAGAGCCGCGGTCGCGCGTGCTCGTGCAGATCGGCGAGCCACTGGATGTCGACCGGTTCCTGGATGGCCGGGCCAGCGTTTCGGCGCTCACTGATGCGGTCGCGGCACGGCTTGCCGCGGTCACGCTCAACTTCGAGACGGCAGACGATGCGCGTCGCATCGGACTCGTGGGTGACACGCTCGCCGCACTCGTCGAGCCGATGCGGGAAGTCGGTGAAGATTTCACGCCACTGTCCACCACACTCTCCATCTTGCGTCGCCTCGACCGTGCCCAGCGCACCTTGCGCGTGCGCGAGGAGACGGCGACTGGTGGTGTCTCGCCCGCTGCGCACACGCGCGCTGCGATGTTCGAGACGCGCATGCACACGTTTCGCGATCGCCTGCAATCCGCCGGCATCGACGTGCACGACTTGGCGATCGATCCCGGCGCGAGTGCCGGTGCACGCTTCGTGATCCGCGAGGGGTGCATTGCACTCGCGCTGCTGCCCATCGTGCTCTGGGGGCGCCTCACGCACTTTCTGCCGGTGCGCATCGCCCGGGCATTGGCCACGCGCAACGTCAACGCGCGCGACGAGCCGGCCATGCGCACGCTGGTGGTCGGAACGGGGCTCGTGCTCCTGTCGTACGCCGCCCAGACCGCGCTCGTCGGAGCCCTCGCCGGGCCGTGGTGGGCGCTCCTGTTCCTGCTGTCGCTCGTCCCGTCGGCCACCAGCGACTTTCGCTACGGCGATCGCCTGCGACGCGCGCGGCAGCGTGCGCGCGCCTGGTTCCGCTTTCGTCGCGATCCCGGGCTGCAACCGACGCTGCTCGCGGAGGCGGACTGGCTGCGCGAGGAAGCGGCGGCACT
The DNA here is from genome assembly GCA_040387895.1 of Gemmatimonadota bacterium. Taxonomy (GTDB): domain Bacteria; phylum Gemmatimonadota; class Gemmatimonadetes; order Gemmatimonadales; family Gemmatimonadaceae; genus Gemmatimonas. Next base: position 41,150 of record JAZKCW010000041.1, read on the forward strand.
CGAGCGCCTGGCGGCTGCGTGACCGCCTCGCCTTCCCGTTCGCCCCTGCGCGAGATCGCGCTGTTGTTTCTCAAGCTCGGCACCACGGCGTTCGGTGGCCCGGCCGCGCACATCGCGATGATGGAAGACGAAGTCGTACGACGGCGCGCGTGGCTGACGCGCGCGCAGTTTCTCGACTACCTCGGCGCGACCAACCTCATTCCGGGGCCGAATTCGACGGAGCTCGCGATTCACGTCGGGCACGCGCGTGCAGGATGGCCGGGACTGGTCGTCGCCGGCGTCTGCTTCATCCTGCCCGCCGCATGCATCGTGGCGGGCATTGCGGCGCTGTACGTGCGCTACGGTGCCGTGCCGGAGGCCGCGGGACTTCTGTACGGGGTGAAAGCCGTCGTGATCGCCGTCGTGGCGCAGGCGCTCTGGGCGCTCGGCCGAACGGCGATCAAGTCGCGCTGGCACGCGCTGGTCGGCGCGGCGGCAGCGATAGCCGTCGTCGCCGGATTGCACGAGATCGCGGCCCTCGTCGCCGCGGGCGTCGCGATGTTGCTGCTGTACCGTGCGCAGGGTGCGCAGGACGCCCAGGGTGCGCAGGGGATGGGCATCGCGCTGCTTCAAGCCGGAAGCACGGCTGGTGCTGCGAGTGTCGCTGGTGCCGCAGTCACGAGCGGTGCGACACCCGTCGGCCTCTGGCCGCTGTTCGCCGTCTTCGCAAAGATCGGCGCCGTGCTGTTCGGCAGCGGCTACGTGCTGCTCGCGTTCCTCCGCGCCGATCTCGTCGAGCGTTTCGGCTGGCTGACGGAGCAACAGCTGCTCGACGCGGTGGCCGTCGGCCAGATCACCCCCGGCCCTGTCTTCACCACGGCAACGTTCATCGGCTATATGCTGGCTGGCCCCGCAGGCGCCACCGTCGCGACGGTTGCCATCTTCCTGCCCGCGTTCGTCTTCGTGGCCCTGAGCGGTCCACTGGTGCCCCGCATCCGCCGTTCGCCGGCAGCCGGCGCGGTGCTCGACGGCGTCAACGTCGCATCCCTCGCACTGATGGCCGTCGTGTCGGTACAACTCGCACGCGCCGCGCTCGTCGATATCCCGACGGTGCTGCTCGCACTGGTGGCCGGCGCGCTACTCATCGTCGCGCGCATCAACTCCGCCTGGCTCGTCCTCGCCGGCGCCATCGCCGGCATCCTGCTCAAGTACTGACCAATCCGCTGTTCGGCTTCCGCTGTTCGGCTTCTGCCGTCCGGCTTCTGCCGTCCGGCTTCTGCAGTTCCGCTTCTGCAGTTCCGCTTCTGCAGCTCTAAGGCAACACCGGCCCACCCAGATCCCAATGCCACGCCTCGCGCCGCACCCCCGTGCGCGGGTCCTTGAGCGGCTTGTACTGCAACCGGTGCGCGGGCATGCCGATCGCACGCCCGTACGCGAGCAGGCGTGCGCGATCGGTGCTCACCATGTGCACCATCGGGTGTCCCTTCCACACATGCCGGTGCAGCCAGAGGCCACCGTCCATCGCGTGGATCATGCCCTCACGGCGGAACACGAATTCGCGCGCGTCCGCCGCACGCGTGGCCTCGCGCAGGCGAGCCTTCCGCCGCCTGTCGTCCGGGTCCGCGGCAATGTCAGGAAGCCCCGTGTCGGGAAGCTCGCCGGCGGCGAGCCGTTCGTCGTCGATCACCTCGCACGATAGCGCGCGGACGCGGCGCGGCGAAGCGCTGCCGGCATCCTCTCCTGAAACCATCGTGCGACGAGGCGGCGCGAGCGGCCGCCCGGAATGAAGAACGCCGGCCTGCGGCAGCAGTCCGGCGTTCCCAGATGACGGGTCAGGGGGGGCAGTACGACCGCTGTACTACTGACACATCACCTGGCCCACCTCCGTCGCGGGAGCAACCTGCGCGGCATCTCCGTAGTACACCGCACACGTCAGCGGAGCCGCTGACGGATGCGTTGTCGTGGCAGACCAGCCGCTCGGCGTTGCTTCCGTGATGGTGAGGACCACCCCATTCGTCGGCGTGAAGTTCAGACTTCCGGCGTTGGCCGTGTACGCCGAGTGGTTGTAGAAGAAGTCCTCCTGCGACACGGTGAGGTTGCGGAGGTCGCTCTTGAGAGCCGCCGCATACCCCTTGCCCTTGGTCGCCGCGAACTTCGGAATCGCGATCGCGGACAGGATGCCGATGATCACGACCACGATGAGCAGTTCGATCAGGGTGAATCCGCGCTGGCGGCGTGTGGAAGGCATGCGTCGATCCTCGGTCTCGCGCCGTGCTTGGCACGATGGTCTTGAAGGTCTGGGGCGCCCGGTTGGACAGCGCCATCTGGATCTCCTTCAAGGCAACCACAGTGCCGTGCTCGTCAATAAGACTCAAGTCGTTGCAAGGCAACGCATTGGCAGGGCGATCAGACCGCCTGTCGCGGGACGCTGCTCTTGCGTCCCTCCGGATTCCATGCAAAGTGCGAGACCAATGAAGCGCGCTTCATGGTTCGACGGTGGGCCAACTCGTCACGATGGGCGGACGCGCACCTGATCAGGACTTGGACGCCACCCAGTCTCGGCCCATCCCCATCTCCGCGAGCAACGGCACGTCGAGACTCGCCGCCCCCTCCATCTCCGCCTTCACGAGCCCGCGCAGCGCTTCCGTCTCCTCCGGCGCCACCTCGAAGACCAGTTCGTCGTGCACCTGCAGCAGCATCCTCGACGCGAACCGGTCGCGCTCCAGCGCGTGATGGATGCGGATCATGGCGATCTTGATCAGGTCGGCGGCCGAGCCCTGGATGGGCGCATTGGCGGCCACGCGTTCACCGAACGCACGGATGTTGTGATTGCGCTCGCGCAGCTCGGGCACGTAGCGACGTCGCTTGAACAACGTCTCGACGTAACCACGCTGCTTCGCCTCGACGACACACCCCTCGAGGAAGCGGCGTACGCCCGCGAAGCGCTCGAAGTACGTATCGATGAACGCCTTCGCCTCGGCGTTCGAGATGCGCAGCTGCCGCGACAGCGCATGCGCACCCTGGCCGTAGATCGTCGCGAAGTTGATCGTCTTGGCGCGCGCACGCATGTCGCTCGTGACGTCGCCCAGGTCGACGCTGAAGATGATCGCGGCCGTCTGCCGGTGAATGTCACCGCCGGCGCGGAACGCCTGCACGAACGACGGATCCGCCGACAGGTGCGCGAGCAGCCGCAGCTCGATCTGCGAGTAGTCGGCCGACAGCAGCTGCCACCCCTGGCGAGGCACGAACCCGCGACGGATCTCGCGACCGAGCTCACGGCGGATGGGAATGTTCTGCAGGTTGGGATCCGTCGACGACAGACGCCCCGTCGCCGCCACCGTCTGGTTGAACGACGTGTGCAGGCGACCGTCGCGCGGGTGCACGAGCTTCGGCAGTGCATCGATGTACGTGCCTTCGAGCTTGAACAGCTCTCGGTACTCCATCAGCAGCGTCGGCAGCGTATGCCCTTCTTCCGCGAGCTCCTGCAGTACGCTCGCATCGGTGCTCGGCCCGGTGGCAGTACGCTTCTTCACCGGCAGCCCGAGCTTCTCGAACAGGATCGCGCGCAGCTTCGGATTGGAGTTGATGTTGAACTCCTCGCCTGCCTCCGCGAAGATCGCCTGCTCCACCTTCTCGCGTTCGGACTGGAAGCGCGTCTTGAGCGATCCGAACCAGTCGAGATTGATCGCGATGCCTTCCCACTCCATCTCGGCGAGCACTTCGACCAGCGGGACTTCGACCGTCATGAGCAGGTCGAGCATGCCATGCTCCACCAGCGCCGGCTCGAACAGCGCGCGCAGGCGCATCGTGACGTCGACGTCCTCGCACGAATAGTCGCGCGCCGAATCGACCGGCACGAGGTCGAACGGCAGCTGACCCTTGCCCTTGCCGCACAGCTGCTCGTACGCCGTCATGGTGTGCCCGAGGAACTCGAGCGCGAGCAGGTCGAGCCCGTGCGAGCGCCGGCCCGGGTCGAGCACATAGCTCGCGAGCATGGTATCGAACTCGAGTCCGGCCATGCGCACACCTGCGCCGCGCAGCACCAGCACGTCGTACTTGGCATTCTGCGCGATCTTTCGCACGCTCGCATCCTCGAGCATCGCGCGGAGCGGTGCCATCGCCGGACTGTCGAACGGGGGCAGGTTCGATCCGGGCTGCGCACCGGCGTTGATGCGCGCGCCCGCAATGCCGGCATCACCCGACAGCAGTGCGAGATTGCCACCGCCGTCGTCGGTGCGATGTGCGAAGGGCAGGTAGTACGCCTCACCCGGCGCGACCGCAATCGAGATCCCGACCAGACCCGCATGCAGCGGGTCGATCGTGTTCGGCAGCGGTGCGGTCGACACCGTCTCCGTGTCGATCGCGATGTACGGCACCGTGCGCACACGCGCGAGGAGTGCCTCCAGTGCCGGCATCGTGTCGACCGTCTGATACGTGGCATCGGCCAGCGTTGCCACGCCACTCGGCCCGACGGTCACGGCCGGCGCCTGCGGCCGCCCGCCCACGGCCGTCATGGCAAGCGGCACCGGTGTGCCGTCGCCATCACTGGCGACCGGATGCGATACCGTTGCGGGGCCCGTCGCCGTCGCGCTCCCGCCCACGTCGCGCAGCATCGACGTGAACTCGAGCTCGAGAAACAGATGCCGCAGCGCCTGGGTATCCGGCAGCCCGACCTTGAGCTTCTCGGGCTCGAGCGTGATCGGCACGTCGCAGTGGATCGTCACGAGCTGCTTCGACAGCTTCGCCGTCTCGGCCTGCGTCTGCAGCGCCTCGCGTGGCCGCTTCTTCGTGATCTCGTCGACGTGCGCGAGAATGTCCTCGAGCGCGCCGAACTGGTGGATGAGCTCCTGCGCTCCCTTCTCACCGATGCCCTTCACACCCGGCACGTTGTCCGAGCTGTCGCCGACGAGCGCGAGATAGTCGATGACCCGATCCGGTGGCACACCCAGTCGGTCGCTGCCATTCTCGACGCCGACCCACTGTTCCTCAACGCTCGCAGGCCCACCGCGCCCCGGATTGAGCAGCCACACACCCGGCCGCACGAGCTGCTGGAAATCCTTGTCGCCGGAGACGATCACCACGTTGTACCCGGCGTCCACGCCCTGCTTGGCGAGTGTGCCGATCACGTCGTCGGCCTCGAAGCCCGGCACCGAGAGCACCGGTACATCGTAGGCGGCGAGCAGCTGCATGATCCGCTCGAGACCGCGATCGAAGTCCGACTGCAGCTCCTCGGACAGCTTCGCGCGTGTCGCCTTGTACTCCGGATACAGCTCCTCGCGAAACGATGCGCCCTTGTCGTGCACCCAGCCGAGCAGTTCGGGCTGGTGGGTGGCGAGCAGGCGGCGGAGGAAATTCGCGACGCCCCACGCCGCGGAGGTGTTCTCTCCGCGGCTCGTGACCAGTGGACGACTCATGAGCGCGAAGAACGCGCGATAGATCAGGGCATACCCGTCGACGAGAAAGAGTCGCGGCGCCGGGGGAAGCTTCACTTCGCTCACTGCATCAGTCACAGGCGCTCACACACAAGGGCTCACTCAGGGCGGCACACGGCTCACGGAAGTCCGGCAAGTCGGCGGCGAATGGCGTTCTGCAGGTCGGACATCTGGTTGGGCGCCAGGCGCCAGCGCCCGAAACCCGTCTGGTCCTGGAAGACGAGCTGCAAGCGATATGCGCGATACTCCCAGACCTGCTGCCGTGCCCGCATGCTGCCGTCGTTGAAGCCCGTGTCGTAGATCTGGTCGGGATCGCCGAGCCCGAGGAACGCGGCCGCACGATCACTCATCCATCCGACCTGGGCATCATCGCGGAAGCGCAGGTTGGCCTGCCGGATGCGCGCAAAGTAATCACGCAGTCCCTCGTGTTCGGGAGTGCCCGGCAACGGATCGGTGCTGCGCAGGAACTCCGTCCACAGCGCGGCGCGCTGGACCGGCGTTGCCTCGCGCAGACCCTTGAGCCGATCGGGCGGCGTGAAGTAGCGCAGGTAGCCCAGCATCTCCTGGAAACTCGCGATGGGCAGGTCGTCGCCGAGGCTCACCATCAAACGTGTGCGCACCGTGTCGGCCTTGCCCTGCGCGGCGATCGACAACGTCGAGACGCCGATGCCCATGTTCGCGACAGGCACGGGCAGGACGGCGCTTCGGAGGTTGCCACGCTGCGTCAGGTCGACGGCACCCTCCCACAGCACCTGGTCTCCTTCGCCGACCACGCGCGCGCTGACGCGCGCCGGTGCATCGGCTCCGGTGGCTTCCACGTAGACCGGCAGGATGGAGTCCGCACCGAACGTCACGGTGCTCCGCGGACGTGCCAGCAGTCGCGGCAGCGAATCCGCCGAGCCGCGCGGAATGATCTCGTACACGGCGATCGGCGATCCCAGTGCGCCCGGTGCGAGACGCGGCACCTCGATGCTCACCTCTTCCGCCGCGTTGCGAATGCCGCCTTCGTCGCGCACCACCATGGTCATGCCGTACCGTCCCGGCGCCAGGCGGAGGAACTGCTGCCAGATCACGCTCTCGTCGGTGCGCGACGTCTCGCGGAACGTGGGAACGCGCACCGTCTCCTTGGCTTCGAGCTGCCGTACCAGTGTGCCACCCTGTCGCAACTCGATGCGCACCACGTACACCGCGGCGTAGCGATCGTCCTCGCGGGTGAAGCCAAGTGCGCGCGCCGGCAGCGACATCGCAACGAGCGTCAATGTGCTGTCGGGGGTGGGCGATTGCAGGAACGACACGGAGGAGACGAAGGGAATCGCGCCGATGCCGGAGATGAGCCCCATGCCCCGATAGAGCCCCTGCATCTCCGCGCCCGGCTGGATGGCGGCACCGGCACCGCGTCCGCCGCGCCCCGCGGTGGGCGTGGGGTCGCCACCCGGCGCACCCACACTGCGATTCCCCGCGCAGGCCGTCAGCGCAAGGCCACCCAGCACCAGTCCCGCGACGAGCGCGCGCCCTCGGGAGGCCCCGCTGGAACCTCCGGTGGAATGCCCGGTGGGATTCCCCTGCAGTCCTGACAGTCCGGATCGGGGCGCGGGATACGACAGGCGCATGGCGAGAAAGGCTCCAGCTGCGAAAAAAGGAGACGAAAAGGGGCTGGGCGACCGCCCAAACGTGATACCATCGTAAAGGAACGTTCGTGCCGCCTTGCCTGCGACTGCTTACTGACGTTACGTTCGCCCCGTGTCTATCGAGACGTTAGTCGGAACGACGCTGGCCGGCTACACGGTTCGCGGGAAGGTCGGCGAAGGAGGAACTTCGACCGTCTTTCGTGCGGACCATCCCCAGCACGGAACCGTTGCCCTGAAGGTGCTGCGCGAAAAGCTGCAGCACGACAAGACCGCCGTCGCGCGTTTTCTCCGCGAGGCGCAGTTTGGCGTACGGGTAGAACACCCGAACATCATTCGCACCCTAGACTACGGGCAGTCGGACGGTGATCGCTATTACCTCGCCATCGAATGGGCGAGCGGCGAGATCCTCGACAAGTACGCCGATCGTTCGGGGCCGCTGGCGCCTCGGGACGTCGCGGACATCATGAGCCAGATCTGCGGGGCCGTGCAGGCCGCGCATGATGCCGGCATCGTGCACCGCGATCTCAAGCCCGAGAACGTGATGTACGATCCGGCCACCCGTCACGTGAAGCTGCTCGACTTCGGCATCGCGGCGGACACCGACGCGGCACCGGATCAGCGGCTCACCCGGGCCGGATTCTTCGTGGGCACCCTGATGTACGTGGCGCCCGAAGCGCTCTCGGGCGAGCTCGTGGGTGTGCATGCCGACCAGTACTCGCTGGCCACCATCGCGTACTTCCTCCTCACCGGTTGCCTGCCGTACACCGGCAAGTCGCCGCGGGAGCTGTTCTCCCAGCTGCTCACCCAGCCGCCCATCGCGCTCAACAAGGCGAAGCCGAACCTCAGTTTTCCGCCGGCAGTCGAGGCGGTCATCATGAAGGCGCTGGCCAAGCAGCCCGCCGAGCGGTACCCGTCGGTCAAGGCGTTTTCGGATGCGCTGGTGGAAAGCGTCACCGCCGCGCCGTCGGCCGGGGCACCGCCCGCCGCCAACGGTGGCAGTGGCGGTGGAGACGAGAAGGGCGGGCTGTTCGGCAAGATGAAGGGTCTCTTCCGCCGTTGACCAGCGTTCCTGCCTCCGGAAGTCCGGCGACCCATCGCGAACGACTCATTGCCCTGCTGGCCAGCCGATCGGCCAAGCGGGGCGATTTCGTGCTGGCCTCCGGCCGGCGCTCATCGCTCTACGTCGACTGCCGCCTCACCACGATGAGCCCCGACGGCCAGCTGCTGATCGGCCGCGAGGCGCTGTCGGCGCTCCGGAACACCGGCTGGCCGATCGATGCCGTCGGCGGGCTCACCCTGGGCGCCGACCCGGTCTCCTACGCGATCGCGCACGCCAGCGCCCTGGCCGCCGAGCAGGGCGACCCTCAGCCCATGCTCCGGGCGTTCACGGTGCGGAAGGAAGCCAAGGCTCACGGAACCGGCCGCCTGATCGAGGGGCCGTTCGCCTCCGGTGACCGGGTCGTCGTGGTGGAGGACGTCATCACCACCGGTGGGTCGGCGCTCAAGGCGACGGAGTCGCTCCGCGCTGCCGGCGCCCAGGTGCTGGGCGTGCTGGCCCTGGTCGACCGGGAAGAGGGTGGACGTGAGGCCCTCGAGGCCGCCGGGCTCCAGGTGATCTCCCTGGTACGGGCGGCGGAGCTCGTGGAGCTGCTGCCGGCCTGAGGCCGACGAGCCTGATCGCATGACGCGGGCGGGTCGTCGGGCGTCCACTGTGGAAGACCGCGTCCCCGAAGCTTCGGGACTGCGCCCACCCAGCCCCCGACGCCGTGCCCAAGACGTACCTCCCCGAGCAGGATGAGACGCACGCGCTCTTCGACGAAGAGCGCGCGAAAGATTTTGCCACGTTCCGCCAGGCGGCGAAGCGGCGCTTCTGGAGCACGATCTTCATCGCGGGCGTGCTCATCGCCGGCCTCCGGCTGGGTCTCGCCGAAGTGTCGCCCATGGCGGTCATCACGCTGTTCTGCACCTCCATCGTGCTGAACTGGGGGCTGCTCAAGCTCGGGCTCTCGCCGCGCACCTACCGCTGGTGGTTGCGCTACGTCTTCGCGGTGTTCGACACGATGCTGATCAGCTGTGTCGTCTACCTGTTCGGCTCCCCGGTGCTGGTGCTCACGTACGTGCTGGCGATCGTGCCGTACTCGTTCGACCGCGGCCCATCGCTCGGCTATGTCACCGCACTCGCGTCGACGATCGGATTCCTGCTCGCGAGCTGGGGTTATCGGATGGCGCGGCCGGAAGACGCCGCGGCCTGGCCGCAGATCCTGCTCGCCGCCGTGCTGCTGCTGGTGATCTCGCAGCAGGTCATCCAGATGCCCTCCAAGCTGATCACGCGCATCCGCCGCACCCGTGAGCGCATGGCGCAGGTGGAGCGCGGCGACATGCATGCGCGCGCCGATGCCCGGCACGCCGACGAACTCGGGTTCCTCGAGCGCAGCTTCAACCGCATGCTCGACGAGCTCACGCTCCTCATCGAGACGGTGCAGCACGAGGCGGACGAACTGGCGGCCGTCGCGATCCAGGTGCACGGTGCGGCGAGTGTGCTGCAGCGTCGCGCGGGCGACGTGGCCGGCGGTGCCAGCTCACTGAGCGAGGAGCTGATGCAGCAGCGGCTACGCGCGGCCGAAGGGGCCGGGGCAGGGCATCGTGCACGCGAGACCGCGGACGCGACACGCGTGAAGGCCGAGGACACGGCGCGTGACGCACAGGCGGTCGACCGCGCCGCCATGGAGAGCAGCGAGGCCATCGAGCGCGCGGCCGGTACGCTGGTGCGCGTGGGTGCGGATGTCGGCGCGACCGCGGAGCGCGTGCGTCGCCTCGCGCCGGCATCGGAGCGCGTGGGCGAGTTCGTGGCCACGGTATCGCGGATCGCGCGCCAGACGAACCTGCTGGCGCTCAACGCCGCCATCGAGGCCTCGCGCGCCGGCGAGGACGGCGTGGGCTTCGCGGTGGTCGCCGACGAGATCCGAAAGCTCGCGGTGGAATGCGCAGGAGCTTCGAAGACCATCGCGACGACGGTGCAGCGGGTGCGCGACGACATCACCGGCGCGGTCGGTGCCATGGACGTCACCTCCCGCGAAGTCGCAGACGCGGGAAGCATCGCCCGCGATGCGACGCGCGCGCTCGAGGAGCTGGTCGAAGGCATCACGCGCATCGCCGCCCGCAGCGACGAGACGGCGACATTGGCCCACTCGCAGGCGACCCTGGCCGTCAGCGTGGCCGAGGCGTTCGACGCGCTGGATTCATCCGCGGATCGTGCGGCAGTCGGCGCACGCAAGGCCGCCGACAGCGCATCGGCGCAGCGCACGAGCATCGACGAACTGTCACGCAGTGCCGCACAGCTCTCGCAGTCCGCAGCCCGCATGCGCGCCGTGGTGCTGCGTCATACGGCGGAGTTCGCGGCTGTCACGGCGGTACGCAATGCGACGGCCGAAATGCCGATCGCAGTTCCGGCAGCGGGTCAGCGCGCGGCGTAGGAGAATGCCGGAGCGAATAGGAACAGATAGGAACGGATCTGCTCCGTGTACGAGACGAGGACGACATCGCCTGGCGAATGTCGTCCTCTTTTTTTGGTGGGTCTCCACACGAGTTCCGGCCTCCGCATGCTGTTGACCAAAGAAACGCGATCTCGCGGCGCGCGCCCCGATTTTGCTGCAGGCGTCGGATAGATCCGTTTCTATCTGTTCTTATCCGCTGAAATCCGCTTACACGCAGTTCAAAGCGGCATGCACCGACGCCTGCTTCACGGTTCGAAGACGCATCGCGCGAACGCAAATTTCACTCGCCGTCCGTTCGCGCCGGCATCGGTGGCCGCAGCACGCTCCACGCCGGCGTGCACAAGAGGGGTTCGAACGTGCGCAGCACATCGACGTGCGGCAGGATGAGCGTGTGCCGCATCTGGTCCAGCATCCCCTCGCCGTCGTACCGGCGCCGGAACTCCACCGCCGTGCACTGCAGCAGGGTCTGCACGTGCCGTGAAAAGCTCTGTGGCGACGAGTACTCGAGATGGTTGGCGACGTGCGTGACGCTGAAGCCCGGATTTTCGAACAGCCGTGCGGCGCGCACCAGCCGCGCGGTCGCGAGATAGCGCTTCGGTGCCGGCAACCCCGCGCGCAGGAAGCGGCTCATGAACGTGCTCGGCACCACACCGAGCCCGCGCGCGAGCTGGCGCACCGTGCACACCAGTGGTGACACCAAGAAGAGCGACTCGAAGAAGCGACGGCAGTCCGGCGTCGCATCCCGCAAGTCGTCGGTGAGGCGCGTGATCGCGCGCCGCTCGATCGATTCGCCACGTTCGTTCACCACGATGCTGCGCAGGTCGCGCCATCCCTTGGGATCACGCACGTCGATCAGCGATCGCACACCCTGCTGCCCCAGCGCGAGCAGCGACTGGGTCGTGCGCGGTTCGTTCGCACTCAACAGCGCGACGGCCGGCACCCGCGGGAACTCCCGCACCAGGCGCGCCATGCCGGATGCATGGTGCGCCGCATAGCGCGACACCGACACGAGCACCGCCGACACGTGCCCGCTGCGCAGGTCGGTCAGCACCTCGTCGATCGACTCCCGATGGAGCGCGGTGTAGCAGCCCTCCCCGGCAGCATCGACGCGTGACCGCTCGAGCGGCAGGAGGAACGTGGCGACGGCGTCCTGATCGCGCCCACGGAGCAGGCCACCTGCGGCGGAGGGGCGGGGAGGAGCAGGATGACCGACAGGATGATCAGTGTGCATGGGACGCCTCCTCGATAACGGAGCTGCGGCAGCGAATCGGGCGTGCCGATCCACGGGACACGCCGACGCTACGGGGCCCCGTCACACGGGTGTCACCAGCCTGCGATGAATGCATGACGCGAGCGTGGGGCCGGCGCCTGCATTCTGGCGCGCACACCGTCTGGACATGGTGCTCGACGGCAAAGCCGCGGCCCTCGTTTATCAGCGTTGCGCAGGGAACCCGTTAGGGTTCACAACGGCGCACCATCAGGCGCAGCCATCACGCGCACCCATCCGGACCCGGAGTCACCATGGCCGCCACTGCGCTGTTCCGCGTGCGAAACGTGAAGTACAACACCCGCGAGGTTTGGGTGCGTGGAGCGCCAGCTGAGCAAGTACGCACCGGCGTGAGGCAAGGCGACGCAACATGCGGCAGTTGCGGGCATGCGTGGACTGCCCAGGCGGGGGTGACCGGACTGCGCAACACGCTGGGCGGGGTTCACCTCGAATGTCCGAAGTGCGAGGCGCGCGGTACTGTGAGCGGGGACGACTTCGAGTAGGGAAGGCTCTGGAGGATTTCACGCACGAGTCAGGCACCCTCCGGCAAATGGACTGCGTCGTTGCACCTCATCGCGTCTTGCCTGCCGTTCGGTACGTCGCACCCTGTACGTCACACGACGTATGGGACCGTGATCAGGGAGTCGATATGCTGACGTGCATGTGGCATCGCCGCCTCTCAGCCTGCGCAACTCTCCCAATGACACCGGACTGCCCGATGACGCACGCTCACCGTGTACTGCTTGCAATGACTCTCCTGCTGACGGCTACAGCGACCGTCGGCCGATCCGTATCCGCACAGGGGAGTGCCTCGCTTCCTCCTGGTACACGCGTACGTGTCGGCACGATGCACGGCGCGCTCGGCAAGGACGTTGCGGCTGCGAGATTCATCGGCACGTTGGCGCCGGCGCGTGGTGACAGCCTCGTGGTGCAGATCGGGCCTGGCGATTCCGTCGTGGTGCTCCCACTGTCGGCGATCGGCCGTCTCGAGACGAGTGTCGGGGTGCGGAGCCATCCGTGGCGCGGACTGTTCCGAGGCGCGGTGATCGGAGGCGGCGCGGGGGCGCTGCTTGGCCTGATGATGCCGCCCGCCGAGGGAGGCTTCATCGTGTTCAATCGAACGGAACAGGCGCTGATGCTGGGCACCCTCCTCGGCACGTTGGGTGGCGGAGTCGGCCTCGCGGTGGGCGCTATCAGAAAGTCGGAGGACTGGAGGGAGGTTCCGCAGCCCGCTCGCGTACGTATCGCGGTCAGCCCCGCGCGATCGGGGATGGCTGTCTTCGGCCAAGTGACGTTTTAGTCACGAGGCATCCGACCATGTCAGATGCCTGGCGTTCGCCAGGCCGCGACGGCACCGGGCTGCGTCGCCTGCCGGGTATATTTCCGGGGCACGGTGTAAAACTACGGGCGCTCGACGAGCCGTAGCGCACGCACGCACACCACACGCACATCACACGAAGCATCTCGGGAAATCGTCGGCCGGGTGATCGCGAGAGGGTGGCAACACCCCTCGAGGAAAGTCCGGGCTCCATAGGGCAGATTGCCAGGTAACGCCTGGGCACACCCGGCGCGAGCGGGGTGTGACGGACAGTGCCACAGAAAACAGACCGCCGTCAGCGGGAAACCCGTTTCGGGCGACCGGTGGCGGTAAGGGTGAAAAGGTGGGGTAAGAGCCCACCGCGCCGCTGGCAACAGCGGTGGCACGGTAAACCCCAGTCGGAGCAAGGCCAAATAAGCGGCGAGAGACGGCCCGTCTCGACCACGGCACCCTCGGGTGTCGAGCCGCGGGTAGGCTGCTGGAGCGTGCGGGTGACCGTACGCCGAGAGGAATGATCATCCGGTGTTGGCGCTCATGTGAAAGCATGGGCGACAGCGCTGACAGAACCCGGCTTACAGGCCGGCGATTCTCCCGTGTGCTTCGTGCGTGTGCCGCGTGCTTCTTCATCCCTTCGCGAATTTCGTGAGTCGTTCGTCAGGCGTTCGTGCATTGTTCTCGGGTGGCCGGAGTGATCGGCTGCCCTGCATGACGGTGCGCGCGCGGCTGTTGACGCTCGCGCTCGTGCTGCCGGCGCTCGCCGCGTGCGGCGGTGGCCTGACGCCCGCACCTGCCCCGGCGCCAGCACCGGCCTCGCGCCCGCCGGCCGCACCGCGCCCTGAGGCGCCACGCCCGGAAGCACCGGTGCCCCGCGCGACGCGGCTGCGCCTTCCACTGGCGTTGTCATCCACCACGTACCAGGTGCGGCTCCGCGGCGAGCTCGAACGCGACAGCGCCGGTCGCCGCGAGTCAGATGTGGTCGAAACGACGGCGCGCGTCGAACTCGCCCTGCGTCGCGATGCGCGCGGTGGGCTGCGCGGCACGGGCCGCGTCGATTCGTTCACGGTGCGCGCGAATGGCGCCTCGGTTCGTCCGTCCGCGAACGTCACCCGATCCACCGCGAGCGTGCCGGGGCCGCTGTTCACGAGCGTCGCCATCGACGCTACACTCGACAGCACACAGCTTCGCGCCACCGTGCGGCCAGCATTGCCGAACGAGTGTGACCGGCCGGAGGCAGCCGCGGCATTAATCGCGCGCGAACTGCTGGTGCGCGTGCCGGCGAATGTCGGCGTCGGCGACCGCTGGCGCGATTCGCTGGTGACGCTGGTCTGTCGCGGTGCGGTGCCGATGACGCTCCGCACGATCGTCGAGAGCACCGCCGACGAACTGCGCGACAACGACCGGACGCTGCACGTGCGCCAGAACATCACGAGTGTCCTGGAGGGCATCAGTCGCACACCATGGCGACAGGTCGCCGTCACCGGTGCTGGATCCGGCACGCAGGACGTGCTGCTCGACATCGAACGCGGTGTCGTGACTGCAATCGACGGCACGAGCACGCTGGTGGTGACGGTCGTGAATGGCTCGCTGCGCGATGCCAGTGCGATGCAGCAGGTGAAGCAGACGGTCACCCTGACGGTGCGCCCCGCGAAGTAGCGGACCACTCCGCAGCGACTATCAGCCATAAACGATCAACCATCATCCGGCAGCTATCAGCCATCAGCGCTTAACGGCAGATGATAGCTGATGGCAATCAGATGATGGTTGATGGTTGATAGCTGATGGCCGGTCGCTGCATCGGCCAGATCGAACGAATCAGTCCATGAGCCTGAGTGGCATCACCAGGCACAAATACTTCGCACTGTCATCCCACCCTTCCGGTTCGATCGTTGCGGCCCTCTCGGGGGCCTTGAACGTCAGGCGGACCTGCTCCGTGGGCATGTACCGCAGGATCTCCAGCAGGTACGTCGCGTTGAAGCCGATGTCGAGCTGGTCGCCGGTGTACGTGATCGGCAACTCATCCTGCGCTTCGCCGAGATCCGGCGTCGTGACGCTGAACTTCAGCATGCCGCTGTTGAACGACATCTTGATCCGGTGCGTCTGGTCGGACGCGATGACCGACATGCGCTTGAGCGCGCTCGTGAGCGCGGCCTTGTCCGCGAGGCAGTAGCGGTCGTTGTCCTTCGGGATCACCTGCTCGTAGTTCGGATACGGGCCTTCGACGAGCCGGGTGAACACGCTCGTGAACGGCGACCGGAAGCCCAGGTGGTTGTCGCCGCGCGCGATCTCGAGCTCCTCTTCGGCCGGAAACAGGCGGCGAATCTGCTCCAGTGCCTTCGGCGGCACGATCAGGTCGCTCGACGGCGCGGTGCTCGATTCCACGGCGAGCTCCATCTTCGCGAGGCGATGGCCGTTCGTGGCCACCATGCGCATCGTCGTGTCGCGCAACTCCCAGAGCACGCCGTTGAGGATCGGGCGGGACTCCTCGGTGCTCACCGCGAACGCCGTGTGCGAGATGAGCTTCTGCAACTCCGCACTCTTCACGCGCCACGAGTCGTTGAAGCGCACGCTCGGGAACGTGGGGAATTCGTCACGCGGCAATCCGAGCAGCTTGAACTTCGAGCGTCCGCACTCGAGCGTCACACGCTGTTCGCCGCTCGCGGCGATCTTCACCGACGACGGGGGCAGCTCGCGCGCGATCTCGCTCAGCTTCTTGGCGGGAATCGTGATTGCACCCGGCGTTTCGACATCGGCCGTGACTTCCGTGCTCACGGCGATGTCGAGATCCGTGGCCGAGAAGCGTATGCCACGCTCGGTCGTCTCCACCAGGAGATTCGCGAGTACTGGCAACGTCGTCTTGGCGGGAACCGCAGGCGTGACGGCCTGGAGCCCTTCGAGGAGTTTCTCGCGCGAAATGGTGAAGCGCATGCCCGTTGTGTGGAAGAACTGCTCGACGCTGTTGTTAGTAGTTCTCTCTAGATAAAAACTAGTAGTAACAGCAGGGGATGTTGGCTTGTGTACAGACGCCGCAACCTACGTCTGGCGAACGCCTTTCGCCACGGCCCGTCATGTGGGTTCGATGGGGAGCGCCATCGATTCCCCGCACTCGCACACATTCGGGTGCCGGCGAATGTGGGCGGCTGTTGGAACCCGTGGACTCAGGCCCCCATCTGGCCAGTTGTCCGCAGCGTTTCCAACATGCCCCGGAGCTTGGTCACGCGCCCCTCGAACACAGGCTCGCCCGACATTTCCTCGGCCACCCGCTCCAATGAATGGATCACGGTGCTGTGATCGCGTCCGCCGAACGCATTCCCGATCTCCACGAGCTGCAGCGAGAGCAGCTCCCGGCACAGGTACATCGCGACCTGGCGGGGCACCGTGAGCTGCTTGGTGCGGGTTTTCGAGCGCAGCCCGTCCGGCGTGACCCCCCATTCGCGGGAGACCACCTGCTGGATGGTGGCCACCGTGATGGCCGTCGGCGGCGTATCGGGGAATTCGGAGTGCGCCGAGCCGCGCAGCTTGTCACGCAGGGCTTCCCGCGCGATCTCGACGGAGATTTCGCGGTGCTTGAGCGACGCGTACGCCAGGAGGGTGATGATCGACCCTTCCAGCTCGCGCACCGACGACTTCACATGCTGCGCGATGAATTCGATGACCTCGTCCGGGATGGTGAGCTCGAGGTGGTCGAGGCTCGCCTTCTTCCGCAGGATGGCCATCCGGTGTTCGAAGTCCGGCGCATCGATGTTCGCGACCATGCCCCACTCGAAACGGGACACGAGGCGCCCTTCCAATCCGGAGAGCTGGTTGGGGGGCCGGTCGGAGGTCAGGACGATCTGCCGCCCGGCCTCGTAGATCGCGTTGAACGTGTGGAAGAATTCTTCCTGCGTGGATTCCTTGCCCTTGAGGAACTGGACGTCGTCGACCAGGAGGAGGTCGATTTCGCGGAAGCGCCGGCGGAATTCGCCCATGCCGCCGGACTGGATGGCGGTGATGAACTCGTTCGTGAACTGCTCGGTGCTGGCGTACGCGATGCGGAGCGCCGGGTTCTTCTTGAGCAGCTCGTGGGCGATGCCCTGCATCAGGTGCGTCTTCCCGAGCCCGGTGTCCCCGTAGATGAAGAGGGGGTTGTACACCTTGCCTGGCGCCTGCGCCGCTGCCTGCGCCGCGGCCGCCGCGACGTCGTTGCTCTTGCCGATGACGAACTGGTCGAAGACGTATCTCGGGTTCAGTGGCGTCGAGATGCGCGTCTGGTGCTGCGATGGTGCGACGACAATCGGCGCTGGCGGCGGCTGAACGAACATGTCCATCTGGACCCGCCCCATCCGCTCCTCATGGACCTTGAAGCGAACCTTGAGCGGGTGGCCGAGCGCGACAGGGGCAAAACCGGCCAGCATGTCGGAGTGCTTCGACTCGTTCCAGTCCGCTGAGAACTGATCCGGGGCACCGATCAGCAGCGTGTCGCCCTCCACCAGCAGCGCTTCCGTCGGCTCGAGCCAGGTACGGTACGTCTGCTCCGGTACCACCTGACGGGCCCGCTGACGCAAACGATCCCAGAGTTCGGCGGGCGAGAGTGACATCAACGGGGCTGGGGAGCAGGGGCGCGCAGGGTGGGGGGCGAAGCTACCCCTAGGCATGTGGACAAGTCAATTGGCGAACGATGCGTGACAATTCGGCATTGCAAGCAAGTGCGGAGCAAGCAAGAGATTTCACCGGAATCCCTGCATGAAACCCGCATGGCGACCTTGACCGAAAGCAAAGGGGCTGCCTATGTTACGAGGCTACACCTCACTGCACACTAGATCCTCCGAAGAATCTCGAGTCATATATGGGCAAGCCCACATACCGTCCCCGCAATACGCGCCGCATCCGCAAGCACGGTTTCCGTGCGCGCATGGAAGACAAGTGGGGCCGCGCCGTCCTGAGCCGCCGTCGCAAGAAGGGACGCAAGCGCCTCACCGTCACGCTCCCGTCCAAGTACGCGGGCGTCTGACACGCCGTCTGAGCCAACGGCCAGCGCGACGTCACCGTCGCCCCGGTCCCATGGGTTTCCGCGTGCACAGCGCCTGACACGCGGGCCCGAGCTCGAGATCGTACGACATCAAGGGAAGCGGGTCCGCACGGGCAGCATCGACGTGCGAGCCGTCGCTTCCCTTCATGCGTTTCCCCGGGTGGGGTTCGTCGTGCCGCGCTACAAGCACTCCGCCGTCGACCGCAACCGGCTCAAGCGCCGGCTTCGCGAGCTCGTGCGTACGGAACTGCTCGCTGAGCTGCCGCCCATGGACGTCGTCCTGCGCGTCGTACCGCACGCCTACGCGCGCACGTTCGACAGCCTGCGGGACGACGTACGAAAGGCGGGCCGTCAGCTGGTGAAGCTGGACCTCGGCGACATACCGGCAGGCGCACGGCGAGTGGAGCCCGCATGACACAAACACCCGCAACGGAACCGTAGGGATTCTGGAATGGCATTCCCTATCCAGCGAATTCCGCGTCTTGGCCTGATTGCCCTGGTCCGGGGATACCAGCTCACGCTGTCGCCGATCTTCGGCGGAGCTTGCCGGTATTATCCTTCCTGTTCCGCATACGCGATCGAAGCGCTCGAAAAGCATGGCGCTCTGCGCGGCGGATGGCTCGCGATCGCCCGCATCGGACGGTGTCATCCGTTCCGTCCCGGCGGCTTCGATCCGGTGCCCTAATCACTCTTTTCATCTCATGGAACCACGCCGCGTAGTCCTCGCCGTCGTCCTGATGGCGGCGGTCCTCATTGCCTCCTCCTACTTCTTCCCGACCGCTCCGACCGTCGCGAAGAACGGTGCGGCCGTCACGGACACGCTCGCCGCGGGTGCGTCGGCGTCCGCCGTGCCGTCCACGGCGGCCACGCCGAATGCAACGACGCCAGCGACGGCATCGGCCTCCCCACCGCCGGGCGCACCGGCAACCGTCGGTGACAGCGCTGCGCTCGCCGCCGCGCCGGCCGCCATCGCCATCGATACGACGGTCGTGAATACGGCCCGCGCGGTGTTCCGCACGTCCAATCGCGGCGCCACGCTCGTGAGCGCGGAGATGACGGACTACAAGGCGCTGCGTGACCGCGGCCGCGTGAAGGGTGAGAACGTCGAACTCGCCAACCCCGGCCAGCGTCTGCTCGGCTTTCGCCTGGTGCCGGTGCCGGGTGACACGGTGCGACTCGACACGACTGTCTTCCGCTCCGCACGCACCGAAGAAGGGGGCGTCACCAACGTGACGTACTCGGCCACCGTGCGCGACCGCGCGGTGTCGATCGTCTACTCGTTCCTGCCCGACAGCTATCGCGTCAACGTTGCAGCACGAGTCGAAGGCGCACCGTCGAACAGCTACCTGCTCGTCGACCTGCCGCAGGGCTTCCGTTCGTCGGAAGCGGATCCGGCCGAGGACCAGACGCACCTCGCCTACGCGTACAAGGAAGAAGCGGGCGGTGCCGATGGCATCGGCTTCGGCTCGCTCGATCCGGGCGAGAAGCAGATCGAGTCCGGGCCGCTCAGCTGGGTCGTCGCGAAGAACAAGTATTTCGTCTTCGGCGTGCTCGTGCCGAAGGGTCGCCCGGGCTTCGCGGAGCTCAACGTGACCGGGGGTATCCGTGACGCGAAGGCGGCCACGCGCGCCGACGCAACGGCGATCATGCCGCTGACGAATGGCGAGGCCGCTCTGGAGATCTACGCCGGCCCGCAGGAGTTCAAGCGACTGGTGGCGATGGGTCGCGAGTTCGAGACGTCCAACCCGTACGGCGGGTGGCTGCAGGGAATGGTGCAGCCGTTCGCGACGATGGTCATCCGCGCGCTGCTGTGGATGAAGGCGACGCTCGGATTGTCGTACGGCTGGATTCTCGTGCTCTTCGGTGTTGCCGTCCGCATCATCCTGTGGCCGCTCAACCAGCGCGCGATGCGCAGCTCCATGGCGATGCAGCGCATCCAGCCGGAACTCCAGGCGCTGCAGGCGAAGCACAAGGGTGATCCGCAGAAGCTGCAGGCCGAGATGATGAAGCTGTACAAGGAGCACGACATGAGCCCGTTCAGCTCCCTCTCGGGATGTCTGCCGATGCTCATTCCGCTCCCGATCTTCTTCGCCCTGTTCTTCGTCTTCCAGAACACGATCGAATTCCGCGGCGTCTCGTTCCTCTGGCTCCCCGACATCTCGATCAAGGATCCGTTCTACGTGCTGCCGGTGCTCGTCGCGATCACCGCGATGATCCTGTCGTACATCGGCATGAAGGGCATCAAGGGGAACGACCAGCAGAAGATGATGATGTACATGATGCCGGCCATGATGCTGTTCATCTTCCTCAACATGGCGTCGGGCCTCAACCTGTACTATCTCGTCCAGAACCTGGCGTCGTTGCCGCAGCAGTGGCTCATCGCACACGAGCGCGGCAAGCAGACGCCGCTCGTGCGCGGATAGCGTAGCGCGAGCAGCACGAACATGGGCGCACTGTCAGCCGAGCTGCTGGCAGGAGGAGAAGACACGATCGTCGCGATCGCGACACCGCCGGGACGGGGTGCGCTCGCGACGATTCGCGTATCGGGGGGCCGCGCCCGCACCGTTGCCGAGGCGATCGGTGCAGGCACCGGGCAGGCGCCACTGCAGGCGCGCATGGCGACCCGCGTGGCGCTGCGACACCCGCACACCGGCCTCCCGCTCGACGATGCAGTCGCGACGTTGTTCGTCGCACCGCACAGCTACACCGGCGAGGACGTGCTGGAGCTGTCCACGCATGGCGGGCAGCAGGTGCCGCGTGCGGTGCTCGCGGCGATCGTCGCCACTGGATGCCGGCCTGCACTGCCGGGCGAGTTCACGCGCCGCGCCGTGCTCAATGGCAAGCTCGATCTCGCGCAGGCCGAGGCGATCGCCGACCTGATCGATGCGCGAACGGCGGCGATGGGCCGCCAGGCATTGGCGCAGCTGGACGGTGGACTCTCGCGCCGCATCGCCGCGATGCGCGAGAGTCTCATCGGCCTCGAGGCGATGCTGGTGTACGACATCGACTTTCCGAGCGAGGACGACGGCCCCATCGCCGCGGGGCGCGTGACGGAGGCGGCGAGTGCCCTGCTGACGGCGCTGGATGCGCTGCTGGCGACGGCGCCACGCGCGGCGATGCTGCGCGACGGTGCGCTGGTCGTGATCGCCGGGCCGCCCAACGCCGGCAAGTCCTCGCTGTTCAATGCGCTGCTGGGTGACGCGCGCGCCCTGGTGACGGAGTATCCGGGCACGACGCGTGACGCGATCGAGGCCGTGATCGATCGCCAGTCAGCGCCGCTCAGGCTCGTGGATACGGCGGGGTTGCGGGATACCGACGATCCGATCGAGAAGCTCGGGATCGAGGTGAGTGCGCGCTATCTCGCCAATGCGCGGGTGGTGCTGGCTTGTGGCGCGAGCGACGACGATGTGGGGCGCACGGTCGACGTGATTCGGGCAGCGACGCGCGCGAGCGGTGCGACGGTGCTGCCGGTGCGCACGAAGGTCGACGTCGATGGTGCGTCGGCCGTGACACTCCGTGTGAGTGCGGAGCGTGGTGACGGGTTGGAGGGGTTGCTGGAGACGATCGACGGAGCGGTCGCAGCGGCGAATGTGGATGGGACTGGGCACGGCGGCCACGCGGGAGACCAGGGCGAGACAGTGCTCGTCACACGCGAGCGTCACCGGGTTGCGCTCGTCGCCGCGCGCACTGATGTGGCCGCGTTTCTCGATGCGTGGCGTACGGATGCACTGCCGGCGACCGTCGCTGCGGTACACCTGCAGGCGGCACGCGACAGTCTGGGCGAGGTCACGGGGAGCATCGTGCTCGATGACGTGCTCGATCGCGTATTCCGGGACTTCTGCATCGGGAAGTAGCGACGGCGGAGCGTCGCGGTACGGCCTCATGCCGGGGCTGCACGCGCGCCAGCATGTTCGATGAAGGACTCAACTTTGAATGAAGACGACGATGCCAATCCAGTACACAATCGACACGGAATGCGGAGTCATCGAGGAAACGTGGAACGGGTCGATCACGATTCGCGACCTGAGCGAGTACTGGAGCCGGTATCTCTCGGATCCCGACGTGCTCGGGTTGCGGCGCACGGTCGTCGACCTGCGTGAGGCAGACATCGCGTTCACCGGTGCGCAGCTGGAAATGCTGGTGCAATCGATGGTGATACCCGCGCTGAACGGAATGGCCTGGACGACGGCGATCGTCGTCAGCGAGCCCGTGCAGTTCGGGGTGGGCCGGCAGTATCAGGTCTTCGCGCAACGTTACAGCAGGGATTCGATATTCGACGATATGGGCAAGGCCAAGGCGTGGCTCATCGAACAGCGGGATCACTGAGCATGCCGAGACGACGGCGAACCTATGAGCTCAACGGAGCGATCCATGAACGTGCATACGCAGATCAGCGACTACCTGGCCACTCTGCCAGAGCGCAAGCGCGGTGACATGGAAGCGCTGCACCGCATGATGTCGCAGGTGCTGCCGGACGGTCGGTTGTGGTTCCTGGATGGTCGGGACGAGAGCGGTCGAACGGTCTCCAACCCGAACATCGGGTACGGGCAACTCGCCATATCCTACGCCGACGGCCGAATCCGGGAGTTCTATCAGGTTGGCCTCAGCGCCAATACGGCCGGCATCTCGGTTTACGTGATGGGGCTCGATGACAAGTCCTACCTGGTCGAGACCTATGGCGGGAGCATCGGCAAGGCGAGTGTGACGGGGTACTGCATCAAGTTCAGTGCACTTCGCAACATCAACCTCGATGTGCTCGAAGCGGCTATCCGAGACGGCATTGCGCGAACCAGCACCTGACGACCCACGTCGAATCCGCAGGTAGCGGGCGCGTACCGGTCGCCGCCTTCGGCCGCGCGTTACTTCAGCGCGTTGAACGCCGAGAGCACGGCCAGCAGGTCGGGGCTCGTGAACGTGTACTCGCCGCTGGCCGGGTTGCGCGCACCGTCGAATGTCTTGCCGTCCTTCCGCACCTTGAGCACCATCGCGTATGGAGGGGTGAGGGCGTACGGGCGATACGTTGCGCGCGCCCGTACCGCGCGTTCGACGCCTGCGCGGATTGCGTCCTGCGCCGCCGCCGGCGACATGCCGGTGATCGCGTCGTTGATCGCCTCCTTCACCGCCACGCCATCGACTTTCCCCAGCAGCGCGCGCAGTTGCCGGACCACGGCGCCATCGCCGGCGACGAACACCACCGGCACGCCATACAGCCCCGCCACGAGCGCGTTGTAGCCACCTTCGGGGAGCGACGCACCGTTGATCGAGAAGTCGACCACGTTGCCGTTGGACGTATGCGCGAGGATCGCATTCGGCGTCCCGGCTTTCGCGTGATAGCCGATGAACACGACCGCGCCGAACGTGCTGTCGATGCCCTCCATCATGTTCTTCGGGCCCGTGCTCGCACCGCGCAGCAGCCGCGCCCGCGGGTCCAGGTCACCGGGCAGCATGTTCTGCTTCGCGCCATGGGAGTCCCGCACGACCACCTCGGTTGCACCGGCACGCAGCGCGCCGTCGACCGCCGCGCTGGCTTCCTGCGCCATGATCTTGCGGAAGTACTGGTAGTCTCCCGTCGTGCCGCCGACATCACCCCCCGTCACCACACCGGCGAGGCCTTCCATGTCGACGGAGATGAAGACCTTGAGCGGGCGCGGCTGGGCGGCCACCGGTGCAGCGAGCATCGTGATGCACGCCATCGAGACCAGCGCAACACGAGAGAGGGCAGTGAACGAGGAACGCGACATGAGCCGATGGATTGGAAGGGTGGCGCCGGGCAGACCAGTAACGCTCGACTGAGCGTCACTGTTGCGGAAGGCCTGCCACGCGCGGCACTGCCATGTGCGGCACTGCCATGTGCGGCACTGCCATGTGCGGCACTGCCGAGTGCGCAACGGGCGTTTGCGGCACGAATGCCTGCAGCAGCCTCCGCACCTCGTCGCGCACCAGGGTGCTGCCGGTGGTCAGCATGTACTCCACGACCACTGGTGATACGCACCGAAAGCCCGATGTCACTTCCTCCGCCAGGCACGCGGCGACGAGGCGCTGCCCTTCCACGGCCGCGCGCAGCCGCGAGATGCCGTGCACATGCGACAGGATGTCGAGCGTCAGGGGAGGCAGCGCCGTCCATCGATGCGCCGGCACCGGATGATCCGATTCCGCGACCAGCGCGAGGGAGAGGAGCACGAGGCGTGTGAAGTCATCCATCGCTTCGATGTACTGCTGTTGACGGAGCGGCAGCACCGGAGGGCGCACGGCCGCCATCTGCACCGCCGCCCAGTCGTCGCCATGTGACAGGCGCAGCGCTTCGAGGCAGGCGACCACGAAGCCCGGCACGCCGTGGGTCGCCGCATGCACACGATCCGCCAGCGCGTCCCATCCATCCGCCATTCCGCTGAATTCGGCACACATCTCCACGATGCTCGATGCCGCCAGCGCGGGCAGCTCGAGCCGCTCTCCCATCCGCACTGCCTCGGCCCACATCGGGTTGGTGCTTTCCATCGCCGGGTCGTCGGCGGTGGTCATGATCCACAGCACCGGGAGTCGGGCACTGCGTTGCATCAGCGCGAGCAGGATGCCGGCGCTCTCGCGGTCGAACCACACGTCATCATCGAGCACGATCACCACCGTCGCGTCCTCAGCCATCGACGTGATCGCCTGCGCGAGTGCCTCCTGCACACGCAACGCAAACGTGGCATCCGTCATGGAGTCGGCGGTAGACATCCCGCGAAGATGCGGAAATCGCCGTCCCAGCTCCGGCAGGAGCGCGTGCAGCACCTTCAGCGCCCCCTGGTCGACGCCGCCGAGCCCCGGCACGTCGAGCGTCTCACGCACCAGGGTAGCGAGCGCACTGAACGGCATCACCGTCGCCTGGTGCGAATCGCAGGTGGACAGCACGGTCGCCTCCCGCGACTTCGACCACGCTGCGGCGTCTTCGAGCAGTCGCGTGCGCCCGGACCCCACGCCCCCGGCGAGCACCAGCACTTCGGGCGATTCGGACTGCGTCACCCGATCGAACGCCGCACTGATCGCCTGCCACACCGCGTCGCGCTCGCGCAGCGTCGTGGCGAACGGTGTGCGAGTGAGCGCCGGTACGCCGTTGCCGTTGTGCGAGGAGAGAGTCGCCGCCGCGACTCCACGGGCCGGCGTCCGCCAACCGGCGCCTTCATAACGGCGCTCCACGGCGCGTATGCGCGCCACCACCCCATCATCCAGCAGCCCTTCGACACCGAGCCGACCGATGAACTCGTCGCGAATCGCGAGTGCCCGCGGCGCATTGCGCCGCATGAATGCCGCTTCGATGGCCGCACATGCCGCGTCAGGGTTCACAGGCGCGAACAGGAGCCATCCCTCGGCCGCACGCTGCACCTGCGCCCAGTCGCGACGCGCACCCGATTCCACCACGCATCGCTGCAGGGCCACAGTGGCCCGGCGCACCAGGCGCGCCCGTGTCCGATCGGCCCAATGTCCGAAATCGGGGGCATCATCGACGGAGAGCCCGCCGAACGCGCAGTGCACCGGCACCATGGTGGATGGCAGTGTGGCCCGCTCCAGCGCCGACACGAAGTCGAGGGCATCGCACCGGAGCCCTGCCCCCGGTCTCAGCTGCACGTTGATGCGATCCGCGAACAGCGCGTCGCCGGCCGCTCCGCCCACCGCCTCGCGCAACTTGCTGAGCGCCTGCCGCAGCGACATCGAGGCGTGCGACTCGTCCGACTCCGCCCACAGCATCGCGGACAGCCCCGCGCGCGTGTGTACCCCGGGTTCCATCGCGAGGAACGCCAGCAGCGCCAGCGATTTGTTCGGCAGTGCGATACGCGCGCCCCCTGGCGCGGGGTACAGCCCGAGTTCAGAACACACGCGCAAGTGCAGTCCGTCGGCACTGGCAGTCTGCATGGCGGCTTGATCGGCAGTTAGTCGGACAGATTCGTCCGGCGAATGTGCCGAATGGCGCCCGTCCCCGCCAGCGGCTTTCACGCTGCCGATCGGCTATTCACGGGCCTTTCACGGAGCATCGTAGACTGGCTCCAGGTCGGCCAACGTGGCTGACCGACCCAGTGTAGATGGATCACTTCCCTCGACCCTTCCGGAGCCTCCAAATGAGCACCGAGTCCAACAGCAGCCCGAAGTTCGTCCGCATCGACCTCACGGCCGACCAGCAGGAGAAGGTGATGCAGGAGACCGGCAAGCAGGCCGACGCGATCGAGCTGACCGTCAAGGAGCTCGAAGAGCGCATCGCCCCGGCGCGCTTTGGCGGCATGATCGAGTAGTGAACGGGCACCGCGTCACGACCGACGCGTTCGCGAGGTCGCGCCCTTCATAGGACCCCGCGACGTCGCTACCGAATGAAATGAGCACCGAATGAAATGAGCGTCTCATTGCAATGCCGCGCGATGAGCCCCAACTCGATTCCCCCTACTCTCAAGGACCCAGCAATGAGCACCGAATCCAACGCCAGCCCGAAGTTCATCCGCATCGATCTCACGACCGATCAGCAGGACAAGGTGATGCAGGAGACTGGCAAGCAGGCCGACGCGATCGAGCTGACCGTCAAGGAGCTCGAAGAGCGCATCGCCCCGAAGATAATCTGCGAGTAGTGCATCGAGGCCGCATCACGGCCGACGCGTTCGCGAGGTCCTGCGCTGCATAGGACACCGCCAGGCCGTTACCAATGGAATGCGGATCTCATTGCAAGGCCGCGCGATCAGCCCCCGGGTTGATCGCGCGGCCTTGGCGTTTTCGGGGGGGTGCCCTATCGCTTCGTCCCGCCGACGACATATTGGCTCCATGTGTCCGACCGCCCGAGCGATGCCCCTGGTCTCATGACCGGCAGCGCTACTCCCGCCAGTCTGAGCGACCTCCACGAGGCGACAACAGCATTCCTGGCCGCCCGCGAAAGCGTCCAGCTGTGGCAGGCACTCCTCGGTCACGCCATCGCCGCGGTCGACGGATACGGCGGCTCCTTCTGGGTTCCCGACGCCGGTGGGCTTGCCCGGATCATGGTGGGCGGTGTCGACGAGCTCGCACGTGAGGTGCAGCGGCTCGACGGCGACGGGCAGACCCGTCTCACGGAGCACGAGGCCAACTCGTACGTGATCGCGAGGGAGATCAAGACTCCCGAGAAGAAGGTGCTGGGGGTCCTGCGCATTCTGCGTCCCGGCGACAGCGGCGCACCCGACGACACCCAGCGCGAAAACCTGGCGGCCATGCTGGGGGTGGCGAGCACGATCGGCGCCTTCCTGCACCGCGAGGGGGAGCTCAAGGCGAAGGCGCGGGACTTCACGCTGGTCGCAGAGCTCAGCCGCGAAGTCACGGCCACGCTCGACCTCGACCGCGTGCTGCGCGCCGTGGTGAATCTCGCGGCGAGGGCGCTGACCTTCGATCGCGGGGCGCTCGCACTCTACGAGGACGGGCGATGCGACATTCGCGCACTCTCGGGCGCGGATACCGTGGATGCCGAGGACCCGCATCTCAAGGATCTGGTCGAGCGCGCTGCCTGGGCCGCCGGCCGCGGCGAAGGACTTTACGTCTCGGACCGCGAAGATCCCGGGTCGGACGCCGAGCGCATGTTCCTGCAGTTTTTCTCGGGCGACCTCGAGGCGGACGACGTCCGGAGTGGCCTGTACCTGCCGCTTCGCGACGAAGAAGGGATCGTGGGTATCCTGGTGCTGGAGGCAAAGCGCGCGGAGTTCGCCACGCAGCATCAGCGCGACGTGGCCGAGATCCTCGCCAACCAGGCGACGGTGGCTATCCGCAACGCGCGCCTGTATTCGCAGGTGCCGCTGGTCGACATGCTGGGCGCGATCGGCGCGCGCCGCCGCGCCCTGCGCGCTCTCCCGAAGCGCACCAAGCGCCTCGCCGCCGTCGGCGTGCTGGCGGGGCTCCTGCTGCTGACATTGGTGCGTTGGCCGCTGCGCGTGGATGGCGCCGACGTGGTGCTGCTGCCGGCGGAGCGCCACATCGTGCGCTCGCTCGTGGACGGGCAGATCGAGGGCGTGCTGGTGCGCAGCGGACAGGTAGTCGCGCAGGGTGATCCGCTGCTGCGGCTGCGCAGCAGCGACCGGCGCGGTGCGCGCGACGCTGCCGAAGCCGGTGTGCTGGCGGCCGAGCGTGAGGCATCGCTGGCCGCGAGTCGCGGCGATGCCGTCGGCGAACGCATCGCACGCCTGCGCGCAGCGACCGCGCGGCAAGCCGTGCAACTCGTCGCCTCCGAAGTGCAGGCCACCGTGATCCGTGCGCCGGTGGCCGGCACGGTGCTCTCCGAGCGCCTCGACGAGCTGCTCGAGTCACGCGCCCCCGCCGGTGCACCTTTGCTCGTTATCGGCCGCACCGATTCGCTGGAAGTGCAGTTCACCGTACCGCAGCGCGAGATCGCACGGGTGGTGGTGAATCAGCGCGTACGGTTGCGCAGCGAGGCGTTGCCGCAGCGCACATTCGAAGGGCGCGTACTCAGCATCGCACCGCTGCCGTCCGGCACCAGCGATACGGTGACGGCCGCCGACTTTCCGGTGCGTGCGCTGATCGCGAATCAGGACGACCTGCTGCGTCCGGGCATGACACCGTTCCTGCGCGTGCTCACCGCACCCGCCTCGCTTGGCGCGCGCCTGGTGCGCCGCCCGATGCGTGCGCTGCGCCTGCTCTTCTGGAGACTCACCGCGTGATCAGGATGCATCGTCGCCTTGCCACGGCGCTCGTGGCCGGCCATCTCGCCGTGCTCACGGCGTGCTCCGCAACACCCGACGCGAATGCCGCCAGGGCGGCAGACAGCACTACCGACAGCGCTGCGAACGGCATTGCGAGCAGCGCTGCGCGGAAAGGCGCGCCGGCTCGGTTGCCTGGCGAGCCGCGCGCCGGCACACCGATGGCCGGTGATCTGGTTGCGGTGGACTCGATGACGGTCAATGAGCCGCTGCGCCTCCCCGCCCAGCTGTATGTGGAGCAGGACGCGGCCATCGGTGCGCGATCGAGCGGCGTGCTGCGCAGCCTCTCGGTGGAACTTGGGTCCGTCGTGCAGGCGGGCCAGGTGATCGGGCGGCTCGAGGACGAGGTGCAACGGCTTGCCGTGTCGCGTGCCGACGTGGCGCTCGAGCGCGCGTCGAAGGTGTTGGGGCGAGTGAAGGAGATGCGCGCGTCGAACAGCGCCCCGGTCGCGGAACAGGAGGATGCGGAGTATCAGCTGCGTCTCGCGGAAGTGGCGAAGCGCGAGGCGGATCTCGCGGCGGAGCGCACGACGATCGTGGCGCCATTCGGTGGTATCGTGAGTGCGCGATTCGTGCAGCCCGGGCAACTGCTCGCGGTGAACGACACCGTGCTCCGTCTCACGGCACGCGGGCCGTATCTCGTTCGCGCCCGCATTCCGGAATCCGAATCCGTGCGCGCCGGTGCGCGCTTCGCCGTGCAGACGCTCGATGGGCGCGCGCTCGCCGCGCGCGTGCTGCGTCTCGCGCCCGCACTGGACGCAGCGAGCGGTACCCGCGAAGCCATCCTGCAGATCGACAGTCGCGGCGATGCCCTGCTCGCGGGCAGTGCAGTCCTCGTCGAACTGCCACGCGGGGCGCGTCGCATCCTCGCCGTGCCGCGGACGTCCGTGAGCGACGACGGCTACGTGGTGGTGAGCGACGGATCACGCACGGTCATGCGTCCGGTCATGACGGGTGGCGTGTTTGGCGACCGTGTCGAGATTCGCGCCGGCGTCGTGGCCGGTGAGCGCGTCCGCCGCATTGCGCGCTGACGCACGGGATCGCGTAGCATGAGCGTTCTCCGCCGTCCGACTCTCGCCGCCGGCGTGCGTGTGGTGGAGCAGAAGCTCCAGGGCGAGACTGCGTTCGTGGTCAAGAACCCGCTCACGGGCGGCTACCTGCGTTTCGGCGAAGCCGAGGTGCGGGTCATGCGGCAATTCGACGGGCAGCGCACGATCGGCGAGATCGTGGCACAGCTGCACGCCACCGGGATGTCCATCGCCGAGGCGTCCGTGGACAGCTTCGCGACCCGCCTGGCCACGATGGGGCTCGTGGAGCGGACCTTCGCGGAGAAGACCTCGGCGCAGCTCGAACGACTCCGTCAGGAACGTCGTGAGCGGCGGCGTCCACCGTTGTTCCGTGGTGAGTTGCTGCGCATGCGTTTCCCGCTCAGCGATCCGGATGCGATGCTCACGCGCACTATGCCATGGTTCCGGTGGTGCTTCACACCGGCGTTCGTGTATGGATCGCTGGTGATCTTCCTGTGCTTTGCGATCCTGCTCGTGGCCCGCTGGAGTGAACTCACTGCATCATTCTCAGCACTCATGCAGCCCAGTGCGCTCAGCATCGGCACGGCGCTGCTGTTCTGGCTGACGTTCATCGTGGTGCTCACTCTCCACGAATTCGGCCACGCGTACGCCTGCAAGGCCTTCTCCGGCGAGGTGAACGAGATGGGGTTCATGCTCGTCTACTTCCAGCCCGCCTTCTACTGCAACGTCAACGACGCGTGGACCTTTACCGACGTCCGGCAGCGGCTCTGGGTCACGGCGGCCGGTGCCTGGGTGGAACTGCTGATCGGTGCGGCAGCGGCGCTTGTGTGGACGGTGACGGCGCCGGGAACGCTCGTCAACACGATCGCCCTCATGGCCACGATCACCGCAGGCGGCATGGCGCTCGTCTCCAACCTGAATCCCCTCATTCCGCTCGACGGTTACTTCGCACTCAGCGACTGGCTCGAGATTCCCAATCTGCGACAGCGCGCCTTCGAGTACTTCAACTGGTACGTGTCGTCGCTATTCCGCACGCCGGAGCAGGACGAACCCGTGGTGACCCAGCGCGAGCGGCGGATCTTTCTCACATACGGTGCACTCGCCGCGGTCTACATCGCCGGGATGTACGTGTTCATCCTGAACGTCGTGGTCGGGTGGATTGCAGGCAACTTCGGATGGATGAGCGCGGCACTGCTGGTGTTCGTGCTCGCACTCCGGCAACGCCAGCGGTTGTGGTCGTGGTTCACGACGTTGCGTAGTGCAGCCGGAGAGGTGAGCCGTGCATCGCGGAACGCGCGGACGTGGCACGTGCTGCGGGTGCTCCCGGCCCCACTCCGCGGTCGGTGGGGCGTGCTGCTTGCGGTGGCGCTCTGTCTGCTGATTCCATGGCCGCGCGGCGTGAGCGGACAGTTCACGGCGTTTCCGGCCGCACTCACGTCCGTGATCGCTCCGTCGGCTGGCGTGATCACCGAGGTGCTCGTGAGTGCCGGCGAGCAGGTGCAGGCTGGGCTGCCCGTGGTCACCATCGGCAATCCCACGGCGAACCGCTCGCTGGAGCAGCAGCGGCTCGAGCGCGATACGCTGCAGCTGCTGGAGCGCGCCACCCAGGCGCGAGGCGACCGGGGCGCAACGTTCGTGTCGGCCATGGCGCAGGCGGCGGCGGCGCGCACGGAAAACCTGAGCGCAGTGCGGCGGGCGATGACTGTGCGGGCCGCCGCCGATGGCCAGGTGCTCACCGATGCCCCGCACCTGCTGCTCGGAAAGGCCGTGCAGCCGGGCACGTTGCTGCTGCAGCTCGGGCGGGTCGATTCGCTCGAACTCCGATTGCAGTTTCATGGCGCCGGTGCGGCGTCGCTCCGTGACGGCGATGCGGTGAGCCTGCTGGTGGATGCCGACGCCGGACAGGCGACGCGTGCGACGCTCACGCGTGTGCGCGCAGTGGCCGCGCGCGTCGGCGGCGTTGGCGTCACCGAAGCGATCGTGGTGTTGCCAGCCACCGCCGAGTGGCGCGCCGGTACCCGGGGGCACGCACGCGTCCGGCTCGGCATGTCCACCGTCGGTGGCTCGATGCTGTGGGCCCTGCGCAGTCGGATGCGCCCGGACTTGTTTCTGTAGCAACACGACAGCACAAGAACGCCGTTGCCCCTCGCAGTCACGGCAGTCATGTTGCTGTGTCGTGCATCACCGCACACGCAGCGACCTTACACGCAGCGACTTTGCGCGCCCGCCAGCCGTCTACCAGGTGAGACCCGTGATGGACCATCTCGACTGGCTGGAAGCCGAAAGCATCGAAGTGATACGGGAGGCGTGCGCCACCGCGGTCAATCCGGTCCTGATGTACTCCATCGGCAAGGATTCGTCGGTGCTGCTGCACCTTGCCCTCAAGGCATTCGCGCCTGCACCGCTGCCGTTCCCGCTGCTGCACGTCGACACGACGTGGAAATTCCAGGAAATGTATCGGCACCGGCAGCGCGTCGTCGACGAGCTCGACGTCAGGCTCATCGTCCATACGAACAGCGATGGACTCGAGTCGGGGATCACCCCGTTCTCGCACGGGTCGGGCTACTACACCGACGTGATGAAGACGCAGGCGCTCAAGCAGGCACTCGATGCGCACGGGTTCGACGTCATCTTCGGCGGCGCCCGTCGGGACGAAGAGCGTTCGCGGGCCAAGGAGCGCATTTTCTCGGTGCGCACGGCTGGCCACCGCTGGGACCCGAAGCGTCAGCGGCCTGAACTCTGGAATCTGTACAACACCCGCATCCCGGCCGGCGACACGCTGCGCGTGTTTCCGCTCTCGAACTGGACCGAGCTCGATATCTGGAGCTACATCGCCCGGGAACACATCCCGATCGTGTCGCTCTACTTCGCGGCACCCCGCCCGGTGGTTCGGCGCAGCGGTACCTGGATCATGGTCGACGATGCGCGCATGGCGCTCGTGACCGGTGAGGAGCCGGAGACGCGGATGGTCAGGTTCCGGACACTCGGCTGCTACCCGCTGAGTGGTGCGATCGAGGGCGACGCCGTTTCCATCGACGACATCATCCGCGACACCGTGACCGCAACATCCTCGGAACGCCAAGGCCGTCTCATCGACAGCGATCAGCCGTCGTCGATGGAGATCAAGAAGCAGGAAGGGTATTTCTGACCGCGCCTCCACTGCGCTTCATCACCTGCGGGAGCGTGGACGATGGCAAGTCCACGTTGATCGGACGGCTGTTGTACGACAGCAAGCGCGTCTTCGACGACCAGTTGCGTGCGCTCGAGAGCGACTCACGGCAGTTCGGCACCCGCGGCGCGGCGCTCGATTTCGCGCTGCTCGTCGACGGCCTGCAGGCGGAACGCGAACAGGGCATCACCATCGATGTCGCCTATCGCTTCTTCAGCACCCCGGCACGATCGTTCATCGTCGCGGACACGCCGGGCCACGAGCAGTACACGCGAAACATGGCGACGGGCGCATCTACCGCGTCACTCGCCGTGTTGCTCGTCGACGCCCGCAAGGGGCTCCTCACGCAGACACGACGCCACACACGCATCGTGACGATGTTTGGTATCCGTCATCTGATTCTGGCCGTCAACAAGATCGATCTCGTCGATTATTCCGAATCGGTGTTCGCGGAGATCACCGGAGAGTTCAGGGAGTTCGCGCGCGACTGCGGTGTCAGCGAACTGATTGCCATACCGACATCAGCGACCGCCGGCGACAATGTCGCCCGCCGGAGCACCCGCATCCCGTGGTACTCGGGCCCGACACTGCTGGAAGCACTCGAACGGGCGGACACGGCGCTTGTCGAGCCCGATCGGCCGTTCCGGCTTCCGGTGCAATCGGTCAGCCGTCCGTCGCTCGATTTTCGCGGCTACGCCGGTCGCGTCGCCAGCGGCCGGGTGCAGGTGGGCGACACGATTCGCGTGGAGCCCTCCGGTCTCGTGACGACGGTGAAGGCGATTTACGGGCGCAACGCACCCACGGCCGCGGCGGGCGAGTCGATCCTGCTGACGGTCGACGACGAGATCGACATCAGCCGGGGCGACGTGTTCTCCGCGCCAGCGGCGCCGCCGGCAACGGCCGATCAATTCGAGGCGACACTGCTGTGGATGGGAGAGCGTGAGCTGGTGGCCGGACGCCCATACTTCCTCAAGATCCACACGAAGGAAGTCTCGGCGACGATCACCGACATCCGGTTTCGCCTGGACGTGAACACCGGTGCGCAGCTCGCCGCGAAGACGTTGGGGTTGAATGAGATCGCGTCGGTCAACCTGTCGACATCGCAGGCCATCGCGTTCGAGCCATACGAGGTCAACCGCCCGCTCGGTGCGTTCATCCTGATCGACAAGCAGACCGGCGACACAGTCGGTGCAGGGATGATCGGGCATGCGCTGCGCCGGGCGACCGACATTCAGTGGCAGAATCTCGACGTCACGAAGGAGTCCAGGGCGACGCTCAAGCACCAGAAGCCGGTGTGTCTGTGGTTCACCGGTCTGTCGGGATCGGGCAAGTCCACGATCGCGAACCTGGTCGAGCGGAAGCTGCTTGCCGACGGCCGTCACACCTACCTGCTTGACGGCGACAACGTGCGTCATGGCCTGAATCGCGACCTCGGATTCAGCGAGGCCGATCGCGTCGAGAACATCCGGCGGGTCGCCGAAGTCGCGCGGCTGATGGTCGACGCCGGGTTGATCGTGGTGGTGTCGTTCATCTCGCCGTTCCGCTCGGAACGGGAACTCGCGCGAGAGTTGATGGCCCCCGATGAGTTCGTCGAGATCTTCGTCGACACGCCGATCGCGGAGTGTGAGCGTCGGGATCCGAAGGGGTTGTACGCGAAAGCGCGTGAGGGGCTGGTGAAGAACTTCACGGGCATCGACAGCGCCTACGAACCCCCCGAGGCTCCCGAGTTGATCCTGGACACACTCGCGCACGACGCCGAGACCTGCGCCGCCATGGTCTGCCGTCTGGTCTCGGGCGCCCGCTGATTCCTCGGGGACCTACGCGGGCCGCGGGGTCAAGGCAGCGCGCGCGGCAGGCCAGTTGTTCCACTGTTCAGGATGACGCTGGAGCAACGACTCGATCAACCCGGCAGTCGTCGCGACGGCGTCGTCGCTCGACGACGGCAACAGAGGGTGCCATTCAATGTCGAGCCGGTCATCGGCCCACCGATGCGTCACCGGCAGCACCGGGATGCCCATGTCGATCAATCGGCGGAGCAATCCGGTCTTGAAGCCCAGCGTCGGCGCCTGACGCATGAGCGGATGCGTGCCCTGCCCCGGCCGGTGCGGGCCGTCCACCAGGATCAGCAGCCGGCGGATCGTGCCGTCGTGCAGGCCCGCATGCAGCTGGCGCAGTCCGCGCGAGTCCGTCCAGATCACATCGGCGATCTCCGACACCCAGCGCCCCGCGTCCGACGTGAGCCACGCGGCGTTGCGTTGCGCGACGAGCACGTGACCACGCGATCCGTGCACGTCGAACACGGCGGGAACGAGCATCGCCGCAACGAGCGGAAACCCCGTCATGTGAAACGCGGCGTACACCAGCTGCGGGTGCTCGGCGACACTGGCGACTCCGTCCCGCACGATCATCGACGAATGCGGCAGCCGCGCCCGGATATCCCTGAAATTCTCGGGATCACTGCTGTATGCCGAAGGAAGAAACATCTGTGACAGCGCCATCGCGGGCGCGAGCGCATCCGCCGCGGCCGGCGTCATGCCCATGTAGGCCGCCATCGTCTTGACGTTCTCCGCGATGAAGCGCGGTGGCATCGGGCCGGTGTGCGTGGAGAGCCGCAGGCGCGCCGCCGCCAACCAGGCGTCGAGCGTGCGTGCTTCGCGCTGTGCCAACTCGTCAATCACATCATCGCTCACGGGGTGCAGACCTCATTGAGGGAATATCCGTGCAGGTACAGTACAGGCACCGTGCTACCTTCCACGTGCCAACCTGCTGTAAGAAACGCCTTCACCACTTGATGTCCATGACCGATCTTCGCGCTTACGTCACGCTGCCTGCCGATCTCGCGCAACCTGCGCCGGGCCCGGTCGTCGCGCGGCCCTCGCGCGTGCTGCTCACCGGCGCCACGGGATATCTCGGTGCGTATCTGCTCACCGAGCTGCTCGCGCGGTCGGAGGCGACGGTCGTCTGTCTGGTGCGGGCTCGCGACATTCAGGACGGACGCACACGGCTCGAGGCCAACCTCGCGCGTTACGACCTGACCGCGGATTTCTCGCGTGTCGAAGTGCTCCCGGGCGCGATGGAGCAACCGGGGCTCGGGCTCGATACAGCGACCTGGCAGGCATTGGCCGAGAACATCGATGCCATCGTCCACTCGGCAGCGAGCGTCAGTTTCCTGCCGACCCTCGAGCAGATGCTGCCCGTCAACGTCGGCGGCGTGGTGAATCTGCTGCGACTTGCCGGAGACACGCGGCTCAAGACGCTGCATCTCGCCTCGTCGTACTCCGTGTTCAACGCGTCCTCGTACTCCGGTGTGCCGCGCGTATTCGAGGAACCGCTCGTCGGCGACGGCGACGGATTCCGCCGCGGGTATCCGGCGTCGAAGTGGATCGCGGAGCGCGTGGGTGATCTCGCGAGTGCACGCGGCTGGAGCGTGACGACGCATCGTCTCGGGCTGCTGTGGGGCGACGCCCGCACCGGCCGCAGCAAGCACGACGACGTGCTGACGCTCAACGTGCGCGCGTGTCTCGCCATGGGCGCGGCGCAGGACCTCGATTTTCTCATGCACATCACGCCCGTCGACTTCGCGGCCTCGGCAATGGCCGCGATCGTTATGGCACCGGAGCACGCGGGCGGATACTATCACACCGTCACCGAAACGCCGATCACGTGGGGTGAATTCGTGCGCGGCATGCAGCGGCACGGGTACCCGATCGAGCTCGTGTCGTCCGCCGCGTGGCACGAGCGGCTGCGCGGGGTGCTGCCGGCGCATCGCGAGTTCATGCCGCTGGTGATGGGTGCAAGCGCGGATTCGAAGCGCGGCCTCCACGAGTCGAACATCTTCTCGATGCAGTTCGACGCGTCGCGACTGCGAGCCGCGCTGGCCGGCACCGGCATCACATGCCCGCCGCTCGATCAGGGTCTGATCGGCACGTACGCGGACGCAATGGCCGGGGGCGCGCCGCGGTAAGCCGTCGTAACGAGGAATGATGACATGACGGGGCGGTGTGGTGCACGTCAGGCCGAACGCGACGCGGTCGCTGCCAGGCCGATCATCCGTTGCACTGCCGCCGCCAGCGGCACGCCGTCACCGAAACTTCGACCGATCGCGGCGGCGGCGGCAGCGAAGCGCTCCCCTTCTGCGGCGATACGCCCGACGGCCGCGTCGAATGTGTCCATGCCCGGTGTCTTCTCGTCGAGCTTGATGGCCGCACCCAATCCGGCCGCACGCTGACCCACGAGGTGTTGGTCGACATCCTGCGGGATGACGATCAGCGGCACGCCCTGCGCGAGCGACTCCGTCACGGTCTGCAGGCCGCCGTGTGACACGACGAGTCGTGCGTGTTCGAGCACCGAGAGCTGGTCGATGAACCCGAACGCGCGCACATGCGGTGGCCATTCGCCGCCGGCCGTGGCCGCTTCCGATCCCAGCGACACCACGACCTGCCATCCCGCGTCCGACAGCCGCGCCGCGAGCGCGCGCAGCATGCTGACGTTCTGGTTGTAGATCGTGCCCAGCGAGACGTACGCCAGCGGCCGCGAACCCTCCGGCGCAACACGGGCGCCATCGCGTCGTCTGTGCTCCAGGAGCGGCCCGACGAACAGATGCGAGTCGTCGAGGAAGGCGCCCGCCGGTTGGAACACCCTCGAGGTGTAGACGACCTTGAGATCGCCGGTCGTGGCGAGGGTGTCGACGTCCGCATCCGTCATCCACGCCGTGTCGCCGATCATCCGCAGCATCGACCGCGTGAACACGAACGTGGTGACCGACACCGCCGTAGGCCTTCCCCACCGATGCGCGACGGCGCGACCCCACGCGGCGGATGCATCATGGACGACCAGGTCCGCGTGCGGCCCCGACGCCAGCGACGGCGCAACGGTGTCGTTGATCTCCGCGAGTCGACGCACGTGCGCCTGGAGATCGTTCGAATTCCCACTGAGTCTTGCAAAGGACGCCGGGTACTCGGCGACGCGTGCACCGGTCGGTTCGACCATCGCGCGAAACGCCGGCGTCGTGTGAAACGTCACGTCGACGCCCGCTTGCACCAGGGCCGCCACCACCGGCAACGAGGGCACGGTATGGCTGCGCAGCGGATAGCCGAACCAGCATACGCTTGAGCAGACGCCTGACACGACAGTCCTCGTCGCTACGCGGCGGCCGCTACGGAGCGGCGGCCGCGACGTTCACGGCGAGTTCGTGCACGGTCGGGTTGGCAATGAAGAGATTGACGTCGAGCTCGACGCCGACGAGTTGATCGAGCGCGAACTTCATCTCGACCAGATGGATCGAGTCGATCGCGAGGTCGGACAGGTGCGTCCCGCCGTCGAGCGAGACCTGCTGGCCGGCGAGCGATTCCTTCACCGACGTGGTGATCAGGTCTTCGACGAGTCGAATGCGTTCATCCGGGCCGGCGGCCCGGAAGGTTTCAGCGGTGGCGGTCATGACGTGGTCACAGGCAGGGAAGGAACGTGCGGTTGCGGTAACGGTTGCGGTAACGGTTCGCCGTGCTGCGCGAGAACACGGAGGTCGCCGGCGATCAGGCGCGTGGCGCTTGCGCGCCGCTGCAGCTTGCCGCTGGTCGTGCGACTGAGCTTGCGTGGCGGGACGAACGTGATGGTATGGGCCGGGACGCCGTGGCGGCTGAACATGGCGGCGCGTACGGCTGCTGCCACTTCGCCCGCACGGGCGACCTCCCCGGATGGCAGTTCGGCGATGATCATGATGTGCGGCTTGTCGCCGCCATCGATGCCGAAGGCAACGCAGGCTTCGGGCGACAGCAGTGGATGACTGCTGCCCGCCGACAGTTCGAGGTCATGGCAAATGAAGTTCTGCCCGTTCACGATGATCAGGTCCTTCAGCCGGTCGACGAATACCAGCTCGCCGGCGTCGCTGAGGAAGCCAAGGTCACCAGTGCGCAGGAACGGACCGGCATTGCTGCCGGAGAGAAACGCGTCGAAGGACGCGGCGTCCCTCGACCGCCAATAGCCGCGTGCCACCCCCGGGCCCGACACCCACACTTCACCGAGCCCGCCACGCGGGCGTTCGACACCCGTCGCGGGATCGACGATGCGCACGTCGGTCGCGGTGATGGGGAAGCCACTCCCCGTCAGGTGCAGTGCGGTCGGCTCGGATGACAGGACGGCATGGCCGGACTCCAGTGCGGCCCGGGACAGACGATGCACGGTGTGCAGGGTACCGATTCGCTTGCTGGTCAGCAGCAACGTCGCCTCGGCCATGCCGTAGGAGGGCGTCAGCGCCTCGGGACGAAGTCCG
Source organism: Gemmatimonadota bacterium (assembly GCA_040387895.1). GTDB lineage: Bacteria > Gemmatimonadota > Gemmatimonadetes > Gemmatimonadales > Gemmatimonadaceae > Gemmatimonas. The sequence continues at coordinate 80,432 of JAZKCW010000041.1, forward strand.
TACGGCGCGAAGCATTCGGCGAACGCCGCCAATGTCGAGGGGCGCACCGGCTCGGCGCTGCAGTACGCGGTCTGCCACGAGCTGAGATCGAGGCCCGAGAGGTCAGCGGTGGCCGCCGCGCGTACGCACAGCGCGTAGGCGAAATTCGGCGCGCCACTGGTCGTCGCGCGATAGTGCGTGATCGCTTCGAGCCATCGGAGCGGCCGCTGCAGGAATGCCAGCGGCGACATCAGCACGGCCGGGCGGTCGCAGTAGATCGGCGTGACGATCCCGGCGATCAGCCCCATGTCGTGAAAGTGCGGCGCCCACGAGACGCTCGGCCCCGGGTACACGGGGAGGTCGCGAATGATCGTCGTCACGTTGTGCGCAATGTTGTCGTGCGTGATGACGACGCCGCGCGGTTCCGCCGTGGACCCGGACGTGTACTGCAGGAGTGCGACGGCATCGCGCGAGACGTCCGGCAGCTCGATCGGAGAGGTGGCCGAAGCGGTAGCGTCCGGCGTGTCGGTGGCCAGCCAGGGGCACGCCACCAGCTGCGCGTTCGCGTCGAATCGCGGGGCGAGCGATTCGAGCAACACACTCGTCGTCAGCATCGCGCCCGGTTCACAGTCGATCGCGACGCGCATCAGGCGCTCGTACTGCGCGGCGAACTGGGGCACCGGCACGGGCACGGCGATCGCTCCCGCAAGCAACGCCCCGAAGAACGCATCCGCGAACGCCGGTCCCGGAGGGTAGACCAGCAGCACGGGACGCTGCTGCAGCCCGAGTGCGATCAGCCGGGCCGCGATCGCCGATGCGCGGGCGTAAAGCTCCCCGTAGCGGACCTCCTGCGCATCGGCGAGGTCCTTGGTGAGGTGAATGAAGATGACGTCGTCCGGACGTTTCGCTGCACGCTGCTGCAGCAGCCGTCCCGGCGTGATCGGTGGCGTGACCGGTGATGTCGTCACGACGCACTCTCGTAGCCGAACCGATGTAGGAACGGCGCGAATGCAAGGCGGCGCTCCTCGAACACCTCCGCGACGTCCGCGGTGATCGGCTCGTCGCGCGGCGCCGGTGCATCTGCCGGTGCAGGCAGATCCATGCCGAGGAACGTGGCGAGCCGCGCAAACCCTCCGTCCTGGTCCGCACACAGGTCTTCGTAGCGGATCGTCAGGATGTTGTCGCCGGGCCATGTATCCTGCAGCGCCATGAAGCCGAGCTGCGCACGCAGGATGCTGTCGGCGAGGCGCACGATGCCCGCGCGCGAGTGCATCAGCAGCCCGAGCTGCAGCCGACGCTTTTGGTCATCCATGAACGCGCGGTAGCCGCGATCGACCTGGTCGAGATACGGCTGCCGCTCCATCACGAGCTGACGCCACGCGCGGACCTGCGACTGCAGCGTGCGCAGCGGATGCCGCTGGATTGCGACGAAGTGCGCGTCGGGAAACGCGGTGCGCAGCAACCCGATGCCTCCGGGATAGTCCGGCGGCGACTTGAGCAACAACGGACGGTCGCGTCCCTCGCGCTCGGCCTTGCGTGCGATCAGCGCGCGCAATCGCGGCAGCGTCGCCTCGGTGGTGTCGGGATCGTCGTAGCGCAATCCGCCGGCGTTGATGATCAGCCCGTACTCCTCGGGCGTGTCGGGGCCAGCCGGAATGGAGTCGATGCCGCGTGTGCCGACGGCGAGTTCTTCGCCTTCACACACATCGGCGGCCGACACGAACCGGAAGCGGCCCGAGCGCGCGAGTTGCAGATGAAGCCATGTCGTGCCGGACCGTTGTGATCCGAGCAGAAAGATCAGCGGCCCGACGTCGGTGCTCACGTCGCTCACGATCGTGTCCGGAATCGCAGGCTTATTCGCTCGCGCGGCTGCAGCGAGAACGTCCCCTTCAGCGTGACGGTCGGAGGAGCCTCGGCCATCTCGAGTTCGAATGCGGTAAGGACGCCGGAGAGCAGCGACGTGATCTCCATCATCGCCAGCGCCCGGCCGACACACCCGCGTGCGCCGGTCCCGAACGGCATGAAGCTGCGCGGGATAATCGTTGCGCCCGGGAGGAAACGTTCCGGTGAGAACGTGTGCGGGTCGGGCCACAGCTCCGGCTGGCGGTGCAGAATGAATGGACTGCACAGCACCTGCGTCCCGACCGGGATCTCCACACCGCCAAGCTGCATCGGCTTGCGCGTGGTGCGGCCCATGTACCACGCCGCTGGGTAAAGCCGCAGGCTCTCGTTGATCACGGCGGCGAGGTATGGCGGCGGCTCGGTCAGCGGGCCGTCCACCGTCAGGACTTCCGCGCGTGCACGGCCCTGCACATCGGGGTGCCGTGCCAAGTGATAGAGCGCCCAGAACATCGACTCGCCGGTGCTCGCGTAGCCTGCCGTGAGCATCGACACGATCTCGTCGCGCAGCAGCAGCCGGCGGCGTTCCAGCGGCAATGCGCTGATCGCTGGACTCGCCAGCAGCGCGCCGATCACGTCGTCCGCCTGCTCGGTCGCCGCCAATCGCTGGTCAACGATGGCGTACACGATCGCATTCGTCTCTGCCAATCGCGCCGTCGACGTGCCGGGCGCACTCGAGACGACGCCCGCCAGTTGCTGGAGTGGCAGAAGCTTGCCGAGATAGCCGACGGAGACCATCGGCAGGCGATCGAGATGATACAGGGCATCGAACAGCGCTGCGCGGTGCCCCTCATCGTGCAGGCTGAGCAGGCTGATCGCGACCACGTCGAATGCGAGCCGCTTGAGCGCGATCATCACGGTCGCATCCCCAGCGTCGCCGGTGCTTCGCCAGCGATCGAGCTGCCGGTCGGTGTGCGCGTGGATCATGTCACCCAACTGCCGCAGGCGGTGACGCGCGAACATGGGTGCGATCGCCTTGGCCTGCATGGTCCAGTCATCGCGATCGGCAGAGAAGATGCCGTAGCCAAAGATCGCCCTGACGACGTCGAGAATCGGGCCCTTCTCGAAATCGTCCATGCCGGACTGGAGCACGAAGTGCGCGATGGCCGGGTCACTCACCGACGCAAACACTTCGTCGTTGAGTCGGTACAGCGCCACCGGGCCATGCGTGCGCGCGCGATCCAGCAGGAACTGATGCGGCCCTTTGCAGAACGGGACGAGACAGTCTTCGATCGCGGACAAGGGTGCCGGCGCATCGGCGCCGGCAGATTGAGCGGATTGCACAGCGATTATGGGATGGGCAAGCCGCAGGTCAGGCGTATACCAGCGCAACGGGATTGAGTGCGGAGGTCCGGCAGAACATACCACACAGCGCAACGGACCATCGGGAGCGAATCGAACCTCTTCGCGCACGGTCGGGCTTCCGCCCCGCCACTGGCGCTCTTGTCGCCGTGTGCTTCCTTGATCTCGGTGGTATCCGTTACCATCGAAGTCGGTACGCGCAGGTCGCGGCGTGACCATGACAATGCAATGCCAGGAGCCGTGGTCATGGGACGCCGTCAATCGGTTGTCGTAACAGTCGTCAGCAGCTTGCTCTTCATCAGCATGCCGTTGACCCTCGCAGCGGCTGGACTGGCAGGCATCGTGTATGGGGTCGAGGTGGGCCTCGGGCTCCACACGACACCGGTCTGGGTCGGGCGCGTCATCGCCGCGCCTGTGCTCTATCTCGTGTGGCTCCTCCTGTTCCTCGGCATCTGCGCCCTCGAACTTCGGGGGTGGCAGAAGTTTCTCGGTTACGGAAAACCCGCTCGTGTCAGCGAGCGCGAGAGCCGTGCCCAGTTCTACATGATCATGCTGAGCTACATGCGTCAGCATTTGGTGTGGAGACTGCCGCTCGCTCAGTCCTTCATCTATGTCGATGGCCTGCGTCAGTTGTTGCTCTGGGGTGCTGCGCCGCGCCTCCGGCTTGGGTCGCGCAGCTTCCTGTTCGGCTTCGTCTACGATGCGGACCTGATCGAGATCGGCGATGACGTCGTCCTGGGCGCTGAGAGCGTGGTGCTCGCGCACTCGATTACCACGACTGCCGACGGCGACCGCCTCTACGTCACGGCGCCGGTGTCGATCGGAGCTCGCACGGTCGTCGCCGGCGGCTCACGGGTCGACCTCGGCGTCCGCATCGGAGCCGATGCGATCATCGAGCCCCTGAGCGTGGTGACGGCGTTCACGGTGGTCGGCGCCGGTGAGGTGTGGGGCGGCAACCCCGCGCAGTTCCGAAGGATGCGGTTCGAAACGGCCGCACAGGCCTCGAGTACTCAGGCCCTGCCCACCGACGAGGAGCGCGTCATTCGCGAGATCGTCGCGGCAGCGCTCTATCTCAAGCCGGACGAGGTGACCCACGATCTGTCGGCCGATGATTGCGACGAATGGGATTCGCTGGCGCAGATGAGCATCGCCAGCGCCCTGCAGCAGCAATTGCACATCGTCGTGCCGGACGCCGAACGATTCTGCATGCGATCGATGGCGGACATCCGCAGTGTAGTCGGCCGCGTGCGTCTCTCGTCGGCTGCACTGCCCACTGCCACGGCAGGTGCAACATCGAGTGCGCTACCAGCAGCACTACCGATACCCTCGGTTCAGTCACAGTCCGCGCTGTTGCTGGGTCTGCCGGACAATGCGGAGTTGCTGCCGCTGATGGACCATGCAGTGGTCAGCAGTAGCCTTGCCGCACGATTGTTCGCACGATCAAATGCAGCGGTCGCCGGCACGCTCTCATGCAGGGTCGTCATCGCCGCGACCTTTACGGCGGAGCCGCTGTCGGCGTCACTCAAACCGTGGAGCGACGCCTTCGGTATATCGACTGGGATCGAGTTCGCCGGCTTCGATCAGGTGCCGCAAACACTGTTGTCGTCCGACAGCGCATTCGCGAACAATCACACTGGCGTGAACCTGGTGTTGGTGCGTCCGGAAGATGTATTGGCCGGGCCGGAAGGAACGCGAGACCATGCCATGCTCGACGTACTGGATGCGATCGCGCAGTTCGCCGAGCGCATGCCGGGCACGCTCGTCGTCGGCACGTTGCCGCCGGCCGTCTCACCGTTCTTCGGCGTCGACCGAGCAACGGTGGAACGATGTCGCGCGGAGTGGCAGTCGCGACTCTCGGAGATCGACGGAATTACCCTGCTCGATTTTGCCGCTGTCGTCGAGCGGCTCGGCATCGATGGGGCGCGAAGCAACGGCATGGAAGTGATTGCACGCGCGCCGTACTCCGACGCGGTGTACCGGGAGCTGGGCATCGAGATCGCACGCGAATTGCGCCGTCGCGTGAAGGCGCCGGCCAAGGTGCTGGCGCTCGATGCGGACGGCGTGCTGTGGGGCGGCATCGTCGGCGAAGACGGCGTCGACGGCGTGCTGCTCGGGCCGGATCATCCCGGCCGCGCCTTCCACCTTTTTCAGCAGCATGTCCTCGCATTGAAGCAGCGCGGGGTGTTGCTCGCACTCGTCAGCCGCAACACGGAACGCGACGTCTGGGAAATGTTCGATCGCCACCCGGACATGGTACTGCAGCGCAACGATTTCGCGGCGGCGCGGGTCAACTGGGAACCGAAATCGCAGAACCTGCGCGCACTGGCCGCCGAGTTGGGCCTGGGGCTCGACGCGCTCGTGTTCGTCGACGACGATCCGGCGAACCGTCTCGAAGTCGAGACAAATGCGCCCGGCGTCATCGTGGTGCCGCTGCCCACCGAGGCATCGGAGTACGTCCACACGCTCTCGCGACTGTGGTGCTTCGATACGGCGGCGGTGACGTCCGAGGATGTCGAGCGCACGACGATGGTTCGGCAGGAACGATTGCGACAGGACGTTTCCGCGGCGTCGGGTGGCATGGTGTCCTATCTCGCGTCGCTGGGCCTCGGTGTGGAGATGCGGCTGGCCGAGGCCAGCGATCTGCCGCGCGTGGCGCAACTGACGCAGAAGACCAATCAGTTCAACCTGTCGCTCAAGCGACGCACGCTCACCGAGATCCAGGCGCTGGGCCAGGACGCGCGCGTGCACGTGATCCGTGCGCACGACCGGTTCGGCACGTATGGGCTGGTCGGCGTCTGCGTCCTGCTACCCGGCGATGCGCCGGACGAATGCCACCTCGACACCTTGCTTCTCAGTTGTCGGGCGCTCGGCCGCGGTGTCGAAGACGCAATGCTCTACGGGGTGCGCGTCGCCGTGCAATCTGCCGGCGCCACTCGGCTGCGCGCACCGTTCGTCGAAGGACCGCGAAACCAGCCGATGCGCGAATTTCTCGTTCGCAGCGGTTTTCAGGAATGCGCGGATAACGTGTTCGAGCATCGGGCCATCAGCGACATGGGCCTCCCGGCGCACGTTGCGTGGAACTCGTAGTCTCGCCTGACCGGCAGCCCATCAGTCCTGCCCTTGCGGCACCCTCACACTCCTCGGCTCACCGGAGCGCTCGGTAATCATGCACCTGCATCATCTCGGGGTTGTCGGACGCGATCTGGAGACCGTGCGGCGACTGTTCGCCAACGAGTCACTCGCGGAAGTGACCGGGCCGATCGAGGACCCGGTCCAACGGGTTGTCGTGCAGTTCTTCCGCGATCGCCGACTGGGTGACCTGTGGGAAACCATCGTTCCGCTGCACGACGTCGAGAGTTCGCCCCTGGCGAGTCGGTTGCGACGTGGAGGTGGCCTCGACCACGCGTGCTATGAACTCGACGCGCATGATGGAACGATCGAGGACGTCATCGAGGCCGAGCGCGCCGAGGGGTCCACGATCGTCTGTCCACCTGTACATGCCGTGGCATTCTCCCGGCGCATTGCATTCGTCTACCGGCAATCCGGCCGACTCATCGAGTACGTGGAAGCCCGCGCCGCGCACCAGATCGTCTAGTGCGGCCGGAGCTGCGGTTGCGATCAGTGATCGCGCCCGCGCCCCGTCTTCTCCTGCAGCTCCTCGATCTTCTTCGACGCTTCCGCCTTCGTCAGCGTGTCGTCGAACTCCTCGCCCGCCTCCTGCGCCAGCGTGCGCAGATACGAAGCCTGCGGCCCCGTCATGCTCTCGTCACCGGTGACCCATTCATCAGGGTTCTTTTCGGCGTCGGTCGGGGTCCCATTGGTCGACGTGGTGTTGTTCGACGTGGTCTTTTCGGGAGCGTTCTTGCGCTTGCTCATGGGCATCGTGGCAACTCCTGTATGTGTCGGATCCGCTACTGATCTATGCCGGACACGATGAGAAATGGCAGGATGCGTGCCGAACAAATACCGAAATGTGCGACGCGGCACGTGGTGACCAGTCGTGGGACAGTCTGGCAGATGATCAGCCGATCACGGGCTGACTCTGAACTGCGGTTCACCGACCTTCAGCTGACGATGGTCAGCCGGTGCGGTTCGACGACAGGCACCGAGGCCGTCGCAATCTCGTGCGCACTCGCGCGCACGGCCCACGCGTGGCCATGGATCTGGATGGCCGCCTCCACCATCCGGGCACCGAGGAAGTAGCCGGCGCGATCGGGCATGACGATGCGATCGACCGTACGGGCCTCATCGCTCATGCCGCCCGACAGGTAACGCAGGCGAAGACCGAGCCCCGCGCGCTCGAGCTGCGGGTTTGCGCCGCGCACCAGCATGGGTTCGAGTTCACGCACGCGCGCGTACTGCTTGCGGCCGAATCCGAAATACTCCCACGCCGCGTGTCCGGGGCTGATGGCCTTGGAGACCTGCACGGCGAGACCCTCGTTCACCAGCAGCTCGCGCAGCGTCGCACGCCGACCCGTCTCCCAATAGGAGTAGTACCCGTCCGCTTCCGCCACGAGGTCGCGCATCTCGCTGCGGCTCGTGGGCGACGTGTAGCGGACCGTATGCGTGAGTTCATGCGCGAGCCAGAGCGGAATGAGCTCCGGGTCCAGGCCGAGGCCCTGCGTGTCGGGGTTCGCCACGCCGGTGAAATGTTCGAGGCAGACGAATGCAATGCCGCGGCCGTTCACCACCAGCTCACCGGCATTCGCGGCGCCGACACCCACCATGAGTACGACGTCACACGGTGCGTCCGGCTGCAACAGCGCGCGCACCTTGCGCTCGGCCTGTGCCGCGAGCGTCACGACGTCGACGCGGGCCAGCAGGGCGTGGAGGTCATCGCGGCCCGCGGTGACCGTGGTCCGGACGATGTCCTCGAAATGAGGCCCGGACGGTTCGACGACGTAGTTGTCCCAGTACGCCGTGAGGAGCGGCCGGTGCCGCTCGAAATACTCATGGTACGCCGACACGCGGTCGGCGGCATTCAGGATGGCGAGAAAGTCAGGCAGCAGATTGATCAACATCAACGACCCGGGCGGGGAAGCCGGCGCGATCATACACCATCAGACACCATCGCGTCGCCATATGCGCGTCGCCGGTGGTGCTCGCCGATCAAGACGCGGCAAGATAGCCGTCCCTCGCGGGTGCAACAAGAGAGAAGAGGACCGCGGTGTGACGGTCGGGGCCAGACACGCGTCAACTTTCGACTCGGTGTGGTCGATACTGACAACCGAGCCCCGACCTCGGAATGATCATGACCACGCTGCACCTCATCGAACTCACCTGCCCTGTCTGCGAGAACGCGTTCCGTTCCCAGACTGTCGTTGCGACCAACGCCTTCGGCGGAAAGCGCACCGATTTTCACGAACGCGCCGCCGGCATGCAACCGCTGCCCTACTTCGTGCACATGTGCGCGAACTGCGGGTACGCGGGCGTCGAACGCGATTTCGGCACGGACGTGGATCCAAGTGACCGGATCCGGGAAAACGTCTGGTGCGAGCTCGCGCCCGCGCTCAAGCGCGAACTGCCGTCAGGCTCGCTCAAGTACGAGCACGCGGCCAAGACCGCGGACTGGCAGGGCAGCGACCCACGCTACCTGGCCGACCTCTACCTCCGCGCCGCCTGGTGCTGTGTCGACGAGCGCGACTCGGAGGCGGAACGCTACTATCGCCGGAAGGCCGCGTGGCGGTTCGCCGAGGCGCTGGCGTCGTTCGACAGCGTCCCGCAGGAGGAGCGCGCGGTGCTGACGTACCTCGTGGGCGAGCTGTGGCGCCGCATCGGCGACGGTGCACTGGCCCAGCAGTGGTTCGATCGCGTCCCCGACGAGATCACGGAGCCGGCCGCCCAGGCCTGGGTCGTGGAAGCCGCCGAACAGCAGCAGCAGTCGCCTCGGGAGTGGTTCCCGTAAGAAGGGCAGAAGCGGAACGGCAGAAGCGATAAAGCAGAAGCCGGAAAAGCAGAAGCCGAGGGTGAGAATCAGAAGAGGGCGACCGGGCACGCTGCCGGTCGCCCTCTTCCCGGCTTCTGCCGTTCCGCCTCTGCCGTTCCGCTTCTGCTTTATCGCGTTCCGAACAGCCGGTCTCCCGCATCCCCGAGGCCTGGCAGGATGTAGCCCTGGGCGTTGAGCTCGCGGTCGAGTGATGCCGTCAGCACGCTGACATCCGGATGTTCACGCGCCAGGCGTTCGACGCCTTCCGGGGCGGCCACCAGGCACAGGAAGCGGATGCGCTGGGCGCCGGCCCGCTTGAGTGATGCCACCGCGGCGGATGCGCTGCCGCCCGTGGCAAGCATCGGATCGAGGAGCAGGAAGTCGCGTTCGCTCGCGTCCGCCGGCACCTTGAAGTAGTAGTCCACCGGCTCGAGCGTATCGTGATCGCGGTACAGGCCGATGTGCCCGACGCGTGCCGATGGCATCAGGCGGAGAATGCCCTCGACCATGCCGAGCCCGGCACGGAGGATCGGGACGAGCGTGAGCTTCTTGCCCCGGACGGCCCATCCCGTCGTGCTCTCGAGTGGCGTGTTCACCGACACCGGATCCAGTGCCAGGTCGCGGGTCGCCTCGTAGGCCATGAACATGGCGATCTCGTCGACGAGCTCCTTGAACTGCTTCGTCGGCGTGGCCCGGTCGCGCAGCAGCGTCACCTTGTGCCGGACGAGCGGATGCTCAACGACCGTGAGCGTCGGGAACCTGGAATCCTGCGCAATGGACATGCGGACGAAGGTAGCGCCCGATCGGCGGCCATCGCTACCTTCGCCTCATGAAGGAATATCAGGTGGTAATCGTGCGTCTGACGCGGCACGTGCGCGACGACGAGGATGCCCTCACCGACCTGCTCAATGAGCGGAGTCGCATGGGCTGGCGGCCCGGCATGCTCTCGCAGGAGGGTGACCGCATGACCGTGATCTTCGAGCGCGACCCTCTGCCGGATCCGGTCGCCGCCGCGTAGCAGGCGCCACTCCTGTGCGGGACGATGAGCGCGCGCTGGCGCTGGTGCTGCAGCACGGTCGTACCAGCACCGCGTTTCAGGCGCTGTCGCGCGGCATGTCGCACTGGTTCGATGGCGATCGTGGGCTCGTTGCGTTCGCGCGCACCCGTGGTGCCTGGGTCGCGGCCGGAGAGCCGGTCGCGTCGGCGGGCGACGCGATTGCAGTGGCCGAGGGTTTCGTCGACAGCGCGCGGGCCGCTGGGCGCCGCGCCTCGTTCTTCGCGACGGAAGGCATTCTTGCCTCGTCACCGCGATTCCGCCGCACCCTCATCGGAGAGCAGCCCGTCTGGGATCCGCAGGGTTGGGCCACCCACATCGCTGCCCATCGATCGCTGCGCGAGCAACTGCGACGCGCACGGGCAAAGGGAGTGCGCGTCCGGAGGGTCGCCGACGCACAAGCCGTCGAGCCCCGGTTTCGCGAAGGGCTCGAACGCATCATCAGGCGATGGTTCGCTGCGCGGCCCATGCCTCGCATGGGCTTTCTCGTCGACGTTGCGCCACTGGAGCATCTGGCACAGCGAGTGTTGTTCGTAGCCGAACGAGATGCGCACCCTGTGGCGTTCCTGTCGCTCGCACCGGTGCCGGAGCGCGGCGGCTGGCTGTTCGAGCATCTGCTGCGCGACCCGGCAGCGCCCAACGGCACCTCGGAGCTGCTGGTCGACCACGGCATGCGACATCTCGCCGCGGACAGTGTGCGCTGGGCGTCGCTCGGACTGGCGCCACTCGCGGGCGACGTGAGTGGATGGCTCCGGGTCGCCCGTGCGATATCCCGTCCGCTGTTCAACTTCCGTGGCCTGTCGGCGTTCAAGCGAAAGCTTCGTCCCGATTCGTGGGCGCCGATCTACCTCGTGTACCCGCGTGAGCTGCCGGGCTGGATCGCCATGCTCGATGGACTGCGCGCCTTCGCGGGCGGTTCGCTGGTGCGATTCGCGGTGCACACGGCGCTGCGCGGGCCACGGCCGCTGCTGCGCGGGCTGACGTTACTGCTGATTCCGTGGACCATCGCGCTCGCGCTCTGGCCCACCGATCCCTGGTTCCCCTCACGCGCAGTGCACGTCGCCTGGGTCGTGTTCGACGTCGGGTTGCTGCTCCTGCTCCGGCAGTTACACCGCCATGGCGACCGGCGTGGCGACACTCGACTCGCGACCATGGCGGCAACGGTGGTAACCGCCGACGCGCTGCTCACGCTCGGTCAGGCCGTGTGGTGGACCTGGCCGGCCCTGCAGCGCGCGGGGATGTTGACCCCGCCCGCCGTGCTTGCGATGCTCGCGGCCTGCGCCGGCCCGCTGGTGACAGCGCCGCTGCTCTGGGGCACGGTCTCCCGGTTGCGAACGCTGCGTACGGCCGACGGTGGCTAGACTTGAACCATGCCCACGACCCTGCAACGGCTGTGCGTCTACTGCGCGTCCAATGACGGCGTGCGTCCCGAATATCTCGCCGCGGCACGCGCCTTCGGCCATGCCGTCGCGGAACGCGGAATCGCCGTCGCGTACGGTGGAGGACGCGTCGGTCTCATGGGCGCGCTCGCCGACGCGGCACTCGACGCCGGCGGCGAGGTGGTCGGCGTGATGCCGCACGCACTCGTCGAACGAGAGGCCGCACACCAGGGGCTCACCCGGCTGCACGTGGTCGACTCGATGCACACGCGCAAGGCGATGCTGGCCGACATGTCGGATGCCTTCGTCGCGCTGCCCGGTGGCATCGGGACGCTCGAGGAGTTCTTCGAGACGTTCACCTGGGCCGGGCTTGGCGTGCACCGGAAGCCCGTGGGATTGTTCGACGTCGCCGGGTTCTGGCAACCGCTGGTCGCGCTGCTCGATCATCTGGGCGCCGAGGGATTCCTGCGTGGCAGCCCGCGCGCATGGCTCGTGATGCAGGACGATGCCGGTCGCATGATCGATGCGCTGGGATCCTTCGATCCGCCGGTCGTGCGTCAGTGGGTACGCCCGGACGAGACGTGAACCGCGGCGAAGCGGGCGATCGTCCGGCGCGGGCCTTTGTCCCGACGCGATGGTCCGCCGGTGCGGTGGCCGGCGCCGGCACCATCGTGGCGGTGCTGGTCTGGCGCACCGTCGACTTTTCGACGTCGGCACTCTCGGTGAACACTCTCGTGCTCGTCCTCGGGCTCGCGGTCACGACGTTGCTGTCGTGCATCCTGTGGCTGGCGCGGAAGAACTGGGAGCAGGCGAGCACGCAGGGCATGGCGCGCATGCAGCGCGCGATCGAACGCGCGACCGATGGCGTGTGGGAGTGGGACGTACTCCGCCGGCAACTCCATCGCAGCGAGGCGGTGCTCCGGCACCTCGGCTACGATCCCGCGCAGGTGAACGGGCCGCAGGAGCGATGGACCGCGCTGGTGCACGAGCACGATGCCGCGCGCGTCGCCGATGCCGTCGCGGCGCATCTGGCCGGGCGCACCGACGCACTCGAAATCGAATACCGGGTGCGCGCGGCTGATGGCAGCTGGCACACCATCGTCGATCGAGGCCGCGTCATCGAACGCACGGAAGACAATCGTGCATCACGACTGCTCGGCATCTCCGGCGACGTCACGGATCGTGCGCGCGCCGATGCCGCGCTCGAGGCCGGCGGGCGACGCTTCCGCGCCATCTTCGACAGCGCCTACCACCTGCAGCTGCTGCTCGACCTCGATGGCCGCATTCTCGAGGCCAACCACGCGGCCGAAGAACTGGCCGACGTGCCGTCTGGTGCGTTGCGTGGCCAGCTGCTCTGGGAAGCGCTCTGGTGGGACACGAAGTCCGCGACGGCGCAGCAGGTGCGTGATGCGTTCGCGCGCGCGGTCGCAGGTGCAGGCGTGGGTGCGGGCGCGAGCGACATCACGACTGACGGCACGAGCGGTGTCGTGAACCCGGAAGCGGCCACGTCGCGATTCGAGGCAACGCTCGCATCCGACCGGTCGGACCGGCGCACCGTCATCATCGACTTCACGGTCAAGCCCATCCTCGACGGTGAAGGGCGGGTCATGCAGGTGCTCGCCGAGGGACGCGATCTTACGGACCGCAAGCGCGCCGAGGTGTCGTTGCGCGAGATCGGGGCGCTCACCACCATGGGGCAGATCGCCGCACGCGTCGCACACGAGATCAATAATCCACTCGCAGGGATCCAGAACGCCTTTCTGCTGGTGCGCGGCGCCATTCCGACCGATCATCCGCATTATCATTTCGTCGGCGCGATCGACCGGGAAATCGGGCGCATCGCATCCGTGACGCGACAGCTCTACGAGACGTATCGTCCCGACCAGTCGATGGCATCGGAATCATCCGTGATTCTCGCCATCAGCGACGCGGTCGCATTTCTCGGACAAGTCAACCGCACGCGTACGGTGCGCATCACCACCGATGTCAGCAAGGCGCCATCGCTGGTGCCGGTGCCGGATGCGCTGATCCGGCAGACGTTGTACAACCTGGTACAGAACGCCGTCGACGCCTCACCCGATGGTGGAATCGTCGAAGTCACGGCGGTGCACGAGGGGTACGAATGCATCATCACGGTGTGCGATGAGGGGAGCGGGATCCCGGAGGAGATACGCCAGCGTATCTTCGAACCGTTCTTCAGCACGAAGGATCGCACACTCAAGACGGGGGGCATGGGCATCGGGCTCGCGCTCGTTCGTCAGTCCGTGCTGGCCGTCGGTGGTCGCATCACCGTGCGCGACCGTCCGGGACGCGGAACCGAATTCGAGATTCGACTGCCCATGACACCAATCGATACCGGGGCCCTGCGATGAGCCGTGGACGTATTCTGATCGCCGACGACGAGCCGACCTTTCTCGCCAGCACGGCGGAGCTGCTGCGTCGGGAGGGCTACACGGTGGAAACCGTGGAGGATGCGCCGTCCGCCCTGGCCGCCATCACCGCCGCCCCGTTCGACCTGCTCATCACCGATCTCGAGATGCCGGGCAACGCCGACCTGGATCTCGTGCAGCAGGTGGCGGTCGTGAGTGGCGGGTTGCCGATCATCATCATCACGGGTTTCCCGTCGGTGCGATCGGCCGTGGCGTGCATCGAGCTGCCGGTGGCGGCATACCTCGTCAAGCCGGTGCACTTCCCCGAGCTGCTGCGACGCGTGCAGAGCGCCATTGCGCGGTTCCGTTCCTATCAGGCGATGCAGAGCGCGGAGTCTCGGCTTCGGGAATACCGGCAGGATCTGGAAACGCTGCCGCAGATCCCGGGTGGGGCCGATCCGAAGGCGGGCGTCGACACGTTTCTGGCGCTCACACTGCGCAACGTGATGGGGTCGCTCACCGATCTGGAGCAGCTCGGGCGGGCGCTCGCAGGCCAGTCGCAGACCCGGGCGCACCCCTGCCAGCTCATCAACTGCCCTCGGGGTGCACAGCTTCAGGCGGCGGTGGAGGAAACGATCAGTGTGCTCGAGGAAACGAAGGGAGCGTTCAAGTCGAAGACACTTGGTGACTTGCGGCACCGGCTGGAGCTGCTGACCAAGGTCGTGTAGCAGCCCGGACACACGATAGACGCCGGTTACAACAGCCGAGCACGGGACATGCAGTGTAAATTGTCCGTCATGAAGTCCAGTATTTCGTGTTATGTATCACAGAAACAGCGGGCACAACTGGATTTTTTGATGCTGTAGCAGTCGGGCTCGCATGCGGCCTCTTGCGATTGGAGGCACGAGGTGCATATTTGCGATGGCGTCTGCGGCCGTTTGTGGGCCCGGACAGATCGCTGCATCAGATTCGACCAAGCTCCAGGACATTTGGATCGCTCGACGATCCACCTTGACGATCGAGGCTCACGGCCCCGGCAGTTGAAGGCGCGACGGTTCGCCCCCTACGGAGGCGACCCTCGCGCCTTTTTGTTTTCAGCACTGTGATGCAGCACACGCCTCTTTTGTTACGCCGTGAGTCAGTTCCCTGTCCCCGGGCAGCCATCTCGTCCAGCATCTACGCATGACAAGTGTCGCCTACTCAAGCTCCAGTCCGGCAGCGCGTCCACCGCGTTTCGTGGACTCCTCACGAGTCAATTCCCATGGTCTGTCGCTCCCCGATCGTCCCACCAATTCTGTGCGGCAGGTTGAGCGCGCACCCGAGGCTGCGATAATGCGCGTACTCGTCGTCACCGAAGACCAGGATGTCTTTCTCCCCCTCCAGAAGCTGCTCACGGAGCAGGGGCGCGACGTCCTGCATTCACCCCGCGTCACCGGCGTGCTGGAGTTCATCGACAAGGCGGAAGTCGATCTCGTGATCGCCGATCAGCAGTTCGGCGATGGCAACGGGCTTTCGTTGCTGGAGGCGATGCGCAAGGAGCATCCGAAGACGCTCACCACGCTGCTCACCGCCACCGGGTCGCAGTACACCGCCATCCAGGCGTTCGAGCGCGGGGCCATGGATTCACTGTCCAAGCCGATCGATCGCGACGAGACGCTCGCGTTCCTGAAGCGCGTCGACTCGATGAAGACAATCCGCGAGCAGCCCGCCGCCACGACCGACAGCAGCCCGGACGCCCCGACGCAGGATTTCCGCGGGATGTACGGTGCCACGCAGGTCATGCGCGACACCTTCAAGATGATCTCGCGTGTCGGACGCACCGACGTCACGGTGCTCGTCACCGGTGAGAGTGGTACTGGCAAAGAGCTCGTCGCGCGCGCACTCCATGAGGAGAGCGGCCGTCGCAACAAGCCGTTCATTGCGCTTAACTGCTCGGCGCTGCCGTCGGAGCTCGTGGAAAGCGAGTTGTTCGGTCACACGCGCGGTGCATTCACGGGTGCCGTGAAGGATCGCGGCGGCCTGTTCGAAGCCGCCAACGGCGGCACGCTGTTCCTCGACGAAATCGGCGACCTGGGCCCGCTCGCACAGGCCAAGGTGCTTCGCGCGCTGGAAAACGGTGAGGTCATGCGCGTCGGTGGAACGCGCAGCACGCGCGTCGACGTGCGCGTCATCGCCGCGACCAACCGCCCGCTCGACGACATGATCCTCGATGGCCGGTTCCGCGAGGACCTGCTCTATCGTCTCAAGGTGATCACGCTGCACCTGCCGCCGCTGCGCGAACGCCGCGAGGACGTGCCGCTGCTCGCCAACTACTTCCTCCAGGTCTTCGCCGACCGGCACAACCTGCCCGCGCGCAAGATCGACGACGAAGCGAAGCAGGTGCTGCTCGAGCACGACTGGCCGGGTAACGTGCGCGAGCTGCGCAACGTCATCGAAGGCGCGCTCGTCATGGCCGATGGGCCGGAGATCGCGGTGTGCGACCTGCCCGCGGCCGTCACCCAACGGCGCGAGCCGATCGGCGTGCCGGCAATGATGCTCGAGCAGACCGCCGACCTGCCGTTCGTGGAAGCCCGCGAACGGGCACTCCGCGAGTTCGATCGTGCATTCCTGAGCGCGGCACTGGCCCGTAACGGTGGCAACATCGCCCGCACGGCCCGCGCGCTGGGACTGCATCGCCAGTCACTGCAGAAGTTGCTGGCCCGCCGGGATCTTCGTCAGGCAGGAGACGCGCAGCGCGAGGTGTAGGCGAGTCTTCGCACTCCCACACGTAGCGCTACGTAAAACCGGGTCGAGGAGAAATCCTCGGCCCGGTTTTCCTTTATACGGCGTCCGGCGTCTCGAAACTGGCGTGCAACTGGCGTCCGGCGTCCGGCGTCCGGCGTCTCGCGTCCCACGTCTGGCGAGAGGAGGCTAACAGCCTCTCTTCGCCATGTACGTCAGCTCATTCTCCACGTCGCCGAGCACGATGCGGTCGGCCCATTCGACGCCCTGCGCGACGGAATGGTCCATGTTGCCGACCTCGTAGCGCCACGCCCCGAAGCGCCCGCGGGAGTAGATGTCCTTCGTGTGCAGCCAGGGCAGCACCGTCGCCAGCGCCGGGTCGCGCTCGAGCGAGGGTGTCGGATACGTGTAGTCACGCGAAATGACGTACGCGTCCACGATGTCCCGCCGATCGTCTTCCGACAGCAGCTTCGTGTTGACCATGCCCTGGATCGTCTCGTCGATCACCGTGCTGCCGTTCACCGGCTTGAACTCCGAGCGCGAGATCTCAGCGAGCAGCGAGTAGTGCGTGCTGGCGTCCGGCACGACGTCCGGCGAGTAGTTCGACAGGTACGTCACACGATAGAAGGGCGCATTCGACTCGGGATAGTACATCCAGCACTTGGTCGTGGGGGACGGCTGCTTGACGCCGACACCCACGATGTACGAGCCCGAATGCCGCAGCCTCGCCGCGTGCTCGCGCACGGTGTCCGGCACGTCACCCTGCATGCTGCCCACGAGCAGGTCGAGCGGCGTGGTGCTGAGCAGGATGTCGTACGGCACGCGCTCCCCGCTGTCGAGCAGCACGTGCTTCGCGTCGGCATCGACACTCACGACCGTCGCATGCGTGCGCAGCTGATCGGCGACGAACGGGCGCATGCGGTCGAACAAGCCACCGGTGCCACCGAAACGCGGATACTTGAACGTGTTGTTCGGGCCCCACCCGGCGTCATCGCGATCCATGATGACATTGCCCAGCACACGCTCGAGTGACGGGAGCGCGACGCGTTCGCCGATCCACTCCTTGTTCATCATGCGCGGCGGATGCGCCCACACCTTGAAGTTGTAGGGCATCATGAAATACTTGGCGAGCCCCGCGCCGAACTGCTTCATGATGAGCTGCTCGAAGTTCTCGATCTTTGCAAGGTCGAGTGGTTCGCGCTGCGCTTCCACGAGCCCCATGATGATCTCGAGCACCACATCCTTCGGCAGGTCCTTCACGTTGTTCTGCAACGGGTACGGCACGAAGCGGTCGCACATCCAGACCCACGCCTCGCGCACCAGCTCCTGGTAATCGTCGCCCATCAGCTTGTCGAACAGCTTGTCGAAGTACGGATAGTGCGAGAACAGCACATGTCCGCCGATGTCGTACGTGAATCCATTCGGGCTCGTCTCGCTCGATGCGAGCCCGCCCACCTTGTGTCGCGTCTCCAGCATCGTGAAGTTCGTGACGCCCAGTTCCCGCAGTCGGTACCCGGCTGCAAGGCCCGTCGGGCCTGCACCGATGATGACGATTCGCTTGTCTTCCATTCCTATCGCATCCTATCTCACGCTCAATGTCGCAGCGGCTGGTTTGTGTGTGAACTTGTGTGAAAAGGCATCGGGGTACGTCCGGGCCACGCGCTCCCAGGCGCGTGACCGCGCATAGCGCGCGAGGGCGTCGTCGAGCGGCCCAAGCAGCGTGGCCCGCTCACTGGTGAGGGCGGCATACGCCGGTCGCGGCGCGCTCCAGCCGATGTCGACGCCCTGACACGGGTCGACGCGCTCCGGATCGAATCCGGCGCGCTCGGCCGCCCGCTGCGCCAGTTCGTGCCACGTGAACGCGCCGGCGTTCGCGACATGCCAGACGCCCGATGCGCGGTCGATGAGGAGATCGAGCACCGCGTGCCCGAGATCCGTCACGTACGTGGGCGACACGACGGCGTCCACGGGCGCCACGGCGCGATTCCCCGCGTGCAGTGCCGCGAGCGTCCGGCTCACGAAATTCCAGTCGTCCCAGTCGCCGAAGAAGGCGCTCGAACGCACGACGAGTGCATCAGGGGACGCCGCGAGCACGCGGCGCTCCGCTTCGACCTTCGAACGCCCGTAGACGTTCAGCGGATCCACCCGATCGGATTCCACGAGCGGGCGCGGAGTGTCCGCACTCTCCCCGCCGAACACGAGATCGGACGAGAACGTCACGAAGGGAATGCCGGCGCGTGCGCACACGCGTGCCAGGCACTCCGCGCCCTCGACGTTGCTGCGCATGCACGCATCCGGATCGTGCTCGGCGTCGTCCACGCGCACCCAGCCGGCCGTGTTCACGACGGCCCACGGGCGCGTGCTGTCGATCCACTCGGTGATCACTGACTCGTCGGTGATATCGAGATCCTGCCGCCCCGTACGGATGTGCCGGAGGCCCCGCTCCTTCGCGAGGCGGCCCATCGCCACACCGAGCGTTCCGCTGCCACCCGTGATGAGCAGCGGGCGCGGCGAAATCGTGCGCGGTACGCCGGTCGTGCGGATCATGCCGGCGTCGACCGAGACCCGCGGCGTCGTTCCCCGATGCGGCGGATACGTGAGCCGGTCCGTCCGCTTCCACCAGGACTCCGCTGCAAGCACCGGATGATCGTAGTGGCCGGTTGCGGCGAGCGACCGGACCATCGGCACGAGTGCCGTGGCGCGCGGCTCCGGCGCGCGCAGGTCGTACACGCCGCTCTCGTACGCGCCTTCGCTCTTCGTGAGCAACGACCGCCAATCCGTCGCACCAAAGACGGACCACGCGGTGACTGCGCGGACATCGTGCCCGCGTGCACGCGCGGCCTGTGCCGCTGTCCACACCTCGTGCAGCCAGAGCATCTGCTGCTCACGCGTGCATGCGAGATGTGCCTCCGTCACCGCCACCGGCGTGTTGTAGCGACTGCACGTCTGCTCCATGAGGCGCTGCGGACCCAAGGGGCCATCGCGCAGCACGCGCACTGCTTCCACGTCCGCATACCGATGCCGGCCGTTGCCGCCAACGGTGCGTCGCGGGTACAAGCGCGTCTGCTCGTCGAGAAACCGTTCGCTGGTCAGGTAATGATTGATGCCGTGAATGGCCGGACGTGCGGCCGGATCGGCCGC
This sequence comes from Gemmatimonadota bacterium, assembly GCA_040387895.1. Classification (GTDB taxonomy): domain Bacteria; phylum Gemmatimonadota; class Gemmatimonadetes; order Gemmatimonadales; family Gemmatimonadaceae; genus Gemmatimonas. Next base: position 100,202 of record JAZKCW010000041.1, read on the forward strand.
GGCATCGGCTATCGCCGCGAGCGGTTCACGCACCGGCGCCGATCGCGTGAGGTAGCCCCAGAGCGAGTGGTTGCGATCGACCACGCCGTTGAGCAGGTCGAACGTGAGCCAACGGCGTTCATTCTCGAATGCCGCCTGATAGCGCAGCGATGAGCTGCTGTGCGTGTAGCCCAGATCTTCGGTGGCGACCAGCTCTGCCCCGGGCGTGACCTGCCGGATGGCGGCCATCGCCTTCTGCGTCGCACGCGTCTGGATCACCGTGGCCCGAATGAACGCGGCGGCATTTCGCGCATGCGGGTACCACAAGCCGTACAGCGCGGAAAAGCGTGCGGTGGTCAGCGGTTCATTGACCGGCGTGAATCGCCGCACCCACGGGTACCGCGTGGCCACGCGGGCGGCGAACGCCGCGAGCGCATCGGGAAATCCTTCGTCGAGCAGGTTCGTGCCAAGCGGTCCGCTGCCATGGTGCACGAGGCCGACGATCGGGTCGATACCACGCCGCCGGAATACCTCCATGGCGCGATCCGTGATGCGCCAAGCGGATTCCGAATCGAGATGACGTTCCCACAGTACGGGCCAGCGCACGGCGCGAACGCCGAGATCGGCCAGACGCTCCACGTCGTCCGGGCGATCGTAGTGGCCCGACATCGCAAGCTGGTCGCGATACCGGCCCCGGACACGATTGATGGTGCACTCCATGCCGGCCCACATCTCGAGCGGCGGGAGCGCGTCACCCGGCGTGCCGGATGACGCGCCGCCGCTGAAGCGCATCATGGTGCGCGCCGCACTCCACGCTCGGCTACGGTCGTCGTCGCGCCGCGCAGCTGCTCGGTGCGGCCACGGCGCGTCCGCGCAGTGATGCCTTCCTCCATGAGCGCCGACATCTCGCTCGTGATGCCTTCCCACGAGGCCGCACGGGCGCGCTCGATGCCACGGGCGCTGTTGTCCGGGCGCGGGTTCTCGAGCGCATCGCGGACCGCCTCGACGTACTCGTCCACCGTGTCGGCAACTGCCACGATCGGCGTGAAGTTGCGCACCACGTCGGCCACCGGCGTCGACACGATCGGCTTGCCCGTCGCCATGTATTCGAGCGTCTTCGTGGGGTTGATGTATTCCGTCGCCTTGTTGATGGCGAACGGCATCAGGCACACGTCGAAGCGCTTCGTGAACGTCGGGAGATCGTCGTACTGCTGCTGACCGAGCCACCGGATGTTTGCATGGCGCGGCAGCTCGCGGGCATCGACCTTCACCACGGGGCCGACCATGACGATCGTGGTCTCCGGCATCGCCTCGGCGAGCTTGGCGATCAGCACGTAATCGAGACGCTCGTCGATCACGCCGATGTAGCCGAGTACCGGGGTCGTGATGTCGTCGAGCAGGGGATGCGTGCGCGTGGTCTCGAGCCGCGCCTTCCCGAAGTGATCGGCGTCGACACCACACCCGAAGAAATGCACGTTGTCGTGAAAGCGCGACTTGGACTGCGCGAGCGCGGCACCACCGGCGAACACGACATCGGCACGGGCGAGCAGGAAACGCTCACGCTGCACGAGCTCCGTCGGCGCGAACTTGAACTGCGCCAGCTCGTCCATGCAGTCGTACACGACCGCGGACTCGTTGAAAGCGCCGATCATCGTCGGCGCCGGCATGGGAGTATAGAACCACTGGATCGGCGCATCGAAGCGGCCGGCGAGCTCGCCCGCGCTGCCGATGGCCTCGAGGATGAGGGAACGCACGGCCATGTGCATGGCCGCCTCGCTGTCACGATACGCGCCCGGAAGACGCGGGATCGCGCGATGTACGCGCGCTATCGGGTTGGTGATCTCGAGCGTCGGACGCAGCGCGTCATCAAGGAAGATCGGCTCTTCAACGAACAGTACGTCGCGTGACCGCGCAAAGCGTGAGAACAGCTGCTGCGGCCGTTGCCATACGAAGTCCCAACGCAGGTGGCTGTGGACAAGGATGGGGCGAGCACCATTCAAATCGGCAAGGGAATTTTTCACGAGAGCGCCTAGCTGATGGAAAAGAAGCAGGCGCACATGACGTGCACCGCATGGATCAGCAGGAGGGGCAAGCGACGTGCCATGCATGGGGTGACGTATCATGCATGGGCACAATGGCCTGTGATATCGGTCGCCTAGCTGCGAGCCGTGCGATTTTGCGCCCTGATCATCACACCAGGAGACCTCCGAACGATGAATTCGTGATGGAAACGCATTGAGCAAAACTCATGCAAGCAGCTTCATGAACCGGGACGCTGCAATCCGGCGGATCCTGCACTGCAGCCCACAACGGTCGGCTGCAGCTCAGGCTTGTGATGCGAGCTGGACCATTGATCACGATTGTGCCGGCCCGCTATCACGATTGTGAGGAATCCGTAAGCCGGCGCTCGCTCGACGGTGGCGGCCGAGGGCACGCGATTTGAACGTCGCCGCGCCGCGACAATCGAATGCATTGTCGCACGTACAGGCAGTCCGGCCCAGTTCACATCGCAGGAGATATCGCAATGGCGCGAGACGACTACGGATGGAACGATGAGCGCTCGATGCGCTCCAGCTACGATGACAACGACCGATTCGATCGCGAGAACCAGGATCGCGGGAATCGTGGTCGCGGGACGCGCAACGATCGCGACGACTACTACGGCAACCGCTCATCCGAAGGGTCGCGTGAGGGATCGCGTGAGGGATCACGCGAAGGCTCGCGCTTCGGACAAGGCGAGTCGGAGTCACGGCGCGGCGAGCGCGGCACATCCGGATCGGAGGGTGGGCGCGGGTATGGCGCACCGTGGAGCCCGAACCGTGGGCGTGGGAACAGCGAGTACGATCATGGGGCGTTCGACGAAGGGCAGCCGACCGACCGATCCTACGGCCAGGGGATGTACAACCAGAACGTCGGGCAGGCGGGTCAGGAGAGCTACGGACAGGGCCGCGGCTCCGGAGACTGGGGTTCGCACGCGCGAGGCTCCGAAGGTGGCGCGGCCCGCGGTGACCGGTTCGGGAATACGCGTGGCGAAGGCTACGGCGGGGGTGGCCAGCACGGCGGCTCCCGCGGAATGCAGGGTGGGTACGAAGGCGGGATGAATCGGGGCACGCAGGGCGGCACCGGCGGCTCCGGAAGTGGCCAGTACGGCGGGAGCCAGTTCGGTGGTGGGCAGGGCGGCAGCGGATTCGGAGGCTTCGGCGGTGGATCCGGTGGTGGCTTCAGCGGCGGACAGTTCACCGGAAGCCAGTACGCCGACATCGGTCGCAACGAAGGGTTCAGCGGCGGCTACGGCGCCAGCTACACTGGCGGTCAGGCGACCGGCAGCCAGCAGGGCGGCGGGATGCACACCGGAATGCCGGGTGGCTACGGCGGCTACTACAGCGGCACAGGCGGCATGTCGGCCGGCAGCGGAATGCAGGGCAGCAGCCAAGGCGGCATGCAGGGTGGCATGCAGGGCGGCACCCGCAGTCACGCCGGACGTGGCCCCAAGGGATGGAAGCGCTCCGACGAGCGCATTCGCGACGATGTGAGCGAACAGCTCGAGCGTCATCACGAGATCGACGCGAGCGACATCGAAGTGCGCGTGGAGCATGGCGAAGTCATCCTGTCAGGAAGCGTGGATGACCGTCGCGCGAAGCGGATGGCCGAGGACATCGCCGAGAGCGTGCCGGGCGTGCAGGAGGTGCAGAACCAGATCCGCGTGAAGCGCGAGAGTGGTCGCTCGGGTGACCAGAGCAGTTCCGGGTCCGGTGGCTCACATACCGGCAGCTACTCCGGTTCACAGTCCGGTACCCAGTCGGGCTCGCAGTCGGGCTCGCAGTCGGGCTCGCAGTTCGGTTCGCAGTCTGGAGGCCAGTCCGGCACGCAGACCGCCGGCAACAGCGGCACCGGCACGTCGGGCAGCATGGCCGGGGCGGGCGTCGGCGCGGGTGCCGGAACGACGGGCGCCTCCGGTGCATCCACCGCCGGATCCAGCGGTGGCAGCACGAATGCGGGTGGTGCTGGCAGCAGCGGTGGGCAGACGGCCGATCAGTCCGAGGGCAAGTCGCGCAAGGGCTCGTGACCACGCCCCGCTGACCACGAAGGCCCCGATGCGTGCCCACGCATCGGGGACTTCGTGCTCCTCACCCCATGCGCATCGACCAGTCCGCGCGCCCGCGCCCCGACGTGCGCGACGGCGGGCGACGGCGAATCAGGCCGCGCACCCAACGCTGCACGTGGGCGCCCTTCGTGCCGTCGAGTGACTCCGAATCATGCTCGACGCCATTCGCTGCCTTTCCGCCACTGCGCTCGGCGACCGCGAGCACCAGCGCATGCCAGGTGATGCGCTTGAGATGCACACCGAAGAGCAGCATGAGCATGCGATCGAACCAGCCGCTCGGGTGATCGACGGTTTGCACCTCGAAGCGGATGCGCTCCCCGCGAGCCTCGCAGAGCAGTCGCACGACTCCCGACAACGGGTGCCCACGCAACGTCACGCATACCACCGAGTGGGGTGTGACTTCCTCCACGCGCACCTGGACGTGTCCGCGCACCGGCAGCGCGAGGCTGATGAGCGCACCCGTGACGAGCTGTTCATCCGACGCCGGCTCGCTTCCGACGTCGATCAGCGTGTGCGGCATCAGCGTCGTGAACTCGCGCCGGACCACGTTGAGCAACGACGCCGGTGAATGGTCGCTGCCCTCGATGTCCGCCCACCAGCGGCGGCGTACCAGGCGCCCCTTTCCCTCGCCGGGCATCTGCTCGGGCGTCGCGCGGGACAGCAGGCGCAGCCCCTCGGGGAGCGGCATCGGCTCGACGCCGAACACGTCGCGCACCGCCGAACGCTTCGGATCGAGCAGCACGTTGCCTTCCTGCATCATCACGACCTGGTCAGCGCCGATGGGCGGGTCGATGCGCAGCATCTCGAGCACGCGGATGCCGAGCCTGACCATCCAGGCCGGCATGACGACGAGCGGCGGATGACGATCGATGAGCTCGCACAGCTGCTGGTGCAGGGCGCGCTGCGACGTCGTCTCGTCACCGGCGATCTCGAACGTGCGTCCCGCGAGATCCCGTCGCTCGACGGCCCGTGACACGACCTCGCCGAGGTCGTCGGCGCACACCGGCTGAAAGGGTTGGTCGACGTCGCCGACGCCCGGCGTGACCGGGAGGATGCGCAGCATCTGCAGGTAGAGCGCGAGCATCCCTTCGCCACGCCCGTAGACATTGCCTGGACGCAGCACGAGCCACCGGCCTGGATACTCGCGCACCAGCATCTCGGCATGCCGCTTCGACTTGTGGTAAGCGGACGTGCCGCGTTCGGCGCCCAGCGACGACACGTAGATGACAAAAGGGACACCGGCGCGCTGCGCCTCGGCCAGCACATGGCGCGTGCCCTCGACGTTGACGGCGTGATAGCTGGTGCGTGGACGCCGTTCCCGGGCGATGCCCGCGACGTGCACCACTGCCGCGCATCCCTCCGCTGCACCTCGCAGCGATTCGGCGACGGTGACGTCACCCGCGATGTACTCGGCGCCTTCGACACGTTCCGGCGATGCACCGGGGGGGCGCCGTACGACGACCCGCACCGTATGCCCACGTGTGCGCAGCGCCTTCACTACCGCCGACCCGACGAGACCTGTTCCTCCAACGACCAGCAAACGCATTGGTGATCTCCGAGCGTGGCGAACATGACGGCGCAACGACGTGGAATTACAGCCGGGCTAGTCTGCTGCACAAGCAATGCCATCCGTAAGCACCGCTGCAGCACGATGCACCGGAGGGCATGGACGTTGCACCCGGGGCGGTCCAACAGCACACCTGTGCACCATACGCAGACATCACGCAGTCATCACCGGAACGGAGTATCCATGGAACTCGATACACTGCAGGCACTCTATCTCGAGGGTCTCCGCGACCTCTACAGTGCAGAGAATCAGATCATGAAGGCGCTTCCGAAGATGCAGAAGGCGGCGTCGAGCCCAGAAGTGCAGGAAGCATTCGCGACGCACCTGGCACAGACCGAACAGCAGATCCAGCGACTGGAGCGCATCTTCGCAGACCTCGGCGAGAAGCCGACCGGCAAGCACTGCAAAGGCATGGAAGGCCTGATTGCCGAAGGGGCTGACCTGATGAAGGAAGACGCGGATCCGGACGTGATGGATGCAGGACTGATCGCATCGGCGCAGCATGTCGAGCATTACGAGATGGCGGGCTACGGTACCGTCCGCACGTATGCCGAGCTGCTGGGCTTCGACGATCACATGGATCTGCTGCAGCAGACGCTCAACGAGGAAGAGGAGACCGACCAGATCCTCACCGAGATCGCGCTCACGTCGGTCAACCTCGCCGCGATGTCCGGCGACGAGGGTGATGGCCGCCAGGGCGGGATGGGCGATGAGATGGAGGGTGGTTCGGGATCCGGGATGGGATCCGGGACGGGATCCGGCAGCCGCACTGCCGGCAAGACGCCCGCGAAGAAGTCGATGGGCGGCGCGCGCAAGACGAGCGGATCGCGCAGCACGTCGGGCGGACGCGGCAAGAAGTAACGCTGCCGGACGAACCGGAAGCCGCACAACACACGAGGGCGACACCATGCAGTGTCGCCCTCGTCGTGTGTGTACTCGTCGGTCGTTGCAACGTCAGCCCAGCAACACCACTGCTGTCACCAGCTGCAAGCCTATCACCATGAGTCCGGCGGCCATCCATCGTCGTGTGTGCGATGTCGCGTGCGCGCCGTTCGTGCCCGACAATTTGTTCATGCATTCCTCGCAAGTGGGAAGATGTGACGCACGCACGATTCGGGCCCCGATGCTCATGGGTGCGCAAGGGTGCACGATCATTGCAGCGGCACCGCGCAGCGACACCGAAGTTCCTTCGATACTCACCTGCACAACGCAGTGCCCTGCGAGGATGCAACGATGAAACGGACACGGAAGGTGCAGCACCTGTTCGCGGCCAGCGTGGTGACACCACTGCTGCTTGCGAGCACAGCCTGCGGTGGCGGCGACAACGCAAACACGGATTCAGCAGGCGGCACGGTCGCCATGTCGGACAGTGCCGGCGCGACCTCGGTCGGTGCGAACGACAGCGCACCGAACAACACGGGACAGTCGGACGCGAGCGTCGCGCAGCTGCTCGCCGTCGTCAACCGCAACGAGATCGCGGCCGGCCGACTCGCTGGAACGAAGGCACGCAACGCCGACGTGAAGGCCTACGCGCGACAGATGGTGGACGAGCATCAGCGCGCGATGCAGCAGCTCACGACGCTTGCGTCGTCCACCGGCTGGACCGTCGACAGCGCATCGATGAGCACGATGATGGGGACTGGCACTGGTAGCGGCACCGGCACTGGCAGCGGTACTGCAGCGGGCACGGGCACGGGCACCGGTACCGGCACTGGCGCAGCGGGCGGCACGACAGGCGCCGGTACGACAGGCGCCGGCACAGGCACCGGCACGACCGGCGGCACTGGTACTGCCGGCACCGGCACAGGCACCGGTGCGGGTACCGGTACCGGAGCGACCGCCGGCACCGGCACCATGGCTGGCAGCTCGAACGGCGACCTGACGGCGACGATGCAGCAGATGCACCAGACCAACATGAGCGCCATGAAGACGCTTCGCGGCGCGACGGGTGCGGCCTTCGATCGCGCATACATGGATTCACAGGTCGCTGCGCATCAGCAGACACTCGACGTGCTGCGCCAGCACGCGACGAGCCTGCAGAACAACGAACTGCGGACGCACGTCACGCAGCTACAGGGATCGATCGAGCAGCACCTGAAGCAGGCCACGGATATCCGCACGCGGCTCGGTGGTACGACCGGCGCGACCGGCACCGGCGGCACGCCGTAACATTCCTTGTCCCGAACACGACGGAGCGAATGCCTGACGCATTCGCTCCGCCGAGAACCGGTACAGCTACGAGGACACCTGCACGCTCGCCGGATTCATCCGGCGAGCGTTTCTCCACCCAGCAGCGTGAGCACTTCACCCGTGATGTAGCTCGAGTCGCCGTCGGACGCGAAGAACACGAACGATGGCGCGATTTCCTCCGGCTGCGCGGGGCGTTTCATCGGCGTCTCCGCCCCATGCCTGGCGGCCTCGCCCGCCTCCTTGTCGGCGACGTTCAGCGGGGTCCATACCGGTCCGGGCGCGACGCAGTTCACGCGAATGCCACGCTCGACCAGGTTCTGTGCGAGCGACTTGGTGAACGCGTGAATGGCGCCCTTGGTGGCAGCGTAGTCGAGCAGCTGGCCGCTCCCTTCGAGCCCCGTGATCGAACCGGTGTTGATGATCGATCCGCCGCGGGGCAGATGCTCCAGCGCAGCGCGGGCCATGTAGAAGTACCCGTAGATATTCGTGCGGAAGGTGCGATCGAGTTGTTCGTCGTCGATGTCGAGCAGCGACGACTGATGATGCTGGTGGGCCGCATTGTTGACGAGAATGTGCAACCCGCCCAGTTCACGCACGGTTCGCTCGACCGCAGACCTGCAGAACGCGGAATCACGCACGTCGCCCGGGATGCGCACACACCGGCGTCCGGCACGCTCCACGGCCTGACAGGTCTCCTCGGCATCCGGCTCTTCCTCCGGCAGGTAGCAGATCGCCACGTCGGCCCCTTCGCGCGCATACATCACCGCCACTGCCCTCCCGATTCCCGAATCGCCACCCGTGATGAGGGCGACACGGCCCTGCAGCTTGCCCGCCGGCCGGTAGGAGGATCCCTCGTACCGGGGACGCGGTGTCATCTCCATCTCGAGACCGGGCCGCTCCTGATGCTGAGCGGGGAATGGGGGCGTAGGTTCGGTCGGCATGCATGCTCCGCTGTGGTGAAAGAATGGCAGGCTGAAAATCGAACGGGGGAGATCCACAGTGTGGACCTCACCCGTTGCGACACCATCGATGCGACATCGTCGTGTCCGCCTGCGTTTGCCTCGGTGATCGTTCAACGAACCGCGAAGATCGAGGCGATGCGCAACGGCTTCCCTCCGCTCGTGCTGCTTTGCTGCTGCGCTCCTTCTGCGCTCCTACTGCGTGCTGCTGCGCTCCTGTTGCGTTCTGCTGCTCCCGGGTGCGCTCCCGCTCGGTACCATCCGCCGACACCGATATGCACCCCCGTCGCTCGGCACTGCTGCTTCGATGGGTTGCACGCCTGCAGGCGGCTCGCGCCTGCATCGCGAAATGGGTGCCAATGCACCTGGCGCTCCCATAAACCCGGGCCGCAACGCGAGGTCACACGAGCGGCCACATGAGCGCGCACGATCGTTGCCTGTCCTGAGACCGTCACCTGCGCAGCCGCGCGCCCCCCTCTCCAGGATCACTGCGATGCCCACCGGCGACCATCTCCAGTCCACACCCGACCCGCGCTCCGAACATCCGGTGCAAACCGAGCGGGTCGTCGAGCATGCCTCGCGTGAGTCATTTCCCGCGAGCGATCCGCCCTCGTTCACGCCGTCCCGGGCCGGCAATGCGACCCCTGCGGTCGATGATGTCCCGTTGGTCCCGGTCGACGCCGCGCGGAATGACGCGCGTGAGTTTGCGCGCACCCTGTGCGACGCAATGGACCGGGGCGATGCGTCGGCGCTCGCGTCGATGCTCACCGAGGACGCCATGGTGCGCGTCGGGACGGCGGGGCTGCTCGTCGGACGGGAGGCGGCGAAAGCGTGGCTCGAGCCCTTCCTGCAGGGTCTCGGCAGCACGTCGCATCACATCACCGATGTGCGGATCGACGGTGACGCAGTGTTCGTCGAATCGGAGGTGAACGTACGCGGCACGGACGGCGCGAAGGAGATGCGCCCGCAGGCCATCAGCGTGCGGATGCGACAGGGCGCCGCGTCCCGGCTCATCGTCTACGGGACGTAGAGGCGCGTCCGGCGTCCCCACCTGGCGTCTCAGGCCTGGCGTCCGGCGTCTGTCAAAAGCCGCTTCATCGTCGCGCCGGAAATACTCTGGCGCGACGCCAGCATGTCCGCCCACGGGTCGCTCCGCATGCGCCGCGCGAGCGCTGCCGCGTCCTCCATCCCGCGCGCATTGCCGCTCACGAGCTTCGACGCGCTCGACCACGGAACGGGAATCGACACCGGCGCACCGTCGCGCGCTCGGGTGCTCCACGGGGCCACCGCGGTCGCACCACGCGCGTTGCGCTGATAGTCGATGTAGATCTTGCCTGGACGCGCTGCCTTCGATGCGACATCGACCAGCTGCTCCGGCGCCTCGTGCAGGAGGCGGGCGACGACGAGCCGGGAAAAGTCGTGCACGTCGTCCCACGACAGGCGACGCGCCACCGGCACGACGACGTGCAGCCCCTTGCCGCCGGACGTCTTCAGCCAGCAGTCGAGATCGTATTCCGCGAGCAGACGGCGCGTGCGCTTGGCGGTCTCGAGCACCACCGACCATGGGACATCGGATGCCGGATCGAGATCGAATACGACGCGGTCCGGCGCATCGGGCTTGTCTGCCCGTGCTCCCCAGATGTGGAGTTCGAGCACGCCGTTCTGCACCAGTGCAACCAAGCCGCGCACATCCTTCACGAACACGTACGGGCCCAGCTCGTCGTTCGCCGGATTGTCGTCCTCGATGTCCACACCACCCAGTCCATCGGGAATCGCGTTCGCCCAGTGCTTCTGATAGAAGCATGGCTTGCCCTGTCCCTGCGGGCATCGCACAAGCGAGAGCGGCCGCCCCGCCACGTGGGGCAGCATGCGCGGCGCGACGGTCTCGTAGTACTGCGCGAGCGCTCCCTTCGTGATCCCGTGCCCGGGAAAGACGATGCGTTCCGGATGGGTGATGGTGACGCCGGCCACTTCGATGTCTGGCATCGTCAGTCCTCGCGCCGCACGGCACGCGCAGGTTTGTCGAGACGCAATCCCTTGAACACCGGATGCCGCAACAAACCGTCCTCGGTCCACTCGGTGAAGGCGATTTCCGCCACCAGTTGCGGCTTGACCCAATGCAGGCCGGCGCGCGGAACCGACACGGGTCTCGCAACCGGTGTCTCCCTGATCTCGAGCGGGCGAAGTGCCTTGATGATGCTCGTGAGCGTGTCCACGTCGAAGCCCGTGCCGACCTTGCCGGCGTAACGGAGCGTCCCGCCCTCGTACACGCCCAGCAGCAGTGCGCCGAAATGTGACCGGCTGCCCTGCGGGTCCGTGTAGCCGACGATCACGAACTCCTGCCGCCGTCCGCACTTCGACTTGATCCACCACGGCGAGCGTCCCCGCGGGTACGGCGTATCCACACGCTTGCTCACCACGCCCTCGATCCCCAGCCTGCACGCCTGCACGAGTGGGTTGCCGTCCCGAGGATCGAACTCACGCGTTGCGCGCAACACCGACCGGTGGCCGGCTCCGCGGAGCAGCTCGATCAGAAAACTCCGGCGCATGGCGAGGGGGAGATCACGCAGGTCCACGCCGTCGAGCGCCAGCAGGTCGAAGGTGTGATAGCGCACGTTCCGGATCTCGTGCAGTTCGAGCGATTGCTGCAGGCGCTGAAACGACGTCACGCCCTCGTGGTTGAGTGCGACCACTTCGCCGTCGAACACGGCGGATCGCACGGGCAGCAGCGCCACCGCTTCAGCGACGCCCGGAAACCGGCTCGTCCAATCCTTCCGGTTGCGCGAGAACAGGCGTACCGACGAGCCGGCGCGGACCGCCTCGATCCGATAGCCGTCGAGCTTCTCCTCATGAATCCACCCCGGGCCTTCGGGCGGCGCGGTCTCGAGCGTCGCAAGCGCGACGGGCCGGAACTCCCGAAGCAGGATCGGCGGCGACGTCGGGGCCTGCGCAGTCATGCGCTATGCACTCTTGCGCGTCGTGCGCCGCTTGGCGGCTGCTTTCGCCGAGGACCGTTTGGTGGCGGTCTTGCCCGCGATCGTGCCGGTACCGGTGCCGGTACCGGTGCGGGTGCCAGTGCCTGCGCGACCCGCACTCCGGCCACGCGTGCCACCGCGCGCGTTCGCGGCAAGGCTGCCCTTGAGTGCTGCCATCAGGTCGAGCACGCGCGCCGGCGGACCGTCACCCGCGGTCACCACCGTTCCCTTCTTGCCGGGCTTCGCCGCCCGTTCCTCGATGAGTGCCATCAGGTCTTCCCGGTATCGGTCGCGGTACTGCGTCGGATCCCATGTCGTCGTCATGCTCTCCACGAGCTTTTCGGCCATCGACAGCTCCTGGGGACGGATCATGCGACGCGCCTCGGTGCCCTCCTCGATGCCCATGTCGGCGGGCTGGCGCAGCTCCGACTCGTAACGCAGGAGATGCACCATGATCGCCTGACGGTACGGATAGATCGCGGCGATGTGCTGCTTCGTGCGGATGACGATCTGCGCCACGCCGACGCGCTCCGTTTCCTCGAGCGCCTTCACGAACAGGGCGTACGCCTTTTCGCTCCCCTTGAGCGGCCCCACCACGTAGGGCTTGTCGAAGTAGGCGAGGTCGATGTCGCCCTCGTGCACGAAGCCCAGGATGTCGATCGTGCCGGCCGCGCGCGGGTTGGCGGCCTTGAGGTCGTCGGGGGTGAGGATCACGTACTCCCCCTTGGCGACGGCATAGCCTTTGACGATGTCGGCGCCCTCGATCTCCTCGCCCGTGCGCTTGTTGTACTTCCGGTATCCGATTGGCGACTGATCGCGGGCGTCGAGCATCGCGAGCTCGAGCCCGGATGGCGATTCCGCAGCGAACAGTTCGACGCCAATGCTCACGAGTCCGAAGCCAAGCGTGCCCTTCCATATGCCGCGCGCCATCTGATCACTCCGTTCAGTCGGGTTGATCACGTCTTTAGCACGCTTTGCGCCTTTCCACATCATTGCCAACAGAAAATGTGCACAGCCGAGATGAAAAAACCGGAATGAAAAGCAAGCAAATTCGTGTGTAACGTCACATCATGTGTTTTACGGGCTCATACATTGCAAAGGAAACTGCCATCCTCGCACCGAGCACACAGGAAACGGCACATGCAGACTTACAGAAAACTTCTCGCGATCAGCTCACGGCACCTGCACTTTCGGTGGCCGTCGCTCGATGCCTGGCTCGATCACCGGACCTGGTGATCCAGATAAGGCGTGGCTTCACGTCCCCGCCGGCGATCCCCGAAAAAGCGCCCCTGATCGACATCTCGGGCCTCGGGAAAGATTTCGTGCAGGAGCCGAGCGTGCTCGCGCGACACAGCTGATCCACTGGCAGGGTCGGACATGATCGAACGATCATACCGTGGCAGCGCACGCGGATCGACGATCGTGGGGTTGAGTACCACCCTGTCATTGCCGTCGTCCAGTTTCGCACAACCAATGGGAATGAGCACCGGGCGATCGTCGCTCGAATTGAGCGCTTCGCGATCGATGCGCGCCTCGACGTAGCGCACCGTCATCCGGCGGGTGTCGACCACCAGGTCCCGGATCGTTCCGACCTTTTCGCCGTCGGCCATGTGCAGGTGCCAGCCGCGGATGTCCGGATCACCGTCCGCGACGCGCAGGTTGCCGGCGTCCGCGAGATGCACGAGAGGGGCGTCGTGGTGACCGCTGTCGTTGCCAGCATCACGCACTTCGTCGTGCATGTCGTCGCGCATTCGGCAATCTCGAAGCAGGTGAGTTACGACGACGCGCTGCGCTGAGGCAGCGGCGCCCGGAATGCCGCGGTTTACGACCCTGCGGCGGACTGCTGCCGACGCCAGTGATCCGCATTGTTCGGCATCGCGACCGGCGCATGCACGAACGTGCGTGTCAGGAAGATCCCGACACGCACGCGGAGTGTGTTGCCAGCGTTACCGTGGTGGCGGAACCGTTCCTGTGCCACCAGCTTGAGTCGTGTCACGACGCGTACCACCGACGGAGTCTGCCGGCGCCAACGTTCCCGCCGCAGCACTCGTGTCGCGATAGGCGGCACTGTCCGCCGCACCCGCGGCGACGTCGTTTCCGGTATTGCGGGCGAACAGGAACCAGAGCAGGCCGAGCACGAGCAGGCCGGCCAGCAACCACGGCAACACGGAGCGTTGCTTTCGTTCGATGTTGATTTCTGCCATGCAAACCCCCTGAAGTGCGAATCCCACCGCGAATGACCGCAAAATTCGCAAATCTTGGTCCACGCATCGCGCGTGTGTACCGCCGCCTCGACGACTGCTCGTCGCGCATGGCGCTCGGCTTCTGGAACTGCTAAGTTTGCTTCATCCAATGCCATTGCCTCATGTGAGGCACCTTCGTCATTCCGCAGCCAGTGCGGGGACACGAAATTCCTTGTGGAGTTCCCCTGTCGCCGCTCGCACGGACGTCTGTGCAGAGGTCGGGAGCAGCTGATGCCTGTCGAACCGTCCCCTGAAATGCTCCGCCTCATGTCCGAGCGCTTCCGGGCGCTCGGCGAACCGGCACGCCTGCAGCTGCTCTACGCCCTGCAGGAGCGCGAGCTGTCGGTCAATGAACTGGTCGAGGAGACCGGCCTCGGACAGGCGAACGTCTCCAAGCATCTGCAGGTCCTGCACGCGCTGCGCTTCGTGAAGCGGCGAAAGTCCGGGCTGTTCGTCTACTATGCGCTGGCGGACCGCAGTGTCCTGAGCCTGTGCAACCTGGTCAGCCGGCGAGTCGAGTCCCAACTGGAAGCCCAGCAGCGCCTGCTCGAGACCTGAGCGCCAAAACGGAGCTTCGGCGCGGAGATTCGGCGCAGAGTTTCGGCGCTGAGCGCCCAGTCCGCGCGGGCTGCATGTTACCAGTCCTGCCCGGTAGCGACCCTGGTCGCCCGGCCGGAGAAGGCGGAATCCCCTGGCGAAGAGACTCATGCATATCGAATTCTCGGGCGCTGCCCGTGAGGTGACTGGCTCCTGTCACATCCTCCGGGTGAACGGCCGGACCGTACTGCTCGACTGTGGACTGTTCCAGGGCCGTCGCAGCGAGAGCCGGGAGAAGAACGCGCGACTACCGCTGCCGGTGCAGGAGATCGATGCCGTGATCCTCTCGCACGCGCACATCGACCATGCCGGCCGGTTGCCCTATCTGGTGGCGCAGGGCTACAAGGGCACCATCTGGGCGACGGCGGCGACACGGGATCTGTGCGCGATCATGCTCGCCGACTCGGCGCACATTCAGGAGAAGGACGCCGAGTACCTGGAGCGGCGCGGACAACCGCATGCCGATCCGCTGTACACGATGGCCGATGCGCGCACGACCCAGGAGCGCATGATCGGCGTGCCGTACCACAAGTGGTTCGACGTGACCGATGGCGTGCGCGCGCACTTCACCGACGCCGGTCATATCCTGGGCTCGGCCTCCGTGGTGATCGAATGCCGCGAGGGCGACACCACGAAGCGGCTGATCTTCTCGGGCGACATCGGCCGCGACGGGCTCGCGATCATCCGCGATCCCGAGGCACCGACCGGCGGTGCCGATGTGATCATCTGTGAATCGACCTACGGCAATCGCGATCATGAGTCGGTCGACGGTGCGCGCGAGCATCTCGGCCGCGTGGTGCGCGAGACGGCCGCACGTGGCGGTCGGATTCTCATTCCGTCATTCGCCGTCGGGCGCACGCAGGAGCTGGTGTACGACCTGCACTCGCTGCGACGCAACGACGACATCCCCGCCATTCCCGTCATCATCGATTCGCCACTGGCAATCGACGCGACGTCCGTGTTCGCCATGCATCCGGAGGTGTTCGACCAGAGTGAATCGCTGGTGCGGGCGACCAACCGCCTGTTCGATTTTCCCCTGGTGCGATTCACCCGCGACGTCGAGGAGTCGAAGGCGCTCAACGGCGCGCGTGGTCCGATGGTGGTGATTGCGGCATCCGGCATGGCCGAATCCGGCCGGATCCTGCACCACCTGAAGAACGGGGCGAGCGACCCGCGCAACACGATTCTCATCGTCGGCTTTCAGGCGGAGCATACGCTCGGGCGTCGCATCGTCGAGCGGCGTTCGACGATCCGCGTATTCGGCGACGAGATCCCCCTTGCCGCGCAGGTGGAGATCCTCAATGGCTACAGCGCGCACGGCGACCGCGGCGAACTGCGGGTGTGGCTGGACGAGGTGCGCGACGGTGGCGTGTCCAGCGGGCGCGGTGCACCACGCGTGCACCTCGTGCACGGGGAGCCGGAGTCGCAGGACGCCTTCAGGCAAAGCCTGTCGGCTGATGGGTACACGGTAGATGCCCCATCGCCGGGAGACGTGCGCCCGCTCTGAGCGCCCGCGCTCAGCACCCGCACGCCTGCTTCGGGTACTAGCTTCCGTCATGCCCCGCCGTGCTCCGCGCGTCGCCGCTCGTGGTCTGTTCCGCCGTGTGGCCGCAGTCCTGATCGTCGGTTGGTTGTGCTGCCTGCTGGCCATCATCGGCTGGTCGACGCGCGACGCCGCCGCATCTGCCGACGGCGGGTCTGCCGATGCCATCATCGTGCTCGGCGCGGCACAGTACGGCGGACGCCCGTCTCCGGTGCTGCGTGCACGGCTCGATCACGCGCTGCAGGTGTGGAAGGATCGCCGGCCGCCGCGCGTCGTCCTGACAGGTGGACGACGGGAGGGAGACCTGATCAGTGAGGCCGCCGCCGGCCGCCGCTATCTCATGCGCCGCGGAGTTCCCTCCGCGACCATCCGGCTCGAGGCGCTCGGGCGTACCTCGCTCGCATCGATGGGTGCCGCCGCGCAGCTCCTGCACGAGGATGATTCCCTGCCGGCCCGGCCGCGCGTCATCCTCGTCAGCGACCCGTTTCACATGCTGCGACTCGACGTGCTGGCACGTCTGCACGGGCTTGCGCCGCTCCCCTCGCCGACGCGCACGAGTCCCATCTCCGCCAACCGGTCGATCGCCATCGAGTACATCCTGCGCGAGTCGATCGCACTGCCCACCGATGTCGGGCTGATGCTCTGGCGGAAGATCACCGGCAAGGCGGACAAAAACTGAACGAGCGAGCATCAGGTCGATGCTCGCTCGTTCGGACGCTTACGCGGTCGTCGTTTCTTTCCTGGTCATCGCTCCGCGGTACCACTGCGGACGAGGCGCCGGTCACCCGACGGTGACACTTCCCAGAGCGGGCTGTCGGCGATGTCATCGCCGAACGACACGGCCGTGCCCAACGGCGCCGACTCGGCCAGCACCGCGGCCAGGAACGAAAAGCTGTTCGCCGATGCATACGAAACCGAGTAGCCCAAGTCCGCCAGCGATCCGATCGTCACGGCACTGAGTGGCATGCCGCCACCCTGGACGTAACCCTGCATGAGCTCATTGCCGAAGACCGAGCGACGCCAGTGCGAATCGCGGGTTCCCGTGCCACCGCTGTTCTCGACCGGAACGGGCAGGCCACTGTAGCTGTTGCCGGGAATGCTGGAGAACCGGGAGCGTGCTGTCGTACCGGTGAAGTACGGATCCTCACTGCCACGTCCCGCGAGCAGCGTGCGCTGATGCGACCACAGCGTACCGATGCCCAGGATATGCCCCATCTCGTGCAGCACGACATCGTCGAGGGTGCCGTTGTTGTTCAGCCCAGTGAGATCGTCGACGTCGAGCTCGAAGAAGCCCAGCACCGGCAGCTTGTTCGTGGAATTGACGTAGCATGGGCTGGCCTGCCCGAGTGTCTTGCCTGCACCATCGATGCTCGTGAGTCGCACATAGATCACGAGATCGTTGAGCGTCTCCTTGATGGCGGGCAACCACGATGCACACTCGCCGGCCGGCGCGTTGAGTGTCGTCGCCCCGATGTCACCCATGATCACGCGACGCCAGCGGCTCACGGCCTTCGAGAATGCTTCGCGCTGTCGTGCGGTACCGCCGTCGCCGACGAAGCGCACATCGATGTTGTACTGCGAGACGGCCACCTGTGCGCGCACGGTGAGCGACTTGCCAGGTACGCTCGGACTGGTGACCACGAGCGTCTGCGACGCCGACGTACCGAAGGTCCAGTTCGCGAGCGTCGCGGTGCCCGTGGTGGCGTCGCTCTGCACGGTTGCGCCGCTCACCGTTCCCGAACCCGTGCCCGGGGTGAACGTCACCGGAATGTTGCCGACCGGGGTGCCGTTGCGATCGACGACGCGCACGACGACGGGCGCCGGTGCCTGCGTACCTTCGACTCCGCTCTGGTTGTCACCGGAGACCAGCACGATGGAAGCAGGGCCCGAGCCGATGAGCACGGGATTGAAGGCGCTCGGCGAAGTCGGCGAATCACCGCCACACGCAGCAGCGAACGCCAGCAACACGGCAGCAGGAGCGACACGGCGCGAGAGGAAACGCATGACGATCTGAGACTCCGTATGCGGCGAGGGCAGATGTCGGCGTCTTCGCCGATGCATCTACAGTCTACGCTAACGGTTCCGGGCAGTTCCTCAAGATCGTATTGACCACGTGTTGCACATCACATGATCACGCGACTTCGTGCACGCGTCTGTGATATGACATGCACGGCCGCGCACACCTTTCCGTATGCGCATACCGTCATGTACAATGCTACATGAAGTTCATGGCAATCTGGGCCGCAACAGGCGGCGTCGGCCGTTCCGATCGATACCGATGAGCGGAATGTTCGCGACGTCATCGGTCAGATCAATGTGCGCCGCTGGTGACTCGAAGAATGCAGCCACACCGAACGTGAATGGATCCGCGGCCGACATGCGCACGCTCGGATAACCGAGATCGAGCAGCGACGCGATCGTGGTGGCGCTCATCGGTGGGACGGAGCCCGGTGACGAGAACCCCTGCATGAGTTCGCGTCCGAAGATGGTGCGGCGCCAGTGAGACTCACGCGTGCCCGGTCCGCCGGTGTTCTCCACTGGAACCGGAGTGCCACCATAGCCGAGTCCACCATTGCCCAGGAACTGCGCGCGTGCCCCCGCGCCGTTGAACGTCGGGTCGTCGGTGCCACGGCCGTCGACGAGCGCGCGCCGAAAATTCCAGAGCGTTCCGATGCCGAGCACGTGTCCCACCTCGTGCAACACGACCGGATCGAGTGTGCCGTTGCTGATGAGGTTCGGCAGGTCGTCGAGATCGAACTCCATCAGGCCGACCGCCGTAAGGTTCGTCGTCTCGTTGATGTAGCACGGCCCCGCCTGGCCGAGGATGCGACCGACCCCGTCGATGGGCGCGAGCCGCGCGAAGATCACGACATCGGGTGCAGTCTCGTCCAACGCAGGAATCCATGAAGCGCACTCGCCCGCTGGCGCCTTCAGCACGGACTCATGCAGGCGCGTCACCAGCACCCGGCGCCACCGCACGACCGCCTTGGCGAACGCATCACGCTGCCGGGCCGTGCCGCCCGATCCGACGAACCGCACGTCGATCCGGAAGTCGGACTCGAACGTCGTCGCGGCGAATGTCGCCGTCGAACCGCCGGCCGCGGCACTCGTCACGGTGATCGTCTGCTGCGGAGAGTCACCGAGCGTCCACGTCACGCTCGCGATGCCCGTGAGCGGATCGCTGGCAGCTGTCGAGGCGGAGACGGTGCCCGAGCCTGCACCCGGCACGAACGACACGAGCACATCACCGACCGCGTTTCCATACACGTCGGTCGTGCGGACCGCCGGGGAGGCCGGCGCCGGCGCACGGGCTGCACCCTCCTGCGTCGCCGGCGTGATCGCGACGAACTTCGCCGCAGGGCCTGGATCGGCGACGGCGCGGAACGACACGTCGAGCAGCTGCGGCGACGCGGCCCGCAGGATCTGCTCGCCGCTGGTGGTCCCCAGCTTCCAGCCCCCGACCGTGGCCACACCGGCAGCGTTCGTCGTGCGGACGCGGTCGAGCGCAGCTCCACCGCCGAGCAAGACGTCGAACGTGACCGCCACATCAGGTACTGGGTTGCCGAAGAAGTCTTCCACGCGCACCGACGGCCGCGCCTGAAGGTCGGTATTCACCCCGGCGCGCTGTTCCGTCCAGTTCTGCACGATGAGACGTGCGGCTGGGCCCGGATCGGCCTGCGCATTGAAGATGACCGCAGGCAATCCGTCCGCATTCGCTTCGAGCGTCTGCGTGCCGGCCACCGTGCCGAGGGTCCATCCACCCGATGGTGCCTCACCGGTCGAACTCGTGCGGATGGAGTCGTTCTGCACCCGGCCGCCGCCCGATGTCACGCGCCAGCGCACCAGCGCACCCCGGACGGCGCGTCCCTTGGCGTCGGTCACCCGGACGACCGGATCGGCATCGAGTGTGGCAGCGACCGCCGCCCGGCCCGTCAGCGCACCCGTCGCCACGAAGGCAGCCGGTGCGGAGACGTCCTCGCCGCATGCCGTCGACGCAAGCAGTGCGACCGCGCCGAATGCGATCGGACCGGCACCGCGTGCAATGCGTCGGGCAACTCCGGGAATGCACGACATGAATGACATTGGACGCAGGAGGTCGAGGTGGTGTGGAGGCGGGGTTACGAGTTTCATGACCCCCACCCCAATATTGACGCATGCGCATTCCCGTCGAGAGCTATCGCCTTCCGAACGGCCTGCACGTGGTGCTTTCCCAGGATCACACAGCGCCGATCGTTGCGGTCAATCTGTGGTACCACGTCGGTTCGGCCAATGAACGGCTCGATCGCACCGGCTTCGCCCATCTCTTCGAGCACATGCTGTTTCAGGGCTCGTCCAACGTCGAGGCGAACGAGCACTTCGAACTGGTGCAGCGCGCCGGTGGAACGCTGAACGGCAGCACGTGGCTCGATCGCACGAACTACTACGAAACGCTGCCGTCCAACCAGCTGGCGATCGCCCTCTGGCTGGAAGCCGACCGCATGGCGCGTATGGTACCCGCGCTCACGCAGGGCAAGCTCGACACGCAGCGCGATGTGGTGAAAAACGAGCGGCGATGGTCCGTGGACAACCAGCCCTACGGCACGTGGTGGGAACGCCTGCCGGCGCTGTGCTTTCCCGAGGAGCATCCGTTTCACCACTCCCTCATCGGCTCGATGGAGCACCTCTCCGCGGCGGCACTCGACGACGTCGCCGAGTTCTTCTCCACGTACTACACACCCGACAACGCCGTCCTCACCGTGGCCGGCGACTTCGAGCGCGACGAGGCGATGCGGTTGATCGAGGAGTACTACGGACCGATTCCGGCAAGATCGGGACGCCCGCCGCTGCGCGACATGTCCGTCCCGCCCGTATTTGGACGCACCATCCGCGAGACGGTATACGACGCCGTCGCGCTTCCCCGGGTATTCGTGGCCTGCCGGACGCCGGTCTTTGGTGAGGACGGCTACTACGCCGCCAGTCTTGCCGCGGCAGTCCTCGGCCTGCGTACCGGAAGCCGGCTCGAACGTTCCCTGGTGCGCGGTCAGCGGGTCGCATCGCAGGCGTCGGCCTTCACGTACGATCTGGCCAAGGGCAGCGATCTGCTCGTGGTCGACGCGATGGCACACCCCGGCGTGTCGTCGGAGCGGCTGGAAGCGGCGGTGCTGGCGGAGCTGGACCGGATGCATGCGGATGGCGTGACCGAGGCCGAGGTGGGGCGCGCACTGGCGCTCATCGAGACGGGCTTCGTGACCAGCCTGCAGTCGGCGGCGGAACGTGCCGACCAGCTCTCACGGTTTGCGACATACTTCGGTGACGCATCGCTCGCCAACGAGCAGGTGGAGCGGTACCGGCGGACGACCGCGGCCGAAGTGTCGGCGCTCGCCCGCGAACGGCTTGGCCCCGACAATCGCGCGGTGCTCTGCTACCTGCCGCAGGAGAACACCGCAGCGGGCGATGCACCCGACCCCGAGGCCGGTGCTCACCACGCGCACGCCCACGCGGGTTCGGCGTCGAGCGCCGATGCCGCGTCCGATGCTCCGTCCGGTGCCGCCGCATGAGCGACGCGCTCACCACCGCCGCGGACACAGTGACCGCTACCGGCGCGTCCGCCATGATCGGTGGGGCTCCGCCCCGCCCCCCCGCCGGCACGCCGCGTCCGTACCGCTTTCCGCACTTCGAGACGCGCATCCTCGCCAACGGTCTGCGCATCGTCGTCGCCCCGATGACGGCGTATCCGGTCGTGACGGTGCTGGCCGTGGTGGAGGCTGGGGCGACCCGCGATCCCATCGATGGCCTCGCGCAGCTCGCCTCGCGGGCGCTCGCGGAAGGCACGCGCACGATGGACGCGCTCGCACTCGCGGAGCGGCTCGAGTCGCTGGGTACGACGCTCGACACCGGCGCCGACTGGGACTCCGCGATCCTGCAGCTCACGGCACTGTCCACGCGCGTCGAGGATGCATTCGCGGTGCTCGCCGAGGTACTGCGGCATCCCGCGTTCCCCGAGGACGAGCTGGAACGTCTGCGCGCCGAGCGTGTGGCCGATCTCGCACAGCTGCGCGCCGAGCCGCGCGGGCTGGCCGACGTCTTCTTCTCGCGGCTGCTGTACGACGCGGGCTCGCGTTTCGCGCGCCTGGCCGGCGGTGACGAGAGCAGCGTCGCGCGACTTTCGCGTGATGCGGTGGTGGCGTATCACGCCCAGTATTTCTGCCCCAATGCAACGGCACTGATGATCGTCGGCGACATCTCGGCCGATGACGCAGTGAAGCATGCGTCGCGCTATCTCGGCGATTGGAGCGGCACGGCGCCGGACGTCTCCGAGCCCGTCGACACGCAACGCTACCGCACGCCACGCGTGCATCTGGTGGCGAAGGCGGATGCCCCGCAGTCGGAGCTGCGCGTCGGGCATGTCGCGGTGCCGCGTCTCCACGAGGACTACTTTCCGCTCGTGGTCATGAACGCGATCCTGGGTGGGCTGTTCTCGTCGCGCCTCAATCTCAACCTGCGTGAGGCGCACGCGTACACGTACGGGGCGCACTCCGCGTTCGACTGGCGGCGGGCCGCCAGCCCGTTCGAGATCTCCACGGCGGTGGAAACCGCCGTGACGGCCGACGCGCTGCGCGAGATCATCAGCGAGTTCACGCGCATTCGTGAGGCGCCAGTGAGCGACGCCGAGCTGTCGCTCGCCACGAGCTATCTCATCGGCGTGTTTCCAATTCGTTTCGAGACCACGGCGGAAGTGGCGGGTGGTCTGGCGAACGTCGAGATCTTCCGGCTGCCGTCGGACTACTTCGACACGTACCGCGATCGCGTTCGCGCGGTCACGGCCGACGATGTCCTGCGCGTCGCACGGGCGCATCTCAATCCCGAGCACCTGCAGGTGATCGTCGTCGGCGATCCGTCGATCGAATCGGCACTCGCGGGCCTCGAGCTCGGGCCAGTGACCGTGCACAACCCCGACATCGACGCGACCATCGACTAGCGCACACGTAGCGCACACGTAGCGCACAGCTGGCGCGCCGCCCTCTCCCTCCTGCGATCGTCAACCTGTTCCCTCACCTTGCCCCAGTGACCGCCACCGTACCGCAGACGTCGTCCAGCTCCAACGCCAGCTCCAACGGCAGCGCCAACTCCAGCTCTTCCGCCAAGGCCGCGAAGCCGCCGCTGTTCGAAGTGCGCCGCTCACCCATCCAGGGGCGTGGCGTGTTCGCCATCGCGCCGATCCGCAAAGGCAAGCGCATCACCGAGTACCTCGGCGAGCCGATCACGCACGAGGAGGCCGATCGTCGCTACGACGACAACAAGGGGCGCCATCACACGTTCCTGTTCATCCTCGACGACGACACGGTGCTCGATGCGCGCTACCAGGGGAGCGACGCGCGGTACATCAACCACTCGTGCGAGCCCAATTGCGAGTCGGTGATCGAGGACGGGCACATCTGGATCGAGGCGATCAAGGCGATCAAGCCGGAAACCGAACTCGCGTACGACTACCAGTTCGAGTGGCAGGACGAGTACGAGCCGGAGGACATCCGCTACTACGCGTGCCGGTGCGGTTCGGCCAAGTGCCGGGGCACGATCCTCAAGGTGCCGGCGTACCTGCGATCGACCGTGAAGAAGTGGCTGGCCGGCGACGATGTGCCGAAGCCGCGGAAGCCCCGGCGCAAGACGGCCAAGAAGGCGGGCGTGCGCAAGGCCGCGAAGAAGGGGTCGGGAAAGAAGTCGACCTCCAAGAAGAAGTCGACAAAGACCACGAAGGCCGCGAAGAAGACCAAGCGGTCCCGGGCGTGAGCGAGACCCCAAGCGGACCGGGGCGGATCTCGTCCCGGCGGGCGTACACGGGGCGTGTGATCTCGCTCGACGTGGACGAGGTCCGCTTTCCGGACGGGTCGACGGGGTCGCTCGAGATGGTGCGACATCCGGGCGCGAGCGCAGTGCTCCCGATTCTGCGGGCGGACGGGAGCGATCCCGAGGTGCTGCTCATCCGGCAGTATCGCTACGCCGCCGAGAGCTTCCTGTACGAGGTGCCGGCGGGCCGGCTCGATCCGGACGAGTCACCGGATGAGTGCGCCAAGCGTGAGCTCCGTGAGGAAACCGGATACACGGCTGAGCGTGTCGAACACCTGTTCACGATGTTCACGACGCCGGGATTCACGGACGAGAAGATCCACCTCTTCGTGGCGACCGGACTCGTCCTTGGCGAGTCGGCACGGGAGGCCGACGAGTTCATGGATCTGGTTCCCGTGCGCTTGTCGGAAGCATTGCGGATGCTCGAGCGTGGCGAGATTCAGGATGCGAAGACGGCGCTCACACTGCTGTTCGCCGCACGATTCCGGATCGGGTGATTTTTGGCAGGACTCTGCCGGTTTGTCCCGGCAGTGCGGCAGTGTCCTGATCCAGTGTCTCTTTTCCGGGAATCCGGACGCAGAAAATGAGACTCCAGAGGCTGGATACCACTGTTAATTAATTGCGTAAGATGTTGATGTGAAACGGTTTACGATAAAATGTTCCATCGGGTTCCACGCGGCACGCGGTGTGCGTTAGAGGGGGGAGCGAAACGTGATGCGATGCCGGATCGCCCGGTATGCTGCACGGGAACGCCACGAACCCTCTGGTTCGTGTCACTGCAGGAGGAGGGCTCCACGATGGCCGATCTTGCTCGTATCCAGCTGACCCAGACGTCGACCGCCACCCCGGTGCGCGAGCACCTGCGGACGCTCGACGATGGCGAGGTGGTGTCCGCATTTCTCGCAGGAGAGGAGCGGGCATTCGAAGAGCTCGTCGACCGGTATCAGGGACGTCTCCTGAACTTCGTGTATCGCACGATCGGCGACCGCGACCGCGCTGAGGACCTCGTCCAGGAAGTCTTCATCCGCGTGTATCGCCATATCGGGCGCTTCGACCGGTCAAAGAAGTTTTCGACGTGGATTTATACGATCGCCTCGAATCTGGCGAAGAACGAGCTGCGCAACCGCTCGCGCAATCCGCTCGTCCTGTTCCAGACCATCAAGGCGAAGTTCGAAGATGAGGATCGACCCCTCGAGTTCGAGGACCTGCACACCCGCCCGGACGACCTGTTCCGGAAGCGGCACCTGCGGGAAATGGTCGAGCAGTCGGTGGCCAAGCTGCCGTCGCACCACCGCGAGGTGTTCGTGCTGCGTGAGCTGGAAGGCAAGTCGTACGAGGAGATCGCCGAGATCACGGGCGTGAACCTCGGTACGGTGAAGTCCCGCCTGAACCGCGCGCGTACCGCATTTGCCGACATCATCGCGCCACTGGTACGATAGTACAAGAGCAGAAGCGGAAACGCAGAAGCCGAACGGCAGAGGCGGAACCGCAGAAGCCGGGAAACGGGCGACAGACCATGTGGTCTGTCGCCCGTTTCTGCTTCCCGGCTTCTGCCCTTCGGCTTCTGCGTTTTGCTTCTGCCGTTCCGCTTCGGCCCGCGTCCCCTACGGAACCCGTTGATGCCCCCCGTGTACCCTGCCCCAGCGTTCCGATGGTGCGCCTTCACGGTGTCGCCGACCGGCACCTGTTCTCCCCTGACCCGTTCTCGCATGCTCGCACCCGCATGTTCGTGAAGGACTGCTGATGGACTGTCGAAGCTTTCGCCGGCATCATCTGGCCTATCTCGACGATACGCTCTCGGGTGACCAGACCTCCGAAGCGCAGCGCCACGTCATGGCGTGCGACTCCTGTGCGGCACATGACACGCTCGTCCGCCGGTCGCTCATGATGGCGCGCAGCCTGCCGACCATCGAGCCAACGGCCGATTTCCAGCGACGCCTGCGTGACCGCCTCGCCGCCTGCCGCGATGAGCCGGCGCCCGAGATGACCCGTCGCGCATCTGTCTCGCTGCCATCGTTGCAGGCGTTTCAGGTGTCCCGTCCGCTCGCCCGCACGTTCGCGGCAGTCGCGGCCGGCACCGCGCTCGGCCTGATCGCCTGGAACGGCTTCGCCGGGCCGGATGAAACCGACCTGATCGCGATGCAGCCAGTCGTGGCGTCCGAGCCCGCGCTTCCAGGCAACGAGTACATCACGCCGGCGCTCATGCAGGCGATGTCCACCGGCAACCCCGTCTGGCCCGCCGCGATGCTGCTCGAGGACGCGCCGTCCTCGTTCGTCATGGCGACCTACAACCTCGCCGACGACATTCGGTAAGACGCGGTGCGGGCGGTGCGATGCCCGCCGGCGGCTATCTTACACGCATGCCGCCGCGCTCCACCGCCGCACCCAAGGAAGCCTCTGCACTGCGTGTCGTGCAGGCCGCCCTGCAATCGCGCGTCTTTGCCCCCGTGTACTACCTGCACGGCGACGATGACTACCTAAAGGACTGTGCCGTACGCGACCTGCTGAACGCGGCCATCGATCCCGGCACACGCGACTTCAACTGCGAAACCCGACGCGCCGGCGAGGTGGACGCCGAAACACTCGGCAGCCTGCTCGCCACGCCACCGATGCTGGCCGAGCGACGCGCCGTGGTCATTCGCGATGTGGGGGCGCTCAAGAAGGCGGCGCGGCAGCAGCTCGAGGCGTATCTCAAGCGTCCGGCGAGCGACACGCTGCTCGTGCTGGTCGCACCGGCAGGCGCCAAGCCCGATGCCGCGCTCGCGGCCGGTGCCGAATCCCTCGAC
Organism: Gemmatimonadota bacterium; assembly: GCA_040387895.1. Classification (GTDB taxonomy): domain Bacteria; phylum Gemmatimonadota; class Gemmatimonadetes; order Gemmatimonadales; family Gemmatimonadaceae; genus Gemmatimonas. The sequence continues at coordinate 126,970 of JAZKCW010000041.1, forward strand.
TTCGCCCCGCTGTCGCCCGATCGGGTGCGGAAGTGGATCCTGCACCACGCCAATGCCACGCTCGGGGTGGACATCACCGACGATGGTATCGAGCTCCTGCACCAGGCCGTCGGCAACGACCTGCACTCGCTGGCCGGTGAGCTCGACAAGTGCGCGAGCTACGCCTCGGGCGCGCACGAACGCGCGGGAGGCACTGCAGGCGAGTCCGCACTCGCGCGACCACGCATCGACGGTGACGCCGTCTCCGCCGTCGTCGGCGTGCGTCGCGGGGAAACCGTGACGGATCTCCTCGACGCTGTCGCCCGACACGATGCCGCGACCGCGGTCACGCTCGTTGCGCACGTGCTTGGCCAACCGAAGGTCACGGCGGTGCAGATCGTGATGAGCCTGAGCACGCAGACCTTCGCACTCGCCTTCGGACGCGCGCGTCGCGATGCAGGTGTGCCCGTGTCGCGACTCCCGGCCGAGTTCTTCGCGTTTCTCAAGGAGACGGGCGGTTTTCCCGGACGTCCATGGGGCGAAGCCGCATCGGCATGGACCAAGACCACTGAGGGCTGGAGTGCCGATGCGTGCCAGCGCGCGCTCGCACTGCTGCTCGAGGCGGATATCGCGCTCAAGGAAACCACGGTATCGAACGCCGAACAGACGCTGACGTCACTCGTCCTCGGATTGTGCGCGCTCAAGCCGCGCACCCGCAAATCGGCATGAGGATTCCCGCATGACACGTGTTTTCACTGGGGCTTTCACCCATCTCCGCTCGTTACTGCTGGCAATGGCCGTCGGAGCGATCGGCGCGGTTGCCGCGGGCGCGCAGGAGACGGCACCGCCCGCGATCACGATCAACCCGGCCACACAGGCCGCGATCACGCGCGCGCGCGGTCTGGCGAACGCCGGCAAGGACACGCTTGCCCGAGCGCTCCTCGATTCGCTCGTGAGCAAGCAGGAGAGTGGCAGCGAGGAGTTCGCGGAATCGGTGTACTGGCGCGCCGTGCTTGCCGACCGCGCCGCGGATGCGGAACGCGACTGGAAGCGGCTGACGATCGAGGCACCGCTCTCGCCGCGCATGCCGGATGCGCTGCTGTGGCTCGCCGAGCTCGAAATGGTGCGCGGGCATGCCCCGGTCGCGCGTGGCTACCTCGAGCGCCTGCTGCTGGAGCATCGCGGCAGCCCGCAGCGTCACAAGGCCATGGTGTGGATCGCTCGCACGTACTTCGACGAGCGCGACTTCACGCGCGCATGCAGCGCCGTGAGCACGATGCAGGCGGCCGGCCTGCCGGACGGTGAATTGCGCCTGCAGGGCGACGACATGCAGAACCGGTGCAACGCGATCACCGCCGCTGCTGCATCGGCTGCGACGACGACCGTCGATGTACCGCCGGCCACCGTGCCCGTCACCGCTGCACCCGTTGCAGCAGCGGAACCGGCTGCGACATCCGCGAAGACGGTGGCCGGTACGTCGAATGTCCGTTACTCGGTGCAGCTCGCCGCATTCAATACGCGTGCGGAAGCGACACGCATGGTGAAGCAGATGGCGGCACGCAAGGTGACGGCCCGCATCGATGGCGATCGCAAGCCCTTCCGCGTACGTACCGGCCGGTACACCACCGAGGCTGCTGCGAAGACGGCACTGGCGGCCCTCAGGAAGCGCGGCATCCGCGGCATCGTGGTGGAAGGCACGCGATGAGCGGGGCCGCCACACCGCTCATGCAGCAGTACCGGGAGATCAAGGCGCGTCATCAGGACGCGATCCTGTTCTTCCGCATGGGCGACTTCTACGAAATGTTCTACGACGACGCCGAAACGGCGTCGCGCGTGCTGGGCCTCACCCTGACCGCGCGCAACAATGGCGGTGCTGCGGAAGTGCCGCTCGCGGGCATTCCGGTGAAGGCCGCGGCGGAGTACCTGCGCCGGCTCGTCGGGCATGGGCACCGGGTGGCGATCTGCGAGCAGGTCGAGGATCCGAAGCTCGCCAAGGGCATCGTGCGTCGCGAGGTGATCGAGACGATCACGCCCGGTGCCGTCTTCGCCGACGACATGCTGGACGGTGCGCGCGCGAACTACGTGTGTGCCGTCGCCACGGGACGCGAGACCGCACGCGACGGTGACCGCATGCAGATCGGCGTCGCGGCCGCCGATCTCTCGACCGGCGAGTTCCGATTGGCACTCGTGTCGGCACCGGATGCCGGTGCCATGCTCGCGCGACTCGCGCCGCGCGAGCTGCTGGTCGTGCGCGGCAGTGAAGATCCGGGGCTCGCGTCGGCGCTTGGCGCGATCGACGGCGCACTCGTGACGGAACGCGACGGCTGGGAGTTCGACGCCGCGCTCGCGGGCGACGAGCTGGCGCGACAATTCGATGTGCGCGGTCTCGAGGGCTTCGGCCTCGGCGCGACCGATGGTGCGGCCATCGGTGCCGCCGGTGTGCTGTTGCGCTACCTGCGCGAACTCCAGCCGGGCGGATTGCCGCATCTCGCGCGGCCGGTCGTGGAGCGGCCGGGCGGCGTGATGCCGCTCGACGAGATGACGCGTCGCAATCTCGAGCTCGTGGAGTCGCTGCGTGGTGGCGAGATCGCCGGCACACTGCTGTCGGTCCTCGACCGCACGTCGACTCCGATGGGTCAGCGCATGCTGCGACAGTGGCTGCTGGCGCCGCTGCTCGACCGTCCCGCAATCGAAGGGCGGCTCGACGCCGTCACGGTACTCGTGCGCGATCCGGTGGGCCGCGCGGCGCTGCGCGATGCACTCGACGGAGTGCGCGACGTGGAGCGTCTCGCGAGCAAGGCCGCGGCCGGCCGCGCGACACCGCGCGAGCTGCGTGCACTCGGCGATTCGCTGTCGCGCCTGCCGCAGGTCGAAGCCGCGGCGGAATCGGTGCTCGAGCACGCCGCGCAGGGGAACGCCTCCGGCGGCATCCTCGGTGGAACCCTCGCCGAGTGGGACAATGGCGCCGAGTGCGCGGCGACGCTGACGCGCATGCTGGTGGAACGCCCACCGCTCGCCATCGGGGACGAGCACACCATCGCCGACGGCGTCGATCCGGCACTCGACGAATTGCGGGCGCTGCGCGACGGCGGCAAGGACGCGATCGCGACCATCCAGGCCGAGGAGCGCGCGCGAACCGGCATCAGCTCGCTCAAGGTCGGCTTCAATCGCGTGTTCGGGTACTACCTCGAGATCTCGAACTCGAACAAGCATCTCGTTCCCGACGACTACCAGCGGCGCCAGACGCTGACGGGCGCCGAACGCTACGTGACGCCCGCGCTCAAGAATTACGAGGAGAAGGTGCTCACCGCGGCAGAGCGCATCGAGACGCGTGAGCGCGAGCTGTTCGAGGCATTGCGCGCCGAGGCGGGTGCCGCCATCGGCCGGTGGCAGGCCGTCGCCCGTCGCACGGCGACGATCGATGTGCTCGCGGCGTTCGCCGAGTCGGCCGAGCGCGAGCAGTACTCGCGGCCGGAGCTGCACGACGAGTTCGATCTCGAGATCGTCGGTGGCCGGCATCCCGTGGTCGAGCGGATGATGGCGCGCGAGAAGTTCATCCCCAACGACCTGCGGCTCACCGACGAGGCGCAGCTGATCGTGCTCACCGGCCCCAACATGGCGGGCAAGAGTACGATCCTTCGACAGGTCGGCCTCATCCAGCTGCTCGCGCAAGTCGGGGCGTACGTGCCGGCGAGGCGTGCACGGTTACCAGTCGTGGACCGACTGTTCACGCGCGTCGGTGCGAGCGACAACCTCGTGCGCGGGCAGAGCACGTTCATGGTGGAGATGAGCGAGACGAGCGCCATTCTCCACACGGCGACGCGACGATCCCTCGTGTTGCTCGACGAGATCGGACGCGGCACGAGCACATACGACGGCGTGTCGATCGCGTGGAGCGTGAGCGAGCACCTGCACGACGCGATCGGCTGCAAGACCGTGTTCGCGACGCACTACCACGAACTCACGCAGCTCGCGAGCGAACTGCCGGGGGTGCGCAACTTCACCGTCGCGGTGCGCGAGGTCGGCGACCAGGTGCTGTTCCTCCACAAGCTGATTCCCGGTGGCGCCGATCGGTCGTACGGCATCGAGGTCGGTCGCCTCGCCGGCTTGCCGGCGCCGGTGATCGCGCGCGCGAAGGAGGTGCTCGCGCTGCTGGAAGGTGAGGGCGAACAGATGGCGGCGCGCCTCACGGGCGACGGGTTCAGCATGCCGAAGCGCACGAACCGGGGGCCCCGCATGCGCACCCCTGGTCGCCAGGACGGTTCGCAGCTCGGATTCTTCGGTGATGGCTCGCCCCGCCCGCCCGCGGCGGATCCGGCGCACACGCAGCTTGCGACAGCGGTGTCGGCGCTCGAGCCCGACCGCATGACGCCGATGGAAGCGTTGTCGACCCTGGCCGCGCTCAAGAAGACGATCACAGCATGAGCGTCAGTGAGCGTCACGTGAGCCGCGCATGAGCACGCAGCAGTTCCGGCCGACGAAGGCCGACCTCGCCGCAGCCGTGCACCGCACGGTGCCGGACCTGATCGGGCCGGGGCTCGACGTGCTGTTCTGTGGCATCAATCCCGGGCTGTATACCGCGGCCATCGGGCATCATTTCGGACGGCCAGGCAACCGCTTCTGGCCGGCGCTGCATCAATCCGGTTTCACGCCCCGCCTGTTCGCACCCTGGGAGGAGCACGAGCTGCTGACGCTCGGCATCGGGATCACGAACATGGTGACACGCACGACCGCGACTGCCGCCGAATTGTCGCCAGCGGAGTACGTAGAGGGTGGAGAGCGCCTCACGCGCGTCGTGACGGCCCATGCGCCGCGCGTGGTAGCCTTCCTCGGAATCGGCGCCTACCGTTCGGCATTCGCTCGCAAGAAAGCCGTGCTCGGCCTGCAGGCGGAGACCATCGGCCCAAGCGCGCTCTGGGTGTTGCCGAGTCCCAGTGGGCTGAACGCGAATCATCAGCTGGGTGACCTGGTGGCGCTGTTCCGAGAGTTGCGAGAGTGGGTGCAGCGGGGCTAGTTCGCCGATGCTGCGTTGGTTACCGCCGATTCCTCATCCCATCATGCGTCCCATGCTCTCCTCCCGCACTGTCGCCGCCGCACTCGCCGGCGTATTCGTCTTCGGCACTGCGTTCACCGCATGCAACTCCGATGCGCCTGGCGACGACACCGTGAGTGCATCGCCTGACGGCACCCCGGCTGCGGCCGCACCCGCGCGCACGCCGGTTTTCGTCGCCGATGTGGTGCAGGAGTGGCCGCACGATCCCACGGCATTCACGCAGGGGCTCGTGTGGCACGAGGGCCGCCTGTTCGAAGGCACGGGACAGGAAGGCAAGTCGAGCATCCGGGAGGTGGAGCTGCGCACGGGCCGCGTGCTGCGGCGGCACGACCTCGAGCAGAAGTATTTCGGCGAGGGCATCGTGCTGCTGGGAGACGATCTCTACCAGATCACGTGGACGTCAGGGGTGGCGTTCGTCTACGACTGGAAGACGTTCGCGCCGAAGCGGCAGTTCAAGTACGACGGTGAAGGCTGGGGCCTGACGACGGACGGCACGTCGATCATCATGAGCGACGGTTCGGCCACGCTCCGCTACCGTGATCCCGCCACGTTCGCGATCCAGAAGTCGATCACCGTGCGCGACAAGGGCAAGACGGTGCCCAAGCTCAACGAGCTGGAATGGGTGAAGGGCGAGATCTGGGCGAACGTATGGGAGAGCGATCAGATCGCGCGCATCGACCCGGCAACGGGCAACGTGACGGGCTGGATCGATCTCGCCGGTATCCTGCCGAAGATGGATCGCACCGGCAACGAAGATGTGCTCAATGGCATCGCGTACGATGCGAGCGGAGACCGGCTGTTCGTGACGGGCAAGCTCTGGTCGAAGCTCTACGAGATCAAGCTCAAGCAGCGAAGCTGAAAAAAAGCAGAAGCGGAACAGATGAAGCCGAACTGCGGAAGCCGAACGGCGGAGGCGCTAATGGTCAGCGCAGGCGGACGATGGAGTAGCGGAGGGTCGATGGCACTGCGCCGCCGTTGGCGGTGATGTGGAGCAGGGCGTCGCGTCCCGTTGCGATCGAGAAGCGCACGTAGCTGCTTGCGCCGCCGACGAGTGCGACGCGTTGCGGGGTGTTGTTCGTGAGCAGCCGTGCACTCACGGGATAGACGCCGAGTGCCGACCCGCCGGCGAAGCGCAGGCCCGGGTAGACGTTGCGGAAGTTCCACGAGGGAAACGTGTACTGCGGTGCGAGCAGTGCTGTCTGGGCCACCGAGTAGTCGTCGGCGATCACGGCCACGGCCCAGTCGCGCAGATAGTCGCCGATGCGCCCGCCGGTAGCGGAGTTGAGATTGGCGAATCCCGTGAGTGGCGAATTCACCAGCGCCCGGAAGAACGCGGCATCGCCGCCCTCGCCCTGACGTCCGGCACTGTAGCGCAGGAAGCTCCAGATCGCACCGCGCGTCGTGAGGGAGTCATTCGGCGCATAGGGTGAGTTGAGCTCCGGGTTCACGAGGAACGCGTAGTAACGCGCGAAGTTCTGCGACGCGTAGTTCGCGAAGTTCGTCGCCTGCCGGTTCACGTCCGCCAGCAGCAGGTTCTGGCGGGAGCTGTAGCCCGACATGCGGAAGAACAGCAGCTCCTCCGCGACGTGCGCGAGTCCCTCGTCGAGCCACGTCTCCTCCGACGGGCTGGCGTTCGGCGTCACGTACAGGCGGCGGGACGCATTGATCAGGTGCGCGAACTCGTGGGCGATCGTACCCAGGTTGAGCAGCGTAACCTGGTCCTTCGTGCGCCGATTGCCGTTCACCGTGCCGAGCGGATCCGGCACGAGCAGGTAGAACATCTCCTGCTCGTTCGAGGCGGCGCAGCCCTGCAGCTTTCCACGCGCCGTCTTCGGGTACAGGTCGCGCGCGAAGAAGAACCCGCCGATCGTGTAGTTCGCCGCGGGCGGCGTGAGCGCATTCACGTTGCGCGTGTAGAACAGGATGATCTTCCCGTACTGGCTGATGTTGCTGGGCGCGCCGAATGCCGCGGTATCCACCGGATACGCGAGCGTATCGAAGGTCGCCAGAATGGATGCGTATTCGGAGTCCGTGTATCCACCGCTTGGGTTGGCGGTGTCGGCGATCACGATCGCACGGAGGCCGACGGCGGCGACGCGTGCGATGCGCGTGTCCGCATTGCTGCATCCGACGCTCGCGTTGGCGTTCAGGCGCAGGATGTCTCCGACCTTGGCCTCGGCGACCGACTGCACCGAATGCGCTACGGCAGTCTCGGCGAGCCACTCGCGCGCATCGTTCACCAGCGGCGCCAGTTCGCGTCGTTCGGTCTTGCGACGCGCGAGCTCCGCGGCGCGCACCGGGTCCGCCGAGCGCGCGCTGACATCGAGCATCGTCACCACGCCATCGCCGGCCGACGGAGTCGTGATGTCAGCGTCGACGGCGGTGCCACTGGCCGTCGTCGCACCGACGATCGGCGTGGTGATCGGGCCTGCGTTGCCGAGGGCGACGACATCGAGCGCCGTCACCGTGGAGTACGCCGGTGCGGTGGAGATGATCGCGATGGCGTACTCGCCGCTGGCGGTGGCCGGCCCACGCAGGCACGTGGAGACGCCCGATGCACCGGCCTCCGGAATGAACACTTCGCCGAGGGCCAGCGTGCGGTTTGCCGCGCCGCCGCAGACGGAGCTTCCAGCCGGACCCACGACGACCGGCACGGTGTCGGCGCGGCCCGCGGATGCGGCAACCACGCGCGCGTTGCCGGCGCTCACGGCTGTCACGAACCCATTGACCGACACGGTCGCCACGCCGAGGTCGAGCGAGGTGATGGTGATGGGCTGGCCGCCGATCGTGTTGCCGTACTGGTCGCGCAGCGTCGCACGCACTCGGGCGGAATCACCGACCGCGAGATTGATGGCCTCGGGCAATGCAACCACGGTGGCGGCGGCACCGACGACCGCCGTCGCGCTGAACACCACAGGGTTGAGGCCGGGAATCATGGCGGTGACGCGTGCGGTGCCTGCCACCGTGCCAATGGTCCAGCTCGTGGTTGCCACCCCGCGACTGTCGGAGGTCGTGACCGAGGGGGACACGGATCCGGCCAATGCGGCCGCATCCCACTGCACGCGTGCACCAGTGACCACCTTGCCCGTCTTGTCGGTGACCACGACGGACAGCGGCGTGGTGAGCGCGACGCCGACGACCGCCGACTGCTGGTTGCCATTCGACGCGCGAATTGCCGTCGGTGTAGCGCTCGGTCCTGACACCACGGTGGTCTCGGTACACGCCGACAGCGTGCTCGCGACCACGAGAGTGAACACGCCGCGCCGGAGCGCCGAAAGTGGAGAACGGTGTGAGGGCATTCGCGAGCCGGGGCGATGAAGGCGGGATAACGCTGGTCTGTGTGATGATACCATCAACCACTGCCTTCGGTCACACGACGGGCCGTGTACATTCCCCACATGAGTGCGGGAGATCGACAGCCGTCCGGACGGTCCAGCCACCCATTCGCTCTCCAGACCGCATCCCGAATCGTCACGTGGCGGACGTCGGCGCGATTCGTCCTGCGGGTGTGTGTCGGTGGAATCTGTTGGGGCGTGGTGGGCGCGGGATGTACGGAACGCGCGCGCGCCGTCCGGTCCGACCCGGGGGAGTGGCGCCCGGGAGGCCCCAACATCGCGCCCGAGATGGTGAATGACGAGTTGCCGTTCCGGTATCCGGTCGAGCTATATGTGCAGCGGGTGCAGGGTAACGTGTTGCTGCGCCTGCATGTAGACAGTACTGGCGTCGTGATTCCGGACAGCACGCGACTGGTCGAGCGCTCGGGCTACCCCGCGCTGGATTCGGCTGCGTTGGCCGGAGCCGCGCGCCTTCGCTTTCGCGCTGCGCGCCGGTCTGGCGTTCCGATTGCCGTATCGCTGTTGTTTCCCGTGCATTTCCGGCACCCAGACGGCCCGAAGCCGGCTGGGGATTCCTCTTCCGCAGCCGATCGATGAGGTCCGCATGACCGCCCCGACCCTGACGTCCGACCTGGCCCATTCCGAGCAGACGGACGGCTCGCATGAAGAACACGTTCGACACCGCCGCCCCTACGAGAGCGTGCTGGAGACGATCGGCTGGACACCGCTCATCCGCCTGAGCCGGGTAACGAAGGGCATCCGCACTCCATTTTATGGAAAGGCCGAGTTCTTCAATCCGGGCGGCAGTGTGAAGGACCGGATCGGCATGGGAATGATCGAGTCGCACGAGCGCGCCGGGACGCTCAAGCCCGGCGGGACGATCGTCGAGGCGACGGCGGGCAACACCGGCATCGGCCTCGCCATCGCGGCGGCCCTCAAGGGCTACAAGTGCATCTTCACGATGCCGGACAAGATGTCGCAGGAAAAAGTGCGGCTGGTGCGCGCCTTCGGTGCCACGGTGGTGATCACGCCCACGGCAGTCGGCCCGGATCATCCCGAGCACTACGTGCAGAAGGCCAAGCGCATCGTGAAGGAGACGCCGGGCGCGGTGCTCGCGGGCCAGTTCGAGAATCCCGCCAACCCCGACGCTCACGCCGCAACGACGGGTCCGGAGCTCTGGGAGCAGACGGAAGGGCGCATCACGCACTTCGTCGCGGCGGCCGGCACGGGCGGCACGATCAGCGGTGTCGGTCGCTACCTCAAGTCCAAGAACCCGAACATCAAGATCATCGCCGCGGACCCGATGGGATCGGTGCTCGCGGAGCTGTGGCGGACGAAGGGCGAAGGTCATCCCACCGGCGCGCCATTCAAGGTCGAAGGCGTCGGCCAGGACTACGTGCCGAAGACGCTCGACATGAGCATGATCGACGAGTTCATCACGGTGAGCGACAAGGACGCGTTTGCGATGGCGCGCAAGCTCACGCGCGAGGAAGGCCTCTTCGTCGGAGGCTCGGCGGGCCTGATCGCGCACGCCGCAATCACTCTTGCACGCCGCCTCGATGATCCCGATGCGTGCGTCGTCACGTTCCTCTGCGACACGGGCGAGCGCTACCTGTCGAAGGTGTTCAACGACGAGTGGCTGCGCGAGAACCAGCTGCTCGATGCAGCCCCGACGACCATCGCCTCAGTGCTCGAACGCAAGGCGGGCAGTGCGCCGGCACTCGTGAGCATCGGCGCGGGCGCGACGGTCCGGCAGGCGCTCGGGCTCATGTCGCTGCACGACATCTCGCAGCTGCCGGTCATGGATGGCATGACGTGCGTGGGCAGCATCGCGGAGTCGCAGCTGACCTCCAAGAGCCTCGCCGATCCGAAGACGCTCGACCTCACGGTGAGCGACGTCATGGACCAGCCGTTTCCGATCGTCGAAGCCGGGCAGCCCGTCGAGAGCGTGGCCAAGCTGCTGTCGAAGTCGAACCGCGCGGTGCTGATGCGCAAGGATGGCGTGATCCAGGGCGTCGTCACGCGCTTCGATGTGCTCGAGCACCTGATGGGGCGGTAAGACACTACATGAACATCACGGTCCTCCTTGGTGGCGTCTCCGCCGAGCGCGACGTCTCGCTGTCCTCAGGGCTCCGCATCGCGGTCGCGCTGCGGGCGAAGGGACACAAGGTCACCTGTCTCGACCCGGCCGAGGGTGTGCTCACCCGCGAGAGTGAGGTCGCGCTGCTCGCGGCGGGTGTCGGCAGCATGCCGCCCACGCTCGATGCGCTGGCCGGCCTCGCGCGCGCGTCGCTGTCGCCCACTCTGGGTACGCTGCCGGAGGTCCGCGACGCCGATTGCGTGTTTCTTGCGCTGCACGGTGGGCAGGGTGAGGACGGGACCGTGCAGGCGGTGCTCGACATGGCCGGCGTTCCGTATACGGGAAGCGGCCACCTGGCGAGCGCGCTGGCGATGGACAAGGAGCTCACCAAGATCGTGCTGCGTGCGGCCGGCGTGAGCACGGCCGACTGGCACATGGCACCCCGGGAAGGCGTCGACGCTTCGGCGATCGGGGCGAGCCTGGGCTGGCCGGTGGTGGTGAAGCCGTCAAAGCAGGGCAGCACGGTCGGACTGTCGATCGTGCGGGAAGCGTCCGAGCTCGCCGGGGCAGTATCGGAAGCGTTCCGCTTCGACGATGAGGTGATGATCGAGCGCTTCGTGCCGGGTCGCGAACTCACGGTCGGGATTCTGGGCGACCAGACGCTGCCGACGATCGAGATCAAGCCGGTGAAGGAGCTCTACGATTATGAGTGCAAGTACACGCCGGGGATGGCCGAGGAGTTCGTCGCCGAACTATCCGACAGCGAGCAGGCTGAGCTGGCGGATCAGGCGCGGCGGGCGTTCGTGGCGCTCAAGCTCGGCGGGTATGCGAGAATCGATTTCCGTCTGGATCCTGCAGGCAGGCCGTGGTGTCTGGAAGCGAACACGTTGCCGGGGATGACGCCGACCAGTCTCATCCCGCAGGCGGCACACGCGGCAGGCGTCTTGTTTCCGGACTTGTGCGAGCGCATCGTGCATCTGGCGCTCGACGCAGCACGCGCGCGCGGGCGGTAGGGCAGGTTCGGCGCCGTCCACTCCGTCAGTCCCGGTTGGTTTCTGGCAATCCCGACAGGGAACGCGGAGCCCCCGAACCATCGTTCGACGCAGCCCATGGCCTACGCAACGTACGACGAGATCGAGCAGTCCCGCAGCAGCACCGCCGTCTACTGGCTGATCGGCCTGTGCGTTGGCGTGTACTTCGTGCAGAAGACGCTCGTCGGCGACGACAACATGTACGCGGCGCTCGGTTATGTGCCGGGCGACATCGCATCGAAGTCGCTGTGGACGATCGTGACGTACATGTTCGTGCACGCGGGCCTGCTGCACATCGCGCTGAACATGTGGACCCTCTGGCTGTTCGGCCCGCGCGTCGAACGGGCCTGGGGCAGCAGCACCTTCACCTGGTATTACCTCTGGTGCGGTGTGGGAGGCTGGGCCTTCCACTACATGTTCGAGCGGCAGGGTGGAGCGCTGGTCGGGGCATCCGCCGCCATCCTGGGCATCGCCGTGGCGTATGCATCGCGGTGGCCCGACGACGAGGTGCTGTTCTTCGGCATCGTGCCGATGAAGGTGAAGTGGCTCGTCGTCTTCATGGCGGCCATGAACATCCTCATGGCAGTGGTAGGCTCGACCGGCGGGAGTTCGACAGCATGGGCTGCACACATCGGTGGCATGGTTGCCGGCTGGATCTACCTGCGCGCGCCCGGCACGGGCAGCCTCGACCGCTTCCGCCGGCGCATCGCCTCCGCGCCGGATTACGGTGACGATCTGCCCCGGCCCGTTCCCAAGAACACGCAACGCCCGCGCGAACGCGACATCGACGACATCGTCGCGCAGAGCAAGGCGGCCATGCAGCGCACGCGTCCCAGCGCACCCGTGACGAACACGGCGGTTGCGCCCCCGGTGAAGCCCAGCACGGCGCTCGATGCGGTGCTCGACAAGATCGCGGCCGAAGGCATGACGAGCCTCACGACGGCCGAGCGCTTGCTGCTCGACGAGTGGTCGAAGCGGCTGCGCGACATCATGCGATAGCGCGATAGTCCGCGGGAGGGCATCCCAGTAACTTTCGGGATGCCAAAGCCTGAACTGCTGGAGACGTTTCCGAATCCGTACGCGGACCGGAAGTACGAGATCTACATGGAGACCGCCGAGTTCACGTCGCTCTGCCCGTTGGGGGGCATCGAGAGCGACGCCAAGGAACTCGCGCTGCTGGAAGGGGGCGCGCCGGACTTCGCCACGATTCGCATCACCTACTCGCCCGCGGCGACGTGCCTCGAGCTCAAGAGCCTGAAGTTCTATCTCTGGAGCTTCCGCAACGACGGGATCTTCTACGAGCGCGCGGTGAACCGCATCCTGGACGACCTGGTGGCCGCGTGCACGCCGGCATCGATGACGGTGGTCGGTGACTTCAACCTGCGCGGCGGCATCAAGAGCATCATCACGGCGAGCTGGCCGCAGGCGTGACCGCAAGTGTCACCGCAGGCGTGACCGCCGCCGCCGGCGTGCCGGACACCACGTGCGGGACCATTCCACTCACCAACGGTCGACATCGGCAAGGCGTAGAGCTGGGATGATCGGCACTCCATCTCCCGCCCTGTCCGCGACGGCCAGTGCACCCGGGAATGCTCCCGGTGACGCCGCGCTCGAGCGTGCATTCGACGACGCCACGGCGCTCGCCAGCCGTCTCGACAAGGAAATCGGGCGCGTCATCATCGGGCAGCACCGGGTCCGTCGCGAGATCCTGCTCTGCCTGTTCGCGGGAGGGCATTGCCTATTGCGCGGCGTGCCGGGCCTCGCGAAGACGCTGCTGATCAAGACGCTGGCCGACGCGATGCACCTGCGCTTCAACCGCATCCAGTTCACGCCCGACCTGATGCCGTCGGACATCCTCGGCACCGAAGTGATCGAGGAGGATGTGAGCACCGGCAAGCGCCACGTGCGCTTCATTCCCGGGCCGATCTTCTCGAACATCATCCTCGCCGACGAGATCAACCGCACGCCGCCACGCACGCAGGCGGCCCTGCTGGAAGCGATGCAGGAGTATCAGGTCACGATCGGTGGTGAGCGGCACGCACTCGAGCGTCCGCTGTTCGTGCTGGCCACGCAGAACCCGATCGAGCAGGAGGGCACGCACCCGTTGCCGGAAGCGCAGCTCGACCGGTTCATGTTCAACGTCGTGATGGATTATCCCGATGTCGAGGATGAACGCCACATACTCGCCGACACCACGGGATCCCGCGTCGCCGAGGTGGCACGTGTGGCGAGCGGTGAGGAGCTCGAGTCGGCACGACGCATGACGCGCGCACTGCCCGCCGCTGCCAACGTGGTGGATTACGCGTTGCGCCTGATCCGCGCGAGCCGTCCCGCCGATGCGAGTTCACCCGCGCAGATCAAGGAGTGGGTGCGCTGGGGAGCGGGCCCGCGCGCCGGTCAGGCGCTGCTGCTGGGAGCCAAGGCATCGGCGCTGCTCGACGGGCGTGCCGCTGCGTCCACGGACGACGTGGCGAGTGTGGCGCACCCGGTGCTGCGGCATCGCCTGCTGGTGAACTTTCGCGCCGAGGCCGACGGAATCACGAGCGAACGCGTCATCGACACGCTGCTGCAACAGGTCCGTCCGTAACGGGCGGCCCGTGCGCCTCACCCGTCCTGCACAGATGGTTGCCGTGATGGTTGCCGTGATCGCTGCCGCGAAGGTACCGCGCTGATGGAATCGTCGCTCTCACCCGACGTCGTCGCCGCGATCGACGACCTCGAAATCGCAGCGCGCCTCGTGGTCGAAGGCACGCGCGCCGGCGGGCATCGCAGTCCGTTCCGGGGTGTCGGCACCGAATTCCAGCAGTACCGGTCGTACCGCGCGGGCGACGACCTGCGACATCTCGACTGGAAGCTGTACGCGCGCAGCGACCGGCTGTTCACGCGGCAGTTCCGGGAGACGACCGACCTGGCCGTGCAGCTCGTCGTCGACTCCAGTCCATCCATGGCGTTTCCACCGACCGGCGTGTCGAAGCTGCGCTACGCGAAGATCGTCGCCGCGTCGCTCGCGTATCTCGTGACATCGCAGGGGAGCGCCGTGGGGCTCGCGACCTCGGGGCCTGGCGGGTTCACGTACCTGCCCGCACGCCCGGGCACGCTGCACCGGAGTGCGCTGATCGCGCGGCTCGATGCGACAGCACCATCCCCTGCATGGCACCAGACGGACTCGATCCGGCACGCTGCCGACCTGATGAAGCGCCGCGGCATCATGGTCATCGTCTCCGACTTCTACGACGACGAGGATGCGACGCTGCGCGAACTGCGCGCAGTGGCGGCGCGGGGGCACGACGTGATCATGGTGCAGGTGCTGTCGGCAGAGGAGATCGCGTTCGGCTATCGCGGGGAGATCGAGCTGCAGGATCTCGAGTCTGCCGAACGGCGACTCGTCGACCCGTCGACGGTGCGGGCCGAATACCAGCGCGCGTTGCAGGGCTTCCTCGCACGCTTGCGCACCGGGGCCGGGTCGTCGGGCATCGAGTACACGTTGCTGTCGACGGACACGGCGCCGGAACAGGCGATTCGCGACCTGCTGCTGGGGCGCGTGCGATGAAGAGCATGACGACGGGCGTGACGACGGGCGTGATGAACGCTGCGACGCGCGCATCGTGAGTGTGTCATGAGCATGTCATGAGTGTGTCATGAGCGTGTCATGATCTGGCGCAATCCATGGGCGTGGACCGGACTGCTGTGCCTCGTGTTGCCGGTGCTCATCCACCTGCTCAGTCGGGCGCCGGCCGACGTGCGCCCATTTCCGTCGCTCCGCTTCATCAACCCGTCGCGCCTGTCACCGCGACGCCGCACCCGTCCGCGCGACGTGCTGCTGCTGTGCATCCGACTGTCCATCCTGGCGGCGGCCGTTGCGGCACTCGCCGGCCCGGTGTTGCTCACCGCTCCTCGAACCGGAACACCGCCCGTGGTGCGGGCAACCGTGCTCGATACGAGTGCGAGCATGAGGCGACGGGTTGCGGGTTCGCCTGACCGGCGACTGCTGGACAGTGCGACGACCCTCGCCACGGCCGCGGGTGAGGGCGCCGGGCTGCACACGCTCGTG
Source organism: Gemmatimonadota bacterium (assembly GCA_040387895.1). GTDB lineage: Bacteria > Gemmatimonadota > Gemmatimonadetes > Gemmatimonadales > Gemmatimonadaceae > Gemmatimonas. Next base: position 142,499 of record JAZKCW010000041.1, read on the forward strand.
CGTGCGGCCGACGTGCACGCGGGTATTCAGAGCGCACTCACGTGGTTGTCCGTGCACCCGGGCATCCATGAGCTGGTCGTGCTCTCGGATTTTCAGCGCGGCAGCGTCGACTCTTCGACGTTGAGCACGGTGCCGGCGGGCTATGGTGTACGCCTCGTGCGAATGGCCGGCGCTGCGCCGCCCGACACGTTCAGCTCGACCTCGACTCTGGCGGTGACGCGTGTCCGCGCACTGGCCGACCGGACGGAGATGACGTGGTCGCGTGCCGATGCTGCCGACGCGGCCGATGCGCAGGATGCAGGGGCTCAAGCAGTGACGACTGCGACACCGCGGTTCCAGCTCCGCGCCACGTCGGAGAGTCGCTCCCGTGCACTGGCGGCCTATGCAGCGGCGGTGGACGCATCGGGCGCGGGCGCATGGGACGCATCGCGCAGGGTCAATTCCTCGTCGCTCGAGCGGTTGGCTCCGATTTTCTCGACGTTCACACCGTCCGGGTTCACGCCGTCCGATGCGCGCGTGCAGATCGTGTATCCGGTCAGGTCTCCGGCACGCCGGACGGAGCAGGGCACGAGTGCGAGCCCATTCGGCGTGGCGGGTTCGCCGGTCACCGCGGCATGGATGGCCGACCTGCTCGTGCAGATCGCTGCCCACCCTCTGCTGCGAGAGGTGGCACAGACTGTCGGCGCAAGCTCCGGTGGAACGATCGACAGCTCCCACTACGTCGTTGTGGCGACGCGCGCCGGTGTACCACTGGTGCAGGCTGCCCAGGACTCCTCTGCGGGTGCATCGCGTCTGTTGCTGTTCTGTCTCGCGGATGCCGGCAGTGCACTGTCGGCCGCACTGATCGCTGCGACATCGAACGCGCTCGAGTCCGGAGTCGGCGACAGCCCCGGAGCCACTGTGCCTGCTACGGCCGCCATGCCGGTGCATGAACGCGAACCGCTGCTGCTCTCCGACGCGGAACTCGCCCGGTGGAATCGCGCGGCCGGTGATTCGGTGGCGGCAGCAGCGGCAGTGATTTCTGCGGCGGATGCGGAGCGCGGTGGCCCCTCGGACGCGCGCTGGCTCTGGGCGCTCGCGCTGTCGCTGCTCGTGGTCGAGGCACTGGTCCGCCGCGCCGGCGCGCCGCGTGAGCACGCTCGCATGAGTACGCCCGCATGAGCACGCACACTGTGACGGGTGGCTCGGCGCGCGCCGCCGTCGCTGCGTTTCTCGACGCGGCGGCGAGCCGGATGCGGCGGCTCACGGTGCTGGGTGGCCTGACCGCCGGCGTCGGCGTCGCGGCAGCCATCGTGCTCGGCTTCTACCTCGCGTCGCTGCTGGTTCGCGGGCAGCACGCCCTCGGCCCACGTTCGGCGGCACTCGTTGCAGTCGCGACGGCCATCATCGGTGGAGCAGTCGCATGGATCCGCACTCGCGACGCGCGTGCCGGCGCGGCGCGGCAGGTGGAACGCCGCGCGCCACAATGCCGCAACCTGCTCGTGACCGCGGACGAGCTGCAGCGCACGAACGCGATGGCGACATCGCCAGCGACATCGCCAGCGACATCGCCAGCGACATCGCCAGCGACAACGAATTCCTCCACGACCGCGGCGACCGGTAATGCGACAGCCCCCGGCATCGCGGGCCTGGTGATGCGACAGGCCGCCGCCATCGTGGCGACGCTCGACCTCGCCGCACTGTTCCCGGCCAATCGCGCGCTCCGCAATGCCGGCCTGTCTCTGGTCGCGCTCCTGGCGACGGTGCTGCTTCCCACTGGTGTCGAACAGGCGCGCACCGTGGCTACACGAGTCGCGGCGACCGCCGCGCGACCGCGTGACGGCATTCGGCAGGTCAGCGTGGTGATCGTGCCACCCGCGTATTCCGGACGCGCGGAAGTGCGAAGTACGGACCCGGCGCGCATCGACGCACTCGTGAACAGTCGCGTGCGACTCTCGGTGCAATCGACGGGCGCGCGTGTGCGAATCTCGTCGGCGGACGGGGAGCTTGCCGTGCGTGCAGGCGAGAACGGCACACACCAGACGACGCTGGAAGTCAACTCGGACGGGTTCGTCGTGATCGAGACGTTCGACGCGACCGGCACTCCGACCGCGCGACGCCTGATCGGTGTGAGCGCGAACGCGGACATCGCACCACGCGTGCGTATCCTTGCGCCCGCGCGTGACCTGGTCCTGCGAGATGGTGCGCAAACCATCAAACTCGGTGTGGAAGCCGACGACGACATGGCGCTTGCGTCCCTGCGCCTGCGCTACACCAAGGTGTCGGGATCCGGTGAGCGCTTCACGTTCGACGAGGGAGAAGTCCCACTCCGCGTGACGCGACGCAGCGGGCGGGCGTGGGAGGCACGCGCCGATTGGAGCCTCGCGAGTCTCGGGCTCGTACCGGGTGACATGGTGGTGTACCGCGCGGTCGCGACAGACCGGCGGCCCGGTGGCGCACCATCGGAGTCGGAGGCCTTCATCGCGCAGCTGTTCGCCGCGGAGGGTGATGCAGCAGCGGGGTTTGCGGTCGATCCCGACGAGGAACGTCAGGCGCTGAGCCAGCAGATGGTCATCCTCAAGTCCGAGCGCCTGCTCGCGAAGCAGCGCACGATGACGCCGGAAGCATTCCTCGACGAAGCGCGCAACCTCGCCGTCGAGCAGCGTCGCGTGCGCGCGGAGTTCGTGTTCATGATGGGCGGTGAGCTCGCGGAAGCCGTGACGGCCGAGAACAGCATGGGCGACCTCGATGAATCGCGCGAGGCGGAGGCGGAGGGCGATCTGTCCGATGGACGCATGGCCAATCAGGGACGCGCGGCGCTGCTCGCGGCCATTCGCGCGATGAGCCGCGCTGCGACGGCTCTCACCGAAGGTGACGTGGCCCGCGCGCTGCCGCAGGAACGCACTGCGGTGACCCAGCTGGAAAAGGCATTCGCGCGGTCGCGCTACCTGTTGCGCGCACTGACGGAGCGCGAGGCGCTCGATCTCACACGCCGGGGCAGTGGCGCGCTCACCGACGCAGCACGGGCCGTGCGCCCGGTGGCGACCGCCGATCGCGCCGCGCGCACCGTCGCCCTGCGCGCGGCACTCGACGAACTGCTTCTCGTCGGCAGAGCGATGGCGACCGGCTCCGCTGCAACGCCAGCAGCCGCACTTCCCGCGCGTTTGTCCATGGCGGCCGAACAGGTGCTGCGCACCGACCCGTCCGCACCGGCGCTGCAGGCCATTGCCGAGGGCTTGAATGCGACATCGCGTGCGATCACGGATGGACGCACGGGTGAGGCGCGTGCGTCGCTCGACCGCGCATCGTCGCGTCTCGCCGCCGCGTTGCGCGACGAGACGATCGGCCGTGCCCCGGTGCAGCAGTCGCTTGGCGGGCGGCGAATGGACGGTGCGCTGTCGGATCAGCTGCGTGCTGCTGGTGCGATGACGCCGGTGGCACCCCGCCCTCGCACCCCGTGAGCCGCGTGCAGGCGGTACTTCCGACGGTGTTGCGCACCGGTGCCGTGCTCATCGCCATCGCGGCCGTGATCGATCCATCGTTCATGCGCGAACAGCGTGTCCGTCCGGAGGTCGCTCTCGTCGTCACGGACGCCAGCGTGCCCGCATCGATGGTGAGCGACGTGCAGGACGCGCTGAAGAAAGATTTCGTGACGATCGCAACGAACGCGAACGGTGCCTCCGGCGGCGCAGCGGCGACCGTGCTCGTGGGATCATCGCTTCCGCAGGACATCCGTGCGCTCGCAGCGCCCGTGTTCAGCGTGTCGCCGTCACGCACCCGGGCAGGCGTACGCATCGCGGCGGTGCGACATCCATCGTCGCTGTCGCTCGATGCCGGTGCGCAGATCGAGGTCGACGTGGAGCTCGACTCCGTGAGCGTGTCACCGGCGCCGGGTGACAGCATCGTCGTGATGCTGCGGGACGGCCCGGTGCTGCTCGACCGCGTGGCCGCAGCGGTCGCGACAGCTGCCGCGTCCGGCACGCGCGGCAGGCATCGCACGCTTGGGCTGTCGTTCACACCCGTGCGTGCGGGGTTCGTACCACTGCAGGTGCAGGCGATGCGTGGTGGGGCGGGAGCAGATGAATCGCGCGCGGCGCGGGCCGATCTCGCGGTCGTCGTGCGCGATGCGCGAAGCCGAGTGCTGTTCCACGATCCGCGTCCGTCGTGGATGTCGACGTTCGTGCGCCGAGAGCTCGAGCGCGACCCGCGCGTTGCCGTGACGAGCCGAGTCGTCACGGCGCCTGGCATCAGCGCGGATGCAGGCCGGCCGCCGGTGGAGCTCGCGCGTCTTGGACCCGATTCGCCATTCGAGGTCGTGGTGCTCGGTGCACCCGATGCGCTCACCGCGAACGAGACCACCGGCCTCGAAAGTTTTCTGCGCGAGCGAGGCGGCAGCGTCGTGCTGCTGCTCGACCAGCCACTCTCGGGCGCGGGTGAGCGGTTGACGCGTTCGGTGGGGTGGACATCGCGCGTGGAACGTGAGGACGTGGCGTTGAGCGCGGTACCTGGTTCAAACGCCGGCTCCCGTGCTGATACCGCGATGTTGCGGGTCACCGAGTGGACCGCTCCGCGTTCGCTGCCGGCCACCGCAACGGCCCTGCTGCGACGCGCGACGCCGGCCGACCGGGGCACCAACGTGTCGGCGGGGAGTGGGGACGCCGACCCCATCGTGTGGCGGATGCCGGTGGGTGCGGGGACGCTCGTCGTGAGCGGGGCGATGGACGCGTGGCGCTTCCGTGATTCCACGCAGTCGTCCTTCGGCGCGTTCTGGCGGAACACTGTGGCTGCTCTCGCGGAATCGGCCGTGCCGGCCGTCAGCGTCACCGCGCGTCCCGCCGTCGTGCGTCCCGGTGAGGCAGTCGCCGTCGAGGTCAGCGTGCGCGACCGGTGGTCGGTGTCGGATTCGTCGGCGACGCTGGTGCTCCGCGGTACGTTGCAGCGGCCGGCGACGGGTTCCGCAAAGGATGTCGCCCAAGGGTCCGCCTCGGACTCCGTCATGGGTTCCGGGGGCGCCCGCGAACTGCTGACCTCAACACCGCTCCGGCTGTGGCCGGGTGCCGTCCCGGGTATCGCGTCCGGCACGCTCCGCGCGCCCCATGCTCCGGGCCGGTATGTGGTAACCGTCGCGGCGGCGGGTACGGGTCTCGACGAGACGCGTACCGCGACCGAATTTGTGGTTGCGGATTCCGCGGTGGCTCCGGCCCCGTCGGATGAAGCGTCCCTCCAGCTCTGGGCGCGTACACACCGTGGCGTCGCGCTCCGCCAGGCCGCACTGCCGGACCTCCCCGGTGCCATGCTGGCCGCGACAGGTCCGTCGGAACCCATTCTCCCGTGGCATCCGATGCGATCGAGCCTGTGGATCGTACCCTTCGCCGGCCTGCTGGCCGCGGAGTGGTGGATACGCCGGCGACGTGGCCTCGCATGACCCAGCATTCTTCCACTCGCCCGCGTAAGGCAGCGCATGTACACTCGCGATGAAGCAAAAGCGATCACCGACAAGGTGATCGACATGGCCAAGGGCGCCACCGCCGTCGAGGTCAGTCTCTCCGGTGGTGAGCGTTCGGGCACACGCTGGGCCAACTCCTCCATCACGACCAACCTGGTGCAGTACGACCGGCAGTTGAACGTGACGGTGCGCATGGGCCAGAAGGTCGGCACCTCCGACACCCGGGACTTCAGCGACGCCGGCCTCCGGAAGATGGTCGCCGAAGCCATGGAGGAAGCCGGGAAGGCGACGGACTCCCCCAACCTGCGCGCTCTGCTCGGCCCCCAGGAGTACATCCCGGTCGACTCGGCGCTCCCCAGCATGGTGGCCATGGGCCCCGCCGAACGCGCGCGCATGGTGAAGCAGAGTCTCGATATTGCGGCTGCACGCGGTGTCGTCGGCGCGGGGTACATCCCGAAGAACGACGTCACCAACTGCAACGCGAACTCGGCCGGCCTCTTCGCCTACTACCGCACGGCCGATCTCGGGTTCGTGCTCACGTGCCGCATGGCGGATGGCAGCGGTTCGGGTTTCTCGGCCATTGGTGGCGTGAAGGATCCGAGCATGATCGACGCGCGCGGGCTGACGGAGGTCGCGGCCGGCAAGGCGCTGCGCAGCCGGAAGGCGAAGGCCATCGAACCGGGGCGCTACACCGTCATCCTCGAGCCACGTGCGAGTGCACGGTTCCTGTCGCTGGTGACGGGTGTGTTCGGCGGCGGTGGCGGTGGTGGTGGTGGTGGTGGTGGTGGGGGCGGCGGCGGTGGCGGCGGCGGCGGTGGCGGCGGAGCCCCGGGTGGTGACACGCCCCCTGCCGGAGGCCCACCGGGTGGTGGTGCCGGCGGCGGTGGAGGCGGCGGCGGCGGAGGCGGTGGACTCGGCGGCGGCATCGGCGGCGCCGGCTCGTTCATGGCGGGCAAGAAGCCGGGCGACAAGATCTTCAGCGACCTGTTCACGCTCAAGAGCGACATCGGCAACGCGACGCTTCGCCAGTCGACGATGATGCCCGACTTCCGTCCGGCCAAGCCGGTGACGTGGGTCGAGAACGGCATCCTGCGCGCGATGGGTCCGGGGCAGGGTGCCACGGTCAACCAGAGCCTCGTGCAGGGTGGATCGGAGCTGTCCGTCGAGGACATGATCAAGCAGACGCGTCGCGGCCTGCTGGTGACGTCCTTCTGGTACATCCGCGGCGTGCCGTCGCAGGATCAGCCGCTGCTCAACACAGGCATGACGCGCGATGGCCTGTTCCTGATCGAGAACGGCGAAGTGGTCGGCCCGGTGCAGAATTTCCGCTGGAACATGTCCCCACTGGTCGCTTACAACAATCTCACGCTCGTCGGCAAGCCGGGGCCGATGTTCATGGGCGAGTCGTTCGATGGTGGCAACGCCGCCCTCATTCCGCCGGTGCGGATCGAGGAGTTCTACATGACGTCCGTCTCGCCCGCGGTCTGACGCGGTGCAGCGTTCTCCCAGTTCTCCCAGACAGCACATCGGACATCCAGGATCATGAGCCCATCACGTCGAGACTTCATCCGCGCCGTCGGCAAGGGCGCCGCCGGTGCCGCGGCCTTCTCGTTGTACTCCAACGAGCTGATGGCCGAGATCATTGCGACATCGCCGCAGGGCCGGGTGATGGAGACGCGTTTCAAGGGCATGGCTGACATCGTGCTCGCCGAGGCGAAGCGTGCGGGTTGCACGTACTCGGACATCCGCTTCACGATGACATCGAGCCTGCCCGGCGCGACGGCGAACTTCCGCGTTGCCGGCACCGGTGGGCCCGGTGGCGGTGGCGGTGGCGGCTTCCCCGGTGGCGGCGGTGGTGGGCGCGGTGGTCGTGGTGGTGGACGCGGTGTCGGCATTCCAACGGACGTCGACCGCCAGCCTGGCGGATTCGGCATCCGCGTCGTGCACAGCGGCGTGTGGGGCTTCGCCAGCTCGCCGATCGTGACGGAAGACGAACTGCGTCGCGTCACGCGCGTCGCGGTGGAAGTCGCCAAGGCGAGTGCGATCGCCAAGCGCACGGATCTCAAGCTCGCGCCGGTGCAGGCGTACCAGCAGAACTACATCACGCCGATGGTGAAGCACCCGACGTCGGTGTCGCAGACGGACAAGCAGAACTGGGCGCAGGCGATCGCCGATAAGGCGAGCGCGGTGAAGGGCGTGACGGCGGTGAACGTGGCGGCGAACCATGGCTACGAGTGGCGCTACTTCGCGTCGAGCGAAGGCTCGTACATCGAGCAGGAGCTGTTCACGACGACGCCGACGCTCAGTGTCACCGCGAAGGTCGGCGAGGTGACGCGCACGCGGAACTACCCCGGCGTCGCGGGTTGCGGCGGCTGGGAAGTGGCGGAGAACTCGGATCTGCTGTCGGCCGCAGAACGGGTGGGTACCGAAGCGGTCGAGTTCTGCACGGCCAAGCCGCTTGGCTCGAGCGGATTGCGCGACCTGATCCTGTCGCCGTCGCACGCGATGCTCACGATCCACGAGATCGTCGCGCACGCCACGGAGCTCGATCGCATCGTCGGGTACGAGGCGAACTACGCGGGTACGAGCTTCGTGAAGCTCTCCGACGTGGGCAAGCTCAAGTACGGCTCGAAGATGTTCAACGTCACGTGCGACAAGACGAGCACGGGCCTGGGCTCGACGGGCTTCGACGACGACGGCGTGAAGACGCAGAAGTGGCCGCTCATCCGCGACGGCATCCTCGTCGGGCTGCAGACCAACCGCGAGACGGCGCACCTGATGGGCGAGAAGGAGAGTCGCGGCTGCACGTTCGGCACGTCGTGGCGCGACTACCCGTTCCTGCGCATGCCGAACGTGCATGTGGAGCCGGGGCCAGCCAACTCGCCGACGCGCGACCAGCTCATCGCGGACGTGAAGGACGGCGTGATGATCGACGGCCGCGGCAGCTACTCGATCGACCAGCAGCGCTACAACGGCCAGTTCGGCGGCCACGTGTTCTGGGAGATCAAGAACGGCAAGGTGACGCGCATGGTCACGGATGTGACGTACAACGCGATCACGACGGATTTCTGGGGCAACCTGGACGGCATCACGGGCCCGAACGAGTGGCAGATGCACGGCACGGGCGGCGACGCCAAGGGCCAGCCGACGCAGACGAACAGCATCTCGCACGGCTCGCCGTGGTTGCTGATCCGGAAGATGCAGGTGGGCGCGGCATTCGATTGATACTGCAGAAGCGGAACGGCAGAGGCGGGACAGCAGAGGCGGGACAGCAGAAGCCGAACGGCAGAAGTGATACTGCAGAAGCGAACAGCAAAGGAAAGGGCCACATGGCGAGAATCGCCATGTGGCCCTTCGTCCGAATTTGCCTCTGCCGTTTCGCTTCTGCGGTATCGCCTCTGCCGTATCGCTTCTGCAGTATCGCTTCACTGTCTACGTCATCGAGTAGACCACGAGGTTCACCGCAAACTTCGTGTTGTCGCTGCGACGGAACCGCTTGTTCTTCCAGTCGTAATCCCACTCGCAGCCGTAGTCCTTGTTCGAGTACAGCACACCGATGCGACCGTGTCGCTCGACGCCACGCATGTAGTCGTGCACGATGTTGTCGCCCCAGCCATTGAGTTCGTGGCTCGTGCGTGGCGGGCCTTCCGGGAACGTGAAGAACGAGCGGTAGAGCAGGTGATTGTTCGGGATCTTCGCGAGCGCGTTGGTCGTGCCGAACGCGCGATTCATCTCGGCCTCGAACGACTTTGCATACAGGCCGTTTACGTCGTGGTTGCAATCGTCGGAGAACAGCATGCCGCCGTTCTCCACGTAGCGGACGATGCCGCGGCGTTCCTTCTCGTTGAAGCGCACGAGCTTGTGCCCCGTCATGAAGAGGAACGGGAACGCGAGCAGCTCCGCCGAGTCGGCGGTGATCACCACTTCGTTCTGCTGGACGGGAATGCGCGTGTACTGCACCACCGCATCGAGCATGTTCGAGCACACCTTCGGGTTGTAATCCCAATCGCCCGAATCGTAGCGAAGGCGCGCGAACACGAACTCGTTGCTGCGCGACGAGCGCGTGGCGCGGGCCGGGGCCGTGGACGCTGGTCGCGACGGCGGTTGCGACGCTGGTTGCGATGGTGGTTGCGATGGTGGTTGCTGGCCCGCGAGCACGTCTGCGGGTGTCACGGCGCCGAGCGAGAGCCCCGTTCCGGCGACGACCAGCCGTTGCAGGAAGTCGCGGCGCGTCGTCATGGTGCCGGTGCCGGCGCCGGTGCGAGCGCGCTTTCGATCGCGCGCACGAGCGTCGTGTCGCCCGGGCGCACCGGGCCGACGGTGCGCCAGCGCATGATGCCCTGACGATCGATCAGATACGTCGCCGGCACGCCGACGACGCTGAACAGCGCCGACACGCGCTCGTCCGGATCGCGCCAGATCGGGTACGTCATGCTGAATTCCTTCACGAAGTCGCGGATGCCGGCCTCGTCGCCATCGCCGTCGACACTCACACCGACGACACGGAAGCCGCGATCGGCGTACTTCGTGTGCAGCGCCTGCAGCTCGGGAATTTCCGTGCGGCAGGGATGACACCACGTCGCCCAGACGTTGAGCAGCACGACCTGGTCGCGCAGGCCGGCGAGCGACACCGAGTCGCCATCGAGCAGCGTGGCACTGTAGGCCGGCGCCGGTGCGCCAACGCCGAACGCCACGGGTGCAGCCTTCGTGGCGGCCTTACCATCACTGCCAGGCGTGCCCTCACCGCTGCACGCGGCCGCGGCGAGCAGGAGCAGTGACGGAAGCGACCGCCAGGTGATTCGCTTCAACGCAGCTCCGTTCAACGCAGGTCCGTTCAACGCAGCTCCGAGAGTGGCATGCGCGCGGTGCGGACGGCCGTCGGCTTGCCGGGCACCGTCCACGCAAACACGGCATGCGTCGCTGTCGTCGCGACGCGCGGAAAGCCGCTCGCACGCGCGGCGGACGACGACGCGACGATCACGGCCGAACCGCGTGCGCCCGACGCGCTGATGCGGCGTGCGAGCACGGATGCCGTGTCACCACCGGTGCGCTCGATCCACGTGACCAGCGCACTGCCATCCGCCAGCAGCCGTGTCCCCACTCGGCCCGCCGGGTTGCCATCGTCGACGCGCGCCGGTGCGGTCCAGGTGGCGCCACCGTTCGAGGAGAACGCGAGCTTCACGCGCGCGCTGTCATTCGCCGCCGTGAACCACGCGAGGCTCACGCGTGCACCGCGCGCGTCCATCGACGGGCCGTTGACCGGGCACGCCGCGATCTTCCAGCCGTCGCGATACACAGGGGACGGTGCACTCCACTTGCCGTTCACGCGCCGCACCACGGAGATGTCGCGGATCTCGTCGCTGGAGCGATCGCGATAGGCGACCACGGGGCCGGTGCTCGTCATCACGGCGGCGGTCTGGCAGCAGTCGCACGCGCGCGGGTCGACGACCGTTTCCGCCGAGAGCGTGCCCTTCGCGTCGATACCACGCGCCATCACCATCATCTCGTTGGTGGCGGCGCCATGCGATGCTGCAGCCGCACCACCCGACGGCGCGCCGTGTGATCCACCCGGGCTGTACTTCCGTCCGTCGAGCCACACCGCGTTCGCGATGGCGCCCGCACCCGTGCCCTCGGCCCACAACGAGACGAATCCATGCTCCGTCTCCGAACTGTCACGATGCAGAATGACCGGTGCGCTCCAGGTGGCGCCGTCGTCGCGCGATTGCACCACACGCACGCTGTACGCGCCCGATCCCTTTCCGCGGTGCAGCCAGTGCACCACGAGCCGTCCGTCCGGCATCACCGCGACCGACGGGAAGTCCGCCCAGTTGACGACGAACTCGCGCCCCTGATGAATCGTGCGCGGTGCGGACCATCGAGTGCCATCGAGCGTCGCGAGGCGCAGCGCGAACCCCGCCGCTGATGGCTCGAGCCAGCTCATGAACACGCGTCCGTTCGCACCGACGGTGAGATTCGGTTCGCCGCTGCCGGGTGCCGCTGGCGTGGCCAGGCTGTCGATCGCGGCGCTGCTCGGACGGGCTTCCGGCCCACTAGGCTCCCACGATGCGGGTGCTGCCGATGGTGGCAAGGCGGACGACGCTGCCGCATCGGCCGGCGTGTCTCGCTTGGCGACTGCGATCGCGACGAGCGCGAGCAGGGGAATGGCGGCGAAAACCGGGGTACGGCTCATGGGGGCCTCGAGAGTTCGATCGCGCACGGGCGGCGGAGGGCAACCTCCAATTTACTACCCGGCGGCGGCGCCACTGCTACATCACCTGCGCAGGTTCGAAGGGGCGTCGAGTGAACAACGTGCTTCTCCAGCACGGCGTTGCTCGCGTTGCCACCGAGACCGTGTCGCGAGCTGCATCGTCGATTCACACTGATGTCGCTGCGTGCAGCGCAGCGCGTCGTCCAACAGACATGTGGGTGGGCCAGGGAGTCGGGTCAATTGCGGTGCTGGTGCAATGCCGCCGGTTCCCAATTAAGCCCGACGGGTTACATTCATGGTCTGCCTCGGACGCATGGTGCAGCGGCCGGCGCGGTGTTGTGCCCAGCAAGGTGTTGCTTGGCAACAAGTTACAGGATCGGCTAGGTAGCTCAGTTGGTAGAGCAGCGGACTGAAAATCCGCGTGTCGGGGGTTCAATTCCCTCCCTAGCCACTGCGAAATACCGCATGCAACCGCGCCCTACCGCGTAACTCGCGATGGGGCGCGGTTTTGCGTTGAGGCACGTGTGGTCGCGTGCGGGCGGATGCCGTCACGTGCGGTGAGCGATGCGGTCGCGTGCGGGCGCGTGCGGTGCATTCTTTGTCACGGGTTTTGGCACAGGTTACTCAGCCCCTCGCAATAGCTGCACGGCTACGGCAAGAACGCGGGTCCTGATAGTCGGCTTGAAATGGGCATTTCGATGGTCGAGATGCACCTACACTCACCAGTGGTGGCTATCCGTGTGATCGACGGAGGGTTAACGCCAGTTTCGGCGACCACTGGCGCGCCGTGTCTCGCGCACTGGGGCACGTAGTCCGCGCTGGGTCGAATCGCTCCAGTACGGTAGGTTTCGTTCACCCATGGTCTACCGATGTCACGTCCGCGATACGCTGGACATGAGCGCCCTTCCGCAACTGATGGACCCGCTCCTCCAGCTACACGGGGAGGCACGGGCCAGCAGCGAAATTGTGCTCGACCTGTCGGGGGTTCGCTTCATCACCCCCGGAGGGGTTGCTCCCTTCGCGGCGTTGATCCATTCGGTGTATGAGGACCTCCCGCGGTTGCACCTGCATGCACCAACCGACGCGGAGTGCTGCCGCTATCTCGCGTCGTCCGGGCTACTCCAGCTGCTTGCCGACGTGGCGACCATCCATGGAGCTGATGTCGCGATGGGGATTCGGCCAGGCAGCGCCCTCAATACCGTCCTGCCGCTCACGCGACTGAGCCAGAATGCGGATTTGGAAGATTTGCTGACGCAGCTCGAACTAAAGCTCGATGGCCTGCTCGGGTGCTCGGACGACACGTGGACTGAAACAAAGTGCCGCATCATCAGCGCCGTTCGGGAAATCTGCGCGAACGTTTTCCAGCACGCTGGCGGGACTCCCGGCTGGGTGTCTGCGCAGAAGTACAGGTCGAGCAAAGGCAATCCGTTTCTCGAGGTCTCCATCGCGGATTCGGGAGTCGGTATCCGCCGGTCTCTGGCGGACCGGTATCCAGAATTCGCAGTTGCCGACGACGGTGATGTGCTGGTCCGGATGGTCAACGAACGCCTGAGCCGGCATAACCCGGCTCGAGGATGCGGGTATTTCACGTTGCAGGAAGCCACCTCGAAGCTCGATGGTTCATTCCGTCTCCGCTCTGGTTCTGGAGAAGTCAGTCGGGCACGTCGCTCGCGTCAGCTGGTGCGCGCGGACGGGCGCGCGGCATGGCCGGGCACGCACCTTGAGATGCGGGTTACGTGTGCCCCGGACTAACCCCCGCGCGCGCGATCACTTCACAGATGCTTTTCGAGTCTTGACATCGAATCGCTCACGCTTACATTTACACCAATGAAAGCGCTTTCGCGCGGACTTATCCGCCGGTCACCCATCACGATTGCGACCACCGGCATGCACACCGACCCCGACGCACCTGATATCACGGGTGCACGGGAGGCCTTGCTCGACGCGCTGCATTCGGCGCCCGCCGGCACTGTCGTGCCGCTTGTGCTCGATGGCATCTCACTCTCGGCGAGTTGCGCCGCGGCGGTGCTCATGCCGTCGTTGTCGGATGTTGTCGGCGGGAAGGTGCCGGGGCGGTTCGTCGTGGTAGAGGATCCGTCAGGTCGCAATCGATGGGATGGTGATGCCGGCCTCAAGAAGGAGTCCGAGCGCCTCGGTCGGAAGCTGGTCTGTGCTTGGCAGTCGAAGGAGCTGGATCTCGTCGGGGCCGTCGATCCCCAAGTGCGTTCGACGTATGATTTCGTCCTTGGTCGATGGCGGACCGGTGGCGATGGGGCGACCGCGCGTGACCTCGCCGGGCACTTCGATGTCAGCATCCAGGCCGCCAGCAACCGTTTGTCGAAAGCGTCGAGTCTCGGACTGCTCTACGAGGCGGATCGGGAGACGGTGAGCGGCGGTGGGGCGCAGTTCGTGTTCGTCCCGGTCATGTAGGTGCGAACGCAGCTGACCGAAGATTGAGCGATGTGGTGTCGGCGGCTTCGGCCGCCTTCCTTCTGGGAACGCTTACACGTCTTCACGTGTACGCGTGTAGACCACCTCGGTACGGTGGACTGGCACGGCAACGAATCGAACAGGGAGGATGCACAACCTCGCAGCAGGACCGGACCGCATCACCGTCGACGCGACGGCGACTTCCAGACGAACCCCTCCGCACGACCACACCAGACTCGAGCAGACCAACCGATTATGACGACGCAGATGCAGCCCCCTGATGCCGAGCACAGCCCGAATGCTAAGCCCGACACGCTCAACGTGATCGTTCGCTATGCGGCAGCCCCGAAGCCGTTCCACGATACGGGGGCCAGCCGCGACGAGACGCTCGCCGCGCTCAAGGTGCGGGTGCTCAACACCTTCGGCTTGTCCGAGGGGCCGTCCGCCCTGGACGGCAACGCCATCACGTACAAGCTCTACGACGGAAAAACCGAACTGACGGACCTGACGGTCACGCTCGGCACGCTCGCCGAAAAGGGACGCGCGGTCGAGCTCAAGCTCAGCCAGCATATCCAGCAGGGCGTGGGGGAGCCCACGTCGTGACCCAGAGCGTGGAAGGATCGTTCGATGTCCTCGCGCTCCGGGTGGATTTCGGCGGCCTTCCCGCTGGGACGGACCGCGGGCCCGCCGACACGTGGTCGGCGGCGCTCGTGGACCATCTCGAAGTCCAGGTCACCTTCACGCCCGCAGGGCACCCGGACGAGCACTTTGAAGCGCGCCTCGTGTGGGACCGGTATCCCGATGCGCCCCCCTCGGTGCTCTTCCGCGACCCCGCGACCGGTCGGCTGGATGTGGCCACGGCGTGGCCGGTAGGCGGGCCATTTCGCCCGATGGTCGGGCTCTGCGTGAACTACACCCGCGAGGGCTTCCGCCTGCACCCCGAGTGGGTCGGCGATCCTCGGCTCCGGTGGCGGACCGAGGGCAACGTGCTCCTCAAGGTCATCCGCTTGATGCAGGACTCCTTCGACACCGAATACACCGGGAGGCATCCGTGACGCATCATGCGACCCGCTGGGTCGTGCCGCAAACGGCATTGGACCGTTCGTATGACGAGTTGGCGGCCGACGGTGCGCGAGGCCGCGAAGGGATCGCCCTGTGGGCCGGAACGGCGGCGCACGACGCCCACGGCCAGACGGTCTGCGTCACGCACGTCCTGCTCCTTCGTGGCGCGGGAGTCGAGCGCGGCCCCGGCTACATCGGGGTCTCCCCCGAACTCCTCAACGACGTGACCGACGTGCTGGCCGCGTTGGGCGGCGACGTCTATCTCGTCGGCCAGATCCACGGCCATCCGCCCCGGGCGTCGACCGACCTGTCCGAGGTGGACGTCGCCTACGGCATTCGTACCCCGGGATTCCTGTCGGTCGTTGCGCCGAACTATGGCATGGCTCGCGTCGCGCGCCTCGCCGAGTGCGGCGTGCATGTGTTCGATCCGCGCACCGGATGGCAGCGCGTCAAATCCGCGGACCTTGGGGTCCACGTGAACGTCCCGGCGTCGTCGCATCACGCGGTTGCGTCGCTGACGGTGGGGGAGGCGATCCATGGTTGATCGCGCTCCTGACTCCGCCGTCGCGTTCAGCCGCCCGCTCGCGACGGCTGCCGGACTCGGTGACGCCGCCCCGGATCGTCATCGCTTTCTGGAGAAGTGCGTCGTGCTGACCGGAGATCCTGCCGTCCTCGGGACGCCGAACGGCCGCGTCATGGCGCTCACCGCGCTTCGGCTGCTGCCCCGTCTCACGCCGAACGTCACCGTCTGGATGCCGGGCGCGCCGGTGGCACTCGTCGAGGAGCTCAGCCGCGAGGCGAATCGGATTGCGTTCGGCGCGCGCGTGGTGGTGAGCACCGCCCGGGCGACTGCTGGGGACGAGCTGCTGCGGGGCGCAGACGCGGTGCTGAGTGTTGGTTCGGGACCCATTGGCGGTGTGGGCCGGGACGGCCTCCTCGACCCCACCGTCCGCTTTGCGGACCGTTGGACGACCATCGCGTCGAACGGCTGGTGCACCTGGGTGACCCGGGGCCCACTCCCGCTGCCGGTGGCCACGACGCAACGCAATCCGGTCGGTGCCGTCTTCGCCGCATCGCTCGGCGTTGCCGACGTGTTCAAGATCCTGATCGTGCTCAAGCCCGAACGCGGTGCGCCGGCTGACGGCACGCCGTTCTCGCTTTTCAATTACCGTGCAGGTGACGGCGATCCCGGACCCGAGATCCCAGAGCTCCTCGAGATCGACGCGTTGCTCGTCGGCGCGGGCGCTATCGGCAACGGGATCCTCGCGCTCCTCGCCGAGTTCGTCCTGACCGGTCGTCTTGTGGTGGTCGACCGCCAGACGTACGGTCCCGAAAACCTGGGCACCTGCATCCTGGTTGGATCGGACGATCTCGGAATGAAGAAGCCATTGCTCGCCACGCGTGCTCTCGCCCACTTGGCGCCTGCACTCGTGGTCGACCCGCAGTTCGGCGAGGCGGACCGGCTCCTGCGGCAGGTGTCCCCGGTGCCGCGGGTCGTGTTAAACGGGCTGGATAATCGCGACGCACGGCGTGCGGCGCAGCGCCTCTGGGCCGATTGCACCATCGACGGCGCAATTGGGGACTTCATGTGCCAGGTCAGCCGCCATCCGGGCGACCCGAACGTGGACACGGCGTGTCTGCGCTGCCTGTTCGCGCCAGAGATCGGACCGCGCGCGGAGGTGATATCGGCCGCGGTCACGGGGCTCCGCGTCGACCGCGTGCACGCGGATGACATGGTGCGCGAGGAGGACGTGCAAACCGCACCCGCCGAACATCGCGAGGCCCTGCGCGCCCACGTTGGCCGACCGATCTGTTCGGTCACCTCCGAAGCGATGGCCCGCGCGATCTCAACCATCGCACCGCCGGAGGGGTTCGAACCGTCCGCGCCGTTCGTGGCGACCGGCAGCGCCGCGATGGTCGTTGGCGAGTGGGTGAAAACGGTCCACGGACTCGGCTCACCGCTCGATCCACGATTCCAATTCGACGTGCTGCATGGACCGGGCGCCGGGCTCGAGTTCGCCGAGTTCCGTCGTGGCGACTGTGAGTGTACGCAGCGCCGCGACGTCATCGCGCAGTATCGGGCGGCGCGGCGCGCGGGCGGATAGCGCGCATCCGCGACGAAGTCAGATTTGCGAGCGCGTTGCACAAACATGATCCTCCCAATCGTCGCCATGCCGGATGGCTCTCTCCATCGAGCGAACCGCGGCACCGGCTCTGAGGCTGGACGCAATGGGACAGGAGGCTGACATGTCAGCCGCCCCAGTCATCGCGAATGTGGCGAAGTAGTGCTAGCAGGGCCAGCAAGCCAAGCCGAAAGTCCGACTACGAATCCTTCTCACCGCGCACGGCTATATCGCCCCAACTCATCATAGCGGTTCCAGCTTCACTGCCAAACATTGGTGCCGGGAAGCGCACGCGGTCCTAAAGTCCTGAGGTCGCCTAGGACGTCCTCAAAGCGAGCTTGCAAAGACACAGCATACGTTCGTCTTGCCCTAGTCGGTGTCGACTGCGTGGTCCAGTACTCACGGCGTTCCCCCTGGCCTGAGGTCCAGATATTATGTGAGTCCGACGCCGCCGCCAGGCGGGAAGACTCATGCGGAAATCGCGGTTCACCGACGAGCAGATCATTGGCGTGCTGCGCGAAGTGGAGAGTGGCGCAAAGCTGAAGACGGTAGTACGTCGTCTCGGCATCACCGAGACGACGTACTACCGCTGGAAAGCGAAGTTCGGTGACATGCAGGTGCCGGAGGCGCGCCGCCTGCGCGCACTCGAGGAGGAGAATCGACGACTGAAGCGACTCGTCGCCGAGCAGGCCCTGAATATCCACATGCTCAAGGATGTCGCGGGAAAAGACTGGTGACGGCCAAGCAGCGGCGTGCAGCGCACTCCGATTCGCTACGCGGCCACGCCACGGCGCGATGATGGGCCGTTGCGCGAGCGCCTGCAGCAGCTCGCGGGCGAGCATCCGAGGTGGGGCGCCCCTATTGAAGTGGCAACTGCGACGTGAAGGCTGGGGCGACAATCACAAGCGCATCGAGCGCGTGTACCGTCACGCCGGCCTCGCCTTGCGCAAGCGGAGTCGTCGCAAATTGACGCGTCCGCGCGTGCCGCACGAGCCGGCGTTGACGCCGAATGCGCGGTGGTCGATGGACTTCATGCGCGACACCCTCGCGACGGGCCGCGTGTTTCGCTTGTTCAACGTCGTCGACGACTGCACGCGCGAGCCGCTGGCGATGGACGTCGACACGTCCTTCCTTGGCAGCGCGGTCACCGCCGTGCTGACGCGCCTCGTGCACGCGCGCGGCCGTCCGCGGCGCATCGTCTGCGACAACGGGCCAGAATTCATCAGTCGTGCACTCGCCGTCTGGCCCGCGGAGCACGATGTCGCGCTGGTGCACATTCAACCGGGGAAGCCCAATCAGAACGCGTTCGTCGAGAGCTTCACTCGCCGCGTGCGCGACGAGTGTCTGAATCAGCACTGGTTTCTCTCGCTCGCCGACGCCCGACGAACGATTACCACCTACCAACACGAATACTGCACGGCACGTCGACACAGTGCGCTGGGGGGTCGCACGCCAGCGGAATTTGCAGCATCATTCACTACCGCCCATCACCCCATCCCATAGCTCACAGAATTACTGGGCCTGAGATGGGGGGAACGCCGTCTCGACTGCCGCGTGCGAGAAAAGTGTGCTGTTACTGACGTAGACGGAGCGGCGGCACCGTTGGGTGCCGACCCTCAGGCACGCTCGGCACGCGAGCCGCTCCTGCGCGAAACATTACCGGGTCTCGTCCTCAGTATCGCCGGCCGCCACGACGATACCAGAAATGCTCCGTCGACGCGGTATATATGCCGATGGGGTGCGAGGTTGTAGAGTCCAGCACCTCCGAGCGACGCGCTTCTCTACGTGTTCCAATCGCCGCGCCTATCCTACGTCCGCACGCAGTCTGCGTGCAGCATCCAGGCCCGTCCGCAGATGGATTATTGGTGCGTTCATTCAAAGGGCCTGTACTGAATGGCAGCGCGCGTAAAGGATGCCGCCGCGATTGCGCGAATTCAGATGGTCAGTAGGCTGGGGCACACCAGCGGATTCGCCCCACGCTTCAGTGCCGGGGGACCGCAATGCCCACATTGAGCGCGACTAGCTGACCTTCCAAGCGATGTCGCGTTTGTGGTGGAGGCGAGGGTGGGTCAACAATGTCGGTTCGGCAATCGAACTGACCCTCGCACCTCCACTCCTCTTGCGCTTTCCAACGACACATGTAGTTTGCGACGATGTCCGATGACATCGAGTTAACAGACCTGCAACTGGCCGTGCTGCGCGTTCTCTGGAAGCGGGGCGAAGCGACCTCCGCCGAAGTGCACGCTGCGCTCGCGGATCGTGACCTCGCTATCACCACGATCTCCACAATTCTCTCGCGACTCGAGAGCCGTGGCATCGTGGCGCATCGGGCAGAACGGCGCGTCTTCATCTATCGCGCCGCCGTGAGCGAGCCCCAGGTACGGCGCTCCATGCTGGGCGCCATGCTCGACACAGTGTTCGCCGGCGATGCCACCGCGCTCGTGAGTCAGCTCCTCTCGGCCGGCGACGTTTCGCGCGGCGACATCGACCGGATGAAAGAGCTCATCGCGGGATACGAAGCGCGTCGCGGAAAGAAGCATGGCTAGGACACCACTCCTTGTCATTGGCGCGTGGCTGCTCACCTATCTGCTGCACAGCACCGCTCTCGTCGGAGCGACGGCGCTGCTATTGTCGCTCGCCCCGCGCCTAACCTCGCGCGTGGCCGAGACGGCGTGGCGGGTAGCGCTGTTCGGCGGAGTGGTAACTGCCACGGCGCAGCTGCTGCTTGTGGCCTTCGGCTCTCCGCTGATTGGGTTTGCGTCGGCGAGCGTAACCGGGTCGTTGTCGTTGAGCGCAGAAGGGGCGCAGTGGCTGGCCGGTACGGGAAACGTCGTGCTCGCGGCATCGCTTACCCGCATCGCGGTTGCGCTCGTCGTGATATGGGCGGGGATCGCCGCACTCCGGCTGCTGGCGCTCCTGCGTGCGCATCGCGACTTTCGTCGCTCGCTCGCCTACCGGACGCCGCTTCGCAACGCCGATATCATATCAATGGTGAACGCTTGGTGCGTCGCTGTAGGGTCGCACGCCGGCATGCGCCTGTCGGTCTCGTCCGGTATCATCACGCCGATGGTGCTCGGCGCGAATGAGGTGTGTGTGCCTGAGCGAGCTCTGGAGCAATTCACGATGGCTGAGCTCGAGGCTGCACTCGCCCACGAAGTCGCGCACGTCGTGCGGCATGACCGTCTCTGGGTCACGCTCTCGGCAATTGTGGAGCGTGCGCTGTTCCTTCAGCCGCTCAATAGAGTGGCGCACCGCCGGCTGCGTACACTCGCCGAATGCGCCTGCGACGACTGGGCGCTGCGCCGCACGCGCGATCCTGTTGCCTTGGCCTCTGCGCTCACTCAGGTCACCGATTGGCTATCGGGCCGGGCCGTGCATGCGCTCGCGGTGGGAATGGCCGCGGGGCATCCCCCGCAGGATTCACTCGCCGTTGCGCGAGTTCGTCGAATTCTTGATCCCGCTGCGCAGCGCTTTATGGAGCATAACGGACGCGTGCACGGCTCCCTGGCCACGACGATGCTCGTGGCAATTGTGTTCCTGTTGCCGCATGTGCCGCCGAGCACAACCAGCAGCGCGAGCGATTCATCGTTGCCGCTGATGCGATACACGATCAATGCGCACGATGATGCCGGTCTGTTCACGCTCACGGTGCAGAATCAGACGGTCGTCGGCGTCACCATCGACGGTGTGTCCGTTGCCGGCTCGCGCATTCGCCATGCCGGCCGCCGAGTGTTCGTAATCGATTCGACTGGCCGCCCGGCACTCGATCTGACGCTTACAGGCTCCGGCGGTATCAGCTGGAAGTCTCGGCTCGCGTCGTCCACACAACCCAAGTACTAGGGACTTGAGTATGCGCCAGCGCAGACTGCCTACGCTCCTCGCACCTACACTTGTAGTTTTGCTGTGCTCTTCTACTGCAGGCGCACAGATCCCCCAAGACACGGTGAGCCTGCTCGCGCGTGTCGCGCGCGAAGCGCAGCGCATCGGTGCTGCACATGGCGAGACGATGTGGCCAGGCTTCAGGCCTGACACAATTCCGTTCTCGTTCGTGCTGCCCGCTCGTGGCGACGTGCTCTTCGGATGGCACGGCGCGCTGCCGGCTGGTTACGTCGCCATGGCCGAACTACCTGGTGCCGCATGGCGCGAAGGGCGAGCGATGAGTGCAGCCAGCACATCCACGACGGTTGACGGCCGCGGCGTAGGGCAGGTGCTCGTGAGCACCCTCGACCCCGCAATCCTGGTGGGCACCGCACTCCACGAAGCGTTTCATGTCTTCATGTTCGCCTCGCAACAACCGGGCAGGAAGTTCGGGCGTGGCGAGAACAGCCTACTCATCTCCACTTATCCCGTCTTCGACGTGGAGAACGAGGCCGCGTTCGCGCTCGAAGGAAAGATTCTGGCGAACGCGCTCGCTGCGACGTCCATCGAGCGCAAGCGCGTGCTGGCGCAGCAGTTCGTGGCAGTCCGGCGAGAGCGGCACCGCCGGCTGCCGTTGGAGTTCGCCGAATTCGAAGTCATGAGTGAGTTGAACGAGGGGCTGGCTGAATACGTGCTCGTGCGTGCGCTCATGATTCAGTCGAATGAGGCTCCTGTTGACTGGAGGCCGATGGCGACGCGTGCGCTTGCCAACGCCCGAACCTTGCTCGAGAGGCTCACGGCAAGTGAAAACCTGTCGCTTCGCTTCCGGTTCTATCAGACCGGGCCGGCACAGGCGTTGCTCGTCGATGCGTTGGGGAGCAAGCGCTGGAAGCAGGACATGCTCGACGCGAACTCTACACTGCAGGACGTGCTCGGAGCGGCGTCAGGAGTAGATGCTGTTGCCATCGCCGCACGGCGCACTGCGCAATCGGAACCCGTCATGACAGCGCTCCGCAGGAATGCCGACGGCGACGTCGAGCAGCTCAAGGCGAGCCGGCGGGCGAAGGTTGACAGCGTGCTCTCTGCGCCCGGCACGCGGCTGGTGATCAGGGCCGACTCGCTGCCCGTGAAGGCGTTCAACTCGTGCGGCTACGATCCCCAAAACCTTCTGCAGGTCAGCGCAACGGTGCGCATCCAGACGCGCTGGTGGAAACCGTGCGCGGGCGGCCCGACCTATGCGGAATTCAACGTGCCGTCCGTGCACGACGCGGCCGCGGGGACGATCAGCGCGGTCATCGGCGACGACGGGGCTGTGAAGCTCACGAGCAATGGACAACCGCTGGCAGTCGGCGACGGCGAGACGTTGCGCGACGTACGTGCCTTCAAGTTGCACGCGCCTCGCGCCAGTGTGGACGCCGTGCGCGCCGACATCACGCGTCGCGGCTCGGTGCTCACGGTGATTCCCAAGGCTCCGTGAGCATCGAGCGAGCGTGAGGATGTGAGGAGACGACGGAATGAGCGTGACGCTGAGCTAAGCCGTGCGCAGAAGCAACGGCTCGCGTCGCGTCCTAGACACCCGATGTCTGTGCTGGCGGCGGCATACAACACTGCGCTTTCCCCAGACTCTCTCATTGTTCCGGATACAGTGCGGCGATCATATCTCGCGCTCGGACGACGACCGATGGGCGACCGCCCAGTTGATTCGGTCGTCGTGGTCGCCGACGGCGGTGCACTCGCGATTTACGGGACCGCGGCGCCAAGTGGCGCGGTTCGCCTTCGACGAGTGGCTGTTCCTCGACGGCGGCAACCTCCTGCTGAATGCGGAACGGGCGGCGGCCCTGATCGCGTCGAAGGCCCCGGCGCGCGTACGCGCCGTCGGCGGCGCACTCGTGACGGCGAACCGTCCGGGTTCGGCGGCGGTGTGGGCCAGCCAGGGCGGGCGATTGCTCGTCGCGGGCTCTCGCGTCGCCGATGGCACGATGCACGCGCTCGAGAACTACCGCGCGTCGCGCACGACGATCCAGCGCGTTCCACGCGGCGAATGGTCCGCGCGCGCCGTGACGCGAAGGACTCGTTGTGGGTGGAGCCCGTAGAGCTCACGAACGGCCCCGCGATGCTCGTGTATCGGGCCTCGAACCGTTGGGCGTACAGTGGCGCAGCGCAGAACCAGGTCGACCTCGATATCGTTGGGCGGGCTATTCGCTCCCGTGGTTGGCTCGTGGATCGGGTGGCGATTCCCGGACGAATCGACGGCGGCGCCCTGACGCCGCCGTAGGCACCTCGTTCCTGTCGTTGCACGATGCTCTGGCCGGCCAGACTCCCCTCTGCGCACCGAACTGGCCCCCAACGGGTTGGGCAATCTGCGATGCGGTAGCGTGCGGGCGCGTGCGGTGTCATTTCTGACACAAGTCTTGGCAGAGCCCTCAATCCTTTGGCTGCCTCCGGTCGGTAACCCGACGTACCGGTCCTTGACGCGGCAGGTGCCGGAAGGCTCGAGGGCCGTCCGGACTGCGGGGTGTCACAATTCGCACGTGGACAGCGAGGGAAGGGTAGGTGCGCGCCGACGTGCTACCCGCACGTCATACTCGCGCGCTGTGCATCGGTCGAACCGCTCACGCATGGGTCAAATGGGATTAAGAGAGTGGATGCGGCATCGACGGCGGCCGCCCGCGACACCCGCCGGGACAGACGAGCGGGGTTCGGACAGCAAGGCCTCACCTCAGTTCGCTGGATCGGGTGGCAGCGATGCACAGCGGTCCGCAGATGCGGCGAGCTACGCGTCGGACCGACCATGGCAGCCTGGTGACGAGGACACGCTCCGACGCTCGGGCTTTGCGTGCCGCGTGGCCGGCGCGGTCAGCGCAAACGTGGAAAACGGGCTTGTTGTAGGCATCTATGGGCCTTGGGGCGACGGAAAGACGTCGGTGCTGCGGATGGTCGAGGCATCGCTCCAGGCCGAGAGCTGTGTCGTTCTGTGGTTCAATCCGTGGCACTTCCACGGACAAGACCAGCTCATCGCGGCGTACTTCGCGCAGCTTGCAGCCGTGCTGTCGGTGCGCCTCGCGAGCCGCGCCGACGAAATCAAGGCGACACTCAAGCGCTACGGCGAACTCCTGTCGCTTGTGCCGCTCGATGCAGTTCTGGGGGTCGACCCTGGAAAAATCCTCACGGCCGTCTCGGACCAGATGGCCGGTTCGGACCTCCGGACGCTGCGCGACCGTTTGGACACGGTGCTCCGCGAGCAGCACGCATCCGTCGTGGTGTTCATTGATGACGTCGACCGGCTCGACCGCACAGAAATCCATGCAGTACTGAAGCTCGTCAAGCTCGTCGCCAATTTCCGCCGGGTGACGTACATCCTCGCGTGCGACGACGCGATGGTCGCCGAGGCCATCGGCACGGCCTATGGCGCCGGCGACCACGTCGCGGGGCGCCACTTCCTTGAGAAGATCGTGCAGGTTCCGCTTCGCCTGCCTATCGCCGACGCCGAGAGCGCGAAACAGCTCGTCCTTGGCGAGGTGAAGCGCGCTCTCGATGCCAGCGGCGTTGCGCTCACGCAGAACGAAATCAACGAGTTTCGCCTCCTGTTCGACCCGCTGTTTCTGGCACGCCGTCGGACATTACGCGTTGGCAAGCAGTACGGAAACGCACTCCGGTTCGCGCTCCCGCTGCTTGCCGGCGAGGCCCGTGTGGTGGACGTGTTGCTTATCGAACTGCTACACGCCTTCGCTCCACGCCTGCACGCGGCACTCCCGTCGCGACGCGCCTTCCTGCTCGGCGAAGACGGCTACCTGTCCAGCCTTGGCACCCGTGGTAATCGCAAGCAGGACGCAGAGGCGGCGGACTGGGCAGCCCTTGTAGAACTCGTCGATGGAACCGAGCGCGCGGCGGTCACGGCAATCCTCGAAGCGCTCTTTCCGACGGTCCAGCGCGTCACGCGCAACGTGCACTACGGCGGGGGCGGCGGGTGGTATGCGCGATGGGCCCGCGCACAGACCGTCGTGTCAACGCACTACTTCGACCGCTACTTCCAGTACGCGGTCCCCCCCGGCGACGTCGCCGACACCGACGTCCGCGTAGTGCTGGCTGCCCTCGCCGACGGAAACCTCGACGCGGCCCAGCAGGGTTGGAGCCGCGCAGTGTCGCCGGGCAACCTGCGTGCGATGATTCGAAAGCTCCGTTTCGAGGAGGCCGAGATGTCTGCGAGCGCCGCGCGCACACTCATCCGGCTCCTCACCGAGCGCGCCGCAGAGTTTCCGGCCGAGGATTCGCCGCTGGACTTCGACGCGCCGCTCACCCAGGCCGCAGTGCTGGCCAGCAACGTCGCACGTCGTCTCTCAGTGCAAGAGCGACTGCCGAACCTGCGGCAGCTCGTCGAACCGCCTGCGCCACTCGCGTTCGCGGCAGAGTGTGTGCGCTTCCTCCGGCATGGCGAGAATGACGATCAGGAGGCGCGTCTCATCCCAGCCGATGAGGAAACGCAGCTGCTGCGGACCTTCGTCGAGCGTCTCGAGCAGGAAAACGAGACCTCACCGCTGCATTTGCGGGACACTACGCAGAGCGTGCGCCACCTGCTCTACCTATGGCGACGGTACGGCCGACCCGGGCGAACCCGAGAGTATTACGCGCATCGCCTTGCGTCGCACCCGCAGGAGGCGGTCCCACTCCTGCACGCGGT
This sequence comes from Gemmatimonadota bacterium, assembly GCA_040387895.1. Taxonomy (GTDB): domain Bacteria; phylum Gemmatimonadota; class Gemmatimonadetes; order Gemmatimonadales; family Gemmatimonadaceae; genus Gemmatimonas. The sequence goes on from JAZKCW010000041.1 coordinate 168,283, forward strand.
TGCGTCTCACGCCGTGTCTCTCAACACGGGCATGCCCCTCGCACCGCGAATAGACCGGGAAGACTACGACTCCATCGCCGCGCTCCTCGACGTCGAGGTTCTGGTCAACGCCCTCCGCCGCGCTCACGGAGAACGGCTCGTGCCAGCAGCGGTTGACGAGCACGCAGTCGAGGTGGAACACGAGGACCTCAACGAACGTCTCGACCCAGAACTGCGACTTGCGCGGCGGTTCATCTGGCTGCACGACAAGGTCACTGCGGAATTGGCGCCCACCACCGAGAAGGCCGTGCACGAGGAAGGCGACGTCGCGATCAGCGAAGAGGCGCTCGACAAGCAAGACATTAGCAGGGGCACGGCGAATCGGCCGAGGTCGGGAGGCTGAGAGTGCGTCACAAGACCTCAAGGCACTCGCTTCGCACCCGCTAGCCGTCAACGCGCCCGGGCATCGCTCGGAGTGCCCTTCGAATCGCAAGCGCGGCGTCTACACAACCAGCGACGCGTTGCCACGTGCGCGTCGTTCACGCGGCTGGCAAAGCATTTGCCCCAGTGACTCCTCGGTCCCATAGCGATCACACGTCCGCAACGGCCTCACAGGGTCCGTTTCGAAGACGTCGTTGTTCACTGGGCCGCCCAGCGATCCGAGGGGTGACCGTACAGAATTCATACATATTCGGCGCAGTGCACCTTGCTGGATCTACCTTTTGGTGCGGGGCATCGTGCAAGCGGAGCCTCACGCTGCGCGGCTGGATCCTACGTTTACTTCAAGCGGCCAATCCGAACTCGGTCGCTAACCATCTGAAGGCGGGTTGTTTTGCTCTTCGCGTGGTCTCGATCCGACTGGGCACGTCATCTGATCATGCGGCAGCGCCTGTGAGCGGCACGACGCTCGTCAGCGTTCCACGATCTATAAGGCCACCATTCATGAGCGCGATAACACGCATCGAACAGGCGCTGCTGCGGCTGGACGGCGCTGCGTACCAAAAGCTGTGCGACGTCTACCTGCGCCGTGAGGGATACCGGGATCTGGAACCGTTCGGCAGCCGGCCTGGCGCCAACAAAACGCGCAAGGGCACCCCTGACTCGTATGTCACATTGCCGAATGGTCAGTTTGTCTTCGTCGAGTACACGACGCAGCAGGACCACACCTTTGAGAAGCTCCTCGCAGACTTGGCCAAATGTCTGGACTCTGACGCCACCGGCGTTCAACTGGCCCAGGTGGCGGAGATCATCCAGTTCCATACCGGCCGGCTGGCGCCAGCCGAGCGCGCCGCCCTGATCGCGCGAGCGTCGGCGGCGAACGTTCTCGTGCGCCCGATTAGCCTGGAGCAACTCGCGTATGATCTTCGCGAGCGCCATCAGGCCCTGGTGTATGACATGTTGGGTATAGAGTTGGATACACGCCAGCTCCTCACAGTGGACGATTTCGTGGTGGCGGCCAGTGCGTCGAAGTTCGCGACCACGCTCGACGTGCCCTTCCGCTTCCGGCAAGCCGACATCGCGACGGCTACAACCTCGCTGCGCGATGGCACCGTCGTGCTGCTGACCGGTGACCCCGGCATTGGCAAGACGCGCCTCGCCCTGGAGGTGTGTCGCGTGTATCAGGCGAGTCGGCCGGATACACTCGTGCGGTGTCTGTTCAACCGTAGTATCGATCTCTATCATGAGCTGCAACAACTGCTTGCATCGCCAGCGCCGATTCTCCTGTTCGTGGACGACGCGAACCGGTTTGGTGGCCTCGACGCGTTGCTCCAGCTTGTCGAAGAGTCACACATCCGCGCTGCGAAGGCTCGCGATGACGCGTCGCGCGGACGAGCCGATGGCAACCTGCACGTAGACCATGCACCTCGTGCGCGTCCCAATGACGAGTCGGACCAGCAGCCGAGAGCCGGCACGCTGACTACTTCCGCGGCAGCAGGGACAGAGCCGGCTGCCAGCACGACGCCAAGGGTCACCCTGTTGCTGACCGTTCGTGGCTACGCGCGGGAGCATGTCCGCACCCTGTTACGTCAGCGCGGGCGCGGCGCACCACTGAGCGAAGTGGAGCTTGGGCGACTTACAGATACGCAAATTGCGGAGTTATTGGAAGAGGTCTTCAGTATCCGTAATTCGCACTTTGTGGAGCGAATTCAAGCCGTCGCCCGTGGCAACCCACGGTTGGCCATGATGGCTGGTCGCATCGCGGTTGATGAGCAATCGCTCGCAGCAATGGACGACGTAACCACCCTCTACGACCAGTATTTCGAGTCGATCCGGCGAGATCTCAGCGAGCTTGCCAGCCGCCGGACGCTCGTCGTAGCTGCCTGTATTGCGCTCTTTCGTGCCGTTGACGGGGAGAATGAGCGACAGATGGCATCGATTAGCCAGCTTTGCGGCGTATCGCCTGAAGAGTTTTGGCAGGAGGCGCAGCGACTACACGAGATGGAGGTCGTCGACTTACACGGGGAGACTGCCGCCAAGATCTCGGATCAGGTACTCGGTACCTACCTCCTGTACTTGGCGGTTTTCCGCACTCGCACGCTGTCGGCTGAGCAACTGCTGGACAGCACGTTCCGACAGTTTCGCACGCGACTGATGGACGCACTCGGCGGGTTGCTAAACGCATTCGATACACACGCGATCATCGACGCGATTCGCCCAGCGGTCGACGGACTTTGGACTGCGGCGTCGAGTGCCGATGATCCCTCCGCCTTAGACGCCGTGATGGAGGCCTTCTGGTTCGTCCGGCCTGACCAGACGCTGGCCGAGATCGCCCGATGGGTGGAGTCGTTGCCGCCGGCGCATGAGGCGTCAGAGGTCGGACCGCACCATGCGCCATCAGGGTCACCGTCAGACTCGGACCTGCGCACGATGCAGGATGCTGGCGCGGACGTCGTCGAGCCGCCCCGTCATTCGCTGGCGGCCGAGGTGCCACCTGCGCCGCTACCCCTCCTCCGCCCAATACGCGCAGACGAGCACGCCACGCTGCCATCGCGACTGATGCTGTTGCCGGTCTTTCGTCGATACAGCGCAGAACTGACCCGGCTCGCCGCCGCAGTTGCGTGTGACTATCTCGAGAAGCGGCCAGATCACGCAGGTGGCGTGGTGCATTTGCTCGGTCATGGCTTCGGCGTGCGTCATGACTCACCGTTGTACGGCTTTGTTGCAGAGCGCGCCGTCGTGGACGAGGTGACGCGGCGCATAGGTGCGCGCGATGGTCTCTTCGCTCGTGTCGCGGTCGGCCTCGCCACGATTTTCCTGAGGCTTACCTTTGAGTCGACGTCGTCGAGCGAGCGAGCGATCAGCCTGCGTCGGTTCGAGTTTGATGCGAACCGAGAGGGCACAGCGCTTCGGGAGACCGTGTGGAGGATGCTCACTCAGGTATCTGGTCTGCCGACCTTCGGAGAGGATGTCAGACTGTTCCTTGCTGCGTATGCGCGTGGGCTTGAGCGGCACACGTTCGGGCGCGAGACCGCTGCGCGAATTGTTGCGGCGGACGCGCCTCACGTGTTGGCCCTGCTCGCGACACTCGATAGCCGGAGTCTGCCCGACTGCGTGCTCGCGCGCGATGTCATGGCTGCGCTGTCGCCATGGGGCGTTCGCACACCGCTCGCGCTCAATCGCCGCTTCCGGCACCATGATCTTCGGATGGTGCGTCATCTGTTCGGCTGGTGGCACGTCCACCGACCGGGCGACTGGGAGGACTTGGAGCAACGGCATGTCCGGGCGCTCCGGGCGGTGCTGACACCGCTCTCGTTGGATGCCTTCCAGGCGTTCTTCGAGTCTGTGGAGCGCGTGCACGCGGTGGCTAGAGCGCGCAATCCGCACCACAACGACTGGTTCGCGCAGAACCGGCTGACAAGAACGCTGACCAGTCTAGCCGCGCAACGACCCGCCGACTATCGCGCGATCCTCGAATGCTACGTTACGGCCGGGGAGTCGCTTGGATTGGCTCCGGGTCCGCTGCTGCACGCGTTGATCGACGCGACATCGGTACCGGTCGCAGCCGAGTTCGTTGGACAGCTTCCAGTGGAGCGGCGTGTCCACTGGGAAGCGGCGTATCTCGCGGTGATCTCCGGGCAGCAGATCGTCCTTTCTCACGCCGACCGCATCGTACAACTCTTTGAATCTGCGCCGCTGACGGCGCTACCGGGGCATTGGCAGCATATCGTCCGTCTCCGTGCTGCGGATCCCACGCTGCTTCGTCGTATCACCTCCGTCTTAGTCGACCGTGCGTCGTGTGAGCCAGCCGCAGGGCAGCTGTTGACTTGGCTATTCACCGGTATCGAGCAAGCAGCTGAGGTATTGCGAGAGGATTTTGCGCACCACCCGGAACTCCTCGTGCGCGCCTACCTCGTTGCGGACGGTGTGCGCGCACATTTCGATCACGATGCCGCAGTCTTTGATGCGGTCACGGACCTTGATCCGGCGTTCCCGACCACGTATGTCGACCACGTCTACGCAGACCCAGACACGCGCTTCCGGTTTGATGAACATCGTGACTATGCGCGCCTGTGGCAACGGAAAGACAGCTCCGAGCTCGCCACGCGGGTGGCCAAGCGAGTCGTTGAGCTGGAGCGCCAACGCGCGGGGGTCGATTCATGGCTTGCGCAGCTTTTTGTCCAACGGCGAGAGTCCGCCCCGGCGGTGGAAGCCGCCCAGGATTCGTGGCTGGCGATGATGATCGCCGCGTACGCGACGGACCCGGAGATGATGGAAGTGGTGTTCGGTGCCACCACAAACCTACGAGACGAACGCCGCCGCCTGATGTTCGCGAGCCTCTTGGCAAATAACACATCTCTCGAATGCTTCCAGCGACTCCCTTTCGAACCTTGGATGCGGATCGCCCGTGAAAGTTGGGTGCCTGTCGAGGAGCGCCGGCGCGCCTTCCTCGACTCACTCTTGCCATTGTGTAACCGGCCCGCGCTGCTTGGCCACCGCGAGTACCTCCTTCAGCTCATTGCTGAAGGGCGACAGCGCATTGCTGCCGAAAAGAAGCGAGACTTCCTGAGTTGAGCTCTCTCACGTGCACATCGCCGCATGCACGTGCGCCGTACCACTCGACCACGTAGAAGAACCGCAGCATCTCTGGTCGCGCCTCAAGATCATTAACGGGCGCGTGGCCGGACTCAACTGCGCCGCTCGGTGCGCAGCACACAGATCTGCATCGTTCCGCCGCCTCAAGCGGACGGCGTTCGATGGGTGACAGAGCCAGTGCTGCGGTGCGGGGACCATGCAGTCCCACGCGCGAACGTCTGTAGCTCCTACGGCAAATGCACGTCAACCGGTCGAGCGCCGCGGGCGAGCTTGAAGCCGATTGACCATCACCTCGCACCAGCAACAAACCAACGCTGCATCGTAAACGACTCCGCTCCCGCGGGTAAATAACGCTACCCCCCCGGTCCGGTCTGCCAACGGCTACGAAGATGACGGCGTTGTTGGTACATGTCCAGACTACGATGGTGCGCACTGCGGAAGCGTTGAAAGGTCTCCAAGAGACTGTTCGGTTGCACTTGCCCATGAGTACAAGACCTCATCCACTGTCGCACCTGCGAACTCACGTACAGCGCTGTCGAACCCTACAAGACGTGCCTGCGCGTGAAACGCGGCGATACGTGGCCGCCCAACCCGCAGCTCCAACGCTTCGTACACGCTGGCCGTTGCGAAGCGAGCCTCGTCGCGCAACGCATGGCGTAGTGCGGTTGTCCGCGGCAGGGTTGTGCGGAGACGCGGACTAGCTTCGCGCTCAAGCGCGACGGCGAGCGCAACCTCCGCAGAGTCGGTGCAGGTGACAGTGCCGCCGAGTGCATTTGCGGATCCTTCAACGTACCAACTGGGAAGCATCTCGAGCGGGACAATTTCTCCGATAGTTATGTGAACCAGCTCGTGACGCATCACCGTCTGCGTCCAGCGTGGGGACCAACGTTCTACATCCGACGCCGCGAGGTACACCGTCCGCGTACGCCAACTCGCTTTCGCGTGCACGCGCGCATCCGCCGTGTCAAGCAGACGTATGACGATGCCACCCCCGCGCGTGCGGATGCATGCGCTCGACGGCTCCGCCGCAATGGAGGAAATTGCGCGTTCCGCACGGAGGAGCGCGGTACCGTGGTCCGCGCTCCTGCTCACAATCCGAATAGTTGCATTGCCCGTGCCTACGCAGTGCATCGCGCCATGCCGGGATTGAGGGTCGGGAACTCCGTACTCGCACGCAGTCACAAAGCTCAAGAGACAGTACAGCTTCAACAGCAGTGGCCGCTTACATTGCCGAATGCGCGAGCCGCAAACTCGAGAGGTCATCCGGCTAAGTGTCGACGCGACTACTCGGCGCGACGCTGTGGGCTACGTGTGATTGTGCTCTTCACTGCCGCGATGTGACTTGTGAGCGAACCAACGCCGAGCCGTTGAAGCGCACGTACTCGATCCGGAGAAACAAAGGCCACGCCTTCGATGGCGTTGCCGTCACACCCACCGAGCACTACCACCATTCCACGCTCAGGGTGCACTTTCAGACGATGGATCGATGCTTGGAGCGCTGCGCCAACTTCGGTCGCACGAACCGTTCGAACGCGCGCGATAAGTCCGGTGGCCTGCTCAGTGCTGGTCTTGTTGAGGTGCACCGGGCACCCGCTGCAATTTCCGGTTGTACAGTAGCGCAAATAGTTGCGCCCATGGGAGACGCCGCCGTCGCCGAACACCCAGTCCGGGGAGGGCGCACCTTGACATGCGACACAGTATGACGCGCATCGCTCGACCTCTCCATCGTCCTCACCGCCCTGCGCTTGCGACACCTGCGCAGTCGAAAGTAGCGCGAGGCCGAGCGCCAAACCCATGACCTGCCAACGTGGTCTGTTCATCAAAATCTCCAGCAAAAGGATCCTCACCGGGCGGTGAGGGGCAGATGGAATCTCGCAAGTTGCGGCTCGCCTTCGCCCACGTACTGATACCCGTACATCTCGCTCGGACCAAAGAATCCCCAGAGCATAACGTCATACGTCTGCTCGGCGATGAGTCGGCCGCTTCGTAAGTCGATGACTTCGACACGGGACCGACGCCAAGGAATGGCTTGGTCGCGCGGCATCACGATCTTCTGCCCGTCCGGCGCCTCCCGCACCGAGACGTTGTTCCGCCACTCCTTGCGCGGCTCCCACGACAAGACCCAGGCACGGTCCAACGTGTCGACGACAACGTCTTGCACGAATCCCCACAGTTCATCGTCGACTGCGAGCGCCTTGGGTTCTCCGCCAGGTGGTGACGGCCATACGTTTGGACGTACAATTCTGAGAAGTCGTGCGCCGGCAACCGAGTAGAGTTCAAGCTCATACTCGTACTGCTTCGCAACGACGAAATAGCCACTGGGAGCGACTGCGACCCGACGCCGAAGTAGTCCTGTCGATGCAAGAAACGCCGTATCATTTGGTGCGCCAAACGACGCCACGACTCGACCACTATCGAGAATATGCAGCGGTTTGCCGATCTGGTCCGCGTCCAGAAAGGCCGCGTTCACGAGCACCCGCTGCCCCTCGCCAACTGGCGCGAGATCATACACCGGACCCACGGGCAGCTGCCGGGTCTCGACGAGCCGAAAATCGGCACCGACGATTGTCTCGCGAAACGAAATCTGATCGATGATGTGTACACGACCCGTTGCGTCTGTAAACAACGGTCCGCCTGCACGAAACTCCATGGGTCCATCTCCGGTACGACCGACCGTGGCGACATAGTCGCCATCCGGCGCGTACACCTTGTGGCCAGCGCTGTTGCCTGCCCAGACGCGACCGCTGCTGTCGACCGTGACAAACTGGCTCTCGTCCACCAGCCCTGGCCCTGTGCGGTGATCAATCAGGGGCCGAGGCTGCAGGGCGAGGCAACTGGTACAGGTGCCGTCGTCACGGAGAATCTCAGATGTACCGCTGGATGTCGCCGCGAGCCGCCAGTCCGGCCAACGCGCAGGTGTTGCATTCGACGAGTCGCAACTCATGACGCAGATAACAGCAAAAACTGGCCAATAGCGTTGGATGGCGGGCGCTAATCGGCCGCGTGCGAAGAGATACTTTGCAGCGCTGTAGAGTGCGGGAACGCGCGCACCAGAACCGATCATCACACTCTCCACTATGAGGGCGAGGTCTCCACGGTATCCGCGACAATCTTCCTAACGGAGGTACGCAACTGCTCCGATCAATTGCTGGGGTCGCCACATGATAGTTCCGTGAAGTCAAGGCGGATGGACAACGGCACGCACCGGCGTTTCGGTGCGCATCGACGTCGCACTGGTTCCTATCGCGGAACCGCCGAGCAGAACACGCAGCCGTGGCGTTTCTAACACCGTGGTCGCCCGACCGCACCGGATGCCGACACCACGTCAGCGTCTACATTCACCAAGTGTGACACCCACACCAAAGCGCGTCCTAGGTGATCAGTCCGCAGCCTTGCTGCTCGGCGTTGCTCACCGGTGATGGAGCGAAGGTAGGTCGAACGTAACTGCGGGCGCGAGTGCCCAAGGGGACGTGTGCGGCCCCTTGAGGCTCCCGCTGAGCTACGCACGCGAAGACGACATCGCGCGTCAGACGTTCACACGAACACGCTTCGTGCAAGCCGCTGCGCTCCTTTGACCATTCGCTGTTGGTGGTGCGGCACCTTGGCCGACCGGGCGTACCAGCGGAGCGAACCCGTACCACTTGAAGTCTCACGATGATGGCGGGTGCTCCTGCACAAGCCAGGACCGATTCGTTGAGCGACTCGGTCTAGCTTTCCAGAAGGCACAGCTAGTTGCCTCCGCCACCGCAGCGTGCTGGATGAGCCAGATTTCGGACGCGGGTTGTGTTCGTACCGACGCGATGTGGTTGCGCAGCGGCGCGATGCCGCCGAAGTAGCCGGCTGCCTGACACTCCCGGCACAATGTCACCATCAAAAGCGTGGGATCTGTCGCCCGGCGTTTCCGAAGCAACGGAGTTTACGGATCGGGCTGCCGAGCACGGGACGGTCTGCCGGATTGTGGGCGTCTCCACCACTCGCGTCAGCAGAGCCATGACCATCCAGCGATGAATGGTCTGCGGGCTCATGTCGAGCGGCGCCGCGATGGCCTGGTCCAGATGGGGGCAACCATCACATGAGATGACGCGATCAAGGTGAGTCGCGACACCGTGTCCAAGCCCGCACCGGGTGCGCGCTCCGCGGCGGTGCTTGGCGAATCGCTCGACCCGAGGCCCGCTAGCGTTCGATTACAACGTTTCAGGTGTTGGTCCGCCGACCCCGCAAACGTGCGGTAGGTGGGGCTCTCGACCGTCCGACTCGCACGGAAGATTGGCTCTAATGCGGAGTCTAAGGGCTGGCTATTCGACGTCCGTCTAGTGGCAAGCGTCGGCCTTCCTGGACGGCTTGCGGACCCCGGGCAAGGCGCGGTATCTGCATCTGCCTGCCGTACCGTGCGTCATACTGCCCTACGCGGCTTTGGTGTCATGGCGTCGCTCAACGCCGGCTCGTTGCTCGGCGACGTCTACAAGACCCTTATAAGCCCGTAGTCGCCTGTTCGCTAAAGGTCTACGCGACGTCGGGCAGCCGATGCCGCTCGTCGTCCAGGCCCGTGTGGTCGAGGGCACCGGGCGCTCACAGGGTACGTCCACCCATTACCTCGGCCGGTCTATCGCGTTGCGTTCACAAAGCGGGCGCGACACCCGCTCGCAGCGGTGGGCCGGTGGCGTCCGCCGTGCTAGTTCCGGCAGCGAGACGTGTCGATCAGACTGCGTGGATAAATCGGCACATGTGGCGGCTCGCATCTGCCTTTACGCCCGCAACCGCGGGCTTGAGGACGCGGTCCGTGTAGGAAAGAGAGCCACTGTTGTCGCGGTGTTCGTGTCTGCGTGACGTTCCTCCACGCTCGGCCCAACAGAGATCTGTGGCCACTCCTCAGCACCGCCACGCCGCGCGGCCATTCGTCAACGGAACGGTCACCTCGCGATGGCACCAAACTCCTGCCGCTGCGTGCCGCGCACATCTGGACGCTGAGGCATCAAACCATGCGCGTTCTGCGGCACACCAGTCTGCTTGTCCCATTCGCACCTTCCAGACGTACTATGCGAGTCCGAACCGTTGACGTGATGTTACGCGCACTCTGCGTGGTGGCCGTGTTCATCCTCACGCTCGTCATTCCATCACACACTTCGGCCGCGCAGGGCCGGGTCGTGGAGTTCAACGAACGACCGTGCGTGCGGTGCACCGCGACGCTGACTGACGTCGGCGTGGTACGTATGCCTGAGGATCAGCCAGGATTTGTGCGTAGCACGAGGCTAGTGCAGCTAGCCAATGGCAAAGTGGTTGCAAGTCCGTTGGACGAAAAGGGAAAAGTCGCAATCTTTAGTTCGAAGCTGGCCTTTGAACGCTTGATTGGCACGGCGGGCAACGGGCCAGGGGAAATGGGGGACGTTTCCTCTCTGTATGGACTTGGCCCTGACTCGGTCGTGGTGGCCTGCTGCGGTGGCACTCGGCTGACCGTGTTCCAATCGAATGGGCACGTGATCGCGAGTCGCTCCGTTCGAGTCGCGGTCGACGATGCGCTGTGGTTCCGCGGCGGGCGCGTGATCGCCAATGGACCGGTATCGACCGCGAGTGGTGCCGGACACCCCCTGCACGTGATGGAAAATTGGGTGGTGACGCGCTCGTTCGGGGGCACGACGAATGCGACGTTGCCCGCAGATCGCGCAACCCAGCGGCGCCTGTTGGCGAGGTATCCAGGTGATGAGTCCCGCTTTTTGGCACTGCCCCCCAATCGGTATGACATCGAGCTGTGGAGCACGCAAGGAGTGTTGCTAGAGACGTGGAAGCGTCGGCCGGCGTGGTTCCAACAGTGGACGTCCGTCAATCGCATGCCACCCTGGATGGAGCGGCCCGCCACGCAATTGCAGGCGTTGTGGTGGCTGGACAGTAAGACGCTCGTCGTGATGGCTTCATTACCGGATGCCAACTGGAAGCCCGAAGCGTTCGCACCCAAGGTAGGCGCGCTGTTTCCCTCACTAGAAGTGACGGAGCGACTCATCGACCGCAAGCTCGATGTGCTCGACGTGTCGACCCGTCGGTCCATTGCGACGCTCCTCGTGCCCGCAAACGCGTCCGGCGTGCTCGCTCCAGATCGACTTTACGCCGTTGAAGAAGATGAAGTTGGCCAATTTGCATTCCGCATTTGGCGTATTGCAGTACCCCGCTAACCAATGAGGTTCGCATGAGTATCTTCTCGCATATCGGCTCTGTGTTGTTGTCCGCCGTCGCCCTGTTTCAGGGTATCGAGCCAGCATCGTCCACGGGATCAGCTTCTCTGAACGTTCCGAGCGTTGCTGCTCCTAACCTCGCGTCTGATGAAGCGGGCTGCGGGGGATGCACAGAGACGTACGACGGGCCGCTTGGCTTTTACTATCACGTGATGAGCACGGGCGGGACGGAGGTCCAGCGGGCAGGAAGCGGATCGGTACAGTCCGGTGGTCTCGAGGGCGGGGGACTGTGGAAATGCAATAGCTATGATGGCAAGGGATGCCACACGGGTGGATGGCTCAACACCTGCGAGTCTGGTCACTCAACGCCCTGCTGGTTGAATGAGGATCTCGCGGAGCAACTCGATGGCGATGCGGTGCTCGCGGCGCTCGCAGCAGCTGCGAGGGACGGCGACGACACAGGCTTGCAATTGGCAGCAAAGAGGCTCGGCGCTCACCTTCGCGTAAACGTCGCGCGCAAGTCGCTGCAGGTTGACGACTGCAATGGTAAAGTGATTGCCAATATCCCTGCTCGCAGCGGTGTGCTCGCGATGGTAGCCTCGGCAAGTATGGCGCTGAACTAGCCCGACGTGCAGTAGGGGATGGACATGCGCGACGTGACGAGCCACGTCGCGCATGTCGCGAACCGAGGTTAAACTTTGTCGCATGCGTAGTGGCGATCTCACAGTGGTGGCAAGGTACATGCAGCGGAATCCGATTGCTTCATTCACTCCCTATCGCTTCGGAGTGTCGAGTTCACGCGGTATCACATAGTCGCGTTTTGGGCAGTCTTGTCCGTCGCCGCGCCATGCTTTGTCCGCAATTCGTACCAGTGTTAACACACGTGGACGAGGGCAGGGGAGCCATTGCAACGCCATCGTCGCGCAGACGCATCCGGCGGTGCCCCTGTAATCCGGCTCATTGTGACTTTACCGTTGGTGATGCGCGCGTTGCTCGAGCAAGGCAACGGCGGCGGGGACTCGTAATTCGCGACTCGCGCAATGCAGAGGCGTGCTCGCTCACGGTGGCAATGGGCTCGCAAGCGCGTTAGGTGGCGAGCCGGTCCCGCGATTGACGCTCGCGATTCGTTAAGCGAGGCGTACCGCCGTGCGCCTTGGAACCATTGGGGCGAACCAGAAACAACGCGGGTGCGCCAGTAGTAGTGGGAGGGGTCGCGGGTACAAGTCCGTTTTGCAGCAGCATGGCAACGGTGCGCAACGCCCCCTCGCGACGCAACTCCGTCGTGGATCGATTGGTGTAACGTCGCACTTGCTTGCGGAGCGCTCCCGGCGTCGGGTAGCCTAATAGCTCAGCAATGGCCTTGAGCGTCCGACCGCGTTCGTCCAAGTAATAGGCGGCGAGCAGTAGCCGCGCCCAGCCAACCAGTATTTGCGGGCTCGGCAGCCGGTGACGTGTGCAATATTTGCGAAGGCTGCGTTCGTGCATCTTCGTTAACTCAGCAAGCGAGCCGGCGGTGAAGGGCGCGTGCGCGCTGCGGAGTGCCCGCCGCATGACCGTAACCAGCGGGTCGGGCAACGAGAGATTGGCCGTGCGCCACAGCGACGCGAGAACCCCGTCTGCGTGGGCTCGCGTCAACGCTGCGAGCAACACGTCGGTCCGAAGGTATGGGTCCGCCGTCACAATTTCGGTGACGGACGCGCGTCCGAGGCGCCAAGCAGATTCAAATGCCGATTCGCCTGTGACGGCGATGGCGATCATTGGGACGTGTGGAAATTGCGTTCGTAGTGACGCGAGGTCGTCAAGCAAAGCAGATCGGGGATCTGCAGGAACCGGGGTCAGCAGGCAGGGATCGGAGGCACCCGCTAACGCGGCCTGTGCCTCCGAGAGCGTGCGAACATGGCTAACGTCCACCCCTGGGGGCAGCACGAGGCTAAGGGTCGCCAGCAGCTCGTTGGAGAATGACCAACAGACAAGGCGCTCGGGAAGCGCGGACGCGCGGAGCACGCGGGGTGCCGGGTCCATACGACTAGATCTGGCCACTCAATGGTGTGTTGCGTCGCACACACGTTAGCCGGCGGAGCCGCACAAGCGCCTTATTGTTCGATGCGCCGCGGAGACCCGTAGGTGCAATCGCCGTCACTGGCGGCCGCGCGCCGCTTAGGCACGCGCCGGACAGCACCTCGATTTCCGCAACCAGCTGACCCAGGCGGTGGCTGTATTCATGATATCCATGTTGCGCAACGAGCGCTTCGACCTGCGTGACACGGTGACGGGCCGCTGCCATGTCACGGCGCTGGATTGCGGCCTCGATCAGGGAAAGGAGCGCGCGCGCGAGATCCTGCGGCCCGAGAGGTCGCGTCGTCAAAGTTTGCACAGCTGCTTCCATCGCCAGCATCTTCCGACGAGACAATTCGTCTGGAACACCGGACGCGTCTAAGCGAAGGGCGGCACGGAGGAGCCCAATGTGCATAGACGCTTCGAGGCGTAATGGCAGCGTGTGATTTCGTAGGCTATCGAAAGCTCGGTACGCGGCGTCTGGATCACCCAGCTCGAGCGCGGTCTCAGCCATGACCAACACGAGTTCATCGCGGCTTGGGTCTTCGGGTGCCGTAAGATCAAATGCACGCCAGTTATCCAGCAGCGATCCGAGAAAATCATGCGCTTTCCGACGCGCAATTGCACTGAGCTGATATGCGACGATTCTATGCATCGCATGGACGCGTGGTCGATGTGTTAGCACGCGTTGCACGCCAACTCGTACCTCGGGATAATTTCCCCGCACACCAGCGAGCGTGGCCAGGCCCAACTCCGCGCGCGGGCGCGCGTCGCGCCACGGCCGACCACGAACACGGTCAATGGCGCTTCGGTACCATGTCTCGGCATCGTGCAAATCGCCGAGAACGCGTGCAATACGGCCTCGCCGGCACCAGCAGAGCGCCTCAGACTCCGCTGCGTCCTCTCCCACGGGAAGTCGCTCGGTAACTAAGTCGAGAACGAGGGTCGCCAACTGAGGCTGCGCCAGCTGCTCGGCGAGAGCCGATAGCTGCATCCAGCGATAAAAGGGCGAGGACGCCGAGACAAACGCGTACTCCATTGGAACGGTACGCAGTTCGACGTTGAGCGCGCGTATGAGATCTGGATGCGGCTCGCTAAGGTGGGCATCGCGCTCAAGATCGGCGAGGAGGAACGCGACCAGTCCCAACGCGCGGTCGTTCGGCTCGGCGACGGATCCGTGGTCACGACCCCATCGAGCGATCCATTCCGCAACAGTCTCAGGCGCGCGCACTTCTCGCATTCGGACATCGCGCACATGCGGCACACGGATGCGGCTCATTTCGTCGACCTAGGGCGTTCTTGAAGTCATGCCGTCACGTATCGCGATCCACAAAGCGCCGGACGCGACCCGATGGACCACTCTCCGCCGCGTTCCAAAACCAGAGTACGATGAATTCGCAGTTTGCAAAAGTGTAGATCGGCAACGAAGCGGACGTCAGCGGCCCTCACGGGACGGCCGCTGATGTCCTCGAGGGGCCGGATTGCGTCTCTCAACGGGCGTGCAGCGGGACGTACCGTGGGCCTTCCCCTTCTTTGGATAGCCCCCAGATGCGGTCATCGTTCCGTCCTCCTGTCCTACTCGTCCGACTCCTGTGCGTCGTGTCCGTCTCGCTTGCTGTGTCCGGGTGTGCGGAAATCGCAACCGCTCCAGTGTTAGACGAATTGCAGCTGCGGCCTCGCCCAGCCTCATACGTCTGTGGGAGACTCAATGCAGATGACCAGCCGGAAACCATTCCGATGCCCGAAGACGGCAAGTGCCCTATGGGATATGAGACCTGGCCATGGACCGCTAATCGATAGCCGAGTGTCATGTGGCACGTGCTGCGGAGCAATCGAAAACCGGCTGCCCACCGCCGGCCGGCGCTGACCGTCCCAGCACACGCCGTGCTCGCCGAGATCGCGGCATTCCTGTCACTGAGTTGTTTGCTCTCTGGGAGGGCTTGGCTGCGAGAGTCGGCAGGAACGGGCTGATGACACTGAAACACTGGCACGCGGGGGGAGCACCAACAAGCGTATGGGCGGCGCGCGACAATGATGACAGGTTCCCGGCTGCCAGGGACAACGTCGCGCGACACTCCGCGTAGCACAGTGCCAGGCTGTGGTCACCACCGCAGGCGGCGTGCATCGCGATAATCGAGCATCGTCCGACCAGATCTCTGCCTGTCGGCGATAACACCGTCGGCCAGTTGCCTCCCTCACCAGCGAAGCGTCGATGCGAGGCTGACTTGTGAGCGCGGCGTGACGCCGAGGTGCCGGCGCTGATCCAGCACGTGTTCACACGATGTTACCACGTCTCGCGTGCGCAAGATCTGGTATTAGCTGCTGCGCAATAGCACCACACTGCGGCGGTGTCACGTTGAGCGTCTAGTGCGGGAAATGGACGTGCAGGGAGGAAGTGCTGGCACAGCCGGTGATCAGCACGCGACCTAGTACCGCCGCTTCGCCGCCGAAGGATCTCGCACAGCGGTGGCTGAGGGCAGAGCGACCGAAGCAGGTCTGGGTGCGGAACTCACGTATGTGTCAACTGAGCGCGACGTTGTCTACGTGGGAATTGTGGTCAAAGTCCGCTCGCGACGCATCGTCAGGAAGAGCGCACACGACCGTGCGTATGATACCTAGCACAGGCGCTGCAGGATCGCGCGGCTACCCAAATCGCCCGCAAGCGCTGTAGCTGCACGGGAGTTCTCCACAGGACGTACGTCATGTGACAGCGCTCCAGCCCGATGGTACTGATTCACCGGAGTCTGAGGGTGCAAGCGCAGAGTACAAGTTTGCGGACACGCGCGGCTGACGTATGATCGCTTGCGAGTTTCGCCGTTGCACGTGCCGTGAAGCGCAAGGAACGGGGCCGTCGACTCGTGGAATAGGGCGGATGCATCAGCGCTGCCTTAGTCCAGCATGGTCCGCAACGCAGGTGCGCAGGCATGATCCAAGTCGCACATCCCGCTGCTGCGCGACCGCGGAGGTGAGAACGTGATCCTACGACATGAACGATGCTGGAACTCGTGCACTGCCGCGTATGTAGAGTGGCTCGCTGATCGGTGACACGTAGTGTCCGCCTGTTCCCACGTACTTCCGCCTGCGTGGCGAAAGCGGGAGCTGGCGAAGCGAACGCTGGGCATGTCCGATTGCCGATCTTGCGTCGCTCCCCGCGGCCCCGGATGACTCGTGGTTACCATGCTTGTCCCACCATTGCAACAACGGCGCCTCGTGATGGTAGTTGCAGAGGGCAGTACAGGTTGCCACCGTCCTCGGGTGGTCACGCGCGTCGAAGCCGATCAGCAGGTTAAAGTGACTTTATCGATGGCACGATCCACTGCGGGAACGCGGAAGCTCACAGACGATGAACTGATAGCCGGGCTCAAGCGCCACGACCGCCAGGCGGAGCGCGAGTTCTACGAACGTTATGGACGGATTCTCAGGCTCCGGTTGCTTCGCCAAACCGGATGTCCGAATCTCGCTGATGAGTGGGCGCATGAAACCCTTGTTCGCGCGTTCGGATGTATCCACGACTTCCGCGGAGATGCTCCACTCGGGACGTGGATTTCGGGGATTGCCTATCACACGGTGATGGGAGGGTTCCGAGCACTTCGACGTGACGAACGGCGGCTTGCCTCACTGCACGCAGTAGGCCCGGTGAGCACACCCTGCATCATGCGCGATCCATTCCGAACGGCACAGCTCTGGAATGCAACCCGCCGCTTGTCCCCGTTGCAACGGCAAGTACTACTGCTCCGTGCGCAAGATATGACGCATCGTGAGATTGGAGCAATCCTTGGCGTCGCGGCCGGCACAAGCAAAGCCACACTTCACAAGCTTCGGATCGCGATGGCTGGTGAGGCGCTGCTGCGCGAATCACTCACGGAGTAGCCTGTAGCGAGTGCGGATGTACCGGGTGCTCATGACGCGCGGCAATGCAATCACCGACACGCACCTGAGGCACCCGATACGCGCGTTGGGGCACGCATCTCCTTCTCCGAACGTGATGGGTAAAGGACGGGCGCCACGTTGTACAAATCGGGAAGTGGGCGAAGCCGGCTCGAAAAGCTCGTCGCTGGCCAGCAGCCCGAGGCGGTCCAACGCGCATTCATCCACTACACCGAGCTGCTCAAGTATTGGCATGACGATGCTGCCCATGAGGCCGACGTAGAGATTGACGAGGAAGAGGCGTTCACCGCGCTGGTGCTCGTGATGCGGTTCGCCCGCTTCGTAGAAGACCGTTGGCCGGGGCTCGCTGTCGACGCGCCGACCCCATGAACGCGTGCAACGAAGACAGTAGGGCTTCCGGGACGGGCGAGACTATGCACCAGGCTGACGAGCTGTAAGGCGGTCGGCCAATGTATCGAAGGGAAGGATCTGCTCAGCGGAGATCGGTAAGCCCGCTCGAAAGTGCATAGGTACCTGCCGGTTAGTAATGAGGAGTAGCGTGAGCTCCGGCTGCTCAGACGTCAGCCCGATGTGTTGGAAGAGCGCGTTGGGGTGTGCGTGCACCCATTCCACGCGGCGCAAGTGACGTCCGAGCCGGTCATGCCCGTCACCGCGGAACTGCTTGAGTACCTCGGCGATCTCACCGACCGTGCGCGCCGGCTGTAACCGCTTACACTCGATCAGCAGGATGCGGTCGTCACCGGTACGCCATGCGACGACGTCCAAGTCGCCAAGCTCAGCGGGCGCACCCAACGTGGACATCTGAACCTCGGTCATCGCCGTCCAGCCAAGGGTGCGGAGTGCCGCCGCGACCTGCTGCGTGAATGCCGCACCTTGCACGTCCGCCACCCGGCCCCGGTAGCGAATCATGGCGTCCGATGTGAAATAAAGGGATGGCAACCATGCTGACTGGACGTTCTCAAAGAGATATGACACGCTCGCGCCGAGGTGGTGCAACCCGAACAAGATTGGTGCCGCGTCGTCCTCCGCTGGTCCGCACGCGACGAGGGGTCGTGCCGTCAGGGAGAGCCGACGCCGGAAGCGCCACGGCTCCCAGTCACGCGGCGCGAAGGGCTCAGGAACCCTGTCCCAACGTGGCCGAGGAGCGAGCGCGAACATTTCGAAGAATGCGGCGATGTCGTTCTTGCTCAGGCCATCGACGTTGGCCAGTCGGGTCGCAATGGCCCCACGCGTCGTGCGGACGACCAACGAATCGCCTTCCATCCCCATGGACACGAGTTCGCTCAGCGCGTCGAGAAGGCGATTCGGCGCGATTCGGTACTCTGCGGTGCATGCCTCGACGAAATCGGAGTCGAAGGTCGGACTCGCCGCGCGTACGTCCTCGGTCACACCCTCGGCGTCTACAGGAACGAGCGCGGGCGACGCACCCGCCGGGTGTCTGGTAAACCGCGGACGATAGAGGTCGGCGTAGGCGGCGGCGGCCGCCTGAAACTCGCTCGAGTGCGTTGCGGCTGCGAACGGCACAACCACTTCCTGCATAAATCCGCGGTCCGCCGCGACGAGCCCGCTGGCGAAAAAGCGCAGGGTCGGCGCCGCGAGCTCACTGTGAATCGCATCGGAGTCGAATGCGAGCATGAGAAGCTCACTGACGCCAGCGACCAAGTGGTCCACGTCCGAGAGTGCTGCAGGGCGACCGGTTGTGGCTGGACAGGTACAAACGGCCATCTCAACCAGCACGCGGCTCGACGTCCCCGCCGTGGTTCGGCGGAACTCGCGTGCTGTCGAGATGTGTGTGACGTCATCCTCTTCTCCGTACAGGGCGACCACGGCGCGCGCCGTGCGCCGCCACTGATCCCGGTCTCGGGCGATCAGCTCGAGATTGTCGAGGACAAGCGCGATCAGCGATGGCCCATTGATCTGCTGTAAGTGTTCACGCAAGCGCGCCCAGATGTGAGCGACGAGCTGGCCCAACGCTTGGGTGCACGCCCTCCTGCCCGTAATCATGCGCGGACGGGCGAGGTCCGTGTGCGCCGATGCGGCCTCATCATCATGAGTCGGCTCCGCAGCCACGGCGTCACGGGAAAAGACCTGCCACGCGAGCCCATCCGTCCACACGGCCCGATCTTCCTCAAACACGAACCGGGCGTCAGCGTTTCGCCTTGGCTGAAGCGCTGCGATGCGATCTGTGGGGCTGGTCGCTTCAAAGACGTGGATGTGGCGTGCATCGGCATTACGCATCGCGCGCGCAACGCACGCCGCGGCGGTTGCGTTGCGCTCGACGTCCATGGGTGCATGGTCCACTCCAGCGCTGCTCGGCGAGGTTATCGCCTCGAGCAACGCCACGGCAACCACCTCGAGGAGGGCTCGCTCACCGTCATTCGTCGGCTCACCGAGCAGTGCAATCAGTCCAGGCGGAATTGCGACGTCGATACGATACTGAGCCGCGGTGTAGCGATAGGCAGGGCGTGCCGCAGCGACCTCCCACGGTTTCGGGAAGGTCGCCCACGCCGCCGCTTCCGCAAAGGCCAAGTGGATTTGTAGCATTGCAGGAGGCGCGGTGGGGCGACTCGCACCGGCGGTAGGATCTCGCAGGGCATCGACGACTTCCGGCACGAGGCGGTCGAGCCACGTCAACACCGCTTCCCACAGCTGGTACATGAAGTACGACACGTTAGCGACCGTGCTTTCCTTCGACGCCCGGACCCAAACGGTGAGCTCTGGATGCTCGCAAACGCCGGCGAGTAGGCCCTGTCGTGCTGCCTCGTCGGACACATATAGGAGTCGCCCACGCATCGACGGAAAGAACACGGCGCGTGCCATGCGATGCACCGGTACCATCCGCCGCTGTGCCCCATCGAAGGTGGCGACATGTGGATCATGAATCCGACGCTCTTCGACGCGAAAGTCATGGATGAAGTCCGTACCGATTTGAACGAACCCGCGTGACTCGGTTGGGATGGGCATGTCGACTGGGCACAGCCGAAAGTCGCGTTTGAGCCAGAACGCAAAGGTGTTCAAAATCCCGTTGGAATCGGGCACTTGGATGCCAGCCTTCGCGAGCCGTTCCCGCTGCTCTTCGAGCTTCCAAAGCTGCAGCAGTGAGGACTCGGGCGAACGCGCAAACGTAGCAAAATCTCCGGCGCTGATCACGACCGCGTGCCAGTGTGCCGGTAGGTGCGGGATACCCAACGCGATGCCGCGCCCCAGTCCCGCATGAATGATCACGACAAGCCCACCAGCCGTGGCGGTTGCCGAGAGGCGCGCCGTCGTGTCGCGGAGGTGGTGGGCGAGGCGCTCGGTCCGCTCCTCGTCGAATGCCGGGTCGGTGAGACCAGTTCTTGTAGCGCCGTTCAGGGAATCCGGCAGGAGGATGACTACGCCCGCCTTATCCACGTCTATGGCGCAGTGTACCTCATCCCACGGGAGTGGTGCCGGTGCACGGGTCGGTTTGGTCGGAAGTGCCGACACTCCTACAGAGTGTGGAGCGTCGACCCGCGGAAGTAGCTCGCGGAACACCGCATCTCTATGGACCGAGCGCAGTGCGGTGGCAAAGTCACCGAGCGTCCCGTGCGTCTCGCACGCTTCCATCACGAAGCGTCGAATGGCGGGGCTGATCGCAGACGGACAGGCGGTAATCACCCCACCGGCATATGGTACCAACGGATACCGCTCCAGCGCGGTATGCCCGAGCGAGTCATTACGCAGCCGCCCGTGCAGCGACGCGGGCAAGATGAACGGCGCGAGGTCCGCGCTGTCGACGCCGAGCGCGGCGAAGTCCTCCCACGAGAAGTGCACGCGCGCACGGAGTTCGTCCACGTCCAGTGTGGGTGGCAACATCTCGGTGACAGGCTCGCCATGTGTAGCCACCGTCCATCGTGGCGTGCCCGACCGTTCGGCGAGCGCTTCGCTCACCGCGAGCAATGCGCGCACCGATGGAATTACGGGTGACGCGTGACGTGCCCATGACATCCGCATGAGTGCGTGAATGACCGACTGCACCGACGCGTCATTTAGCTCCCAGATGCCCTCGAACAACCGAAAGTTTCCGTCCGGCGTGATGACATTGGAGATGAAGACGTCCTCGACCGGGTCTTCCATGCTCCGCACGGGTAGCGCGCCTAAGATCTCATTGACCCACGCGCGCAGGTCACTGGCGCTCGCGTGATGGTTTCCTCGACAGGCCGACACGGCCAAGTGCTGCAGGAGCTCGAGTCGAATTGTACCGGCTTGAAACGCGGGTTCAGTCAGGAGTCCGCCGATGGCCGCCACGGTGCTGGTGCGCTCAAAGTGGCGCAGGATTCCGCGGAGTGGTGTGTACACACTGGCACTAGGCCGCCTCCACTCCGGTCCGACGCCGAGCAGAGCACGCAGCGCGCCAGGGGGGATCGCAGGTCCACCTGCACCGGTGTGCGCTTCCACGGCGGTCGCAAGCTCCATCCGCGACGGCCCCCGACGTTCTTGGACGCTGCGTTGCCTCCGTGTGTCCTGCTTCGCTCTCCGCTCGTTGGCGCTGCGCTTTCGTTTGCTCATACATGCGCGGCGAGTTCGTGTGAGATGCCGCGCGTTCGGCGAGCCGGAAGCACAAACGTGGGTCCACGGCTTTTGCGTCCCAGGAGCACAGGTGATCTCGTGATGATGAACGGCCACGAAGGGAGACCAGACCGGTCGTGGTACTCGACTGCGAACGCGTAGCCACTATCCGTTCGCTCGCGCGCAGATCGCCGCGTTCACGCTCGCGTACGGTGCGCATCATACTTACCGCCGCGCTGCACCCATGAGTGGGTCTCCGTATACCGTCATAGCGAGGTAGCGCCTTGGCTCCGCGCCGCCGAACTGGCGCACGGCCATGTTGGCCTCGAAGACCGCGTCGATGACGGGTTGCCCCGCCGACCACGACTGGAGGAACGTTGGGAGCCAGAGCGGCGGTACCATTGTTTCCAGTGGCCACGGCGGCGCGACGACAGCACGACAGCCGCGGTCCAAAAGCTCCTTGGCGAGTCCGAGCATCGCGTTTGCGCCTGGCCGCCGGTCGACCCGCCCTCCGGAGCACACGAACAGCACGACGACGCCGATCCCGGCGAGTGCGCGAGCCACTGAACCAGAAGGCACACGAAGCGCAACGTCATCTTGGACGCTCAGGAAGTACCGGTTCCGGTCGGCCACCCCGCCATGCGCACCGACTATGATCAGCTCACTTCCGGACAGACCGTCCGGAAGCCGTCCACCGGTGTGCAGCTCGACGCCGTGGATGGACAAGGGTTCGCTGAGTCGGTCTGCCAGCGTTGCGAGCGTTCCAACGCCTTCCTCGGGCTCCGCGGTCGGAATCCAGGCGTGGCGCCGGCCGTCGCCCTGAAAAGGGGCACGACGGGCCGCCCGCAACCAGCTAAGCGACGGGGCCATCGCCAGCCGGCGGGTTGCGCCGGCGAAGTGGTGATCGATGGTGAGCAGGTTCGGCGGAAAGCTCTGGAGCGCGATGCTTCCGACAATGACTGCCCGCTCCGGCAGTGCCGAGATCCCAATCCCGTCGGTGCTCGTGAAGAAGACATTGGTGGCGCCGGCATCTCCATAGCCGTACGGGAACTCTCGACTCCATTCCTGCAGTCGCTGCGCACGAAAGTGCGCACCCAGTTCCACCGCTGGCGCCCGCGATCCGGCGGGCGTGGCCACGAGTCGCACCAACTGATCGCCGGCAAGTACGAGACCGACCACGCTGAGATCTGCCATGGCGAGCTCGCGCGCCGCGGTGATCGGGCCATCGGCCGTGTCGATGAGCCGTTGGTTGGTGACGGCCGTGGGCGCTCCGTCTGGAAAGGGAGAATCGTCCTGCTCAACCTCTGGCGGGACCACCACACGCGGCATGGTGATCGCTAAGTCCGACTGTGCCTCAACCGCATACCAAGCCGTCGTCGCATCTGCTGCGTTGGCGGGGTTGAGAAGCCGACGTGCATGCGACGCGAGTAGGTTGACGTCAACGCCGACGTCATCAGCGTAGCGGGCGTGATCAAGCGTCGCCGCGAAAGCGACGACATCGCTCAGCGCCGGTTGAGGGGCTCGGGTGAGCAGGATGCGGTGACGCATAGGCTCATGGAGCGACTGAGTCGCGTCGCGCAGCATCGCATCTGCCTCCGCCGGAATGTCGAGCTGGGCCTCCTCGACGAACCGAAGCACAGAGGCAAGGAGGGACGCGGCCGGCGCGATCTCGTCGCCTACGGCGAGCACATTGCGCACGTTGGCAATTACGTGGGGAAGGAGCGCGGCCAGTGCCTGGACGTCTCGACGTCCCGCATGCCCCAATGCAGTCACGGCCAGCTGTAGACGCATCGTCTCGTGCCGAACTGCGCCCTGTCCCGCGGCTCCAGCCCGATCCCACTCGGCCGACAATCGCTCCGCAAGCGGCGCCGCGAGCTCCGCCAATCCGATATCGCGTAGCAGCCGCAACACAAGCGCGCTCTCATGACGACGCTGATCCGAATACACGGTCGCATCTGCGGCGAGCGCGCACGCCGTCGCGACCAATGCCTCCGCCATGGTGCCCACGCGATGGTGCACGTCGGCATAGGCGGCCCACGCCAATCGCAGCCGGCGGGGACGATCCTGCGCGATGTGCAACGCGCTTTCTGCGAGGTCGCGCGCGACCTGCGCGCGACTGGCACGCGCGATTCGCGTCGCCGCCTCGCGCAGGACGATCAGGTCGTAATCGCGTCGTGAGCCGTGGAGCGCGGTTGCCATCGCAACCATGAGCATGGTTTGCAAGTCACGAACGCTCACCTTCTCCGGTGGTTCGTCGATTTGATGTCTGAGCATCTGCTCGTACAGGGCCACCGCGTCGTCCGCTGGCATTGTGAGCACTTCGGCCGGCAATCGGACGTGCCCGAGTGCGAGGGCGGGCTGAGCGCTTAGCCATTCCAGCGCCTTGTTGTACATCAGCGGCACCTCCTCGAGCCTGTGCGTCGACTGTGACGGTTCAGGCACGATGATCACGCCTTCTTCGATGGCGAGACGACGCATGAGATAGACAGTAAGCACAGCCCACCCGCGCCCACCGAGCAATTGCGGCTCCAGCATGTACAGCAGTTGGCTTCGCACCGCCTCCGACATTGGTCGGCGCGCGAGCATCTCAATGACTCGCGCGAGCGCGGCGAGCAGTAGTTCATCGTCGATGGTGGTGTCATGTCTCAATCGCGCCCGCTCTATCACTCTCAGGAGCGCGAGGCACGTCGCGTCTTCCGCGCGCTCGTCCGCCGCATTCGGGCCGTCGAGTAGTACACGAACGGCGTCGGTATATCGTGCCTGCCGCTCCAAGATGGAGGCCGCTAGATCACGCGCGGTGTGATTGCGATCTGCGTGCAGCTCCGTGACGGCCGACACGAACCCTGCCGCGTCGAACGGTTGTACCATAGCGCTACGCGTCCCGTCGCTCCCCGGAGGAGCGAGCCGCGCCACCGCTTCCCAAAAGCCAGCGTCGTCTGCGGCGTCCGCACTCGCACGATCCACCTCCGCGATCTCGCGCAGCGCGCGTGCCGCCTCGGTGTACGCTCCGGCTTCGATCTGCTGGGCCGCGTGGTACCGACGTAGCGCAAGTGATCCGGGATAACGAGGCGACAAGCGCATCACAATGGAGCGCGCGAGCGCCGGTCGGCCTATGGTATCCGCCACTCGCAGCGCGACCTCCAGCATGTCGGCGTCCTCCAACACGGCAATTGTTGGCGCCAAGAGCTCCGCAGCGAGTTCCCGTGCTTCGACCGCGGCGGCCTGTTGCGCTACGGCAAGCGCTCCTGCCGGCGACAGGGCCGCAAACATCGGTCGGGCCTCGAGCAGCGCCGAGACGGCGGCAGCGCGGACACCGGCCGCATCAAGCAGTCGAACCTTGACTAGCAGCGCGGTGACCTCTGGCAAATCGTTGATGTCGCTGACCTCGCGAAGTGCCGCGCCGATCTCCCCGCTCTCGGCCATCCCGATCCAGCGCGCGAGTATCGCGGGTGAGAGGTGGAAAGAAGGCGCCTCGCCAGCCACCACGCCGCAACCCTCCACCGAGAAGAGCAGCGACTTCGCGTCGCCGTCCGGCGGCAATTCTTTGCCAACGTCGATCACGGTATAGGTCTGTCGGGCAGCGCCGACCGCCATCACATTGGTGAGCAAGGCGTGCACATGGGGTGCCCACGCATCCTCGGGACGCATGATCGTCATCGGCACGACGGTTGGCTCACGGTATTGCGCGGCATGGACGACCAGAACGGCGCTGTGTGCTGGAACGCTCTCAAGCGTCACCCGCAACGCGTGCACCTCGAGGGACGTCGGGCGCACGAGTTGAACCAGCGCAAACTCCGCATCAATAGTGCGGTCCTCCAGCGGCACCGAACTATGCGTTCTTCGAGCCGCGGCGAAGGCGATTTTGATGTCGGCTGTGATTTGCGCCGTCTCGCCGCCATGCGACGGCCAAACAACAACGACCGCCGGAAAAGCGGGCTCGCTACCGAGTCTGACCGCCGTCAGGTACGCAGCGAGCTCACCGGTACGCTCTGCTGCTCGCAGTTTTCCCGCGAGGACGAGATCGGCCGTTCCCCACATCAGGCCTCCCGCGAGGAGCGAGCGAAGAATTGCTTCAGCGGTGCTTGCTGCAGGAAGATTCGGTCCTTCCACCACATGCCTCGTTGGTCATTCGTTGTTCAACGCTGCGGTAACAGCCGTCGGCTAGCACATAGACAACACCGGATCTCTTGAGGCGCGAAAGCCTCGTTCGACCGGGTCCTGATCGGCACCGCCGCGCACGGTCAGTTCCCGTGAGCGCAGGAGGCACGAGTATGGCCTTTCGCGAGACTGTTGTTCGGACTCGGCGCAAGAACGCGTGCGTGCGAACCCAGCAGGGCCTACCAATACGGTACGCGCTACGTGCCAAAGGCGTGTACGCACAATGTACCGTACACCAGTGAGTTAGTACACGGCGAGTCACTGGTGCGTGCGCCGTACCAATCGCATACAACTCGCAAACGCTGTGCGCTGCGTTCGCTGCGTGCATGTCGGGGTTCGATTGTCGATTCAGCGCCCTCTAGTCCACCCTGGAATGACTGGAGCAGTAACGAAGCCAGCAGCTCTTGAGGGACGAATGTCCGGGCCGGCTTGTCCGGCACTGTAGACAAACTGTCCATATAAGCGCATAGTGTGTATAGAGTACCGCCCCCTTGGCTCCGAGAACAATGCCGACTCGTGGTGAACATCTGCAGTTCCTGCCACTCAAGACCGACGCGATGCTTGTGCTCCTCGTACTGGAGGCGAAACCACGCCATGGCTACGGTATCGTTCGTGACGTCGCACGTCGGACTGACGGTGAGACCGTCATTCAGACGGGGGCCTTGTACCGGCTCCTCAAGCGACTCCTCAAGGATGGCTTGATCGAAGAAGTCATATACGACGATGCTGATGAGGAACGTCGGCGCTACTATCGCACCACACGGCTCGGAGGGGCCGTGCTCTCCGCGGAAGTCGAGCGCATGGCGCGCCTGGTACGCGAAGCGAGGAACCGATCCACCCACCGGAAGCCGAGGCTCGCCTGATGGGAGCGCAGTCTGGACGGAGCGCACGTTTCCCGCTCCTGTATCGACTCGCGCTCCGTGCATTCCCTCGCGCCTTCCGCGAGCGCTTCGGTGAGGAGATGCTGCAGACATACAGCGAGCGATGGCAGGAGACTGGTGGCCAGCACGGCGCTCGCGCGCGCTTACTGCTGCGCGCGATACCTGACCTCGTGGCCTCAGTCGCCACCGAACACCTAGAATCGCTCCGTGCTACGCGTGCCGGACATTCCACTGATGCCTCACACCACGTCGAGGGTTCGATGAGTTCACTTCAGCAGGACGTGCGATTTGCCCTACGATCATTCGCGAGTCGTCCAGGCTTCGTGATGACCGTGATAGCCGCATTGGCGCTTGGCATCGGCGCGAACGCCGCCGTGTTCAGCATCCTCGACGCAGTGCTGCTCGATCCGCTTCCGGTAAACGATCCAGGACAGGTCGTCGCCGTTTACGAAGCACAAAACGAAGCCACCCCTCATGGTGGCATGTCGTTCGCGAACTATCGGAAGCTCGCCGAGCGCAGCAGGACACTCACTGGTCTTGCGGCGTTCAGCGTGTCGGACATTGCTGTTGATGTCGCCGATCATCCGGAGCAGCTGTCCGCAGGCCTCGTCACCGGGAACTACTTCCCGGTGCTTGGCCTGCGCGCAGTTCGCGGCCGGCTTTTCACGACGGCTGACGACGGCGCGCCGGGTGCGAGCCCACATGTCGTGTTGAGCTACGCATACTGGACGTCGGCGTTTGCCGCTGACCCAAAGGTCGTGGGTCGAGTGATTCGCATCGCCGGCAATCCATTTTCAGTGATCGGCGTTGCGCCGCGTGGATTCAGCGGCACCGAGTTGCAGAGTGCTCCTGCCCTCTGGATTCCGATCACGATGCACCGATCACTTTCACTGGGACTCCTTTCGAGTCCACAGGCACTCGAAACTCCGTTCCTTTCGATCTTCTCGGTCGTTGGCCGATTGCGCGACGGAGCCACAGCAGCGCAAGCGGCAGCGGAGCTCAACGCGCTGCGCGGCGCAATCGAACAGGCCAATCCTCCATCCACGGGTTCCGGAGATCGTGCGCCGCTGGCGAAGCCGGTCTCCGTACTGCCGGCCACCGAAGGTGCGGCCCTGCGCGACCGCGAGAATCTGCTGCGCTACGTTCGCATGCTACTCGGAACAGTGCTGTTGACCCTGTTGCTGGCATGTCTGAATGTCGCCAATCTCATGCTCGTGCGCGGAAGAGAACGTCTTGCAGAGCTCGGCGTGCGGCTGGCGTTGGGCGCAACGCGCCGGCGGATTATGCGCCAGCTGTTCGTAGAGACCGCACTACTGGCAGTGACCGGCGCTGCCGCGGGCCTGCTCGTCGGAGCCGTAACCATGCGACTCTTCTCCTCCTTCTCCCTGCCAGGCGGCATACGACTGTCGCAAGCGGGTTTCGAACTTGATGGCCGCGTTCTCGCGTTCACGGCCGGTCTGGCGATCATCACGGCCATCGGCGTCGGTTTGGCGCCGGCGATGACGGCAGCGCGCACTGATCCGGCGGTCGCGCTGCGGACCGGAAGCGGTCGTGGAACCAAACGCCGGTCACACGGTCTGCTCGTGAGTGGCCAGATCGCGATCTCGCTGGTGCTGCTGGTCGGTGCGTCGCTCTTCCTGCGCAGCGTACGCGCCGGCCTTCGAACCGATGTCGGTTTCGATGCCAGCCCACTGACCGCGATCAGCATGGAGCCGCGAAAAGTCGGCTATAACAAGATTCGCGCCCTGCAGCTCTATCGGGATGCCGCGACGCGTGCACGGCAAATTCCTGGCGTGACATCCGTGAGCGTGGCCACGCATGTGCCGTTGGCGCGGGCGCCAATGTTGCCGTTCAGTGTAGCTGGGGGCAAACAAGGTGAGAACGCGCCGCCGCCGCGAGTCACGGCGGGTTTTGCGAGCGTGACTCCGGGCCACTTCGCAACGCTTGGCGTGCGAATGCAGCAGGGGCGCGACTTCGCCGGTACGGACAACAGCACCGCGGGCAGGGTCGTCATTCTGAACGAGAGCGCCGCACGTGCATTCTTCGGGGATGCCTCGCCGCTGGGCCAACGCTTGGGACTTTTCGGGGACATCGAGTACACGGTCATCGGAGTGGTGCACGACACCAAGTATCAGTCGGTTCGTGATGACGGTGTGCCGTTCGTCTTCGCACCGCTTGAGCAGGAACCCGATGTCGGCGGCGTCAGCATTCTTGTTCGCAGCGGGACACCCGACGCAGTGCTGCCAGCCCTGCGCACTGCCTTGCACGAGACCGATGCGTCGGTGCCGCTTCGCGATGCGCGCCTCGTTGCTCGCCAGATGGATGCGGCCCTTATGCCGCAGCGCTTCGGAGCTATGCTGCTGTCGGTGTTCGGCCTAGTGGCGCTTGCAATCACCGCAATCGGCATTTACGGCACAGTGGCCTACACCGTGACCCAGCGTACGCGCGAAATCGGCATTCGCAGCGCGCTCGGTGCGCCTCGAACGCACATAATGAGGCTAGTGCTTCGGAGTACCGGTGTCGCCGTGCTGAACGGCGCATTGCTGGGAGGCCTTCTTGCGCTCGCCGCCACCCGTACGGCCGCGCACTTCCTCTACGGAGTTGAGCCGACGGATATGGTTGCCTTCGTTGCCAGTGCGACCGTGTTACTCTGCACGACGCTACTCGTGGCACTGCAGCCTGCTCGTCGCGCGGCGCGCATCGATCCAGCCGTCGCGATGCGGGCCGAGTAGAGCTCGACACCGTAGACTATCAGCAAGTTGCCCTTGCTCACCATCTTGATGCGTCAAAGGACTCTTTCAAGCCCTACGGCGATCCCCATTGTGTTCACGCCCTCGACCCTGCATGCGCAGAGTGAAAGTCGTGATCGGCCACGTTTGTGACGGAAGACATAGTTCGATTCGCCTGAGCGTCCGACGCCGCAGTCAAGGCCACCAGCATCGATGCTCAGGCTGGCGAGCGTCACGGGAGGGGGAGTCACCAGCCGATGCTATCCTCTGCACGCGCGACGCCTTTGAGTCCATTACGGGCAATTACGCGAGGAATTCGCGGGTACCACTCGCGTGCTCGTTCAGCGCTGCGTCATCACCGATGCGTGGCATGGCCGCAACCATGGGAGCAACTACACCGCGCGAATCGCAACGGGAAAGGCAAGGACTTCAGCATGCTCGCCGCAGCACGATGGAGTGGGATGCCCGAAGACGCTAGGCGCGCTCGGCAAAGGCGCTGGAGCCAAGTGCGGAGATTGGGTACGCGTTTGGTCCTCTACACGGTGACGGCCGATGCTTTGGCCTCAGCGTCGTGTGTACCGTAGATTGTCGATTCGCTGGTCCTGCCTCGCCAGCAGCGGTTCATACCGGTCATACCGGTCATCAACTCGGCGTTCCCCCCGTCCTGAGGTCCAGCTATTATGTGAGTCAGATCCCGGCAAGCGGGAGGACTCATGCGGAAATCGCGGTTCACAGGCGAGCAGATCATCGGCGTGCGCTAAGTGCACAGCAACGCCAAGCTGAAGACGGTCTCTCGGCGGCTGGCATCACGGAGACAACGTACTACCGCTGGAAAGCGCCGCCCGCTGGTGCGCACAACACACGCGTCGCATGCCAATGGGCAGCCCCGTTATTTGCTCCACCATACCGACGCCGCCCCAAAGCTCTACACGCGCGTGCCCGCTCCAGTTCTAGAGCAGATCGATCACCTCCCGATTGCGTTCCCCCGCCGCCGTACAGCAGTGGCTCAACGGAACGCCGCGCCCCACTCAACCAACGCTGCCATTAGCCCTTGGCGCGGTGAAGCTCGCGGACGTGGTGTCCGCTCCGCCAAACGCGCCGCGCGACGCGCGCTCTTCGCAATGGGCCACAGCAGTGTGGGGGCAGTACGCACAGCATCAAGCCCTCGCTCGATTGTGGTTGGCGCAAGCGGTGGTGCGCCACTCGCGGCCGGTGTCCGTACGCAAGCCGTGACCTCCTGCCGCGCTTCCTCGTGAGCGGGGCACTGCACGCCGTTGTCGTCATGCTTTCACGGGCGCACTGCAGAACCTGAGCGCGTCGCGTCGCGCGCACCGGATGGTCTAAGGCCGCCCACAGGCCACCTCCGCGTGACCACGCGCGAAGAGCCACTCAGGGCAGCCTCGCGCCATCGCCTCCTTGCGTGAGGAGCAGACGAAGTACGGCGATGCGGTCGCGCGCGACGCGCACGCGCGCGCCTGATGCGAGCACCGCGACGGCTGCTCCGGGATCCACCCATTCTAAGCGCGTAATAGCGCTGCGACGGACAAGCGCGGAGCGATGCACACGCACGAAGCCAGCCGCGGCTAGCCGCGCCTCCAAACGATGGAGCCGCTCACGCAGGAGCCAGGAGCGCGCTGCCGTGTGCAGCCACACCGCGTAGTCATCCGCCTGCACCCACTCGAGATCGTCGATGGCGACCACGTGCACCGCGCCGCGCTCGGTCACCAGTAGTCGATCTTCGCCCGCTGCCACACCGGTCGGGCCCATCGCGTCTTGGGAAACCGGTGCCGGCGCCGTCGCAACGTTGCCTTGAATACCGCCGATGGCTGCCGAGTCGCGCGCCCTGAGCACGCGCCGGAGCGCGTCAGCCAGCCGCTCGCGGCGCAGCGGCTTGAGCAGATAATCCACGACGTCTGCGCCGAACGCTGCGACCGCGTAGTGCGGGTGCGCGCTCACGAAGACCACAGCGGTGCGCGGAGCCGCGCGACGGAGCGTGGCGGCGACAGTAAGCCCGTCCACATCGGGCATCACAATGTCAGTGAAGCATGCGTCGGGCGAGTGCACGGCGCACGCCGCGACGGCTGCCGCGCCTCCACCCGTAACGGCCACCACGTCCGCGCCCAAGCGTCGCAGCTCGGCGGCCAATGCGGCCGCGGCAATCGGTTCATCGTCCGCGACGATCACACGGCACGGCGCACGCCCGGAGGACGCGTTCATCGAACGCTCGAATCGTAGTGCAATTCAGCGCCGCTGGCTTCCGTCGGTGCCGTAATGGGCAGAGTCAGCTCTACGCACGTGCCCCCAGGCCGCGAGCGACGAGCGAGCGACGCGGACTTCCCGTACAGCAATGCGAGGCGACGCTCAGTAGTTCGGAGTCCGAGTCCGAGCCCACCGAATGTGCCCTCGTCCGCGGGCATATCGAGTTCTACCAGATCGCGGGCGCTGTCGTGCGGGCCACGTGATCTATCTGGGCCATCTGCATCCACGAGGAGGTGCAGGCGACTCTTTTCCACGCGTGCCGTGAGCAGGAGCCGACCCGGCGTGGCGCGCCGCGCAATGCCGTGGCGCACGGCGTTCTCCACCAGCGGCTGCCAGAGCAGCGCAGGCAGCGCCGCAGTGCGCGCAGCCGGATCGAGTGCCCACTCCACCACAAGCCGGTCGCCCAGGCGCGCCTGCTCGATGGCCACGTAGCGCTCGACGATCTCACGCTCCGCGTCGAACGGCACTGCGTCCTTCGATTCGGCCAGTGCGAAGCGCAGCAGGTCTCCAAGGTCGGCGGTGACGGCACCGGCGCGCTCGCCATCGCCACTCCGCGCGAGTCCAGCGATGGTGTTAAGGGTGTTGAGTAGGAAGTGCGGCTCGAGTCGCGCACGAAGCGCTGCCAGCTCGGCTTCGACGGCTGCCGCCCGCAGCGCGGCTTCGCGCGCGCGCTGTCGCCGCCCATCAGTCCAGCTTCCCACGAGCGAGAGCAAGCCAGCGGTGACCGCGTGCGTCGGCAGCCATGCGAGCGCCACAACGGCCCACGAGGCCGCGGCGCCGTACGGTGAAGGCGGTCGCAGCACGCCGAGCAGTGCCGCCGAGGAGCTGGCCGTGACAGCCAGCGTGAGGGCGCCGAGGCCCGCGAGCGCCCGGGCCTCCGAGTCGGCGAGCGACCAGCGTCGGGCGACCTGTTCGGATGTGAGGTACCACAGCGCAGCGGCGGCGAGTTGGACGAGTAGCGCCGCCGCCGCGGGTGACGGGGTACGCAGCAACTCAAGCGACTGTGCGAGGGGCGTGAGACCTCCGATAGCGCAGAACAGCGCGGTCAGGATACGCCATCGACGCGCCGGAGGTGACGGCTCTCCCACCACAGTGGATCGGTTGCCGCTTGGCTCCCCACGCTTTCGTGTCATTCGTGTAAGCTGCCACGCCGATGGGATCAGCGGACCCGCTGCACATCGAACGGCGCTGCACCGGGTTGCATCCGGATTAGGCGATTGGGCGCGGCTCGCTCGAAGTGCATCACCAGCGGCGCATCTCCCCCGACGAGCTCTACCCGCCAGGTGTCGAAGTGGCCGGCGGGCACCGTGGTTGAGTCGGGGCCGAGGACGCGGACACGGTGCGTAACCACTGTGCCCTTGCCGCTGAGGAGAACGGGAAACGCGATGTCGAGATCGGCACGCCAACGCATGATGGTGAGGAGCGGAAGCACGGCATTGTCGTCCACGGTTCCCGCCGGCACCGGAAGGGCGATGGTGAGGGGCCCGCCCGAGAGAGCGGGGGTAAGCGCGGAGCCGCGTACCGCCCCATCAACGAAGTCGAGGGTAATGCGCATCGGGGCGCCGCGCATCTGTCCCTCTTGGCGAAGCGAGTGCTGGCCAAGCGCAGCGTCGAACTGGGCGCGGCTTTCTTGCTGCAGCAACGGTGGGATGGCGACTGCATCAACGAGTTCCCAGTTGGAGCCCTCGCGTGCAACGCTGAGTCGCTCCCAGCCGCGTGACACGCCTTGTACTAAGACCACGAACGAGTCGCTACCCACGCGGAGTCGCGACGCGTCCAAGTGGCGAGCGAGCGATGTAGGCGCGGGCGCCGGCCCAGAGGCGACGGCGTGCGCCGGCCCGGCTGCCTGCTGTGCGTGCATTGTGCCTGAGAGGACGGAACCCGCTGCTGCCAGCAAGGAGGCCGAGGCGAAATGCACGCGCGCGACCGCGACAGCGGACCTCACGCGGCCCGGTCGGGTGGATCCAGAGTTGAATCGTGTCATGGGCGTATAGCGGAGTCAGGGTTGCGGCAGCGAGGGCGATGGCCGCCGTACCTCCATCGTGGCGCCGCGCTCCCGGCGCGTGCAGGGGCAGTGCAGTGAACGACCTGTGCTGCGCAGCGAAGCGTGAAGACGGTGTCTGGCGACGAGCCGCACTAGATGCCAGACTGAATCACGACGCTCAGCACGACGTCGTTACCACTCGGCGGGCGGGAAGAGCTCGAGCGTTCGACTGCCGTTGCTCACCCTGTGGCCTCAACGCGCGTCGCTGGAGCGCGCGCCAGCCATCAGCGTCGTAGGACCATGCGCCGAGTCGACCATCGGGGTGTACCGCTTGCTCCGCGTACGCATCCCGTAGCACCGATCTCTTCGTTCCCCCATGAAAGTTTGGAGCTGCCACGCGTTTTCAGTGCCGAAAACGCGTGGCGATTGGAGTCTGGCTTGCCGCTTGTTGCTTCGTCTGGGATAGCGCACGTGACAGACGAGAAGGTTTGTGCGAAGGCACTGCCCGCCTATTCACCTTCGTTCAGTTAAAGTGGCGCGGTGCGGCAGTAACTCTTTGGCTTACTCTAGTACTTCGGACCGCCGCGCACTGGCATCAGAGCACACCATTTGCTCGTCGCCCACCACGGGTTGAGCGTCGCCCGATCTAGCGCAGAATGGGTTCGTGCTGCTCGCGCGGCGCAAACAGGTCGTCGGCGTTCTGCTGATTGAGAGTCGAGAGCAGGAAGCGCTCAAGATGCTTGCTGGATGAGTGGCTCGGTCGCTCGGGCGCCTGACCAGTCGAGATCAATGCCGTTCCGCCCACCCCGATGAATCGAAGCGGCGGGCGCCCGTCATGTGGCTCCTGCGGCGTCCTGCGCCGCCCGGCACGCTCGTGGATGCGCGGTTGGACGCCGGTCGTGACTCGGTCCATCCGAAGCGGTTCAACAAGTCCGAGGGCCTGCGTCCCACCAACTCGCCGCCTACGCCCCTGCCCGACCGACCGTGGTTTGTCCGACCATGAGTTTCCGCGCTTCGTGGGAGCGCAGGAGGCGACACCGAGCAACAGCAAGGTGATGGCAAGCACCGCAACGGCAGAGGTGAGATTGAGGTGCTGGCCAGGAGGGACGTTCATGCCGCGCCGACGTCGTCACACGCGGTCAGCTGCTATGGGGCTCGGACAAGGCGTACGCTGTCGGGCGCTCCACCCCTGGCAAACCGTACCGTGTGCGGCAGTTCAAAGGGCGGTGTGATGTCGGTAACGACACTGTCAGTCACGAGCTGCATGGTGCAGATCTGCCCGGCAGACGCCGGAGCGATGACCAAAGCGATGCGGGTCTCCGTGGCCGTGCGGCTGACTACGGGGCGCGACTCGTCGCACACACCGCGTCCGTAATAGGCGGCGACCCGGAACGCCACATTTGGGGCGGTCACGTCCGGCACCTGAAGGCGGCTGAACTCGAGCGCCCGCTCCTGTGCCATTGTTGGGTTGGTGCCACTGCAGCCGAGCGTTCCGAGCAGGAGCGACGGAATGAGGAATGAGAGCACGCACATCCTCGGAGAGGTCATGGCATTGCTGCTGACGGGGTGGGGAACAGGGATAGGATGGGAGCCGCAGGCCCAAGTGCGCGTTACGCCGACGGATGCAACCGGTGACAGTGAACCGCCCCAGGATTGCTGGGATCGAATCATTCGAGCGCTCACTCTCGAATACTAGATCATGCTTACACAGGCGGGAGCGTCTAAAGTGTTTGCAATGTGTTTCGATTCTGTGCTCGTTGAACGACGCGCCTGCTCAGAGCCCGGCAGTGCGTGTCCCCCGCTTGAAGTGCCTGTGCTGTCGTCAAACCGCGTTCGGGAACGTCCTCGAGCCTGCCTGCGCAGAATCGGAATTGCGATGGTCCACGCTTGTGACGGAGCACATCGTCCGATTCGCCTGAGCTTACGACGCCGCAGTCGCCAACGTGTCTCAATCGCGGACGCGGCCGCAAACATGGTCGGGCGACTAGGCCTGCCAGAACTGGCGTGTTGACCGCATGAGTCCTGAGCCCATGCGCTGGGAGTGCGCTAAAGGCTCAGCGAGCAGCATCGCATCCTAGGAATGACATTCGACCATCGGCACCGCACCTTCTTCTCATCGGTCGGTCGCGCTTTTGATGGCACGCACGTCGGCCACGATTGCGATGGGACGCAGCGCCAGCATCGGCGCCGGCATATCGAGTCCCGGTGCCGCGCCGTATGTCCCACCTGCACTGAGGTGCGACGACGAATCGGGTGCGCCACGATGGACTGCCCCTATAGACTCGCCCGATGATGGCCAACAGCGCTTATTGAAGCAGATCCGTAGAGAGACGGAAGGCCGAAACCACGGCCGTTCATGTTGTGACGCCGACAAAGCAATCGTGGATCGCCGGCTGTTCCGCCGGCCGGAGTTGCGGGACGGTGTCCTGCAAGGCAGGCTCCCACGCGTTGTCGGCGCTGTGGCTAGCTAGTTGGGGGCCTCCCCCGTGGTTCCAGCCATGGCCTCCACGATCAGCAGATCGTACACTGCCAGCTTCTTGTCAATGATGCTCAGATTCTGCCTACGCAGTGATCGTCTCAAACTCCCACCCGTTGACTCTCACGCCTCGAAGTGAACTCCTCAGGCTCTCCCAGAGCCTCGATCATTCGAGTGCGACCAGCTCTGCCTGTTAGCGGCCGTCGATTTGCGCCGCGTACTCCGCCCGTGGCAACAGGCCCGAGCGGCGCCATGAGGCGCTTCTCATGGCACCTTTAGACCGGTTTCCGCCAGCCGTGCACCAAGCGCATCTCGACCGTAGTCACTGCACGAACGCGCCGGCACTCGACGCACCCAAGCTCTGTCCATCCACAGGGCAACCCATCCTCGACGGCAGGCGTAGTGAGGACTCGCGCTACGGCGCACCCAGACGACGATGGGTGCCGCGTGTCCCGCCCCCGATGAGTAGCACGGCGTCATACGCAAACAGGACGTCGTTCAACTCCCGGCTCAGTGCCCCCAGCTTCCCGGTATAGGACTGCGCGCGAATCGGCCGGAGGTCAACGATGATCCACTCTTTGGTTGAGCCAACCCTAGCAACCGGCAGGTAAGCTGGGGATTCTGCCAGACTCCAGAATGTCCCCGGTTCGTTGACTAGCCACGCGATCAGATGAAATGATGCATGTCCATTGGACTTGGCGAACCCATGCAGAAAGCTGCCGAGCGTGTGCACCTTCATGTTATTCAGCCACTTTCCACCGTGCACGGTGCCGAACTTGAGAAGCACGCGCGGTAACGAGTCCCCGGATCGCTGCGCCTGTCGGTAAGCGCCCATGAATGCCTCCTTCATGTGCTCTTCGCGCTCAAAGTTGGATCGAAAATACCAGGTATTGTCTTCCGCGCCCCGAGCATTGTACTTGTACAGTCCACTCGAGAATGCGAGCGCATCTATCAATCGTGCAGCCTCTGAACCTCGGATCGGCCGGAACGCAGCCCGCAGGGCAGGCCATCGAGCCGAGTCCGCCGAGTCGATCCATCTTTCGCGAAGTTCACCCTGAAACGGCCGCGAGGATTCGATGCGGCGTACCGAGTCTGCCAGCTGCCGGGCCAGTGCGCGAGCGGCCTTGCTTGGAGCAATTGCAATCAGGCGGTCGAGAATGTGCAACGCCCCGTACTCCTGATCGAGTCCCCACAAGTGGTTGCCTCGACCGGTAGCTCTCCGTGAGATGCGAATCAGCGCGTCTAGCTCCTGATCATTCCAGAACTGGAAGGCGTGCGGATATCGCCGTCCAAGCGCAAAGATGCCGTCCTCATGGTCACGGATCGCCCGGCTTCCGGCGAGCCGGATGATCTCAGCTCCATTCTCCGTTGCGTAGTATGTGAATCCTCGAAGGGAATGCAGTGTGTCGAACAGCGCGGCTGCAAATCGCGGAATCTCCGCAACGTTGTGCGACTCTCCGAGCATGAAGAACTGGGAGCTCTGTGCGGCCGCGAGCAGGAGTGTCGCTCCGGGGCCGGCGAGGCCGCCGCGTTCCAGTCGGATCGGATAGCGATGTGCCCGCAACAGGCTGTCGAGGAATGCGGTATCGCGGGCTGCCTTCGTCGGCGTCGACTGCGCAGGCGCCTCTCGTACAAGAAGAACCCCTGTCAGTGCAGCGGCCAGCACGAGGGAAAGCAGAAGTCTTCCGTACGATTGACGTGGCAAGGGGGCTGGGTATTGGAGTGGTCGGCGATTGCGCCGCGCGTCAGTGGCAACGGCCTGCGTGTGGATCTGGCGCCACGATAGCATTCTGCTGTCGGGCCCGCAGCGTTGTGCCTTGGAAAAGAGTCTATACCAATGACGGTTGCCTCACCGAAATGGTTTGAAACAGCTTTTCGGTCTATGCATTGAGAACGGCGCGCTCCTGCACCCTCTCCCGCTTCGCGACGCCGATGTCGTGGTGTGGATCGCTCCCAAGAACGACGGCGGCGGTCTGTCAGGATCGACGATGCAGGGCTGCGCCCTGCGTGACGTTCGCGAGCAATCGCGGTCATCAGCAGTCGCGGTCATCCAGCGATGTGGCCGGATGCGTCCCGCTCTACGAGGCTGACAACGTCGTGCTCTCATCCGCCGCGGAGAACCTGCGCCTCACCTCCGTCTCGGTCTCCGGCAACCTGCTTCCGCTGCTCTGCGTGACGCCGCTGCTCGGACGCCCGTTCACCGAGGAAGAGAGCAATGGCACTGGGCCCCGCGCCGTGGTGCTCGACCATCTCACCTAGGGCCGCCGCTTCGCCGCAGACACCACGATCAGCGCCCCACCGTCGTGCTCAACAGCCATCCGGCGACGGTTGTCGGTGTGCTGCCACGCACGCTCGACTTCGCATCGGTGTTCGATCCCGGCACCCAGATGGACTTGTTCGTGCCGCTTCCGCTCACCAAGCGAAGCAACGCGTGGGGCAACAACCTCACGCTCATCGGCCGGTTAAAGCCATCGGTGAACCTTGCAAAGGCTGCGGCGGAGATGACTGTGCTGGGCGCTGGCAACCCGCCGTACCGATCCCAAAAGCGGCAGGGTGGTAGGATCGGAGGCCAGCAGGACTGCGGGGTGTCACGATTCGCACGTGGACATGGAGGGCAGAGAGTTCACGCGCCGACGTCGTACCCGCACGCCATACTCGCGTGCTGTGCATCGGTCGAACCGCTCACTCTTGGGTTAGATGAGATTGAGAGAGTGGATGCGGCGTCGAGGTTGGCCGCTCGCGACGAGCGCCGGTGCGGGCTCAACTCGCTGTGACCCACCAGCGCGCAATGAGTACAGGCCGCCACGTCATTCGTGCACGTCGCGCGCGGGGCTCTCAAGCGTCAGCGCGTTGGCAGCACGCCCATTCAACAACGGCGTCGCCTGTAATATGATGTTGCTTCGGGGCAGTCGTGCGATTGACTTGGGTTCCCTCGCGCACAGCGCGTACTAAAAGCGCCCTAAGATGTACGAATGTTGTAGCGAGATGTGTGGATTGTGTTTCCAAGTTCGAAGGCTGCGCGGGATGCGGACGTTGGAACAACTCAAGACACGCTGGCACCGTACATCCGCTGATCGGCGCAGAGTATAATTGCCGAGCCGACAGGCATGCCCGAGCGCACAACGACCGAGCAGACCGGCGCGTCAACTGGGTTCGCGTACGAGGTGGTAGGGCCGCAGGCCGTCTTGAATGGCTCGCGCAATCGATTGCTAATCTCGTGCTCATCGAACCGCTATGGCGTGGAGCCCGCGGTGGACCTATTAGAGGTCGCGTGCGCTCGTGTGGTCGCGCATGTCGACACGCCTCGCGGTCGAAATCGATAACATACGGGAGCACGTCGCGCGCTCCGGCAAGCGCGCGCTCGCCCTCATCGTTTAACACACGGAGCGCCCTATGCGGACAACCGCATCTGTCTCGCCTCGTCACCCGCGTCTTACTGATGCTTGGCGCGCGCGCATACGCGTCTACCTCCTGCTGACAGCGCTGCACTTGCATGTCGCGACGGCACTCTCGGCGCAATCAGTGCGTGCCGCGTCTACTCCGCGCGCGGCTCCGGTGCTCATGACGGGCGTGATCCAGAGTTCGGATGGGGAACCAATCCCGTTGGCGTATGCGCGGCTCCGCCTAGTAGAGAGCTTAGACCCGGACGGCGCTCCAGAGATAGTCCTCGCAAAGGCTGATCTTGAGGGTCGCTTCGCTATCGCCACCACAGCACGCGGAGGAGTGGTGTTGGAGCTCTCCGGCGCGTATCACGAGCGGCGAAGCGCAGAGCTGCGCGTACAGCCCGGCTACCGATTGCATGTTGAGGCGCGCCTCGCGCGCACGCGTTATCGCGCCGCAATCGATTCGGTGCGCGTGATCGGAGACTTCAATGGATTCCGCACGGACTCCTCCGCGCGCACGCTGCGACGTCAGTCCGACGGCGTATGGGTAGCCGATATCCCCAGTAGCACAGATTCCGTGGTGTATGCGCTCGTGGGAGTCACGCCGCGAGGCGCAACGCCTGGTAGATCCGCGGACCATTTGCTCCATGTCGCAGGCAGCTATCGCTCTGTCGCACGAACACGCGGCGGCATGGCGCGGATCAGTTTCGATCCGGCGCGGCTGGTGCGAGACACCACAGCGGGCCAGCTGGCATACGTGGGCGGCGCCGAGGCGCGCGCCGCCCGCATCTTGGATTCGATCACGGCGCACATGCAGCGTCACTCGGCCGCGGGCCAGCGGCAGCAGGTCGTCACGCCAGCAGACTGGGCGCCCACGGTGACCCGCGCGCTTCGTGATCTATCTGTCGAGCGTTCGCCGCTCGTTCGCGAGTCGCTGCTCCTCGAACTCTTGAGCCTCGTTCAGTTCGGTGGCCGCATTCCCCAACGCATCGGCGTGCTCGCGCTTCAAGAGCTCACCCCTGCATCGCTTGCTTGGCAGAGCAGTCCATCCCTAACCTATGGGCTGCCGTTTGTCGCATTCCGCGTAGCTGACGGGGTGGAGGATCTTGTCACTCCCGCAAAAGCCAGCCCATTGTTTGCGATGGATAGCACCCGCCTCAAGCGTTACGCTACGCGTTTTGCCGCGCGCCTTGACTCGATGCTGGCTGCGGCCAGCAGTGACCCCATGCAGGCGCAGCTCCTGCAGTTCGGTGTCGCGGTCACCCACGGAGTCGTACCAGAGCGGGCGGCCGAGTATCTCGGACGAATGCAGTCCGAGTTCGGGGATCGCTATGGGACGACGTTCGCGCTACAAGTGTGGGGATCAGAGCAAAAGCTCCGCGCGAAGGCGCCCATGCCGGCGTTCGCCGTGCGCGCACTTGGCGATACCGTGCAGCGGATTACAAATGCCCAGCTCAACGGGAAGACGGTGCTGATCGATTTCTGGGCAACGACCTGCGTGCCCTGCCTAGGGGAAATGGCACCCTTGCAGGAAGCGTGTGAAGAGTTCAAGGGACGCGGTCTTGAAATCCTGAGTATTTCGGCCGACGACAGTCCCGCGGTGGTAGCGGCCTTTCGCCGGGCGCGATGGCCGATGCCTTGGCAGCATGGGTGGGTACCCGGATCTTTGACAGACCCCGTGTTTAAGTCACTCGACATCTGGGGCATCCCGCGTGCTGTGTTGGTCGGGCCGGATGGCGTAATTCTGGCTGCAGACCGCGACCTGCGTGGGGGGGCACTGCGCCGAACGTTGGAGCGGGTGCTCAAATGAGAACGACCCCGTACTGGCCCCCACGCTGTCGACTTGTCCTCGCTATCGCGTGCGGCTTTGTGCCGGCGACGGAGGCGATTGGACAACGCGCGAGCTCAGCGCACCTCACCATCTGTGTCGCCGCAGCGTCGCGCTCCCCGCGCACTGCCAGTTCAAGCACGCCCGCCACGAACGAGTGGCCGGGTGCGCTGACCTTCGTGATGAAGCCTGGGTGGCACATCTACGGGATCGAGCCGGGCACCACCGGCCTGCCGACGCGAACCAGCTGGAAACACGCGGACGGATGGAGCGTCCGCTCGGTGCGCTGGCCGGTCCCGGTGCGGCGGGTACGCGGGCGCGATACCACATTCGAGTACGAAGGCACCGTCGTCGTACCCTTCACCCTCCGTGCGCTGCGGAGCCGTTCAAGTCGCGGGCTGCACGCGCTCACCGTTTCGGTGGGTGTGTGCAAGGACATCTGCATTCCCGAGACAGTGACGGTGCAGTTTCAGACGAGCGCCCTCCGATCATCGCGATAACTTCAGTTCAGTCCCAATAGCGCGAG
This sequence comes from Gemmatimonadota bacterium, assembly GCA_040387895.1. Taxonomy (GTDB): domain Bacteria; phylum Gemmatimonadota; class Gemmatimonadetes; order Gemmatimonadales; family Gemmatimonadaceae; genus Gemmatimonas. Next base: position 210,157 of record JAZKCW010000041.1, read on the forward strand.
AGCGCCGGCGCCGCGACAGGCACTCCCGGCATGTTCAGCGGTGCGGTTAGCTCACGCGGCCATGGTGCCAGATTGCTGCGCAGGCCGGTCGCACGAGTGGAGTGCATTTGGTTATCTGTCGGACACCGGCAGGGGTGGGACCGGATGATCGGAGCGCTCACTTGCAAGGCGCAACCATGTGCGGCTGGTCTCAAATGGCCACTGTCCGTGTGTCGGTCAGCGCTGCGATTCTCCAGACGCGCGCTAGCTGCACGTCTAGGTCGCCGACGGCGCACGCCTGACGATCTTGTACCGTTTTCATACATCGTCCGCCTTATGAGAAGGGGCGTGCAACAGTTACGATAGCAATTCGCTGTCAGTTCTACGGTGCGCCGTCGCCGCGTCATGCGAACACCTTTGTTGTCGAATCATGCGCAAGCTATTCCGACCAGCAACATACGCTCTGTCGAGTCTTCTCCGTTGCACCACGCTGCACTGGATGGTGGTGGGCACACTCGTTCCTGTCGCAGTGCGCGCCCAAGCGGGGCCTGCCCCAGGGCCCGACATGATTCTGTCTCCAGCTATGCGACAAGCTGCCATCGACTCGGTCCTGCGTCGGGTGCAAGAGGAATACGTGTTCCCCCGCGTGGCCGATTCGATGGTGCGGCATGTTCGCACACGTGAACGGGCCCATGCATATGATGCCGTCACGTCGGCTCGAGCGCTCGCCGACTCGTTGACGCGCGACCTTCGGTCGGTAAGTCACGATCTGCATCTTCAGGTCGGCTACAGCGCGGCCGAACTACCACCCGACGTGCCAACGACCCAGCTGTTGCGGCCGCCTCCTCCGAATCTGCTGCCGCAGTTCGTCGCGGCAGGAGGGCCAACAAACTTTGGCTTTGAACGCGCCGAGCGCTTGCAGGGCAACATTGGATATCTCGAGATTCGGGACTTCCCCTTTCCCCGGACAGTGGCGCGCGATGTTATCGCGGCCGCGATGACATTTCTTACGCATACGGACGCCCTGATCATCGACGTGCGGCGCAGTAGTGGCGGCGATCCGGGTGTCATCGCTGAGCTGCTGAGCTATTTGCTGCCCGGGGACTCGGTGCTCGTGAATCGAATTGTGTGGCGTGCAGCGAGTTTCACCGACGAAATGTGGACGAGCGCTCGCGTACCTGGACCTCGCTATTCCAAGACCAAACCGGTGGTAGTTGTAACGAGCGGACGCAGCTTCTCAGGCGCGGAGGCCATCGCCTATCACCTCCAAGCGCGTAAGCGCGCGACCATCGTTGGGGAATCCACTGCGGGCGCCGCGCATCCGAACCCACCACGTCGCGCGACTGCACACTTTTTTGTGAACGTAGCCAGCGGTCAATCAATCGATGCCGTGACCAACGGCGACTGGGAGGGGAAGGGGGTGCAACCCGACATCGCGGTTGCCGCTGGCGATGCCCTGTCGCGGGCCACCGTGGAGGCGCTCCGCGGCATCATCGCTGGTGTACCCGAGGGGCCCCGTCGGCAACAACTTGAGAACCTGTTGCGGTTGCTCACCCAAGGCAGGTGAGGGCAGGCCAATGGTTCACCACCACGTGGGTCCGGTAGACCCAGTGACGGCACCGCGATCAAAGATCCTGTGGGCGGGATGCATCAGCCACCGCAGCGTCGGCGTATGACCGCCCTCAGCGCGTCGGATCGCGAGAAGTCCTCGCGCGGCATCGCGGCGAACGAGTCGTACCCCGTGATTGACCATCGGCTCGGTCCTCCGGCCTCCCCCATCCGTCGCGAGATCGCGCCGAACAGGAGCGCCGAGAAGTACTTGGCGGTGGTGTTCAGGGAGTCGCGCCTCATGCGCCCTTTCTCCAACTCGCGGCGCAGCGGCTGGAAGTCCTCTTCGGCGCTGAGCATCCGGCGCTTGCCAGGAACGACATCGTGTTGCCTTGCGGGACCGCCTGCTTCGCTGGCACGCTGTGATGGTCTAGCAGGACGTTGAGGTCGCACCCGACATGTGCCTCCAACGAGACGCCGCGGGCGGCAAAGGCTCGGTCGTCGTATCCCTCGAGCATGCGACGCCCCGGCTTGATGCGCGACTCGCACGCCACGAATCGCATGCGGGCGAACGGGGAAGCGTGAGGAAGTAGTGATGACATTCTCGCCAGAAGCACTGTATGCCCACGTCGATGAGTGCAATTGGGTTGCGGTGTGTGCGATGTTCACACCCGATGGCGTCTACGAGCGTCCCGGATATCCAGAGTGTGTGGGGCAGGACGCGATCTTCGTCTTTTACGCCGAGACGCGAACGTTGCGAGGCCGACACTACGTCGAGGGCAAGGCCGTGGTGGACGACGCTGCGTGCGCGTGGGGCCGATTCATTGGGTCGGCCGAAGACGGCACGGCTGTTACTTAGAGATTCTGCGATGCCTTTCGTCTCGATGATGGTCTGATTCGGCACCGGTACACATACTTCGCACGCCCAGCCATCTAGTCGCTGTTCGCCACGTCGCGCACACCGCCCGCGGCACCTTGTGTACAGAACCTGTTCGCGGTTTGCACAATGCGTTCGAATGTGAGACGCGAGCGCCGGACTACCCCTATCATCGTGACCAAGGCTTTGAGCGGCCGAGCAGTGTGTTCGCCGCGATCTAGACGCGTGGCGCTGTCGCTGCAACGGCTACGTACGGATAGGACGCGACCAGTCGCTTGGGTGGTATCACTGCGCCGTGTACCTCCCGCACGACTGGCGCTCTACTGTGCGCGACACCGTGGCAATTCAGGCAGCACATCTCTCCCTAGGAATCGGTGCGCGGGCCGCCTCCTTCCGTTCTCTTCGCCAGCGCCCGAGCGGAGCAGTCGCATGTCCTCAACCCGATCATTGCGCTTCCGTGTCGCTGCTGTTGTTCGCGTCGTACTCCTCACGCCGCTGACCGTTCCCGCAGCACACGGGCAATCGTTCAACCTCAAGCCCTTTCGCGCGACTGCAGACTCCCTTGCGCGGAGACAGGTCACGTCCGTTGAGATTATTCCATTCGTTGCACTCGGTGTTCCGAGGCTTGGCATCATGTTGTATACCAACGCCTAAGATCGAAGGAACGTACGTGCTCACAAGCGATGGACGAACGCTCACAGTGCGTGTGTTCAAGGAAAATGATCAGCTCATGTCGCAGCCCGCGGGCCAGCGTGCCCAACGGCTACTCGCGACCGACTCGATGTACACGTTCCATGTCGGGCAGGGGACTGGCATCCGCGTGGCCTTTCAGATCGAGAACGGACGCGCCGTTGGCATGACGCTCTATCAACTCGGGCGCGAGATGCATGGCACGCGGCAGCACGATAGGAGCATCCAGCCCAAGTACGACGGCGTCTATTTGCTCCAGAACGACGGACGGACGCTCGAGGTCCGCGTCTACACCGAGCAAGACGTACTCATCGCACAGCCGATGGGGCAACCTGCGCAACGGCTGATTGCGAAGCGAAGCCACGCGTTTGCGGTTGGCGACAGCACCCATATTCGCGTCACGTTTGAGGTGGAGAACGGACGCGCCGTTCGTATGACGCTGTTTCAAGGCGGTCGGCAAATCGAGGGCGCGCGGAAACTCCCGTAAACCGCAGCGTTCGGCGTTGCCCGGTCCACCGAACGCTGCGCAATCTTGCCGGGGCTCGACTACCGAGTGGCTTAGTCCGTGGGTGGGCCCGGTGGCGGCGGCGCGGCTGGCGGGGCGGTAATGAGGGGGGCACTACCATAGAGTGCGGGGTGCGTACTAGGAGCTTGCGGCAGCTGGATGGGTCACGATAGTGCGAGGTTCCGGCACAGTGCTCACCTCGGAATCGTCCGATGTCGGCAGCGGGACTGACGCCGGTTTCTAGCAGTGGCTCACCCATCTAATAAAGACGGGCGCGGAACGAGATGCTGTCTTGGCGATCACTCAACGGTCGTAAAGTTACGTGGGGGGAGCTATCTCACGGCCGTGGACATGGGCATCAACGGTGCCGGCCTTGCCATTCTTTAGAAGAATACCCCTGTGTCACGCTCGACACCCTACCGGCGGCGGCGATGGCACGGACACGGCGCGCGACAGACTGCGCGCGTTGATTCGAGTGGGCCACCGTGCGCGCTCAAACGAACGGATACTGATCCTGCCGCGCGGCGAGTGCACTACGTGAAACAGACAATTTGTTCATGGCCCACCCATCCACCTCCTCGCCCGTTTACGGGATGCGTATGCACACTACCGGTCGCGTCGGATTTCGCGTTGTCACGCACGCTCCATCGAGCAGTGCACCTGTAAGCCAGTTTCGCGGCTATTCTAGCGCGCTGGTCGCGGACGCCATGGGTCGATTCGGATTTATGGATGGAGAGATTCGGAGTCGCTCAGGGGTGGCCGTTTGCGGGCCTGTCGTAACTATCGCGACCCGGCCAGGCGACAACCTGATGGTGCACTATGCCCTTGAGATTGCACGCCCAGGAGACGTGCTGGTGGTGGCGACCGGCGGAAACTCGACGCATGCCGTGTTTGGCGAGATCATGTGCCATACCGCGCTGGCTCGGGGAATTGCGGGGATCGTGATCGACGGTGCGATTCGTGATGCGAGTGCGATTGCTGCCCTCCACTTTCCGGTGTTCAGTCGGTCTGTCTGCATTGGTAGCTGCGATAAGGACGGCCCCGGAGAAATTGGGGTTCCCATCTCCTGTGGCGGCGTTGCCGTGCAGCCAGGTGATATCGTCGTTGCCGACAACGATGGCATTGCGGTTGTGCCCCGGGGTGATGCCGCACACGTACTGGCCGCCGTGTATGAAGTTGCGGACAAGGAGCGAGCGCATCTGGCCGCACTTCGAGCTGGGGAGCTTTCGGTGCCGGCAGTTGCAGCTCGGCTTCGACAGTGCGGCATACTCGGCGAGGCGTGAGGCGGGGCACCAGTCGGGACAATCACGCGCTACTCAGCACACTGCAGAGGCGCGCAACGTCATTATTGCACGCGATAACCGGACGCGCAGGCCGTGGCGCGGCGGTTCCCGTCAGGAATCGTCCGTGAGAAGTACTGCATCCGGCGACGCGGGGCAGAAGCGGTTTCTTGCCAACGATTGGCGACCCCTCTAGCTCGCGATAGTAGCCGCACGGGATCGGGATTGATCATCGGTACCACTCCGTAGGTGCTGGCGCGGACGGCCTGAGTGCATCGACGTCATCGGGCTCCTCAGCGAGGCGTGAAACGCGGACGCGCCGTTGCGCGGCGGGGCGCTCGTGCTGGTACTCGGTACGCGATCAGGAGACGCCTGCGCGCTGGATCGGTCAATGCGGTCATTCTGAGTACTAGAGCGGCGCGGGCAATGTGCGCCGTACACAGGCGGGAGGGCATCAGCCCGCCAAGCGAAAGGGCCGCTGCGTCCTTGGGAGATGCACATCACCCTTGCTAAACTCTGTATACAGTATACAATACGGTATACCATCACCCCTGAACGCATGTCGATTGAACGCATCTCCTTGGGCCAGCAGGTCTATCACGAAATTTTGACGGGTATCGTCTCCGGTCGGCTCGCACCCCTGAGCCGGCTCAGCGACTCGTCATTGGCGGACATGCTCGGGGTAAGCCGCACACCTGTCCGCGAGGCGCTCCTCCGTCTGTCGTTAGAACAGCTCGTGGATGCAGATCAGGGTCGAGGCTTCACGGTGCGACCCTTGTCAGTGCGCGAAGTTGATGAGACGTACCCGATCCTCGCCGCACTGGAATGCTTGGCGCTTCGCCTGGACGGGCCGGTCGATACCCAACGACTGCAGCAGCTCAAAGAGATCAATGCGAAACTCGCGCGCGCCGCCGGCAGCGCCGAGCAGCTGCTAGTGCTTGACGACGCATGGCACACGACGTTGCTCGCTGGCTCGCACAACGCAAAGCTCGGGCGGATGATCGACGAAGCGAAGCGCGCGGTTCGCCGCTACGAGTATGCGTACATGCGCCAGGCGCACCGAGTCCTTACCTCGGTCGAGCAGCACGACAGCATTGTGGCCGCCCTCAGCGCCGGACAGCTCGACACAGCCGTCCATGCGCTTGAAGCGCACTGGATGTCTGGCATGCAGTTGGTGCGCGACTGGCTTGAGAGGGAAAGCAGTCCTATGAGCCTACGCCGTCGAGCGGCGGGAGAGACCCATCTGTGACCGCCAAGGGGATTGAGTTGTGAGCACCCGGCACGGAGTGACAGCGGACAGCGCCGATGCGGTGGTTCAGACGAGCGCCCTTGCAGCCTTTTGCGCAGCGGTGGCGACCACGTCTGCACGCATTCCGCCGACGCTCATGAACACACCCCTTGAACGCGTCACGTTCAGGTGCGGACCGCACCCCCAGACTCTCGCACTGAAACTCGAGACGCAGCATGTGCTGCGCTCGTTCAAGGGCCGTGGGGCATTTGCCTTCGTGAGCAAAGTCTTGTCCCCTCGGGAAGCGATAGTCACCGCGTCGGCCGGGAATTTTGGTCATGCGCTGGCGTACGCGGCACACGCCCGGCAGCACCCTGTGACCGTCTTTGCTTCAACCAACGCCAACACGCGCAAGCTGCAGTTGATTCGTGAATGCGGTGCCGCCGTTATTCAACATGGGAACGACTTTGATGCGGCGAAGGTGGCCGGCAAGCTGTGGGCGCGTGCACGCGGACTTCGCTTCGTCGAAGACGGTGCTGAGCCCACACTCATGGAAGGCGCCGCGACTATCGCCGCTGAACTCCACGTGCAGGAGCCTCGGTTGCACACCCTCTTCATCCCCGTCGGCAACGGAGCCTTGGCAGCGGGGATCGCGCGCTGGTACAAGATGCAGCGCCCCGACGTTCGAATCGTCGTGGTTGTCGCAGCTGGTGCCCCGTGCATGCTGGAGTCGCTCATCGCTGGCAAGGTCGTGAGCACGCCCGTCGCGCGCACAATCGCGGATGGCGTGGCCGTCCGTATACCCGTCCCTTATGCGCTCGCGGCGCTGCGTTCGGTGGTCGATGACGTACGGGCCGTTTCTGACACCCAGCTGCTCGAGACCATGCGCGAGCTGTACGCACAGACCAAGCTCGCCGTCGAACCTTCGGCCGCGCTTGGCATTTGCGCCGCGCTCACCTGCGCACCGGCGGATGGGATGAGTGCCGCCATCGTCACCGGTGCTAACCTCACACCTGATCAGTTTGCCCAGTGGTACGGCCCTGATGCACTTCCTGCCGCCTGATGCTTACCCGGTAGCCACCACCCCACGCGGGGCTCCGCTTTCCACCTTGGGGCCATCCCCTACGGTCCGCCTGGAAGAGGTGCTCATTTGCCCTCGAATCCAGCTGCTCGCGGAAATTTGGCCCTCTGTGAGCGAGGTACGCGCGTACACATGGCTGATCTCCGGTACCTCGCGGAAGTCGCATCGCCAGCGCCCAGATCGGCCACTGTACGCGAGGTGCGGTGTGAACCGCAACCCCCTTTTCACTTCCGATGAACTCCCGCACTGTCTCCCATGTCGTCGCCGCCATCGCGACGCTGCTTGCCCCCGATGCGATCTCCGCACAGCGGTCGCCCGCAGCAAGCCGCGCTGCCTTGCTCACTCGCATCGACTCCATCGTGAGCTCGGCGATGCCGGGGACGAACGCTGGTATCCAAGTCGCGGTCATTCGTGGTCGCGACACCATCGTCATGAAAGCCTATGGGCTCGCGGACGTCGAGCATGACATCCCAGTATCCGCGCAGACCGTCTTCAAGATCGGATCGGTTACGAAGCAGTTCACGTCGGCGGCCGTCATGCAGCTGGTCGAGCAGCGGAAACTCTCGCTCAATGACACGCTCGGCCGATTCATGCCGAACGCGCCAGCGCACTGGCACCGTGTCACGATTCGGCAGCTGCTCAATCACACGTCGGGTATCCCGAGTTTCACCGACGTCGGCCCGAAGTCGCGCGTGCCGCGCATCATGGGTATGAGACGAGATTCGATCTTCGAACTTTTGCGCGGTGATTCCCTCATGTTTGAGCCGGGCAGGGGTTTCTACTACAACAACACCGGCTACTATCTGCTCGGGATGCTTGTCGAGCACCTCTCCGGCAAGACGTACGCCGCATATGTCGAGGAGATGATCAAACCACTCGGCCTACGGGGGACGACGTACTGCGGTGGCCGAGACATTATCAAGCACCGCGCCCACGGCTACGATCCCATAGGCACGTCGTGGCTGAACACTGACGTCGTCGACATGGATATCACGTTCTCCGTCGGGTCGCTCTGCTCCACGGCGCGCGACCTAGTGCAATGGGCCAGTGCACTCACGTCCGGCCGCGTTGTGAACGCCGAGTCATTCCAGCTGATGGCGACGCCCGTCGCCATTCCCACGGTATACCGCATGAACTACGGCTTCGCGCTTATCGCCGATAGCATCGGTAGGCGGCGCACGGTGGAGCATAGCGGAAACATCAACGGGTTCTCGTCCAACCTGCTGACGGTCCCACGCGACTCGCTTTTCATCGCCGTCAACATCAATGCCTCGCGTGCACCAGCGACAGCCATCAGTAACGAGATCGCTCGGGCAGTGCTGGGCGAAGCGCGTGTGGATATCACGCCACGCGTCGAGCCGATCAGCGCAGCGGAGCGCGCCAAGTTCACAGGCCGCTACCGCATCGGAGAGCCGAGCGGCGTCCGTCGTGAGTACATCATCACCGAGCAGGACGAACATCTGACGTTGATCGTGCCCGGCGGCGGGCCGCCGATGATTCTGGAGCGCATTGGCAAGCGCGAGTTCGCCGTTCGAGGGCAGAGTGCCCCGCGTGTACAGTTCGAGATGTCCGGTGACACGGTCGCCGGCATCGTGATCGCTCGGGGATTACGTCCCTTGATGGGTTCGCGGGTGCACTAGCGCGGACGTGTAGCCGCGCGCCCGCGGCGTCGGAGCGAGACCGAATGTCGTGGCTGTGGCTGATCTCGCCCAACCGTGACGAGTCGCCGATGCCCACCGGCGCAGCTACACCCGGCAGTGCCCGGCGCTCTAGAGCTACATGTCTGCGGTGCCGATCTACTGACCGATGAGCGCCAACCCAGACCTCTAGGCGAACAGCGCGACTGTTGCGCGAGTGCCTGAACGCGTGGTCAATGCACTCCGCATTCCGAAGCAGTGTTACGTAGCGTCCATCGGCGACCGACGGGGCGGGCAGTCTACCGCTCTGTGATCGCGTCCATGGGAGACACGCCGGCGACGCTGCAGTCTGACGTACTGCCGGCAAGAGCCGGGTCCGACCCAGCGCTGCCACAACGTTCGCGCTGCCGGACTCCGTCGCAACGGGCCCTGCGCGGCCACGCGCGGCCGCTGTACAAATCGCAAACAGGTCGTGTACTCCGCGGCCGTCGCCAACACGTCAGCAGTCCACGCAAGCTTCACCAACACGATGCGTGCGCCGCCTGGCGCACGGGCCAGCGGTCCGTCCGAATGTCCCATGCTCGTGCCGCATGGCGACGCCTGCGGTTCGGCGCACGACCATCGTGTGCGAGTCTAGCCGGAACGAGGAGGCCGCGTGTCCACTCTCCCTAAATGTGCGTCGCTGCCTCCCAGAGAAACGTGCGTACGTCGGGCGTCTCACGATGACCTTGCTCGAAACGGCATGGGTTGATCAAGCCCGCGTTCCAGACGTGCGGGGTCCCTCCTGCTGTCTTCCTGTCAGATCTGACCTGCCACTGGGCATCGCCCGGAGCTGCAATGCAACCGCCTACGCCCGCCCGCGCCCGCCCGCTGGTTACGACGCTCCGCGAGCAGCGCGAGGTACGGCGCCTGTGGCGCTTCATAGGAATGACCAGCGTGCTGCTGGTGGCAGGTGCCTGTCACCGGGGAGGCGTGGCGAATGGTCCGATCAGTCAGCCCGCGCGTGCCCTCCCAGCCGTTGACCGTACGGCGCTCGACCGCCTCGTGACACAGGTGCGTGCGGGTACGTACGGCCACGTGGACCATCTGGCCGTGGTGCGCGATCAGGAGGTACTCATGAACATTCCGTTCCCGAGGGACTACGCGACGATCAGTCAGGGTAAAGTCAGTCCCATCGGATGTGGAATCAACGCCTGCGCCGATTCGATGCAGATCGGTCCGTACAACTACTTACACCCACGCTTTCATCCATGGTGGAATGGCGGTGATCTCCACACACTGCAATCGGTCACGAAGTCGGTCACAGCAACCCTCATCGGTATAGCGCAGCACCGCGGGCAAATCCGGAACCCGCAGCAACCGCTGCTGTCGTTTTTCGCAGCGTACAAGCTGGATACCGTCGATCCACGTCTCCGCAGCGCGACACTCGCTGACCTGCTCACGATGCGTTCCGGTATCGAGTGGCATGAAATGGACCGGCCGCTCAACGAGACCAACACGACGCTTCAGCTGGAGCGCAGCGCAGACTGGATTCGCTTCACTCTGGCGCAGCCGATGGATGCGGCCCCCGGTACCAAATGGGCGTACAACAGTGGCGGGAGCCAGCTCATGTCCGAAGTGCTACGCAGCGCGACTGGGCTGCACGCAGATCTGTACGCCGAACGCTACCTCTTCGCGCCACTCGGCATTCGCTCGTACCATTGGAAGCACACGCCATCGGGACATCCTGACACGGAAGGGGGGCTTTATCTCGCTCCGATGGACCTCGCAAAAATCGGACAGCTCTACCTCAACGATGGCGTGTGGAACGGGACGCGCGTGCTGCCCGCGGGGTGGGCTCGCGAAGCGACCGCAAGGCACGTTGACCACACCGACCCAACGAATTCCGCATCCCCGGGCTACGGCTACCAGTGGTGGCGCTACGACCGGCGAGGAGTGGAAGTATGGGTCGGAACGGGCTTCGGCGGACAGTTTCTCGTCATCGTTCCGCAAATCCGGCTCGTTGGCGTGGTAAACTCGTGGAACGTCTTTGGTGAGCGCGTGCCGGGGATACTCGGCCCATTCATGGCCGCAATGCTCGACGCGGCCGGGGTGCCAGCGGCCACGCCTCCACCAGCGAACAGGTAGTGAAGGCGCGCAGAAGGCAGGCGGCATGTGCATGCGCGGATCAGAACTCCGCCCGCACGCGCGTTCCGAAGAGCGCGTCACAGGGCATGTCCTCGTCTCATTTACGCTTCAGATGCCCGCCCTCAAGTACCATGTGTCCTGGCGAAACGTGACGCTGCAATAGAGCGCGTGCACACAGCGTTTCAGCATCGTGCATCGGTGCCACGGTCGGCGAGTACGCGCTCTCAGGTGACGCGCGCACCAAGACTACCCACCTGCTCAATGTGCATCGCTGAGCATAGTACACGTATCCGAATCCGGGATGGCTGACGACGCCTCCCAACGATCCTCTGCACGCGGCGAATGCAATAGCGCGTCGTTCCCCGCATCATGGCGCATCACGACTGGTGGCCGTGGTCGGGATGCGGTCCTGAGTGCATCCCGAGGCGTTTACGCGCTCGCGGTGCCTCCACATGCCCGTGCGTTGTATCACAAGCGACAGACCATGAAGGCGCAGGATATAAGCGGCCAACATCGAACACAGCGGCGAAAGTAGGATCGGAGTAAGCGTCACACCAAAATGGCGATCAGCGCATGCGGCTCGGACAGCGAACACCAAACCTATGGTTACGCGAGGAACCTCGCGATGCGGACAGACGCCGCGAGATATCTCCATGACACTCCAGACACGAACAGTGACCCGCCCTAGCCCAACAATGGATTCTCTGCCGCGCCATCCTACAACGCCGAAAGAGAGCCGGGCCGCGTTACTCAGAGTTGCGGCGCGACGGTATCGTAGGCGCTCTCGCATACTCCTGATCGTGCTCCCGGCCACTGCGGCCGCGTGCGTCGGCCCGCGACCCCAGCAAGCGAGCGTCACGACGCCTGCTGCCAGAAGTGTGGTGGATTCGCTGCAGCGGCTCGTACCCCTGTGGCTCGATTCACTCAATGTACGAGGTGCGGCCGTCGCGCTTGTTGACGATGGAGCTGTAGTATGGGAACAGGGATTCGGGTCGGTGGACCGGCGCGGGACGCCCGTGACACGCGCGACGCGCTTTCAAGTGGGTTCGATATCAAAGTCTGTGACAGCGTGGGGCGTCGTTCGCCTGCTGGAAGACCAACGCATCTCCCTCGACGCGCCCGTGCAGCCATTCTTGAAACGCTGGACATTTCCGAGCGTGGACTCGGGTGGGTACGCGAATGCCATCACTTTCCGTCAGCTGCTGAGTCACACCGCCGGACTCACCGTCTCTGGGTATGCTGGGACACATCCGGACTCTGTCCTTCCGAGCGTGGTTGAGAGCCTACGCGGAACTGCGTTAGCGCCGGGGGTGACCATTGCGAATCGGCCGGGTGCGCGTTGGCAGTACTCCGGTGGCGGATACACCGTGCTTCAATTGCTAGTTGAGGAACTCTCGCGACAATCGTTTCCCGTTTTTATGCGCGATGCCGTGCTGCACCCGCTCAATATGTCGTCAAGCACGTTTGCGTGGTCAGAAGTCCCACGGGACCGCGCATCGCTGCCGTTTGCCTCCCCTGATTCCGTTCTTCCGAGCTACCGGTTTGCCGAGCTTGCTGCCGCCGGGCTGTGGGCTACAGCGGGCGACATTGGACGGTTCGTTGCAGCGTCTGTGGGAGGTCCGGTGCGCGCTTCGTTCCCACAAGGCCTCTCCCCGGTGACGCTGGAAGCGATGCAGACACCTGCGCCGAACGCCGAGATCCCGCAGATGGTTGGATATGGACTGGGCTATCTGCTGGACTCGCTCGCGAGTGGAGAACGCGTGATCACGCATAACGGGGTGAGTGCTGGATGGCGCGCGCTCTATGTCGCCGTCCCGGCGCGGAGGGCAGGCGTCGTTATCCTAACAAATTCGGAGAGTGGAATGGCGCTCAACAACCGAGTCGCGTGTGCGTGGATTCGCGTGGCACTTCAGGCCGCGCGGCGGGGCTGCCGTGCAGCCTGAGGACGGGAATGTCATTGACGCGAAGTGCGAGCGTCGCCTCTGGTATGTGCGCAGGCGCGCTGCCGTCGTGACCACATGTCTGCTCGCGGTCGCACCCAGCTCCGAGGTACTGGCACAACCGAAGCCCGCCGTCACGGCGGCGACTATCGCGCACGCACGCACACTGCTACTCCGCGCCGGAGAGCTCGGATTCTCCGGTTCGGTGCAAGTACTGTATCGAGGCAACCCGGTCATCGTGCATGGTTCGGGCTCGGTCGGCCCAACCGGGCGCCGACCCATCTCATCGCGCACGGTGTTCGACATCGGCTCTGTCGCCAAACAGTTCACCGCGACGGCCATCCTCAAGCTCGAAGAGGAAGGTCGCCTTCGGGTCACGGACAGCCTGTCGCGCTTTTTCCCCGATATTCCGAACGACAAGCGGGGCATCACTGTACACACGTTGCTCACGCACACGTCGGGACTGCGTCGTGACTACTCGAGTCCCATGGAATTCGTGACGAGAGACTCCATGTTTCGAACGGCGATGCGAGAGCCGCTCGAGTCGCGACCGGGGGCGCGCTTTGAGTACTCGAACCCTGGGTACGTGATCCTTGGGCTGATCGTGGAGCGCCTCGTTGATCGCCCACTCGAGGAGCATCTGGCGCGCACGATCTGGATTCCTTACAGGATGACGCAGACGGGGTTCTTGCGACCAAGGTGGGATCGGTCCATCGTTGCGCAGGGGATAGGACCGCTCGCTTTTCCCGGCTCGTCGCTTGACCTACCCCGTAGCGCTCGCGCAGTCAGGCCGGGACTTCCCGTCTCGCCGGCCGTCCGGTACCTGGGTGCGGGGGCGGTGCTGTCCACGGCGGACGATATGGCGCAGTGGGCGCGCGCATTGACGTCAGGCAGCGTGCTGGGCGCCGTCGGTTTGCAGAAGCTCTTCGGGCGCTACGCCGATGCGACGCCAAGTCAAGCGTACGGGTACGGCTGGTTTGTGCGCACGTCGCCGAGTGGTACCCCATGGTTCAGTCATCATGGAAACTATGGCGCGTATCTCGCTGAGCTATCCCTCTTTCCGACCGACAGCGTGGCCATCGTGATGCTTACCAATGGGCAATCGGACGCTGCCAATTTTATCCGCGCCCAGCTTCCCACGGTGCTGTTTGGCGGTCCGATGCCGGTGCTTCCGCATAGCACCGGAGCGCCGCCATCAGCCGCCGCACGCGCTGGTGTGATCGGCGAATACGTGCTGCCTGGAGGACACGAGTTCTCTATCGTCGCCGACGGCGCGCAATTGCGTGCCCGCACGCCTGATGTTCGCGCGTCGGCGGCGATGACTCGCTGGCCGGCAGCCCGACTCGTTCGCGATTCCGCACTGCTCACCCGCGCGCAGCATATTGTCCAGTCCCTGTTGCAAGGCAACGCGGAACCGTTACGCGCTGTGTCACCCGCACAGCCACCGTTCGCGGAGGTCCAGCAATTCTTTGCTCGGCGTGCCAACGCGTGGAGCGAGTCGTATGGAGCGTTGCGGTCAGTCGAGATCCTGTCCGGCCTACGCCGCGCAGCAACTACAGACACCTATCTCGCCGCAATCTTTGCACGCGGCACCGTGATGATTCGGGCGGAGCAAGACTCCGCCGGGCGCTTGGTGGTGAACGCCAATCCGCCGACGATACTCAGCGATGCGCACCACCTCGTGCTCGCAGGCGACTCGGTCATGACGTTCAACTTTGCATTGGGGACCGCCGCGCACGGGGTGCTCGAACGAGGAGCTGCCGGTCGTGTCGATGCCATTGTCTGGCAGGCTCCCAGTGGCGAGCCACTGCGCGCGTTACGGAAAACAAGTCGGGTACCGATACGCCGTCGCGAACCTACTACGACCACCCTGTCAGATCCTCGGACGCAGTAGCTGAGAACGTGCTTGGATCGCGTGCTTGTTATGCGCCAATGCCGGCGCGTTCGCATGCGACCGCGTTACCGCTACACGAGCGTGCGTCCGCGCAGCCCGCGTCAGCGAGGTCCGAGGCACTCGCTCGCGCATCCTCGCCGAGAACAGACCCGTACGTCATTGGGGCGGATCGCCGTTCTGGTGCGTTGCGCGATGTCAGACTTAGCGCGAGCAGCACCAGCAGGCATCGAGCGGTGGTGCGAGCCGGTTGTGACGCTCGCGGGTTTGATGCCTTATTGCGCGCCCTCGCCCCAACGCGACGTCCCTCACGATCTCCCCTCAGGAATCCAGCGTTCGAACCAGCAGCAGAGATGCTAGCGCAGTGCAAAGCAAAATGAGCAATCAGCCCTGTCTCCTATGCTCGGAAGTGGCAGGAGGGTTGACCGCCAGTCCGTGCGTGTGCAGCTCGCCATCCTTGCGCAGCAGGCAGGACACGACGGCCGCTCAAGGTACGCACCTGCACGATGCTATCCGCATCGAGCGCAGGTCACGTCCACTGAGCACGAGGTGATCCGTGGTTCACTCGCGTGCCTACGTGCCGCATGTTGGCTAACCCCGTCCGGCTGATCTCAACGGGGGACGCGCGTGTGCACGCGAGCGGGGACGCGTCGGAGCCGTTGAGCGCGCAGGTGCCACTTGTATACAAGTTGTACACGTACGATCTCCATACCCGTCTGCGTCGTATTGATGCTGCGGAGGGCGCTACTCTCCCTTGTACCCTGCTGGCCGGTGCCGCCGGATGACGTTCGAGATGGCGGAAGGCGGGAATGCCTCGATGCGTGCTGCACACGTTCCCTGCGGTCTGGTGTATCTGCCGTGGTCGGCCGTGTCCAGAATAGGCGGATTGCGGAGCCCGGCGGCCCACGCAACCACAATCCTCCGCTGGGAACATAAACACTGATGGAAAGGGAGCTGCCTGCGTGCCCTGCCGCGCAAGACGCCGCTCAACCGCGTCGGTGGGCAGTGGCGATGGCTGGACGGAGGCACCACCAGCCGTCGGGATGAGGAGCAGACTAAGCGCCGGAGCACGCTCGTCATCGGATCACCTTCTCCGCGCGTTGCGTCGGAAACAAGCTGATTCAACGCGTGTGCGACTGGGGTAGGCGCGCGAATACCGCAGGCCACGCTAGTCGAGAGCGCAGGCTGGAGTGGACCGAAGTCACCTGTCGCGCGCATCGCCCTACGGGCTACCTAGCGACAGCGACTCACAAGACGATATAGTCGGGCGCCGAGAATCGGACGGGAAGGAAGGGATTTGATGAGATTCGCATCACGCAGCGCGTCGCAGGCGGAATCGCTACACGCGATTGTATTGGGGAACCGACACATGCTCGTTTGGTTCCTCCTATCACTCGCCGCATGTCGGGGCGCCGTGCAGCCCATGGCGCGCGCACAAAGGTCGGTGCACAGCAGCAATCCCGCGTCGCGTCTTTTTGTCGGGACTGACCGTCTCGTCAGTGCGCTGTCGCGCACGCCGGAGCTTGAACCGCACCTCAGCGTGAATCCCGCGCACGCTGACCATCTGGTCGTCGCGAGTCAGACCATGTCACCGGATGGGGAACCATTGTCGTGCTATGCCCACGCGTCGTTCGATGGCGGGGTCACATGGCACCGCACGGCGCTGACCCCGCCGAACACGACCGCCTGCGGGGACCCGTGGACGGCGATCCTACCGGATAGTTCGGCCCTCGTCACGGTGCTGGGTAACAATGGGATGGTGGTCTTTCGCTCGCCAACCGGTGGCCGCTCATGGGCTGCTCCGCCGACGACCCTTCGCGGCGCGTTCGACCACGGCATGCTGCTCTCAGATACCGCGTCGTCGGCGACGTATCTCATCGCGGGGCGCCAAGTGCGACAGGCCAGCGGACAAAGCCGCAGCGGCGTGTACGTTGCTCGTTCGCTCGATGGCGGCCGCACATTTACAGAGCGCACCACCGTAGTCCTGAGTAATTTGGCGTACGAGGCGCAATCGCCAGTGCTCCTCCGCAACGGTGCCCTCCTGGTCGGCGCTTGGGACCATCGCGACGCCAGCAATCGGCGGCTTGAACGCCGTCGGTTGTGGATGATCGCGTCGCAGGATTCCGGACGCACATTCGGGGCGCCGCTTTTGGTCACAGAGCACTGTGGCGGCACGCGCCCGTCTGCGTGGCCCACGTTTGCCGTGTCTCCTCGCCCAGGTCGCATCGTTGAACGCGTGCTGGTCGTCTGCGAAGCAGAGGCGTTGCGCGGCGTGCTACTCGCGCACTCCGACGATGCGGGCGAGCGCTGGACACCCATGACTCGCATCGATGCGCCAGCCGGCGTCGACGGATGGACCAAGACACCAGCCGTCGCCGCCAGTCCAACGGGGGTGATTGTCGTGACCTACTACGGGCGAGGCGCGGACACCGCGAGCCGATGTCACCACCTGTACGCCACGTCATCTGTCGATGGCGGGAACACGTTTCTGCCATCCGTGCAGGTATCGAGTCGGCCGTCGTGTCCGGAGACGGGAACGAACGGCAGCGCGGTGTCGTCGCGCTTTCCGAGCGGGGGGGAATACAGTGGCTTGGTCGCAGTCGGTCCACGTGATTTCGTCGCCGTGTGGGCTGACAGTCGCGACGGACTTTTCCAACTGCGAAGCGCCCGTATCAGCGTCCCCGATGCCGCGTCCGAGCCGCCGTGATACGAATCGCGGATGGACCAGATGCGTCACGCCCTCGCCGGATGCACGCGTGATGCAGGGTACCAGAGTTGAGTGCCGATGCCCACGTGCTGCTTTCGCATCGAGTCGGCTGGTAGACTGTCGAACCGTGCGTGGCGTCGATTGGTCGAGACTCTGCATGCATCCCACGCGTGGAGCGCTGCCAAGGCGTTGTGCGGGGGCACTGTTCCGCCGCGCGACGACTCGCCACAAGCCTCGCCGGCGCAGCGCTCGGTCTGAACCCGGACGCATGCTTGCACAATATCAACATCATCTCTACCAACCCTCGCGCCTTGGCGCGAGTGCGTTTGCACACATGTCCCTCGTGGGGCGCGTGATTCGCCGCGCCGCCTCCGCAATGACCATCCGCCACACGCCGTGAAGTCATGGAACTTAGAATCCGCAACGTCTCCAAACGCTATCCCAATGGCGTACAAGCCCTCACCGACGTCACGCTGACGATCCCCATCGGCATGTACGGCCTCCTGGGACCGAATGGGGCGGGGAAGTCATCGCTCATGCGCACTCTTGCAACGTTGCAGGAGCCTGACGAGGGCTCGATCACATTGGGGGAGATCGACGTCCTCCGCCAGAAGGATGAGCTCCGCAAGACGCTAGGGTACCTCCCCCAAGAGTTTGGCCTGTACCCCAACGTGAGCGCCGAGGACCTGCTCTCACATTTCGCCGCCCTCGAAGGCATCACGAGGCGCCGGTTGCGCAAGTCGACGGTCGAGTCATTGCTGCGTCAGGTCAACCTTTGGGACGTACGAAAGAAGCGCCTCGGCGGCTATTCCGGTGGTATGCGACAACGCTTCGGGATTGCGGTCGCATTGCTCGGGAACCCCAAGCTGCTCATCGTCGATGAGCCGACCGCTGGGCTAGACCCTGTGGAGCGTGTCCGCTTCCTAAACCTGCTCAGTGCGCTTGGCGAGCAGAGCGTGGTGATCCTCTCGACGCACATCGTCGAAGACGTGAGCGAGCTGTGTACGCGCATGGCGGTGATCGACCGGGGTCGGATCCTCCTCGAGGCAGAGCCGCTCGAGGCTGTGGCGGCACTTCGTGGCCGAATCTGGCGGAAGGTGGTCGACAAGACCGAACTGCCCGAGGTCGAAGCGAAGTACGCGGTGATCTCCACACGCCTCCTCGCTGGTCGGACAGTGGTACACGTGTACAGTCTCGCCACCCCCGGGCCAGGCTTCGATTCCGTTGCGGCTGATTTGGAGGATGTCTACTTCAGTATCATGACCGGGCATTTTGGCGCGCAGACCGAAGCGTCTGCCGTGGTGGCATAACGTGAGAACATGGGAAGTCTTCAGGTTCGAGACGAACGTTCAACTTCGCCGCGCGGCCACGTGGCTCTTCTTCATCGGTCTCCCGCTACTGATGATGCAGTTGGCGACAGTGGCCTACGTCGAGAAAGCCCGCACCGGCGGGTTCTACGTGACGGCCCCGCTGTTGATGGCCGAGATGACGGTCATCGGCAGTATACTTTCGTTGTTGGCTGCGGCAGCGTTTGCCGGTGATGCCGCAGCGCGCGACGCCGAGACACGTCTTTCGCCACTGCTGTTTACCACCCCGCTTGGCAAATCGGCATTTCTGGCCGGACGATTCTTGGCCGCGCTCCTGCTCAACGCCGCCCTTGCTGTCGCGGTGCAACTGGGGGTGTTCCTCGCACTCACCTCGCGCACGCTGGAGCCGAGCCTCTCCGGCCCATTCCGATTTGCAACGTTCGCAGAGGCCTATCTGACGTTCGGGCTGCCGAACGCATTTGTGACGACAGCTTGCCTGTTCGCGGCCGCCCTGTTGACACGGCGAAGCGTGACCACGTTCCTTGTGAGCGTCGTGCTCTTCGCCCTCGTGGTTGTAAGCTGGCAGTTGGTGGCGACGCGGCTCGGATTCTGGCAGCTCGGCCAGGTGATGGACCCGTTCGGGCTGACCACGCTCAGCAATCTGTCGCTTACGTGGACGCCGGCGGCTAAGAGCGTGCGCTCTATACCGCTCGACGGGACGCTGTTGATGAATCGGTTCGTGTGGCTGCTGCTGTCGACCGCCGTCCTCGGGTTTGCGGCGGTGCGCTTCGGATTTACCCTCGCGGCGGCGGGAGCCGCGCAGCGCGGCCGTCGCAGCCGAGTTGTGCATGCCGATGCCTCGAGCGAGGCAGGCGTGGCCACTGTCGTGGCGAGGGCAGCGCCAATCGCGCCAGCGCTGGCTCTCGGTCACACCACGACCATCAGCCGATTCAATGTCCGAACGCGGCTGTCGCAGACTGGCGCCATCGCGTGGGAAGCCTTCCGGGGTGTCGCGCTTAGTTGGAGCGGCTTGCTGCTGGTCGCCCTCCTAATCTTCCTCGTGCTGTCATGGCCGACATTGATGGAAGACATGGGGACCGCCATGCTGCCGACGACGGAGCAGCTCACGCGGTATCTCGGATCACCCGAACTGATCTGGATGATCATCCCGCTGTTCACGGTCTACTACGCTGGCGAGCTGGTATGGCGGGAACGCGACGCGCGCGTGAATGACTTGACGGACACCACGCCTGTGCCAGACGGAGCGCAACTCGCTGGGAGAGTGCTGGGGCTTGGTCTAATTCTGGTCGTACTTCAAGCCATCCGACTGCTGGCGGGAATATTTGTGCAAGCGCGGCTTGGCTACTACAACTTCGAGGTCGGCCTCTACCTCCGAATGCTGTTTGGGGTTCAACTGGTGGATTACCTGCTGTTCGCAGTCCTGGCGGTGGTGGTGCACGTGCTGGTCAACCAGAAATACGCTGGTCACCTCGTGGTGCTGCTTGTGTATGGACTCATGCGCTTCGCAGGTTCGCTCGGTGTGGAGCACAATCTCGCCGTGTATGCCTCGGATCCAGGGCTTGCCTACTCGGACATGCGGGGATTCGACCCGTACCTCGGACCGTTCCTCTGGTTCAAGGCATACTGGAGTGCGTGGGCGTTCGTGCTCCTCGTTCTGGCCGGCGTGTTCGCCGTCCGAGGACGAGAGCAGGACGTGCGCAGTCGCTTGCGAAACGCGCGCCGCCGACTGACGCCTCGCCTACGCGTCGCGGCGGCCGTCGCCGTGGGACTGGTTGGAATGCTGGGAGGCTTCATCTTCTACAACACGAATGTCCTCAATGCATACCGGACCACGGCCGACCAAGATGCGTGGCGCGCCGAGTACGAACGACGATATGGCCGTTATAAGGGCGTGCCGCAGCCGATGCTAAACGCGACGACGCTCCGTGTCGAATTGCATCCCGCTGACCGCCGAGCGGAGGTGCATGGGACGTATCAGCTGGTGAATCGCACCGCCTGGCCAATAGACACCATCCACGTTGCGACGGCGACGCTGGTCAGCACGTCGGGCCTGCGCTTCAACCGTGCAGCGACGCCGCTACTGCGCGATGATGAGTACGGTCACCGCAGCTTCAAACTGGCACCAGCCCTACAGCCCGGCGACTCAGTCCGCCTTGACTTCGAGGTTCGGTTTGCTCCAACCGGATTCGTCAACGGTGCGACCGATGCGTCGGTGGCTGCGAACGGCACCTATATCGAACTTCGCGATTGGCTGCCTTCCATTGGGTACCAAACAAATCGCGAGCTCGGTGGGGTAGGGGCACGCCGACAGTACGGACTCGCAACGCGGCCCGCCGTTCGTGCACTCGCCGACACCGCGGCACGAACGAACGTCGCCGCGGGTCGCGAGCGTATCGCGCTTGACGTGGTCGTCGGAACAGTAGCTGGGCAGCTCGCCGTCGCACCCGGTGGGTTGCGTCGCACGTGGAATGAGGGTGCGCGAACCTACTATCAGTACGCCACCGATGTGCCGATTCGGAACGATGTGGCGATCTACTCCGCCAAGTATATCGTACGAGACGCTCAATGGAAGAATGTCGCCATCCAGATCGTGCATCATCCGCGCGACACGACGAACGTCGACCGTATGGTGCGCAGTGTCCAGGCGTCGCTCGAGTATTTCACGACTCGCTTCGGCCCCTATCCGCACCGGCAGCTGCGAATGGTGGAGTATCCCGGGCGCGGGAACTCGCTGCATTCCGCGCCGGTCAACATCGCGTTTCGCGAAGGATTTGCACTTTTCAACCCTGGGAGCGGTGCAACGCGACTCGACTTCCCGTTCGCGGTCGTGGCACACGAGGTTGCCCACCAATGGTGGGGGAATCAGCTGACGCCGGCTTCCGTGGAGGGAGCTCCGTTGTTGACCGAAAGCCTCGCGTGGTACTCGGCGATGGGTGTCGTCGAAGCCACGTATGGTGCGCCGCACCTCGCCGCGCTCTTGGCCGAGATGCGCTCGGCGTACTTGGTTCCGGGCCTTCGGGCCGACGTGCCGCTTGTCCGCGCGACGGATTGGCTCTCCGTGTACCGCCGAGGACCCTTCGCGATGTATGCGCTCCGCGAGTACGTGGGGGCGAGTCTGGTCGACCAGGCGTTACGCACGCTGCTCGCGAAATACGGTACCGGCGGGCGCGAGCAGCCGACGGCGCTCGATCTGCACCGCGAGCTACGCGGAGTCACACCAGACTCACTGGCCTATCTGCTCGATGACCTGTTTCTCGTGAACACCTTTTGGGATGTTGCGACGGAGGCGGTGTCTGCCGAGCGGGCGGGCGATGGCAGGTACCGAGTCACGCTCGATGTACGGGCACGAAAGGTGGCCGTGGACAGCACCGGCAGCGAGGAGGATGTCTCGATGAATGACTTCTTCGAAATTGGCGTCTACGGCCGCGCGCCCGAACACGGGCAAGCAACCCCGCTGTATCTGCGACGACACCGGGTACGTTCCGGCACTCAGCGCATCACTGTCACCGTCCCCGAGGCACCAGCGTCCGTTGGCATTGATCCGCGCACATTGCTGATCGACCCCAATACCAGCGACAACCGACGCGACGTGCCGCCCGCTGCCGGGCCGCGCAGTGTCGACGTACTGGGAGCGCCGCAGGGGAGGGCGCGCTGAAGCGTGCCGCCCAAAGCGTCGGCGTCAAACGAAGCATTGGCGCCGACGCAGCAGGAAGCCCTTATGGTTAGTGGAGAGCGACGGGCACGCGACGATGCGCGTGACGATCTGCAGCACAGTCGCTGCGTTGACCGCGTGTGAATACACATGCTGGCTGATGTTCCGGCTCATGCGCGGCGGTAGCCCGGTGACGTCGTTTGATGCACGCGGTGCGACGTCCGGCCATGGTGATGCTACGGCGCGGGGATACAATAGCCGTCGCCGGGTGTGGGCGCGTGCGCGTCGGGCGACGCCGAGTCCGCGGCGGCTGCAGACAGGCTCGTCCAACTCGCCAGCCTGTGGGCTCAGGTGTGGGAGCTCGTTCTGTGTATTGAAACGGCCGCCCGCCTGTCCCCGTGCTGGGAGTACACAAGGTAGGGAGTCAAATGCACGCCGCGGCGCGGACTCCGACTCGCATCAGCGCAGGCGCAGCGGTCCCAAGTACTCTCGGCGAAACTGCTCATGCGTTCGCGCACTTTCCGCGTTGCCAATCCCGTGGGTCGATCCACCAGTCATCCACACAATGTCATCGGCAACATCTAGCAGCTGCGTGACCTCGTGGCCTGTGATGACAATCGCACACCCGCGGTGGGCCATGTCTCGGAAGGCGGCGGCGAGCACCTCAACATCGGCGGGATCGATTTCGGCAAACGGCTCGTCGGCCAAGAGACAGCGCGGGGCGCGGATCCAGGCCAGCGCCATCTCGGCGCGCCGACGCTCACCGCCAGAGAGCTCGCTGGGCCGTCGGCTCAGGACGTCGGTGATGCCAAGGCACTCTACAACCTCCGCCGTTCGCGAGTCGCCAAAACGCCACTCCACGGCGCGTATCTGCTCTCGCACTGTCAGCCGGCTCGAGAGGAGATCGCGGTCGGGGAGATAGAAGAGGCCCCGCGAAGCCAGCTCAGAGAGTGCCGGGCGCAAATAGGTGATGCCAGCGAAGTGCACGGCGCCGTGGTCCGGTTGTAACTGACCGGCGCCAATCTTGAGCAACGTGCTCTTTCCGCATCCATTCCGGCCGAACAGCACTGTAATCGTTCCCGCTCTGCCCCAGACCGACGCGGACGTCAGAATCGTTCGCGAACCGAAGGACTTTCCGATGGAATCCGCGGCGAACAGCGGTGGTGTGCGCATGCTAGGGCGCTGCTAGCACGTGCTGGACGCTGACGTCCAACACGGCGCCGGTAGCGAGGGAGGCGACTACGAACCAGGCGGGCGCTGTACCGAGGTTGGCAGGCAAGAGCAACTCGTGAGATCGTCTGCGGTCCCACCACACCAAGCTTGCTACAAGAGCGACGAGCAGCATTCGCGTGGGCCACGCCGGATTTAACGCGAATCCTAGGGCTTCGCCACGTGCCATCGAGGCTGCGCCAACCAGTAGGACAACGACGTACATAATCCGGACGGCGACCCACAGCGCGACACTTCGTCCAATCACTTCTCGCAGGTACGGCGGATACGGGAAGCGCAACCGTACAGCCAGGAATGCTCGGCGCGCGCGGTGTTCTGCCAAGCGATGCGTTGGCGCGTTGCTGGGGAGGCGCATGTTACCGGAAAATACTGGTGATGTGTGGTCTACCTCCTTTCGTCCGGAATGCTGCCGGACCCGATCTCATCAGCGAAACGCTAGCTCGTCGGCCGTGTCTGGATCAACAGGCGGCATCCTCGTCGACGGCGCACGCAGGACGCGCTTTCTGGAACATCAGGCATCGACTCGCAACGCTTCAGACGGCTCGATGCGCAGTGCGCGTCGCATTGGCACGATGCACGCGAGCAAGCAGACCCCGAGCATCCCCAGCGCGTACACGCCGAGGATCGCGACCTGTTGCCCGCCCACCGACTGTTCGGAGGAGGTGGCCAGCAGGATGCATAGGATAGTCGTACCCGTCCCCACCCCACCTGCCACCTGCGTCAACGGCCGTGAGAGGACGGTGAGTACAACACGGCGCGCCGGCGCACCGAGCGCGACACGAATTCCGATCTCGCGCGTGCGGCGCGCGACGGTGAATGCCATGACGGCGTAGATCCCCGCAAGCGAGAGCATCACCGCGATGAGTGTGAGGACCAACGTGAACCGGACCCACAACCCGGTGAGACGCACTTCTCCACTGTTCAGGGACTTGACGGGGGCAATCCGGTCGACGCGAAGCGCCGGGTCCACCGCGGCGGCAAGCCCGCGCAGCAGCGGCTCCAACGCGGCTGGGTCGCCAGATCGCACGTGCACGGCCAACTGCACGCGGTCGTATGTGTCGGGAAGCAACGGGTGGTAAATGCCGGCCGCTTTCGGGTCCTCGAGCTCCGCCATGCCCATGGTCGGCACGACGCCCACAATCTCGTACCAAGGTTCTTGCGACGCGTCCGTGGAGCCCGACTCGTTCATCTCCTCCCGGTGCACGTAGCGCAAGTGCCGGCCTAGGGGGTTGCGTCCGCCCAGTACGTGCTCGACGAAATGCTCATTCACGACCACCGTGCGCGAGTTGGTCGCCAGATCGCCCGAGTGGAAGTTTCGGCCAGAGACGAGGGCGGCGCCCATGACGGGGAAATAGTCCGTTGCAACAGCAGCCGAGCTTACGCGATGGCCGCCAGGCCAGTCCGGATGCTGGGCTGCAGCGCCTCCCGCATCAAGTTCGATGAGGCGACCTGGATGGTGCATGCGGGGCAGCCGCTCGGCGAACGTGACGCCAGCGACGCGAGGCTCGAGCGCGACGCGTCGCGCGAATTCCGTGCTCACCAGCGCGAAGCGGCGCGCAACCGTGGCACTACTGTCATCGGACGGCATTCTCGATGGCGCATCGTCCAGTTGCATGCTGACCGCGAGGAACTCGGCCTCCCGGATGTGTACTGGCATCGTCTCCAGTTGTGCCTTGACGCGCTGGGTGGCCCACGCGATGACCGGAAGGACGACGGTGACCGCGATCTGCGCGACGATGATCATCGTCCAGACGCCACTGAAGCGCATTCCTCCGCCCCCCCCGCCCGCGGCACGCAGGCGATCTTGCAGATGGCGCGTCACCCGAAGGGCGGGCAGGATCCCCGCCACGGCGGCGCCGAGCAGCGTCAGCAGCGCGGCATAGAGAATTGTCATGCCCGACAGACTTGGCTGAAACCAGAAGGGCAGCGAGTCAACCTCCTTGAGTGCAAAGCGGAACGCCAACTCGGTCCCCCCGCGCGCCGCGCCTAGCCCGACCACTGCCGCCAATCCACCCAGCACGAGCGCTTCCGCGAAAAGTTGTCCGACGAGGCGTCCGCGCCCAGCGCCGAGTGCCGAACGAACAACAAGCTCCGATTCGCGCGTGGCGGCGCGTGCGAACATGAGGAGTGCGACGTTCCCACAGACGAGTAGCAGGAAGAGCAGCAGGATCAGATTCATCGAGCCAATGAAGAGGGACTCGACTTTCGAGAGGCCCAATACCGCGCGTCCGTACCCCAGCACCTGGGGCCGTAGGTGCTGGTGGGTGCGCGGATGCTCGCGAGCTACCTGACGGACCGCGGTGGCAAGCTCGGCCTGCGCCTCCGCGAGCGATACGCCCGGCGCCAGTCGGCCGAACACACTCAGCGCCGGCCCCTCGCCGCGGTTGTACTCAAGTACGCGCAGGCGCAGTGGCGTCCACACATTAAAGGCGACCGGAAAACCAAAACCAGGGGGCATGACACCGACGACCGTGGTTGCGGTGCGGCCAAGATGCACGGTGCGGCCAACGACACCGGAGTCGCTGGCGAACCGCTGCTGCCAAAGCAGGTGGCCGATCACCGCAACCGCAGGGGCGCCGGCACGTTCGTCGTCGGCAACAAGTGTGCGGCCGAGCAGCGGTGCAACACGTGTAAACGGAAACGCCGAGGTGGTAATCTCGGCCACGCGGGTCGGCGCGCTTCGTCCGTCGGTGGCGACTAAGTTAAGATCGAGCACGCGGTAGGCACCAAGCTCGCGAATGGTGCGAAGCTCGCTGCGCCAATCGATGAAGTCATGCGCGATGCGAGTGACCGCGGCATTGGTGCGCGTGTTGCGCATCTCGATAGCGACAATCCGGTCACCCTGCGGAAGCGGCAGCGACGGATACAGTACTTGTCGGCCGAACTCAAAACTGATCGCCCCAACCCAGATGGCAAATGCCATCGCCAGTCCCCCGACGACTGTAATAACCGGGTAGCGCCGCAGCATGCGCAGGGCCAAGGTGATGTCGAGCCACGAGAAGGGAAATCCGTGGAAGGAAAGCGGCCTTTGAGCGGATGGTCCAGCCGCTCCCGGCACCTTATCTACTCGCACTCCCTCGTCCACCGCGCGCACCGGCGCCGTACGCGCGCTCTTGCCGCGCCACAGTAACCGTGCGCGGGTCATCAGCTCGCTGATCATGCCCGCCTCACCGCGGTCACGCCGAGCACCTGTGCCTGAGTCCAAGGCCGCGGCCGCCCACTTGCCACAACGCGGCACCGGCACCGGCCTTTCGCTGTGAAACGATACGCCCTCGCGCCCCGGCCGTGATCCACAGCGGACCATGCGCAACGCAGCTTCTCGACCTGCTTCGAGCAGTACCGCGCACCGAGCGCCTCGTGCTGGACGATTCCTGCACCTGGGGTGAGCTGCTCACGGCGGATCAACTCGCCGTAGCCGCGCCGCAGCCCGAACGAGACAGCCTGGAAGATCCGCGGGTCGAGTGCGCCCGCTTCTAGTTCGAGCAAGTAGGCCGGATCAGGACGACGCTCGGCGGGGGGGAGCAAGCAATCTTCTCCAAGGGACGGCGGGAAACGTGAAATCGTCTTCGCGGGTGGTGCCGGCGAGCGACCGCACACCGGTGAGGCGCCCGCGAGATATGACACGCGCGTAACGCGACGAGCAAAGGTGTCCTGCTACCGAGTGCACGTACAGACGAAATCTTGAGGCGGTCCACTGGTCACGGGTGGCCGGCTACCACTTCCAAACAAACCATGTACGCCGATGCGCGCGGCCGTCATGCACATTGCGTCGATGAAGGGGGGTGCGGCATGACAGTGCACCGCGTGCTGCGCGTCGAGAGTGCCACCCGTGGAGGATGCTCGCATCTACCACGGCGTGCCGCATACCCCTACTCCGTCCACGGCTTCACATGGAACAGTCGCTCACAGTGCTCCGCGCGTACTTCGTCATGACCGTCGTTGCCACGGCTACATCTGGGGCGCAGGAGGCACCGCAAGCCGCGCTGCAACCCGCGCTACTCGACACGACCGCCGCCGCGGCAAGACTCGCCCGGGCTGCCGCGACGTTAATCGTGGATGGGGATCGAACGTGCATTGCGGCGTTCATCAACGTGCACGTCGCGCCTGTATCTACTGCGGCCAAGCAAGACTCAGCGCTCGCCCGGCTGTACGCCATCGTGGGCTCGGTAAACGTGAACTTCGCGCTCAACGCGGGTCTCGGCGGAGGGCGAATCAGCGTACCTGACCCTCAGGGCGGCGCGGTACCAAAGCGCGATCCTCTTCCTCGTTTCCCAAGATACGGGCATCGGACCACCGCCATTGCGCTTGCCAGGGTGAAGGCTCCGTAAGTCATGGTTGCGCTCGCGGCCCCTGCGTCTCGTCGGGACTGCCGGGGTCGTACGCGAGTTTCTGACGTCTGACCGCCGCACCTCCGCGTGCACGCTGCCGCCCAGTGCTGCGGCGGACCATACGCGTTATCTGCTCACTCTTCTCTCCCGAACTAACGCGGCAATGTCCCTTCTGAAACGCGCCTGCTCGCTCGCAACTGTTGTTCTACTCGGTCTGCCCCTTTTTGCGTCGAACGCACAGACGGGTACCGCAGACACTGCCCGAACTACGCTCGCCGCTGATACGCCTCGCGTACAGGCAGTCCGAGTAGGGCCAGGGACTCTCCGATTAGACGGGCGTGTTGATGAAGACGTGTGGACGCAGGCCGTGCCGGCGAGCGGGTTTGTGCAGCGACGTCCCCGTGAAGGCGCTGCAGCCACGGGCAACACGGAAGTACGGATTCTCTACGACGACGCCGCCCTCTGGATCGGCGCGCGGATGCGGAGCGCAACGCCGGGTGACGTGCAAGCGCCTGTCGGCCGACGCGACAACGTGCGCGAGATGGAGCACCTGATCGTCTCGCTCGATACATATTATGATCGGCGAACCGCCTACACCTTTGCGGTGACGGCGAGCGGCGTCCGCGGTGACTGGTACCACCCGCGCGATGATGAGGGCGCGCGCGAAACCTCCTTCGATCCGGTGTGGCAAGCGGCGGCTCAGATTGACTCCGTTGGATGGACCGCGGAGTTGCGAATCCCGTTCAGTCAGCTCCGATTCTCAGCGGGTGGCGCCCAACGCTGGGGCATAAACCTCGAACGGTGGGTGGCCTCACGAAACGAGGACGACCTGTGGGTGCCAATTCCGCAGAACGTGCGCGCGTGGGCTTCTCGCTTCGGCACACTCACGGGCATCGAAGGGATACGGCCCACGCGGCGCGTCGAGTTACTGCCATATGTAGCGCAGTCGTCGCGTCTGAACGCGACGCGAAACCGGGCGAACCCGTTCGACGACGGGCGCAACCTATCAACCAACGTTGGCGCTGACCTCAAGGTCGGCCTAGGACCTAACCTGACGCTGGACGTGACGGCCAACCCCGACTTCGGGCAGGTCGAAGCGGATCCGGCGGTTGTCAACCTCAGTGCGTTCGAAATCAATTTTCCCGAGCGACGGCCGTTCTTCATCGAAAATGCCCCGCTGCTGCAGGGCGGTGGGAACAACTACTTCTATTCGCGACGGATCGGGGCGAGCCCGCAACTGCGTGCGACCGGCGATTTCGTCGACGCGCCGACCACCTCCACCATTCTCGGCGCGGCAAAGCTCACAGGACGCCTTCCGTCCGGCCTTGCAGTGGGCGTGCTCGCCGCGGTGACCGCGGGCATGCGCGCGACGGTCTTCGATACGGCGCGTGCTGTGGCGGCAGGGTTGGATGCCTCCAACCCGTCGGCAGCAGTCGGGCGAAGCTCACGTGTCGATGTGGCGCCGCAGAGTGCCTTTGCAGTCGGGCGGCTGCAACAGGAGTTTGGCCGCGACCGCTCGACTATTGGGATGCTGGTCACCGGTGTCCGCCGGGACGTTGACTCCGGGTCGCCG
Organism: Gemmatimonadota bacterium; assembly: GCA_040387895.1. Classification (GTDB taxonomy): domain Bacteria; phylum Gemmatimonadota; class Gemmatimonadetes; order Gemmatimonadales; family Gemmatimonadaceae; genus Gemmatimonas. The sequence continues at coordinate 239,758 of JAZKCW010000041.1, forward strand.
CTCGCCGGACTGTACACGCGTGACGCCGTCGTCGGTGCCGTGGACTGGAACCTGCGCCTCGCGAAGGCGACGTACGAGTTAAGTGGGAGCGTCAGCACGAGCCGTGTGAGTGGCGACTCGGCGGCCATTCTGCGCGTGCAACGCGCCAGCGCGCGGTTTCTCCAACGCCCCGACGCGGGCGCCTATGTGGCGTATGATCCCGGGCGAACCGCGCTCAGCGGCCACTCGGCAACCGTCGCGCTGGAGCGCATCAGCGGTCGTCACTGGCTGTGGCGTGGGACACTCGGGCTACGGTCGCCGGGGTTCGAAATCAACGACCTCGGTTTCCTCCCGCTGGTTGATCGGAAGTTCTTCGTCGGACGCCTCGCCTATCGCGAGACGCGTCCCAACTCACTGATGCAGCGCTACGAAGTGGCGGCGCTCACGCAGAATGTCTGGAACTACGGTAACGAGCTGCTCAGCCAGTGGGTGCGTCCCGAGGTCTCCATTGTGTGGCGCAACTTCTTCGAGACCACCTTGCTCGGCGTGCTCGAAGCGCCGACACTCAATGCGCAGCTCACTCGCGGCGGCCCGTACATGCGAACGCAGGCATGGCGGGGGCTCGGACTTGAGTTGGCGAGTCCGCAGGGGGCGAGCACGCGTGTCACGCTGTCGGGGAACTGGTCCCGCGACGCGGCGGGCGGCGGCGCGGTGGGCCTGAGTGTCGGCAGTTCGATCCGGCCTGGTCCGCGCTGGCAGCTTTCGCTGACACCGAGCGTTTCCCGTGTACGCGACCGTCGTCAGTATGTCGCGCGACTACCGTTCGGTGCCGCGACGACGCTCGACGACCGATACGTCTTCGCGACGCTGGAGTACGCAGAGGCTCGGGCGACGATGCGGCTCAACTACACGTTGCGGCCTGACCTCACCCTCGAAACGTTTGTGGAGCCGTTCGCGGCGAGCGGCCGGTATGGCAGCTTCGGCCAGCTGAGCGCCCCACGAAGCGGAGACCTCGTTCCATTCGGCACGGATGGAATAGTGCGCAACGGCGTGCGTGAAGTCACACTGGTCGATGGACAGGTCTTACGGCTTCCCCTTTCGGTCGCCGGCCAGGACTTCACCTCACGAGCAGTCAGGAGTAATGCCGTACTGCGCTGGGAGTGGCGACCAGGAAGTACACTGTTCGCGGTGTGGCAACAGACCCGTGACGGGTACGTGCCGTTCGATGACGCTACCCCGCGCACGGCGGGCCTAGGGGACCTTGGTGACGCCCTTCGCGGCCGAAGAAACCATGTCTTCGTCGTCAAAGCGAGCTACTGGTTGCCAGTGTCTGCGCGTCGGTGAGCATCGGGTGCGTGGTCGCGCGGAACCGCCTCGTGGCAGGCCGAACGACGAGGAAGAGTGCCTTGCCCGCCCGGCCGCCGCGGCCCGCGCCGGCGGGCGCCCGGGGAGCTCTCAACGTTCTAAGCGATATCCCACCTTCCAAACTGTGAGGATGTGCTTGGGGTCGCTTGAATCATCTTCCAGTTTCCGCCGCAGTTCAACAATGTGGAGGTCAACGGTACGTGTGGTGATCGAGGCATCATATCCCCACACATTCTCTAACAAGGTGCGTCGGCTAACCACCGCACCCTCGCACGCAACGAGCGCCATGAGCAGGTCAAAGGCTTTGGGCGTAAGCGCAACGACCTCGCCGCGTCGTCGGACGAGTCGGCGATTGGGCAAGATCTCCGTGTCCCCGAAATGCACGACCGGCTCACCCGGCGCCGCGACCACAGCCGCCGCGGACGGCACCGGTTGCGCCGGCGACTCCGGGGATGCTGCCGCCGGGGATGGTGTCGCCGGGGATGGTGTCGCCGGGGATAATGCCGCGGTCAGGGCGGGGGGTGGGGCAGGTCGGTGTCGCCGGAGCAGCGCATCGACGCGGGCCAGCAGCTCCATTGCGCCGAACGGCTTGGTCACGTAATCGTCCGCGCCCAGTCGAAAACCGCGCACCTTATCGTCTTGCTCACCTCTGGCAGACAGGATGAGCACCGGCGCTTCGCATCCCGCCTCGCGAATCGTCCGCAGGACGCGGAAGCCGTCGTAGCCAGGCAGCATGAGGTCGAGCAACACCAGATCGGGAGCCATGATGACGGCCTGTTCGACCCCTGCGGGACCGGTGTTCGCCACCACAACGACATGCCCCTCGATCTCGAGGGTTGTGGTGAGACCGAAGGCAAGCTCCTGATTGTCCTCGACGACTAGGATTCGCGCCATGCCGCCGTCTCCTCACTGCCGGATGCGAGTATTGGCTCCACAGCGCCTGCGTTTCCGGGGACCGGCGCAATGGGGAAATCCACATCGAACTGTGCTCCGCCGCCCGCCGCGTCGGTGACCCCCACTCGTCCGCCGTGCGCGCGCACCGACTCATGAATGACCGCCAGACCGAGTCCAGTGCCACCACGCGTGCTGTTCCCCGCTTGCCCCACACGATAATACGGACGCCAGATGCGGGAGCGCTCCGCTACCGGAATGCCCGGTCCCTCATCGCGGACCGAGAGGCGAGCCCACTCGCCAGTACTGCGCACGACCACGGTCAAGGTCTGCCCCCGGGGTCCGTAGCGGAGCGCATTGTCCAGCAAGTTGAGGACGATCTGGCGGAGAGCGCCAGGATCCAGGTAGGCGTAGACGCCGGGAAGGATGTCCATCTGCACGCGAGCCGACTCGCTTTCGATCAGGAGTGAAAACATTTGCAGGGTGCGTTCGACTTCAGCCCCCAGATCGGACAGCACGGGCTGCACCGTTGGCACCCCACGTTCGGTAGCGGCATACTGGAGCACGTTGTCCACGAGATGTGTTAGTCGTCGCGCTTCTTGATCGATGATCTTGGCCGAGCGGCGACGCCCGTCCTCGTCACGAGGAAGCCCAAGCGAGAGGAGCTCCGCGAGCAATCGGATCTGGGAGAGCGGGGTGCGCAGCTCATGCGAGACGCCTGACACAAAATCGGCCCGGGAGCGCACGAGATCACGCTCCCGGCGCAGCAACACGACGACCGTCGCAGCGAGGGCGATGGTGAGTACAAACAGCACTACGACGATGGGGAGCCGAGAACTCGGCAGTCCACCGAGCAATAGGGCTTCGGCCGCCTCCGACCGGAGCCCGATACGCAGGACGAGCCCGCCCGCGCCCGCGCCGAGTGTGTCACCGGCGATGTAGGGCGTGTCGGTCTTCAACGCAGGACGTCTCATCGTAAAATCGGAACTAGCGAAGGCGAGCTGGCCGGACGGAGTGCGGATTTCAGCGCTGAGCAGAGAATCGTTGGACAGCCCGCGTAGCGCGCCGGGAAGCAGCGGATAGTCGCGGACAACGCGCGATCCCACGTGCGACAGGAAGTCCGCCGCGTCGAGGCTGACGCCATACGCGACGACCGCGCGTCCGTCGGCCCCGGAGAAAATCTCGAGCATCACCAAGTGCTCTGTAGAGCCGAACCGAATTACTGTCACAGCCGGCGCGCGCTGCACAACGGGGAGACGCAGGTTATCAGCCGCTAGCCCTGGCGCCCGCACTGGTCGCGCGGGTCCGCTGATCCGGTCGGGTGCCGCGCTGTACAGGACGTTCTGGAGCGCGAGACGCCAGCCACGGTGGACCGATGCGTCGAAAACGTTATCGGTCCCACTGATCATCAGCGCCGAATCGGCGTACGTGAATCTGATCCCCCGTTGCGGTCGGACCGCACATCGGCACAACGAGTCCTGTGCACTGATTGCGGCAACAACCTCCTCCGGGCGGAGCGGGCGAGATATGTCGCGCCGCTCGACCTCGCGCGCGACGCCCATGAAGCTGGAAAACTGCGCCGCGCGGATCTCCTCACGAATCTGCGTGCCGAATTCCTCCACCGCTACTGCCGCGTACGCGCGCAACGCGCGCTGCGCGGTTGCGTAGTGCGCGCGCGCGGATGACTGCAGCTCGAACAGCAAGGCGGCCATCAGCCCGATGGCGACCACCATCAAAGCGATAATGATCCGCGGTAGATGCTCTCGAATGGCTCGTGGCATGTAACCCAGTGCTGAGTGTGCCGGGATACTACGGAGGCGGCCGGTCGCGAAGAGTGGTGTACACGACGGCCTATACAATTCTCATACAAGTGCCTCGCATCTGTACAGGTCAGGCACTGATTGTCTACGCGACAACCTCTGAGCCGATTCCAAACACAAGTGGAACTGCGCGTGCGCTACACTGATGCTCAAATTCCGGTGGTCAGTACTAGCCGCATTGCCACGTCCATGTTCCCATGTCATTCGCCGAGGCCCTCCACGGGCTGATCTCTCGATTTCGAACCGGCGTCACGCCGGGGGCGCGCCATGGCGCCCGCATTGCTGCCACGTCGTCACCGTCAGGCGCGGAGGTTGCGCGACTCGACGCGCTCGCCGATCTCGAACTATCCGCGCGGGACGTCGCGCTGGCCACCCACTGGGATGGCGGCAGCATGGAGCACGCGTACCACCAGTGGGGCAAGGTGGTCTCCGGATATGTGGCGTCCCTCGCCGAACCCACCACCCGACTTGAGGTCTTGAAGCGATTGCTGTTTCTCTGGTGGACAACGCATCTGGATCCGGCTGAGGTGACTGGCATCAGTGATTTTCCCGCACCCGTTGTCGTGCAGCTAATCGACGAATTGCAGGTGGTTCGCGAGAACGCGACGGGTGATGCCGAGCTGGACGCGATGCTTGCGTGGTACTGGACGGTGTTCGCAGACCCACTTCGTGCGCACGGCATCAACAAGCCTCAAGATCACGTTCTGCCCGAGCTTGCCGCGATGCCGACGCCGTTTCGGCACCGAGGTTTGCTCGATTGCTACTGGCGAGACCAGCTTGACTGCCACTGGAGCGCATGGACCAGCGGCGCTCCACCGGCGCCGACGCGCGGGTTTCCAACCGCGTGATCCCAGTCATGCAAGTCCGGATGTGCGCGCCCGACGCGCGAGCAGCCCACCTGTTCCACACGACCGCAGTCAGTACGAAGCATTGCGGGGTCCATCGAGTGGATGATGGCGGTCTGCCTCTCGGTAGTGGCGCTGGTGTCCATGAAAATACATCGGCGAACGTAGGGCGCATCGGATGCATGCCCCACGTGTCGATGCCGCCACTCGCATTCTGCTCGCGCGCCGCTCACGACGCGCGTACCACGTTGGGCGCTCGCCGTGGGGCACTGCGCGCGTCGCCTCGGTGCACACCATCAACCATGGAAGCGTAATGCTACTGCTAGCTATCTACGTGGGCATCTCCGTCGTCATCGCGATGACGACGGTGGAGAATAGGCTCACCTCAGTCGGCGAGCACCTCGCGAAGCCGGTGTCAGCGTCAAGCGGCAATCGCCCCCAGCCAGGTGCGGATACGGGCGGACGTGCACCGAGTAGCGCGCAACTCTTGGCGTTGCTGCCGGACGGATCAACGAAGCGTCAATTCATTGTTGACTGCACGGGCTGCCATCAGTTCGATGCACAGGTCGCATATCCCGGCGGGCGCGCACGCACCACCGATGAATGGCGGACGGCAGTGGAGCGAATGCTTCAATTCGGCGGCGCGCGCACGCCATTCCCAGTGATGTCTCACAAGCGGGACCCCGCCGCCACTGCAGCGTGGCTCACGCGCCATCTCCCGCCCACCCCCCCTGCCGCCCGCCCCATTCGCGCGGCGGCTGAGGTGCGCGAGTACCGGTTACCGGACGCACGCGAACTCCCACACGACCTGCAAGTCATTTCTGACGGACGCGTATTGATCACCGGCATGACGTCGGACCGCATGCTGCTTCTGGACCCGCGTGATGGACGTGTCGAGGAGGTGCGGATCCCCGTGCAGCGCGCAAACCCGCGCGCCGTTGAAGTTGCAACCAACGGAGACTGGTGGATATTGCTCGGTGCTGCCAACAAAGTGGCGCGTTACAGGCCTACCACGAAGGAGTGGCAGACGTTCGACATCGGCCTGTATGCGCACAGTATCGCCATCGACTCGTCCGGAAGCGTGTGGTACAATGGACATTTCACGAAGGATCCAGAGGTGCTTGGGCGGATTGATCCTGCCAGCGGGCGAGTCGATACGTTCGACGTGCCGCGCCACCCGACGCTGGCCACCTCGCCCGGTGGACCAGTCCCGTACGAGCTCCGTGCTGACCCGCGCGGGCGCATCTGGATGAGTGAGCTGCAAGGGAACCGGATAGTGTCGTTCAATCCGACCACGCAGCAATTTACGCAGCACACGATGGCGCTCGACGCCTCCGCTCCGCGTCGTATCGACATCGACGCGCGCGGGATTGTATGGATTCCTGCATACGGCGCGAATGCCTTGGTGCGGCTCGACCCCGCGACCGGTGCGCTTCGGTCGTATGCGCTGCCGATCAAGGACGCAGTGCCGTACGTGGTGCGGGTCGACCATGCGACAGGACACGTCTGGATCGGCACCTCCGCGGCGGACGTGCTTATCGGCTTCGACCCGACTCAAGGCAGCTTTCGGTCGATTCCGCTCCCAAGTCGGGGTGCTATGGTCAGACATATGGCCGTCGATGTGACGCGGGGCGAAGTCTGGCTGGCGTACGGTGCGTCCCCTGGCATCCCCGCACGGGTGGCGCGTGTGCAGGTACGCCGCCCGGATCCGGAGCCCGCATCCGCCGCGCGTGGTGGTCGTGCCACCGCCACCGCCGACAGCGCGGCGATTCGGGCTGCCGCGCTCGACTACATCGAGGGATGGTACGGCGGCGACTCGGTCCGGATGCGCCGTGCGCTACACCCCGATCTAGCGAAGCGCATCGTACTACCGCGCGCGGATGGGTCGACACGACTCTCGCCCAACACCACTGCGGAGCAGCTGGTGGCGCAAACCGGAGAGGGCGGAGGCAAGGATACGCCAACTGCCGCACAGCGGCGCGACGTACGTCTGCTTGACCAATTCGGGAACGCGGCCAGCGTGCGCATTGATGCGCGAGACTGGGTGGATTACCTCCATTTAGGAAAGATCGACGGTCGCTGGTTGATCGTGAACGTGCTGTGGGAGCAGCGGCCACGTGAGTCGCCACGTGAGTAGGCAGGTGGCGACATTCAGCCGTTCGGCGAATCCGTGCGCCCGACGCCGGTAAAGCGACTGAGCTGTTCACAGACTCACACCGCTACCGCTTGGAGTTGAGGAGACAACTGGACGTCGAACGGTGCAATAGGCCAACAGCGAGCGCGGGTGCATCGGGCGGTCAGCCTCGCCGCGCGAAGACGGCTTCAGGTGGCGGTCGGCAAAGCGCATGACATCATGCAACCCCTTAACAGCGTGACGACCTCGAGGGCCCGATGTCTTGGTCCGTTCAGGCGCACCCCATCGTTCCGTGTGCCGAGGGCACGTTCAATGTGAGTCCCGATTCGCCGCCAACAACTAACAACCGCCTTCCCGCCGTGGCGACCGCTAGGGACTCGCGGCGATTGGCATGCCGACCGCTAGGGCCGCGTGCGTCAACACCGGACCGGGCAGGTCAGCCACATCCTCCACAACCGTTGCCAGGGCCGGGTCGACCGCCGGTCGGAAACACTCGCACCAGCACGCTATCCGTGATGCCTCCCGCACTCCGGAGCACGTACGACGTGCCAGGCGCCACTCCAGTGATTCGCACGGTGGACACACCTGGTGAGGTACCGGTCACCTCAAGGTGCAGCACCGATGGGTTGCGAACGGTCCATAGGATGGACGCAGAGTTGACGATCTGCAAGTTGATGTCGACCGCGGCGGCGCGCATGCTGCTCGCGAGTCCCGGTTCAAGCCAACTGTTTCCAAGACCAAGGGTGATAGATGCCACCGGCAAAGGGGTGCCCGAGGTGGAGAACGCGAGGAACGATGCCGAGTACGCGCGATCAGCGCTCGCAATAGCCACCTGCGCACCCGCACTTGAGCCCAGAGTCCAGGCCGCTGCTGCCTCCCCATTCGCACCGGTTACACTGGTCTCGGGCACGACTGATCCGCCATTTGGCGTCGACCAACGCACGACGAGCCCGGGTATCGGACGCCCGTCTGGGCCGACGGCGGCGACTATGAGAGGCTGTGCAAGTCGCTCACGCGCAGCGCCCTGCTGTGCTTGGCCGGCGACTCGGCGCAGCGCCGGAACGAAGCTGGAAGGGGACGCGGGCGTGTGCACAGCCGACTCCCCCGCCTTTATAGAATCTGCCCGCGCTTCGCTCGGCACGGGTGGGCTACTGGGAGCGCCGGACTCGCTGCATGCAAGGAGCACGATCATCGAGAGGATCGCCCCTCCTACCGACTTCGGAACGAAGGGATTGTTCAGGGTCCGGGTCATACTCATCCTCCTGGCCACTCGATACTGATAGAGACGAGTCAGAGCGGCAGGATGACGCAGTGCCATCGCCGCCCGCGGGCAGGAGCGACGCAATGCAAAAGGCGGGCGCGACCCGCCAGGCAATGCGCCGTAGGTGAGAAGCGTACACCCTCGATACACGTAGTGCGGTTACAGCGCATCCGTCTCACTCGCGGTGAAACGCAGCACTCCTACTACGAGTAGCGTGCATTGCGCGCCCGACCGCGGAGTGTCACAAGACTGAAGTCGAACACGCGTGGCATCGACGGCACGGCTCCACCTACGCCAGCCGCCAACCGTCGCGATCTGGACGCAATCTGAACGGCGGTAGAACTGTCGGTCACGCGGCACGCGTGCGGCCCGACGTGAGGTTTCGTGGATCAACTCATCCCCGGTATGACTCCACCGCAAAAGGGTGCAGAAGCCACGCAGGAGCAACGTGCAATCGCACACGCCGTCGGGCTTGTTCGTCTCCTGTCGCTAGCCATGCGAGGCGACGCCGGAACGCATCCGACAACCGTCTCCGGACTCTCGGCGTGCCGGGCACCACCCAGCGACAAAACCGCCCACGTCGAGCTCTGTGCCGGGGGACGCAACAGAGACGTTGGTGAGCCGAGGAATCCGTCGGATCGCGGGAGCAGTTGTATAAGAAGTGTATAGGCGGGCCGCACCCTCGTCTGGGCATGTGCCCAAGTCAGTATGATCTGCGATAACGTGCTCTGCGCCTTATGAGGGATCGTGGGGCCGGACGGCCCGTGCCCGCCCCGGTGCTGACTAGCTCCGCGTTCACACCCTGGCAACGTGGCACACGCTGTCGCAAACCCTGCGGAGGTTCGCTGCCCACAATGGACCGTCCAGAACAGCAGCCCAGGGAAGTCCCGTCCAGCGAAACGCGGCTCTTCTGGCTTCTGGCGAGCGCGGTCGCTCTTGTGCTCGTTGCATGCTTTCGGGCGATTTTCTTCACGCCTGACGACGCGATGCTGGGAGCCGCGCAGAAGATCTTTTATGTACACCTTCCCGTCGCCATCGTGGGCATGTACTTCGCATGCGGCCTGCTTGCATTCGCGAGTGTCGGATTTCTTTGGCTGCGAGATCAACGCTTGGACCGGTTGGGTGAGGCAAGTGCCGAAGTAGGCTTGCTGTTCCTCACCATCGTCCTGCTTACCGGACCGATCTGGGCCCGTGCGAGCTGGGGCGCTTGGTGGGTCTGGGATGCGCGCATCACCAGCACGCTTTTCCTTTGGCTGTTGCTGTTGGCATACGGGGTACTACGCAGTGCATTCGACACGCAGGAGGCGCGCGCGCGGTTGTGTGCCGTGATGGGTGTCATGGCTGCGCTCCTCGTGCCCTTCATCCATGTGACCGTCAAGCTGTTTCGCGGCATGCACCCTGGGCCCATAGTACTAAAGCCCGAAAAACCGACGCTACCGCCATCGATGCAGATTACGTTTGGGCTGGCAATGATCGCGTTCATTGCGCTGTTCGTCGCCATACTGGCATTGCGGATGCGCATGGCCAGTCTTCGCGACGTACACCGGAACGTGTTGGAGCGTGACATTTGATATCGGCTGCAGTCGCACGCTTAGCAATGCAGGATAGCGTCGCGTATGTCACGCAACTCGCTGGCCCGCCACCGACCGTCAAGTACATGCTCGCGGCCTACCTCATCACCGCGCTGTCGCTGGGACTCTACATCGCGCACCTCGTGCGAGCGGTCTCGCGCTATCGGCGGGTGGCGCGCCACCGCAGTGCAGGCGTTTAGCGCACCACACGCGAACGCACGCGTCGTAGTCGTGCAGTGCGGGGCTAGGCAATCCCACGCCTCGGCGACTGTGTACTCGCGCCTCGGTCGGCTGGCGTCGTATAGACTGGAGTCCTCCCATCGCTGCATCGTCGCTTGATGGCCGGCGAGGCCCTGGGAGGACGCTGACGCGTCGTGCGTGCGCGGATATGACGAGGGCCAGGCGCAGGCGAGGTCGCGCACGCGAGCGGCCCTGCGTCCCATCGTGTGTGTACCAGTCTAAGACCACTTGTGTACACCACTGCGCGTTATTTTTGTGCAGAATTCGTCCACGCGCTCACGCTTCGCTACCGCTCTGTGGCCAATGCGTGGTCCGTCGGGGACGCTCGAGGCAGCGTCGTCGTGCCCAAGTCGCCGGCCACGCTTGGCCAGAGGTCTCCCATGACAACCATGCTGTCCACTGTGCGCGCCTGCTTTACCATTCCCGTGCGCGCCTGCCTCACCATCGCTGTGCTGGCGAGCGCGTCGCTGGAGGCGCAGCAAGCGCCGCCGGTACCCTTCCAGCCGACACCGCTCGACACGACCACGGCGGCCGCACGGCGCGCTCGCGAGGCGACGACCTTGATACTCACGGGGGACCGCGCGGCCTTATCCAAATATCTCAAGGAACACGCGGCCCCAGCGTTCACGCCGGCGCAGCAGGATTCGTCGCTGACGCACGTCTATACGCTCATTCGACCTTTGACAGTCAGAATTGCCGGCTACGACGATCTGGGGGGAGGGCGAATTGGGGTGCCGGTGTCTCAGGGAGACGCGCCGCCACGTCACGCTATCCTCGTCTTCCTTACGCCAGAGGCCCCGTATCGAATCGCTGCCCTCGGAGTTGCGACCATAGGGACGCCGTAACTGCGAGCCGCTCGCTTCAATGCGATTCACGGCGTGTCCGAGGGGCACTTCGGCATAACGTTCATGCAACCCAACGTCGATGCCACTCGCGTGACAACACTTCCGTAAGAGCCGCGAGTACGAGGCGATACGCGCCCGACGTACTAATACACACCAAGGCGCGGCTACCGCAACCGGCGCACCACTGCAGGAGTACCGTTCGCATGCTCGAGAGCCGAGCGCTACAGGTGGAAGGACACGAAGCTGTCTTCGAGTTTCGCGACGACACCGTTGGCTATCTGTCGTTCATTGCAATTCACAGCACTACCCCCGGTCCCGCCATTGGCGGCACACGTCTCGCACGCTATCGCTCAGACCATGACGCACTACACGATGCGCTCAGCTTGTCACGTGCGATGTCGTACAAGGCGGCACTGGCCGGCCTCCCCGCAGGAGGTGGTAAGTCCGTCATCGTTGCACGGGACGGAGCAAACCGCGACGCCGTGCTTGCGATCCACGGACAGGTGGTTGAGTCGCTTGCGGGACGGTATATCACGGCAGTAGACGTTGGCATCAACAGCGCCGATCTCACCGTCATCGGGAAATACACGTCATACGTCGCACTCCATACGCGCACTGGCGGCGGCGACGGCACGGACACAGCGCGCGGTGTGTTCGCTGCGATGCGCGCCGCCGCCCTAGAGCGATGGGGCGCGGCCACACTCGAAGGTCGCTCGGTTGCGATTCAAGGTTGCGGGAACGTTGGATGCGCCTTGGCGAAGCTCGTGCACGCAGCGGGTGGCACGCTCACTGTCAGTGACGTCGATGTGAATCGCGCGGAAGCACTCGCCGCGCAGGTGGAGTGCCGGATCGTCGGGGTCGATGCCATCCACACGCTGGACATCGACTTCTTTGCGCCCTGCGCGCTCGGGGGCGTGCTCACCACCGCGTTTGTGGAGGAATGTCGGATGGCAATCGTGGTCGGCGGCGCGAACAATCAGCTTGCAGATCGCGACGTAGCTGGCCAGTTAGCAGGTCGCGGCATCCTCTATGTCCCCGACTACTTGGCCAATGCGGGCGGCCTAATTGCGGGGGTGTATGACTGGCACGGCTGCGACTTGCCAACAATCCTTCAAGCCATCGATGGCATCTTTGATCGGACTCGCGACGTGTTGCGAGTTGCGCGCGAGCGCCATGACCTGCCAGTAGCCGTGGCCGACCGAATGGCGGAGGCGCGTTTGACGGGGAATCGCAGCCCACCACTGAGTCTGTTCGATTAGGTGCATTGCGACCTTCCCGGTCGGTATGCGTTGTCCCGGTCATGGTCGCGCGCAGGGCCCGCGGCGCGTGCGCCGATTGCATCGCAGTCACCTGCGCCGTGCTGCGCGTTCAGCCCGCCACGCGGTGCTGGCTCGCTTAGTGAGGGCGGGTTTCACAATCGCCGGTCCCACCCCCACGCGACGCTGTTCACTTCAGCCGATCCGTCGACCAGGAGCACGGCGCACGACGCTTCATGTGCGGTCCCGCCCTTGCTGCCGCACGCTCCCAAGGGTCCAGCCGAGCGAGCTATTTCAGCCCCGCGAACCATCGCCACGCCGAGCAGGCGCTGGTCGCAGGGAAATCAGGTGGACGCCCGCGAGAGAGCTCGCTAGCTCAGTCATGGGCGACTCAAGGAGGCAGGAATGTCATTCTCGCCGCTCGCCTTCTATGCACGCATCGATGCGGGTGATTGGGAAAGCGTTTGTGCCATGTACACTCCTGCCGCCTGCTACGAACGCCCCGGTCATCCGATATCTATCGGACGCGGCGAGATCTACACGTGCCACAGCGAGCCGCGTACGCCGCGTGGCAAACACGTGATTACAGGAGCGCTGGTTGTGGGTAATGACGCGTGCGTCTGGGGGCACTTCCAACGTATGGCCGATAATGGCACCCAACGAAGCGAGCGCTTCTTTGATGCGTTCTTGTTGGATCACGGGCTCATCCAACACCGCTGCACCTACTTGCCGCGGCCCGCGATCCATCCCTCCGAGTTCGCCGCATCTGAAGGTCGGAGCGAGATCGATTGAACGCAATCGCGTGTCCCCTGTGAGGAGCAGTGGTCACGACTGGCTCTGAGGTTTTCCGCCGCCACTCTTCAACAGGGAAACGCGACAGCGGCGTGCAGCAGTAGCTGATCACGATCCGCGCCTGTAACCGGATGCGCTTGTCGCCGAATCGGCGCTCTCGTGGCAGGTCGACGCAGCAACGCAGCTGAATGCATCACGGCTGTGGATGTAGGCTGTGCTGCACCGCATGATCGCGAGGCTGGCGCGGCTGGAACGCAGGCTGTGGTCGTACGGTCGCCACGTTCGACCTCTCGCGGACCCCTGGGTGCGGTCCTTATCGCGGTCGTTCCACAGACGGATGCTACGGCAGGACCACCAAGCTGCGCCCCCGCGACGTCAGTGACAGCAGCTGTCCATCGGCGGTTCTCCCATCAATGCGCGCGCGTATCCAATAGAGACCGGGACCGAATGTCGTGGTGCGCCACAGCGACTGGGCAATCACCGTTTCGCCCGGTGAAAAGACCAGTCCATGAACCGGATGCGCCTTGCATGGCAGATGCCAGGGGGGGTGCGGCACAGGACGCATCGCGTCGTCGAGAACGACCAAGGCGACGTCGCATGATTCTGACCCCCGGCCACCACGCGGTTGGGGCGCATTGTCCGCGACGATGACCGATACGGTGACGTTGTCTCCGTGTCGTACCGACTGCATCCCCAGCGAAATCGTCGCGCTGATCATCCCGTCTGGCGAGATCTCCGAGGATGGCGTTCGCAGCGCGCCATGGACGACACTGCGCGCGCTGCGCGACGTGCCGGATCGCGTGGGGCTCGCGCAACCTAGCATCGCACTGCACGCGACACTGAGGAGTATCCATGCCTGCTCGGCACGACGGTGCGGTAGAATGAGACCCGACATTATACGCTTGATCGGTAGAGAAGTGCGCTTGTCTCCTGCAACTGGCGTGGACGACAGAACGGTAGCGCGCTGTCCAACTGATGCACGGTGCTCGGTGTATGCATTTCGTTTGCAGTTGCGCCGCGCGGCGCACACATGTGGGGACCAGCGTGCTCCGTCCCATAGTCGTCACATGGCAACCTCCCTCTCCGTTTGGATCCAGCGCGATGTTGCGGGGTCCGGCCGCTGAGCCCTTTGTCCCGAACGAAAGCTGGCGCTCAACTATCCGCACGCGCACACCAGGCGGGAGCCGCGACGGTGGATGCTGGCAGAGTCAACTCACGGCCCAGGCAGTGGCAGCCGCCATCGATGTGAGCGATGATCGCCGATTCGCGCCGCAGTGTTGGTGAGCCGAATGCGTGGGAGGTGGTGTCCCGTCGCTCCTCGCACTGCGCGGGCTCCAAGATGCTGGCTCCACGGCCTCGGCTCCACGGTCTCGTCACGCACTTGCTCGACAAAGCCCGAACACTCCTTAGACAACCCGTGCCTTACCGGCGCACACCGACTGTCCTACACTCGAACGACTCCCGGTGCGGCACGGCGTCAAAGCAGCGTGTCGTGCCATGCACCAGACGACGCGAACAGAACCCACCGCCTATTCCACGACACTGATGCCGTGGTCCGACGCCGGGACGGTAGGCACAAAGGGATTGATTGCCGGACACTCATGGAGGTGCGCATGACATTCTCACCATCGGCGTTGTACGCGTGCGTGGATGCGGGTGATTGGGATTCGGTGTGTGCGATGTTCGCGCCCGATGGATGCTACGAACGTCCAGGATACCCGACGTTTGCTGGGCGTAGCGCGATCTATGTCTTCTATAGCAAGACGAGAACACTGCGCGGACGCCATGTGATTGACGGCGCGGCTGTGCTGCACGATGTCGCGTGCGCTTGGGGATGTTTCGAAGGGGTTGCCCACGATGGCACGCCCGTGAGCGAGCGGTTCTGCGATGCGTTCTGTCTGGAGCACGGTCTGATCCGGCACCGGCGAACGTACTTCTCCCGGCCAGCGATCTAACCCCTGCAGGCGCTGGTGCAGATGGAGGTGCATCTATGAGTCGTTCCGGGTTGACTGTAGTTGCAATGCCACCATCCGACGCGTTCTGAGTGACGACAAGGGCCCGGCGGACGCGCTCGGAAAGCCCCGTCCTCGATGGAGCCCGACGTCGAGCCACGCAGCGCGTCTGGCACACGCTAGCGACGACGACGCGCCTGGTCGCCAGCGAGTCGTCGCGAAGCTCAGGGTGCCCTTCTCCAATCCGCTCGGCGACTGCTGCTGTGGAGCCCACATGGCGGGTGGGTCCTCGTTCGCAGCGTCAGAATCGCCGAGTGGGCCATGACGAGCAAGAACGACCGATCATACCGGTCCAGTACCACTTGCAAGCGTGGTTTACAGCTCGTGCCGCGGTTCCAGTGGCGAGCTTCTTCACATTAGTCGACTGACTACCACCCCTTCGCTCGGCCTAGCTATCCTCACCGACCTGCCCCCGTCATCCGTGCGTCAACTCGCAGTCGCATTCGCAGCCCTCCTTGTCGGATCCGCCACTGTTGCAGACGGCCAGTCAACCGCTGAAAAGGCTCGACCCCGCACGCCACCCGTCGCTGCCGTCGTCACAAAGCCAAAACTTGCATCTCTCCAATGGCTAATGGGGAGTTTCGAAGGTCGAGGAGTGAATTCGCTGTTCTCCGAGCGGTATGAGTTCACGAATGACTCAACGATTACGGTTTCATTCTAGGGAGAATCGACATTCCGCACGGAATCGGCACCGCGAACGCCAATCGTGTTGCGGGACCGCCGCGTGACGTACGAGAAGTTCATCGCTCCGGTCGTGGACCCCCGAACCATTCGTTTCGAGGAGAAGGGTGGTGCGCCCCAGACGTTCACGTTCCGGCGGGAAGCGGAGGGACAATGGAGCGCCACGATTGAGATGCGTACGTCCGCGGGGAAGCTGCAGCGCACCGTGTGTCGGATGCGGCGCTCGACGCACTGACGGGTTGGTCGCTCGCAAGAGACCAAGCGCACCTGCGGCACCTCGCGCGGCGCGGCGCGTGGTTGCTGGCCGCCAGGTAGTCCCGTCCGAATCGCGACGTTCGGGCGTACTCAGACGACGCACCGTGCGGGCGTGATGCTTCTAGGCAGCGTGGTCGCGTGCGCGTCGAAGCGCGTGCACCCCTTCCATTCACAGAATCGGTACAGGACTTGAACATCGGCAACCGGTCCGAACGTGTCCTACGAACGCCAGTTTCGTAGCAAGGATGGAGAATCACCTCGCCACGCACGTTGCCTTAGGCGACGCGCCGATCCGCGCTTCCACGCTAGAGGTAGACGTCCATGAAACGGATGGCGAGGTGCAGGCCCAGGTTCGCCCAGCGCCGACCCAGTGCAAAGTTGGGTTCCAAGGATACGGCCGCAACGATGTCGTGGCGCACGCGCGAAGGAACTTGCCTGCGGATGCACTGGGACACCTGCTCGGGCCGCGAGCATCCCTGCAAGCACGCGTATGTGAACCCAGTCCGCGGGGTGGGTGCGTGACAGCGCCAGACTTCGACGCAACGCGACTGGCGCGGCAGCTGCAGGACACGCTCGGAGATGCCTATAGCGTCGGCCGGCCCCTCGAGGGAGGCGGCATGTCGGCGGTCTTTCTCGCGACCGATCACGCGCTGGGACGCACCGTGGTCATCAAGGTGCTGCCGCAGGAACTGGCTGGTCAATCCGCACTGGATCGATTTCGTCAGGAGATCCGAGTCACTGCCGGCCTTCAGGATCCTCACATCATTCCGGTGCTGACGGCGGGAATCGTGCAAGGACTTCCGTACTTCATTATGCCGTTCGTCAACGGAGAGGCGCTACGCGTGCGCCTACGGCGTGGTCCCCTTTCCGTCGAGGAAACAGTACGGATTCTACTCGACGTGGCGCAGGCGCTGGTCACGGCGCACGCCCACGGTGTCGTCCACCGAGACATCAAGCCGGGCAACATCCTGCTGACGTCCTCGTCTGCGGTGGTAACCGATTTCGGCGTGGCGAAAGCCACCACGGGATCGCGGGGAATCGCGGAACATCGACGGACGGCGCACGGTGCAGCGGCGATAACATTTGAGGGCACGTCGCTCGGCACGCCGGTGTATATGGCGCCAGAACAAGCAGCCGGGGATCCGGCCATTGACGCCCGCGCCGACCTGTACGCGCTGGGATGCGTTGCCTACGAAATGTTGGCCGGGACACCGCCGATTTCTCACCCAACCCGACGTCAGACCCTCGTCGCACAGTTGACGGAGTCGCCGGTGCCGCTGGGTCGGCGTCGTGGTGGGGTGCCCTGGCCGCTGGAGGCGCTCATTATGGCGTGCCTGGCGAAAGACCCCACAGATCGCCCCGCCAGTGCGCGCGATGTCGTGCGCTCCCTGCAAGACCCGTCGCTGCTCACGGCACCGCCGGCGTCCGTCTCCCGTCCGACACGACGGGCGAGTGCTCGCAGCTCTGGACGTGCTTCGCGTATTTGGGGCTCCATGCGTATACTCGGCGCGGAACTCCGGGGGGCCGCGCGAGCGTTGCGCCAGAACGCGATTATGACGATGTCCGCCGTCGCGAGCATTGCCCTCGGACTTGGGATGACCACGGCCGTCTTCAGTGCGGTAAACCGCGCGCTATTGCAGCCCCCACTCCTGCAGCAGCCAGAGCAGCTTATCACCGTTTTCCGCACGACGCCTCAATTCAACGCCGGGCCGTTCTCGGCCCCGAATTATCAGGATCTCGCGCGCGATACCCGACAAGTCGCGGGGTTAGCGGCACTGACGCCGAATACGGCGATGCTGGAGCCGGCTGGGGGTACGCTGCGCGTCGCCCGGCTTAGGATCACGGGAAATCTGCTGCCGCTGCTCCGTGTACGCGCGCTGCACGGGCGCGTGCTGCTGCCCACCGATGACGACCTGCGACAACCGCGCGTGGTGGTGCTCGGGGAAGCTTTCTGGCGCGAACGCTTCGCTGCCGATACCGCACTAATCGGGCAACAGATCCGTGTGGACGGCGAGGCGGTCACGCTTGTCGGTATCCTCCCGGAAGCGTTTCGCGTGCCACACGGGTCGCAGGTCCTGCGGGCCGATGTGTGGGAGCCGATGCGGTTCTCGCCGGCGGAGCTTGGTTCGCGTGGGTGGAACATGCTGTACGTTCTCGGGCGCCTAGCACCAGGTGCGACAGTGTCCGACGCGCATGAGGAGCTTACGCGCCGCTTCGCGCTGATTGCGTTGAAGTATCCCGACGTGCGCGGCGAGTCGCTGCGCGTTGTGTCGCTGGTCGTCGAAAGCACCGCCAACATTCGCAAGCCACTGCTCTTACTGTTTGCGGCTGTGATGATGGTCCTGTTGATTGCGGCCACCAACGTGGTTTGCCTCTTGCTGGCGCGAAGCGTGCACCAGCAACGCGAGCTCGCGATTCGCACCGCGCTTGGCGCCTCCCGGTGGGCGCTGATGCGGACTGTGCTCGCCGAGAGTTTGCTGCTTGCGCTCATTGGCGCGGCGTGCGCAGTGGGCCTCGCGTTTGGCGGTGTTCGCGTCATCGCCAGCCTTGCCACGCAGCAGGTGCCTCAGCTGGCGGGGCTCACGATAGACGGCCGGGTCCTCGCGTTCGCCACGGGTACCGCGCTTGTCATCGCGCTCGCATGCGGGCTCCTGCCAGCATGGCGCAGCGCCGGGACCGATCCGCGCAGCATGCTGCACGGGGGGCGTGGAGGCGGGAACAGTCTGAGGCATCACCGAGCCCTCGGCGCGCTCGTCATCGGTGAGGC
Organism: Gemmatimonadota bacterium; assembly: GCA_040387895.1. Lineage (GTDB taxonomy): Bacteria > Gemmatimonadota > Gemmatimonadetes > Gemmatimonadales > Gemmatimonadaceae > Gemmatimonas. The sequence goes on from JAZKCW010000041.1 coordinate 258,472, forward strand.
CGCGCTGTCCCTCGTCCTGCTCGTCATGGCAAGCCTCGTCCTCCGTGGGTTCCTACGCCTGCTGTCGAACGATCCGGGATTCGATCCGATGCCGTTGCTCGCCATGGAGGTCAGCGTGTCTCCGAAGGACTACGCGGACGGCGCAGCCGTCCGCCGGTTTCTTGAGCCCGCGCTCCACGCAGTAACCCAGGTGCCCGGGGTGGCCACGGCAAGCGCGACCTCACTGATGCCTTACAGGGATTGGGGGCGGAACTTCAACGTTCGGTATGAAGGGCAACCGGCGGACCGTCCAACCGCACTTCCTTTGGTCGAGAGCCAATCGGTGACGCCGTCATTCTTTGATGTGACCGGGCAGCGACTGCTGCTTGGGCGACGGCTTACCGCTGCCGACGAGGAGTCCGCGGGAACGCCGGTAGTGGTGGTCGTGAACACGGCCTTGATCAAGCGGGACTTCGCGGGACGCAACCCGATTGGCGCGCGGTTTTATACGGACGATAGCACGTTTGCGACCATCGTCGGCGTGGTGACCGACATCCGAAACTACGGACCGGTCGAACCGCCGAAGCCACAAGTGTACTGGTCGTATCGACAGGGCGGCCAGCGGGAAACCGGCTACAACGTCTTGATCAGGGTGTCGGAGGGGGACCCCACACGAGTCGCCGCTGCGGTGCAATCAGCGATTCGCTCGGTCGACCCCAGGGCCGCGGTAACGCGCGTCGAACCCATGACGCAAGTGATTGCAGCGAGTCTTGGCCGTCCACGCTTCATACTGGTGATGCTCGGTGTGTTCGCGATGGCGGCTGTCAGTTTAGCGGTTGCCGGGCTCTATGGCGTGCTCAGTTATTCGGTGGCGCAACGCACTCGGGAACTCGGTATCCGCGCCGCGCTTGGCGCGACACCCGGCCAAGTAACGTGGGTCGTTACGCGCCGAGGCGTTGGACTGCTCGGGGCAGGTGTCGGGCTCGGGCTCGCAGCGAGTACCGCGGTCGTGCAGATTGCGTCGGCAATTCTTCCGGAAGTCTCGAGGACAGACCCAGCGGCGTGGGTGCTGTCGACCGGTGTGCTGCTGGTGGTCGGATTGCTCGCAATCGTGAGTCCCGCGAGATACGCCGCCCGCGCCGATCCCGGTAAAGCGCTGCGCGCCGAGTGAGCCCGCGTGGCTGGACCGGTCGAGCCGCACCGCCGCGACGGGCTGACCGGCGGCCTAGCGTGACGCTTGCCACCCGGCGCGGCGTCGTGGTCACGAGAGAGGATGATGTCGGCGCCGGTCGTTCGCGCGTGTGCTTCGGTCCGCTCGTCATCACGCGCGGTGCCGCTTACCGCCATAGCGCCATCGGTATGGCGGCATGGATCGACGACGCGAAGGCGGGCAGCAGCTACGCAGCACATCGCAACGGACGCATTGGCGGCTCTGTACCTGGTTGGGGTTGGGCGCTTACGCCTCAAGGCGACACTGCGCGCACATCCAGCACGGGTCCGTACCGGCTTCGCTTTCGGCATCGTGCACGCTGGGCTCGCCGACTGCAGCAAGTCGCCGCATGCGAGCGCGTGATGAGAATGCTCGCACGACGCAACGCATACCAGACACAAACACTCAGTAGCGCATTGTAGCCTTGGGGCGGGCTACCTTCAGGAATGATGCCTCGATTCGAGAAGCAGTGCGTGTTCTCGGAGCTGACGCCACGTCTTGCCGCTTTCATCGCCTAATGCAACTCCAATACACGCTGCTCCTAATCGTCGCGGTGGTCATCGCGACTGCGCGTCCGAGCACGAGTCCCACGGACGCCTCTCGCCCAGCGGTCGAGCACATGTCTCGCATCGATTCGAGCGCGTTCGTGCTGTTCAAGTACCAACGTCCTGTCGGGCGGGAGACGTATCGGATACGGCGCGACAGTGCGGGGTCCGTGCTGGAGGCCGCATCATCATCGTTACCACTGGGCAGTGCGGCACTGCTGCGCGCTCGGTTGCAGCGGGCGGCGGACCTGACCGCCACGTCGCTCACCGTCGCGGGCGCAACGAGCAGCATGACCGATGTGGACGCGTTTGTGGAGGTGACGCATGGACAGGCGCTCATACGGCAGCGGCGCGACACCACACACCGTCCGGTGGCGGGCCAGTACTTTCTGCTCACCCCGTATGCGCCATTCGCGCTCGAGGAAGCGCTCCTGCAGTACTGGGAGAAGCGTGGTCGTCCCGCCACACTGCAACTGCTGCCGCAAGGCACCGCGGCGATTAGCGTCCGCGGACGGGACACCTTTCGTCTGCAGGGTCGGAATGTCGTCCTGGAACGACTGACGGTCCGTGGCGTCATTTGGGGTGCGCAAACGGTGTGGCGCGACGCGCGCGGTCTCTTGATTGCCGCGGTGGGCGCCGATGCGGAGCTCGACCGCGTGGAAGCTGTGCGCGAGGGGTTCGAGCCGCTGCTTGCAGAGTTCGTGCGGACCTCCGTGCGAGATGCGGTAAATGACCTCGCGCATGTCGCGCGCACGGTGCGCCCGGTGCAACAGGGCACCTACGCAATAACCGGCGTGCGCTTGATCGATGGAACGGGCGCAGCTCCGGTTGACGACGCAGTGCTCGTGATCGCCGACGGACGCATCCGGTGGGCCGGCCCTCGCGTGCAGGCGGTCATTCCGCGAGGGACCGTTGTCGTCGATGGACGTGGGAAGACTGCGATACCAGGGCTCTGGGACATGCACGGACACTACGCGCAGGGCGAGTGGCTTGCCGCTGGCTTAGCCGCCGGTGTCACCACCGTGCGCGACATGGCGAACGAGATCGAATTGATCACCGCGCTGCGCGACGCCGTTCGCGCGGGGCGTGCCCTCGGCCCGCGCGTACTCGCTGCGGGCGTCATTGATGGGGGCCAAAATCCGCTCGGAGTCATCACGGCCGATACTCCTGAGCAGGCTCGACGGGCTGTCGCACGATACCATGCCGAAGGGTTTCAGCAGATCAAGATCTACGAATCCCTTGCTCCGGCATTAGTTCCGGTGATCGTGGCCGAGGCCCACCGCCTCGGCATGCCCGTGACAGGTCACGTGCCGGCTGGGATGAATGCGGTCGACTTCGTTCGCGCTGGCGCCGACGGCATCACGCATCTCAACTTCGTCCAAGCCGTGCTTCGTCCCGCCTCCGGGCCTGGCCAACCGCTGCGCGCCGTGGATACGGAATCGCCGGAGGCGAAGCGCGTCATTGCGCTCCTCGTGGAGCGCGGTACGGTCGTCGAACCAAGTCTCGCGCGTCGTGAGCAGCGCGTACATCCGAAAGACTCGTCGTTCGAGCGTTACGAGCCCGGCAGCGCGAAGGCGCCACCGGAGCTGCGCGACGCGCTTAACAGTGTTGGTGTGCCCGCGGCCGCGGCCGAGCGTGCCCGGGCGGGATTTGCCGGCTACGTCGGTCTGTTTGGCATGCTCTATCGCGCCGGGATTCGGATGACGCTCGGCACGGACTTGGTCGTGCCCGGGCACACCATCCACCGTGAACTGGAGCTGGCAGTAGAAGCCGGCTTGACGCCATTGGAAGCGATACGCCTCGCCACCCAAGACGCCGCACGCGTCATGGGCCTGGCGCAGGAATCCGGGACCCTGCAGCGCGGCATGCGCGCGGACGTTGTACTCATCAGCGGCAACCCCGCCGCGAACATCAGCGCCGTTCGCAACGTGCACGCGGTCGTTACTGGGGGGCGTATGTATCTCCCAGCGCCGCTCTGGCGACACGCGGGCTTCGTGCCGTGAGACCACGCTGGCGTGAAAGTGGTACCTCGCGAGACCTCGGCGCGGTCGTTGCGGCGCGCGTGGTCCGCTGGGATACGTCGCTCGCCAAGTCCAAGCGCGCGTGCCGTACACCGATGCTACGACCGGCTATTGCCGCATCATCATTATGGGCGCGCCCATGATCGACCAATGTGTGGTGATCGCACCGGGAGCGGTGAACGGCGCGCGCCTCGTGAACCACGTCGTCTGCTTGATGTCCCAAGCGACGCGCGCCGTGCGCTGAATATGGCCTGTGGTTCGACATGAGCGAGCGTACCAGAGGCACCTGTCACGAACGCAGGCGACCGCATCGCGTGGCAGTGAGCAAAGCCTGCCGGTGTCGCGCTCGCGGCCGTTGCGAGGAATCCGCAAATATTGACAGCGTAGCCACGGGGTCATAGCTTGTTCCCCGGACATACTCCGGGGAACAAGCTATGAGGGACGATGCAGGATTGGTCAGTGGTACGCTCGACCTGCTAGTGCTGCGCTCCCTGGCTTGGGGGCCGCAACACGGCTTTGGTGTCGCTCGGTGGATTCAGAGCAGCTCAGCCGATGCGATTCTCGTCGAGGATCGCTCGTTGTATCTGGCCTTGCACCGTCTTGAGGAGCGCCATTTTGTGGAGAGCGAATGGGGTCTCTCCGAGAATAAGCGACGCGCGCGCTTTTATCAGTTGACGATGAGTGGACGGCAGGAGCTGCAAGCCCGCTCCACGAGATGGGCACGGTATGCGGAGGCCGTCGCACGGATCCTACAGTCGTCCACCCCGCCAGTCGCATCGCATGCGTGAGATTCGCATCGATGGCCTCCGACGTATCCTGCGGCGTTCCGCCTCTCCGGGCGACCTTGCCAAGGAGGTGGACGACGAGATTCAGTTTCACATCGATTCACGGACCGCCGAGTTAATCCGGTCAGGTATGACGGAGGCTGCGGCGCGCGAACGTGCCCATGCGGAGTATGGTGACGCCATGGAAAGCCGAGATGAGATCGTAGCCATCGACCGCCGGCGACTGCGGCAGTCTCGGCGACGCGAGCGTTTCGAATCATCGCTGCAGGACCTGCGATACGCGGCGCGAGGGCTGGCTCGCCGCCCCGCCTTACTCCTAGTCACCACCATAACTCTTACCATCGGCATTGCGGCGACCACCGTGATGTTTAGCGTCGTGGATCAGCTGTTGCTGCAGCCGCCGCCTGGTGTGTCTGAGCCGGAATCGGTCAAGCGCATCTACTACCAAGGAACGCGGAAGGGGAGAACCAGCACGCAGTCGGTGACGCCGTATCCAATGATCTCCAAGCTGCGCGAGTCGGTTCCCGCGTTCGGTGACGTGGCCGGATCGTTTCGGAGTTCCGTCACGCTTGGGCGCGGTGTCGGCGCCCGCAATATCGATGTGCAACTGGTGTCGGGTAACTATTTCCGTCTCCTCGGCGTTCGGCCTCAGCTCGGCCGCACGTTCGTGGACGCCGAGGATCGTGTGCCCATTACGGACCGTGTTGCGGTGGTGAGCGATGCGTTTTGGCGAAGCGAGTTGGCCGGTGCGACCGACGTGCTTGGGCGCCGGCTACTCGTCGCCGGCAAAGACTTCGTCGTCGTGGGCGTCGCTCCGAAGGGCTTCACCGGCATTGATCGGCTCAACATCGACGTGTGGGTGCCTATGGGCGCCATGGCGACCGACATGCACGGTGAAGGATGGCACAACACGGCCAACGTAACGTGGGTGCAGGCGATTGCACGCTTGCGTGTCGATGGGACTTCCGACGCCGCCGAAACGCAGGGCACCGCCGCGTACCGAGCCATGCTGCGGGAATGGAACCAGCCATGGCGGGACTCTACAGGACGCGTGCTGCTCGGCACTCTGGTGGCGACACAATCGCCACGTGGCATCAGCGAAGAGGGTAAGGTTTCCCTGTGGCTGCTGGGTGTCTCGGGGATCGTGCTACTCATCGCCTGTTCGAATGTGGCGAACGTGTTGCTCGCGCGAACTTTGCAGCGACGGCGGGAAATTGCCGTGCGACTAGCGCTCGGCGTGAGTCGATCTCGACTCGTCTGCATGCTGCTCACTGAGTCCGCCTTGCTGGCCGGCACCGGTGCAGCGGCCGCGGTAGCGGTGACCTTTGGGGTCGGGAGGCTTGTGCAGCAGACGTTGCTCCCGGGCATGGTGTGGAACAGCACGGTCGTGGATGCACGTGTGTGGGGGTTCACGCTCGGTGCGATGATGCTCTGTGTTCTACTAGCAGGCGTGGCGCCGGCGATGTATGGAATGCGTACCTCTGTATCCGCCACGCTCAAAGCTTCGGAAGGCAGCAGCAGCAAGTCGCGGCCTGCGCTACGCACAGCGCTGTTGGTGTTGCAGGCGGCGCTCTCCGTTGTTCTGCTCGTCGGCGCCGGCCTTTTTGTGCGTAGCCTGCGCAACGTAAACACTCGTGATGTCGGCATCGATCTCTCGGAGGTCGTGCGCGTGACGATGAACCTCCGCGGCGCTGGATTTGAAGCATCACAGATCGAGGACATCTATCGACGCGGGCGGGAGCGGCTGCGCGCGCTGCCCTCAGTGGAGGAGGTTTCCGTGCTCCGCGGCAGCGTGCCGCTCGCCTCCGAGAACGCGATGGGATTCCGTATCCCGGGCGTGGATTCGCTGCCCGGGTTACCAGGAGGTGGGCCATACGGCGCCATCATTGAGTCGAACTTTCTCTCGACGGTAGGCGCGCGTGTGCTCCGCGGGCGCAACTTCTCCATGGCCGAGGATCGCGTCCCAACTCGCACAATGCTCATCAACGAGATGCTCGCCAAGGCCTACTTTGGCGCGGACGATCCGGTTGGGAAATGCGTGATGGTGCGGGCTGATAGCGTCTGTACGGAGATTATTGGTGTCGTTGAGAACGTGATGCTCGTGTCATTGGTCAACGATGATCGCGCGATGGTGTACCTCGCAGCAAGACATCCGCTGGTGGGGCAGGCCACGCCACAGGCGATGCTGGTGCGCGCTCCCAACAATGCCGACGCAGTCGCCCGGCAGGCACGGAAGGACCTGCAGCAGCTGTCGCCCGGGATGCCGTATGTGGAAGTGGCGTCGTTTGCGGACCTGGTCGCACCCCAGCTTCGCCCGTGGCGACTCGGCGCCACGATGTTCACGCTGCTGGGCGGTATCGCGCTCGGGATCGCGGTGGTGGGCCTCTATGGGGTCATGGCACTACTCGTCTCACAACGAACGCACGAGATCGGGGTTCGCATGGCGCTCGGCGCCAACGCGATGGACGTAGTGCGGCTAGTGTCATGGCAATCAATCCGCGCTGTGTTGACGGGGCTCGCGGTCGGTCTCGGGTCCGCAGTCATAGCCTCGCGCTGGATCGCTGACCTGCTGTATGAGACGTCGCCGCGCGATCCTGCTGTCTATGCCAGTGCTGCACTCGTCCTCATTCTTGCCGCCGTTGTGGCGAGCGTGGTCCCCGCGAGGCGTGCGACTGGTACGGATCCAGCGCGAGCACTGCGCGCTGAGTAGCGTGCAGCACATGGTGGACGACGCTCCGGAGGATCGCCTCGCCGTGGCTTGACACCGCCTCGTGTGTGCACGTGCATTGCATGCAAAGTCGGAAGGACCCGTTGGGGGCGGCACCGACGCGACGCGCTCGTGGAACAGCGAGGTCGTCGGCCATCGCGTCGGCCGCTGTGTACGAGTCCGAGCCCTCGTGTCAGAGGCCGCGATAACGCCCGATCTCAAGACGATGGCCGACGCGCATTCATTGTCGGTGCATTGGCGCGGTTTGGCTGGTGGAAACGGTCGTGGGCGCAGGCACGAGATGTACCAGAACTGTCCAGAAGTCGTCGGAGGTCCTGCCGGGACGCTTTCCATCGGTTATCTACGTCAGATCCGGAGTCCACGACGCCAATGAGCGCACACGTCAGCGCGTGGGATAGTGCGCGATCCAGCGGCTGCTGAATAATCTCGATGGATGTCGATCCTATCGAGACTTTTTGCCGCTGCTCGCTTTTTACCCAGGACGTGCATCATGATCGGCGTTCACGAAGCGATCCACGTTGGCTCCTGCGCGTAGTTGACGTCGCGCCTAACGTCGCCGAAGTCGTACCGCCCTTCGCGTCTCAATTGTCACAAACCGTGTGGATTCGGTCGGCGGGTAGTAGTCCACCCACGTGAGCCGACCGCCCGAACCCTAAAACTGCCGCGAACGGCGGACGCGTAGGTCGCGCAGTCCAACCGACACACTCACTCGATATCGACCTCTCACGACTTGGTGGCACCGACTGGGCCAGACGAGCGAGCATCGTCGAGCATGGCCACCTGCTGCGCCGTCGTTCGCCCAATCGCCTCGGTCGAACGTTCACTGGACTCAACAACAGACCGTTGAGGTTCAGGTTGCAGTGGAGCATCTGCATCGTGATCGACGCGGCAGATAAGATAGCGTCCGACGGCAAGTGCTGGACGTTGTACGTGATGCGCGTGTGTTCCCACCAAGGACCCACGCCACCCACGTAAGGCGCGGTCGCCGCAATCATCGGTAGCGAACGCGGTGTGCCACACACCCTCAGACTGACGCCGTGCTCGAGCGGCAAATCTCATTGTGGACCAGAGCTCCGGCACCGGCAACAGGTGCGCGCGGTGGCGGGAACTACGGCAAACGGAGCGCGTCTCGGGCTGCGATAACCCGACGCATCGTGTCGTGAACGTGCACCGTACCGGGACCATCCTCCCGTGACCTTGCGTGTGCAGTCAGTGATTCCATGCGCCAGCGATAGTGGAGCACCGACGCACGAGGTTCCTTGCAATCGCGAGGGTGTTCGAGATGAGAGCACAAAGTCGAGGTCGCGCAGTTCCGAGTACCGGACGCATTCACGAATGATTTCCCGGAGAGTCTGTGATGTGGTGCAAAGCAGCTGGCCCCACCGCGTGTACCGCGGAGCCATGCAGATCTGAAAAGTGGAGCATGCGCGACTGGTTCTGTATTCGACGTACGGAGAAATGCCTTCGCGGATTGCTGATTGCTGGCGGACCACTGGTGTTCTCACTGGGGCTCGGCGCCACCGTCGTGCATGCTCAAGCGAGCGCTGCGGCAAGTCTCGGGGTGCACGTGGGCACTCCAGTGCGCGTGACTGGTGGTCGTACAAACCTTCCAGTCGTTGAGCCACATCTTGCAGTGCACCCTCGCATACCACACCATCTACTCGCCGTGGCAATGGTGACGACCGCCGACACCAGTTGGCGCGTCGCCCGTGCGCAACAGGGTTGTGCCGCCTTTCTGTCGCGCGACGGCGGACAATCGTGGGCCCAGTATGACTTCGACGTGTTTGACTGCGCGGATCCTTGGGTGCTCCTGCTACCAAACGGCCACGCCGTCGTCTCCATGCTAGCGGTCAGTCGACAAGACACAGCAGCCGGCGCACAGTTGCAGGTGTTCCATTCGTCCAATGCGGGCACCACGTGGGACATCAAACCCACCCCATTGGGACGCGGGCACGATCATCCAACGCTTGTCGCAGACACCTCTGCATCAACTCGTGCAGGGTGGATCTACGCACTGTCGAGCCATACCGCAAAAGGGGTCGACGGCATCGCACGTCGGGCAGTGTTTATTGCACGGTCACGCGATTATGGGAAGTCATTTGATGCACCGGTGCGCTTGCAACCAAGCAACCTCTTCCTGAACGCAGAAACGGCAGTGATCCTGTCCGACGGTACGCTGGTGGTCGCGTACACCGATGACACGACTCTCCCAGAGTCTGAGAGCCATCGCCGCGGGTGGATCGTTCGCTCGACGGACGGAGGACAAACGTTTGGCATACCGCACTGGATTTCGGATGCCTGCGGGCCTCCGCGGTTTGCACTCTCCATGCTTGCCGCTGATGCGTCACATGGGCCATATCGTAATCGGCTATACTTCGCGTGCAACGAGCGCGGGGGGGCGAGCGTCGTCGTGACCACCGCTCAAGACACTGCAACGCGATGGGCACCTAAAGTATCCCCCCATACAAGTGCTCCCGATAGCGGCAGGTGGAGACACGTTCGTGCGTTGGCGGTCGGCACGACGGGATCGCTCGCAATGCTCTGGACCGAGCGCTCTGGGCTGGGTAGCGAGGCGCGCTGCTTTGATGTGTTTGTGGCGGCATCGGTGGACGGGGGTCGCAGCTTTTTACCACCGAAGCAAGTGTCGAGCGGTCGGTCCTGTGTAGATCGGATTGCTAATGGGGCCGCGGTTGGCTCGTTTCCTACCGGTGGAGATTATTACGGACTCGCCGCGACTCCCGACGGCCATTTTCATGCGGTGTGGGTAGAAGCCCCGGCAGGCGCGGTGTTACAACTGCGGTCGGGGACTATCGAGGTGCGGCGAAATCCTCGCTGACAGTTGCAGGAGGTAAGCCGCAGAGCGCTGCGCACGAACGCAACATCGCGTCGACGAAGCGCCACCTTGCCCTCCGGCAACCGTGCTCCCGATCCCGAGCTGACGTGAACAGGGCGCCGTCAGTTCTCATGAGACAACCTGGTCCCGCCCGTGCCCCCCAATCGCCATCCGATGTCCCTCCGCCGCACTCGCGTCACATACGCCGCGTTCCTGACTCTGGCAGCCGCGTGCAAGGGCCCTATTGTGGATTCCCCACGGGGGAGCTTGCTCGTGGCGGCGGACAGTGCGGCGCTGTTCCAGACGGATGCGACGACATACACGTTCGCGACGACCGAGGCGGGCACACAGGTCCGTCTCCGGGCGACGTTCACGAATCGCAGCGGCCGCACGATCTACTTCGTGAACTGCCATGGTGGAACCAGCCTCACCGTCCAGCGTCTCGACGGTGCCACGTGGACGGACTTCTGGTCGCCCGAGCTTCCGGCGTGCCTCAGCGCGCCGATCACGGTGGCCAGTGACGGAACGCACACGTTCGAGATCGGCGTGTTCGCGGAGAAGCCCGGCGACAACTATTACCCGAAGTTCGCCGGCCCGCTGACGACCGGCTTGTATCGCGTCATGTGGCACAACGCGTACTTCACCTACCAGGATCGCCTGCCGTGGGGCGTGCCGGTGCCGGAGTCACAGCGCGTGTCCAACAGCTTCGAGATCAACGCGCCCTGATCTGCGCCGTGCAAACATCTCCACACCGCCGCATCACGACCCGCGGTACGACTTCGCCTGGCCGCTGCCGCGAGAGCCGAACAGGAGCGTTCGTCGCCACGGCGTTCGCCGTCGCCGTCGCCGCATGCAGCACCACGACCGCGCCACTTCCCGGATCCGGCGTACCCGATGCGTTCGAGTTCTCGCTCGGTGGGTTCGGGGTGGGATCGACCAACGTGCTGCTGCGCTGCGACACGCTGCTTGTGTGGCGGATGGCGCTCTCCGGGCCGGGCGCGACGACGGACACGGCGCGTACAGTGCCGACCGACGACAGGTGGCGCGCATTCTGGAGAGCGTCCGAGCAAGCGGGTGTACATCGCTGGCGTCGGCAGTACCAGGCGGAGGGCATGGTGGACGGTACTGGATGGACCACGCGCATCGTCACTGGCGGGCGCGTCGTGAAGTCGACGGGCAACAATGCGTACCCCGACCACCTTGGTCGCGAGCACGAGATGGAAATGACCGCGGACTTTCAGCGGTTCCTCGCAGCGGTCAGTGATCTCGCCGGGCAACGCGTCGGATTCTGAGTTCTCCGCGGTTGCGGAGCGGGCGAACCTCACAACCCTCCCTGCGTACCAGCAACTCAAAGAGGAACGCGGGCTCGATCACTTTGAGCGGCGCACGTGGCGCGGGCTGCACCATCATGCGCTGCTCGCACATCGCGCCGTCCTCCATCCACAGTGCCCGACGTGCAACGGGCTTCGGACCTGCCAGCCGCTCGCGTCACCATGGCGGTGTGGAAGTAGTGCCAAGTGGTGAATGGGAAGTCCGGCGCGTTAGCTGTTGGAGTGAGCGTCCCCTCGTCGCAACGGGATCCGGACGTCGCGTAGGCATGCACGACGGCGCAGGAACGCCCGAGCCGGCAGGTGTAGCGCGACGATGAGGACGAAAGCCGCCGGGATCAGCCATCGTCCTAGTATGTCGGTCCCAGTGTCGGACGGGATGCTCAATCGCACTGGGCGATTCGCATCTCAGCGTGTGTGTCGATAAAGAGTCCGGTCGCGTGGGGATCGATCCACTCCGTGACCACCACCAGCAAAAGGGCCGCAACCACCGAGTATAGGAGGGCGAGCACGGCAAGCGCCGGAAGGGCGCGTGCTCCACCGGTTACCAGTGTCGCCAATCCAGCGGTGGCGCTGGGTCGCTGTGCCATCGATGTGACGGCGCGCCAGTCGGCCAGAAACGTCTCGGCATATTTGTCCGGTGCTCCGAGGTGCTCCAAGACTTCGTGCACACTTAGCGATGGGAATCGGTGTCGCTGCTCGGCCACATGGCTGCGGATCTCGAGCAAGATGTCCGCGCGTTCCTCCGCTGGGAGCGCACCGAGCGCCGCGGCCAACCGGTGCAAATACGCTTCAAGGGTGGGCGAACTCTCCGCCTCAGCGTGTCGCACGGACCGGCTCCTCCCTCAGCAGTCGACGCATGCTCGCCTCAAACGCGGTCCATTCCGCCCGCATCGCCAACAGCATCTGTCGACCCGCGTTGGTCAGACTGTAGTAGCGCCGCGGGTGCGTCGCCTCCTCCTCCTCCACCCACCGTCCTCGGAATTTCCCATCCTTCTGCAGCCGCCGAAGAAGGGGGTAGATCGAACCGTCGGAAATCTCTAGGCCACCCTCTGCTTGCAGTCGCTCAAGCAACTGCACGCCATACATCTCGTCACGATGGAGGAGAGCGAGAACGGCGAGTTTGGCTGCCCTTTTGCGGAGTTGCGCCTTCCACGCATTCAAATCCATCGGTATCAACTCCCGTTTCCCGAGGCGGACATACCCACGGCGGCGGTGGGTGAAAGGGGCCGCCACGACCGCGGAGCACAAGGTGCTTCGACGAACGTCAGCCGCAGAGAGCACACAGTGCCGCCACTCCCCGAGCAGTATGGGAATGACGGCAACGGGACTGATAGCGCCCGCCGTCCTGTGAAACGGCCAGTGGTACGGCGCGCCGTTCTGTGCCACGGCGCATCTCGGCTAGAACTGGTGCTGCGAGTGAAGATTGGCCATGATCTCTTGACGGGTGCGCCAAACCGGCCGAAGCATCTGGAGCGCGTAGAACGAGAGCTGGTCGGTCCGATGCGGCGAACCCGGTTGTGACGCGTTGCCATAGCCGATGAGTGTCTGCGCGCGGATAGGGCGACCAAACTCCACCACGCCGACATAGGAATCGCCGCCCGCCGCCCGCAGCGAGCCACCAGGAACCGCTTCCATCGTTGTTACGCGAAAAACACCCAACGCTCCGGTCGAGCCATTGGCTGGCAGATCCACGGAGTCCCGTCGGAGCCTCGCAAACGTGCCCCAAGTGGTCAACACACCGCCCACGCGAGCGCCGGCCCGGGCAGCCGCTGCGTCCAGCGCGCGAACAGCAGCCGCTGGGTCGCGCAGTCCGCGCGGGGTCCTTAATGGGTCTTGCTCGGTCCACGCGACCGCGAAGGGACCGCCAGCGACCGTCTGTCGCACGTAGTCCTGCCACCACTCCACGAACAGGGGCGTGCCAGCGCTCGTGGCGTTGGCAGTGCGGTCCCACGCGCGCAGGGCACGCAGCGCGTCGCAACGCGTCCGCAGCTGGTCACGCGCGCACGGGTCGCCATTCTCTACAGCGGCGGCGAGCAAATCATCGAGGACTCGATCTGCGAGCTCCAGCCGTGTCGAGTGCTTGTACTGCACGAGTTCATCGAAGGTGATGCTCGAATCCTGCGTCAGCATGCGCAGCGACCGTGCGGAGCGCAGGCTCAATCCGCGCGGGGCTACGTGTGACGGAAACGCGGTCGGGATCAGGGTGGCCGGGAACGTCGCATACCACGGCGCGTCATTCGTGTTCTGAACAAAACCGACCGCAGGATCGCGGACTCGCGGCACGGCAGCATAGGGCAGGATGCCACTCCACAGCGTGGCCGTCGTGTCTCCGCGCACGATCCCGGCCCAGAAGCTCACATCGCCTCCCCGCCGGTCGGGCACGTTGCCATAAAAGTACAGAATATGACCGTCGGCATCGGCGTAGACCGTATTCTGGCCGCTCACCTGCAGCATCGCGAGCGCCGCCTCAAACTCCTTGACTGTCCGGGCGCGACCCATCTGCCACCATTGCTCGATTGTACCCAGGCGGTCAAGGCCCGTGACGCGAAGCGCAATGGCCTTCCCGCGCTGCGCGCTCAAGACTGGCCCATGCACGGACCGGCGTGTCACCAGCTGCTCGACGTCGTATCCGCCCTGAGCGCGTTTGACGCGAATGTCCTGCGTGTCGACGACGAACGGCTGTTCACGACCGTCAAGCAGGTACCCCGCTCCGGACAGTTTCAGCTCGTAGTAGTCCTCGTTGTCCGTCGTGTTGACGGTATGCGTCCACCCGAGCCGGTCGTTGAATCCGATACTGATCACCGGCACACCGACGAGCGTCGCCCCGTATACATCGACCCCCGGATAGGCCAACTGCGCTTCCATCCACGTAAACGCGCCTGACCACGGCAGATGCGGATTCTGGAGCAGCATGGGGTTGCGACTCGCCGACCGGCTCGGCGCGATAGCCCACGCATTCGACCCCCGCTCTTGCCACCGCTGCGTGACGGCTCCACCGCTCTGGGCGGTGGAGAGAAAGTGTGCGTACAGTAGACGCGCCTGATGGGCTTGGACGTCCCGTCCGGTAACTGGTAGCACAAGCTTGACCGAGTCGGCGATGCGGCCGGCATGCGCAGCGACGTACGCGTTAATGCCTGAAGCGTACGCATCGACGTAGACCTTCATGGAGGGTGCGAGGCGATCATAAGATCGGTCTCCCGCCTGCACGCCGCCGATGCGATGTACCCAGCGGTCCTCGGCCACGTTTGCCGCGCCGCCCCAATACTCCGCGGAACGCCCGCGCGCTTGACCAAAGAGCTGCAGTAATAGGTTACCGTGGTTTTGCGCTTGTGCCCACCCGAGTGCGTACCCGACCGCGGGCATCGACTTCGCAGTGATGTGCGGCACGCCAAATCGATCCCAGAGAATTTCGGCACCGCCGTGAGGACGCGAATCCAAGGGACGGTCAGTGCTGCGCGCCCCGTGAACCGGTTGGCAACCCGCGAGCGTCAGCACGGCGAGTGGCGTTGCCAGCCTTCTCGCCAGCGTGAACGGCTTGCATCGCCATGCCGTCCGGCGATGGTCATCAGTCGCTCCAATGGCCGCGCCCGAGGCCTCTTGTGGTGGGCGCAAATCCGCGTGGCCGTAGATCCGGTGCGTGAGTCTGCACCGCGCAATCCCGAACGGGAAGCCTACAGTGGCCTTCACTCGCGGGCCGGTCACAGGCGCGACTCCCCGAGTGTACGCGCGAGCTGCACGTCCATGTAGCTGAAGGCAAACGTCGCCCGGGCGCCCTGTGCAAGCATCGCCGCAACGCCACGTAGGTGAAAGAGCACACCCTCGCCGCCAATGCGCAGGTGCATGGTGGCGGGTCCGACGGCCACCGGCGCGTAGTCAACGCGGAACGCAGCGAAGACGTCGTTCTCGCCTTCAACGTACTCGAGGTTCACGTGATGCACGTGGTAGGTGCTGGCATCGATCCAGATCGTGCCGCGCACATCCGTGTTTCCGCTGCTCTTACCAATGGGCCGAAATCTCAGTCCGACTACCCCCTGTCCTTCAGCAATAGACGACTCCAAGCAATGGGTGCGCAAGAAGTCGTCATCTAACAACTCCTTGTCGTCCGGTAGCGCGACCTGATTTCCATTCGCATATCCTTCCTTTGCACGGCGCGCACGGAGCCGCGCCTCTCTCACGGGAACCGAGTCCGGCTCGCTCAGCAACGTCGCGCGACGGTGATCGGGGCCCGACTTCTTGAGGCGCCATTGCACATGTACCACCTGTTGCATGGACATGGTGAAACGGTATTGTCGCTCAAACTCCCGGCGGATCTGCATGCCTTTCTGTGCCTCCGCCCACAGCGTGGCAGTGGCGGGCTCATTGTGGAGCTCCGTCGCAGTGAGGCAGGGAGGATTTGCGCGGACCGTCACGGCGGCGAGCTGAATCGCGGTGCTGGGTAGACGCAGGTCCTGCCGCACGCTTGCGCCACCGGCGATATGTAGCACAGACGAGAGGATCGGCTGGTACCCGATTCGCGCGACTTGCAGCCGATAAGTACCAACCGGAACCGCGACAAATGAGAACTGCCCAGTGGCGCTGGAGATGGCTTGTTGCAGCACCGCCGTCGGCGTCGCTGCGGAATCGCCAACGGCGACGATCCGAACGAGGGCGAAGGCAATCGGCGCATCGTTGTCGACGCTGTTTAGGGTGCCGCGCAGCATTCCCGTCGCTGCTGGCGCAGCTTGCGCAGCGAGGATCGTCGGGAGCGCGAATGCGGACGCCATCCGCAGCAACCAGACGATAGGGCCAAGAAGGCGGCGCTCCCCAAAGGGCATCTTGCGCGTGCGATAAGTGGCCATGGGGTCTCGACAAAAGTGGAAAGGGAAGAGCGGAGACGTCGGGAGCTACATCGTGCGACAGAGCGGGCACCGGACCGCGACCGAGTCGGCGAAGACGCGCGAGATTCGGGAGCCTCCATCGTCGCCATGCCGCACTGGTTGACCACAGGACATGCACTGCGACCTGTACACTGTGTACAGCGTTCCCCAGCAGCCGTTGGTGCGGGTCGACACGCTTGGTGCGTGCTACAGATTGCCCACCGTGACCTGCCAATTGTTCGGTACCCAGTCATACAGGGTCGCCACGCACCACGTGCATTGGTGGGCGGTTGCAAGAAAGGGCTCCGGGCAGAGTGAATCAGCGAAGCAGTCCGAGGCACTGCCGACCCTTCCGCACTGGCACCAGTAAACTCGCACGTTCCAGATGAGCTATGTGTCCAGTGGAGCTCTTCTACAAAACGCGTACAGGTCGCGAACTCCATTAAGCTCGCTGGGCCCGGAGCAGTCAGCCACGCTTCAAGGGTCTACTGTTCCATCTGCGATCCGATCCATGCTTCACCGACTGCATACGTGTTAACACGACTCAGCCTGCTCGCTCTGGCCGCATGCGGCGCGACCGTGTGTCTATCGCGTGGAGCACCGTCGCAGCTTGCGGCGGCTCCTTCACTTGTGATTCAGCGTGTCACCGTGGTGGATGTCACGGGGGCGCCGAGTCGCCCTCATCAGACGGTGCTCATCGCGGCGGGTCGCATCGTCGCCGTCGGGTCGGACGCCGAGGTGGGAATTCCGCGCGGTGCAGTGCTCGTCGATGGTGCCGGGAAGTTTCTGATCCCTGGCCTGTGGGACATGCACACACACCCCGTGGGATACGGCGATATCAAGGATCAGCTTACCCTCAAGCTGAGTCTCGCTAACGGCGTGACCGGCGTGCGTGACATGGGTTCGCATCCATATGCGCTCGCCAAGCAGTGGCGTGATTCCATCGCTGCAGGGACGATGATTGGGCCGCGCATGCGCGTCGCGGGCCCGATAGTCGAAAACCCGCGATGGCTCGCTAACGTGCGACGGTGGGAGGAAGAGGCGGGCAAATCGACTGAGTGGATGCAGGGACGGTTCGGCCCGAGCACGGTGGAGGCGGCCCGCAGCTTTGTTGACTCGGTCGTGGCGCTGGGGGCTGACCACATCAAGGTCCGCAACTGGCCGGCGGCTGAAGTTTCCGAGGCACTCGTTGCGCGGGCACGTGAGCGGGGAATTCCGGTTGTGGCGCATGGAAGCCGCCCGTTCCCTGCGACAGGGATCTCGAGCCTCGAGCATATGATCTTCCCGCCGCTGCAACTGCCTGAGTCAGGACGCGACTCGCTGTTCCGGCGTTGGGGTGCGGAAGGCGTCGCGTTTGTGCCAACACTCGTCGCATCATTCTCCCGGCTTCACCCAATCGACTCCGTGCTCCGGTGGATTGATCCGGCCCGCACACCCAAGCTGCGGTATGCCCCGCGCAGCGTCCGTGAGGGGTGGAGGCAGGAGCTGGAGATCGGGGCAAAGAATGAACGGCCGTTTGATTGGAAGGGGGACTACCAAGTCCGGTTGCGTGACCTGCGGGAGATGAGGCGCGCAGGCGTCCGCATCCTCGCAGGCTCCGACTTCGGCGGGCCGCTGACTGTACCGGGCTTCGATCTACACGAGGAGCTCGCGAAGCTGGTGGACGAGGTCGGCATGACGCCGATTGAGGCCCTGCGCGCGGCGACCCTCGCCCCGGCCCAGTTCCTTGGGATCGATTCGCTCGGCACAGTCGCTTCGGGAAAGCTCGCAGACCTCGTGCTACTCGATGCGGATCCACGAATTGATATCCGCCACACGAGACGTATTCACGCCGTCGTCGCGAACGGCCGACTGTTCAACCGAGCCGCACTCGACGGATTGATCGAGGAAGCGCGTCGCGCTGCGGCGCGTTGAGGCTCTGCGTAGACCCTATGCGCCTTCTCTAGGAGTTCACATATGCACTGCGTGAATCGATGTCGTACACGAGCCGTCCTAGCAGTGGTTCTTCCGCTGCTCGTTGTCGGCGTGTCCCATGTCAGCGAAGCACAGCAACAGGAGCGTTGGAGCTGGCAAGGTGGACTGACCGTGGGGAAGACCGTGGAAGTGAAGGGCGTGCTGAGCTCGATCCGTGCTGTGCCGTCGGACGGGGATCAGATCGAGGTCATAGCCAAGAAACACTCACGCCGAGGCGAGACGTCGGTCGTGCAGATGCGTGTGCTCGAGCACGCGGGCGGGGTGACTATCTGCGCCCTGTATCCCACGCCCGCTCACATTGCTCCCAATGTGTGCGTCGCTGGCGACGAAGGCCACGGCGGCGGACGCATGGGCAACTTCGAGACTGATGTGCGGGTAGACTTCCTTGTGCGCATGCCGAAACACCTCACATTCGCCGCGCGTACTCTGGTCGGCGACGTTGAGGCACGTCAGCTAGTTGGTGATGTCACGGCAAGCACTGGTGTAGGCAATATCGCTGTGGCCACACTCGGAACCGTCAGCGCGCGATCCGTAAACGGGTCCATTCGCGCGTCGATGGGCGCGTCTCGCCTGAGGCAAGATCTGAAATTGAGTACGATGGGTGGCGACATAACGCTCGACCTTCCCGCGAGTTTGAACGCCGATTTTGCGCTTGACGCCGGCGGGAGCATTGAAGCAAAGGTGTCGATGACCGGATTTCCTAACTCCGTTTCGCACCAGCTGCGGGGTCGGCTGGGAAGCGGAGGGCGGATCATCATGGTCTCGGCCAGCGGCAACATTTTTCTACGTCAATCCCCGCCGCCCGGGCGAGGGCCGTGAGATCGCCCGCCGCGTCAGGTGCCGTGGCCGCTCCATGCCGTGCTCGCGACCGCCTCGCCTCTTCACTCAAGAGAGTTCTCAGTATGCGCTTCTATTCAACATCCCAACGTTACGTCTGCGCGCTCATCGCTGTGGTCGCGGGCTCCGCGCTAACGTCGTCGGTCTCCGCACAAGCAGGGTTGCAGGGTACGTGGAGTGCCGAGCGGCAAGGCACGCGCGTCGCGCTCACCCTCTTTGGTGAAGGGTTCGGGATTTGGGGCCGCACGTTCGACCTCAACGCGCTCGACGGCCCCGCGAAGACCGCAGCACGCCCCGACGAATCCACGCGGGATACTGTCCGGCTGACACGCCAAGCAGGCGATTTCGTGCTGGAGGGCACGCTGCACCAGGGGCGCAGCACGGGACAGTATCGTTTCGTAGCAAACCAAGAGTTCGCTGCCATGCTGCGATCTGCAACCCGGGGGGCAGATCGACCGCTCTCCAGTGAACGGCTGATGGCTATCGCGTTCTTCAGCGACCTCACGTTGGCGCAGGCTCGCGAAATCGCTGCACAGGAGCTGCCCCAACACACTCTGCCGGCGGTGGTCGAGATGATAGTCCACAATGCGACGGCGGAGTACGTGCGTGAGATTCGAGCACTGGGATATGAGCGTGTCACTCCCGAAGAAATTGTGCGTCTCCGGATGCATGGCGTGACGCCAGCATCCATCCGCAGCCTGCACGAGCGTGAACAGCGCAACGTATCGCTGAATGCGGTTCTGGCCGTCATGAGTCGCGAGCGCGATACGCGAGCGGAAACGAAGCAGAAGCACACGCGCGGCAAAGAGTGACAGCGGCGGTGGAATGGCACGGAGGCATACAGTGTTCTAATGCGACGGCACAGGCGACGCGGAGCGGGACCCACGTCGCCTGTGCCGTCGACCACCACGCGCCCGCCGCAAGATCGTGGACTGCGTGAGTTGCCGCCGCCGACGGCATAGATCCATCGAGCAAGACTCCGACTCACACGCGATTGAACTGCCTGGGGTCTGGGTCGAGTAAGCCCCTACACCAGACGATTCAGGTATCCTGGGAGAATGCGCGTCGTGAACCGGCGTCCGACATCCCCGCGTGACTAGAGCGCCACGTCGCGGAGACGACGGATGGGTGTCGCCCGCGTACCACCTTCCAGCCGTGCTTCGTTGCTCTCCGTCTCAAGTGCATCCGCTTTGCGAAGATCTCCAAAGTCGAGTCGGGTCAGCCGCTCCAGATCGTGAATGCTGACTTGAAACGGCTCGTAGTCACCAGACTCGAAATCTTCATCCGGAATGTTGTCGATGAGGTCAGCCTGGCTCAAGACGAACGCCGCAGCCCCAAGCGACGCATCGTCCCGTTCAAAGGCAATCACCTTCCAGAACTCGTGCGGTAGTTGCAAACCCTTGTAGTCGGTGTCGCGGGAGCGGAACACGGGGCCGTTGAAGATCGAAAGCTTGGAGGTGCCGCGCGCGCCCTCGCTTGCCACGTGGTTCTCCAACCCGCCCCATAGCAGCAACCCGCGCTCGCTTGCTTTTGAACTCTGGTTGTAGATCTCGTGCTGTGGAGAGCAGTTGGTGAAGTGAAAGGTGTCGT
Source organism: Gemmatimonadota bacterium (assembly GCA_040387895.1). Taxonomy (GTDB): domain Bacteria; phylum Gemmatimonadota; class Gemmatimonadetes; order Gemmatimonadales; family Gemmatimonadaceae; genus Gemmatimonas. The sequence continues at coordinate 279,161 of JAZKCW010000041.1, forward strand.
CGTTGGCGCGCTTCGCCTCGGCCCGCGTGGCGCCCCAAGCCGCGTCGGCACGTCGAACGAGATGGCCGCGATCCAGCGGGTTTCGTGCGTAGTACTCGTTCCCCGCCTGAGCATCTTTGGAGATCCGTGGGTCAAAAAACCAGCGGTCGCCACCGTCTCGCGTGTGCACGTGTCGCGCGTGCGGATCGAAATTGGCTCCGGCTACGAAGGCGAGGCGTCGGCGCCGATTCATGATCACGCTGAAATGATGGTACTTGAGTTCAACGCTACCGTCATCCAGCGTCAAGGCATCGCGTTGAAGCACGGCGTCAAGCGTCGGCATCGCGACGCGCGTCGACAGAAAGTCGACGTCAAAGCCTGGCCGGTCGTCATAATTGGGGTCGGGAGTGATGGCCTCAAGTCCGACCTCGACTTGTCCATCTGCACGGCTTCGTGCGACCACAGGCGACCCGTCCGTTTGACCCCCACTGTCGTTGAGTTGGCCACTAGGGTTTTCAACTACACGCCGGCTGCCTACAATCGGCGTCCCAAATGTGAATGTGATCTGAAGCGGGATGGTGACGGTCAATCCAGAGGGTGCACTGTCCGCGTGCAGCAGTATTGGCTGTGGAAGAACCGGAGACTCACCGCGATGAGAATTTGGCACTAAGAGCTCGGATGGGAGAAATGAAGAATTGCTATTTGGAATTAAGGCCGCCGTAGGTTCCTCGGCCTTGAGCACCTCGTCACGCAACGCAACCTCGTGTGGCCTGACGGACGCGTTGCGGATGGCCGCGACAATCTTCGAGATGCGGACGCCTTCGTTGGCCGTCCATCCGAGCAGGAGTGGGTCATCCCCCTTGGTCCAGCGCGTCACCCCATCGTCGCGCACCAAATTGCCTTGCCCATCCGTTTTCGGGACTGCCGAGTGGTGCAGGGCAACGACCTCCCATCCATCACTGAATACCGGCGATCCTGATGATCCTGGCTCCGTATCGCCCACGTAATGCAGATGGTTGTCGAGGATATCGACGAGTTCATTCTGTCGAATGACGATTTGCTTCATTTCACCGCGCGGATGCTGCACGATATTGACGCAGCGTCCGTGGACGATCTTCCCTTCTTCAGGGATGAGAGGACACCAGCCGTACGTCGCGAGCGGTGTGCCGGCATCCGACATCGGCGATACCGCGACAAGGGCAAAGTCAAGCGCTTGGTCGTTCAAGAAGAACGTGTCTGGCTCCAACCGGAATTGTTGGACGCGGCGCGGCGCGGACACACGATTGAGCTGGTAGTCGAATTCGACGACGGATGCGGCAGCACGCGCTGCGGACGAGAGCACATGGTGATTCGTCAGCAACAATCGCGGCGAAACAAGAAATCCTGTGCCGAAGCTTCGGCGCCCTCTCGGTAGATCAGTGCCGATGCGGCCAATTCGCCGCAGGACAACGGCTCCACGCTCGAGGAACTCACCGGAGAGAAAATCCCGGGTCTCCCCGATAACTCGCTCCATCACGACGTCGTCAATGTCGTCCTCATCCAGCTGTCCTTGATGAAGCAGTGCTGTCAGCTCTTCAGACAACGCGACGTCGGCATCGTCGGGCGCCGCCGCGGCAGCGCTCCTCACGTGGGCCAGCAGCCGATTCGCATGCTTTGCCAAACGCGCCTTTGGCTCCACTGCACAAAGTTCGCCCTGCGCCAGGTGGGCCTGATTGGCATTCCGTGTCGGGGTCCGCTCACGCCAGACGCGCGCGGCCTCGATGGCCGCAGCGAGATCGAAACTGTACTCGTTCAGGGGGGCGTGCATGGCGTCGGAGGGAAGGGGAATGTAGGTCGTCCAAAGGCGAAAGCCATCGACGACTCACCATCGACAGAACCCGGTCGCCGTCTGGTGCGGACCTTGGCGTCCGCCATGTCGGCAGTCGACGGTAACGAATGGGCGGCGATCCGCGCGCTCGTAATCGGAGCGCGGGATACGTAACCGGCCGTCGCGCCGTGGCTGACTGCGACTGATGATGTGGAACACGGGCGGACGGGTCACTGGTCGAATGCGACCGCTCAAGCATGGGCGCGCTGCTTGCAGCACTCCGCAGGCCGGCTTCGTCCTCCGGCCCAGCTCGTTCTGCTCATGACCCTCGGCGCAGGCCCTGCGCTCGCGAAGGCGCCAGAGCCGAGCCCGAATGCTGACGCATTGGACGGCATCGTGTCGTTCGTGATTGTGCGAGCCGCGTTCACCACCTCGCTGGCATCCGGTGTTGGTGAACGCGAGCGAGATGAGTGATCGCAGGTACGCGGCGGCAACGCCGCTATGCTGCGGCTCCCGAGCGCAGTGTCCCTCGCGAAATGCGTGCGCCGACACGTGGAACTCACGCTGTCCAAATCGCGAGCGTGCGGTGTGGTGTCCACGGGTAGCACGGCTCACTCAAGACCGGTTCCGGCCAACTGGTGCGCTCGGAGGGCACACGCGACGCTGGCCACACCGACGCGCGCCGTGCAGCCGTAGACGGCGGCGCGATGCCGCGTGTGCATTTCCGCTCGCATGCTACGCCGGCATCGGATTCGCGCCGCCCGCAAGCTGGCAGCACTGCGACGACACGTCTGCTCAGCCCCACTACTTCTCGTAGCCTTGTGCGGCATCTCGGACGTCGTCCGACAACAACGCATGAGCGCGCACACGTACGGCACGGATGGTCATGGCAGGCTCCTCCCGCGCCGAGACGAACCATGCAAATGTTTGGATCGACGGATGCGCCAATCTCTACTGACGCCGATGCAGGAGGCCATCGAAGCGTGAGAGTGAAGCGTGGGCCGCCTATGGCCGTTTACGTAATCTTCTGACCGATAAAAGAATGTCGCTTCGCACGTCCGTCACTATGATCGCGCAACTGCCACTCACCTTAGCCCTGCAAGGAGATTCGATATGGCTATCAATGCGGACCACGATGACCTAGAACCGAGCAACGTCGAACAAGATGTCGTCGAACCAGTCGACCGTGAACCAGATGGCAGACTTCGTACGTTTGCCTCTGTGGTCCTTCCCACGCCACAGAGGTTATCCAATCGCAAGACGCCATCACCGGAAGACCTTGGGCCGCTGGAGCATCTCGTGGGGGCGTGGGTCGGGCGCGGCACCGGGTGGAACATGATCGCGCTGCCGTTTCAACGCGGGCCGTTCAAGTTTCGCGTGCTAATGAATCAGTACGACGAAGAACTCCGGTTCTCCTTTGTCGACGATGATGTGCCAAATCGAGGGTTGTCCAGGCCGGGCGCCTCCGCACCCGACCAGTTTGTCGTCACACTCGATTATGAGCAGAAGCTCGCACAGGTGGCGGCTGAAGATCGCCCCCATAGTGGACTAGCGGGCGGCCCCGGCCTGCCAATCCATCACGAGCCGGGCTTATGGCTGTACGAGAAGAATCGTAGGACCAAGGACGATCAGATCAAGCTTGGTCAGGTGACCGAGGTGGAACTGAAGGTGGCGCGGTTGGCATCCATCCCGCATGGAAACTCGGTGCTGGCGCCTGGCATCGCCACGGTCCACCGAGGCATGCCGAAGATTCCACCGCTCAGCGGTCTTCCATCAGGACAGTTCGAGGACGTTCGCACGCCGGATTACGATTTTAAATCTGATCCGTACCTCGAGCCTTACAAGCACTACATCGACCATCCGTTCATGGGAAACGTTGTCGGCGTCCCGGGGTTTCCGGGATTTAGTCCCGCCGATATGAACGACATCCTGCGTTTCGCCAACAGGGGCGTAAACATTGTCCGGACGACAACGTTGACGGTCGATTCATCCCGCAAGAGCGGTGGCATTAACAATCTGCCGTTCACGGTGCGAGAGGCCGAGCCGGCTACCATGAAATCGACGTTCTGGATTCAGGAGCTCGCCGAAAAGGGCCCCGATGGAAAGCCCCAGCTGCGGCTGCAGTACTCGCAAGTCGTCATGCTGCATTTCTTCCGCCCCCGTGAAGATGAGTTCCCAGAGCGAGCAGTCTGGCCGCACATCAGTATTGCAACGTTGGAGAAAGCGCCCGCACGCTACTCATTCGCGTCGGCCTAGCGGACTCGGACTGTCTGGCGCTGCCATCGTATGACGGCGCCGTCCGCGCTACCGGTCACTGGAGGCTAACGGAGCGCGATAACAGGTCGCGAAGCCTGCGCGACGGTAAGTCCGCGAAGGCCCCTGTTGAGACAATCAAGAACACGCCGGAGATGCGGCGCCACAAACCACGAAGTATTGCAGGCGAGCGTGCGAAGCGCCGCCGGCGCCGGTCTGCTGCTGGAGGGCCGCGGCCGGCAGCGCGGGCTGTGCGGGATCGCCGCGAATCAGCAGCGACCGGAGCGGTCCCGGCCCTGTCGCGGGCACCCAAGGAGCGACGGTAGTTTTCATCCTTGCCGACCGGAGTGCCCCGCTGACCGCGGCAAGCGCGGAAGTTCGCTGAGTTGCGTGAGAAACTGGGTAACCGTCACGCCATCCGGTTGGCGAAGCGCGACGCGAACAAGATCGAGCATTTCTGTAAACATGTGAGGACGAAGGCGGGTCCTAAGGACCCGGGGCAGGTGCCGACCGCATCGCTCACGCCCAGCACGTTCCGATTGCTGGTATGGAACCCCGGTGATTCGAGTGATCGGGGGTCGAAGCGCGGGTAGTAGAGCCTCGCCCGGCGCGGCGGCGTAAACCACTCACGGTCCGGGCGGAGAATGCGCGGACTGCATGGCTCGGCAGTGAACAGTTGTGGCCGTCCAATGCGGCCGCATTGGATAGCGAACCACCGAATGGCAACTGGTGCCCCGGCCGCGAGTGCGAGGCAGTAGCGGGGCCGAATAGGAAAAGTGCACCGGCGCACGTGTACCACCGGGGTGCTACGCTACTCCATACTGTTGCAGTGACTGCCGGTGCGGAGGGGTCATCTGTTCGAGTCCGTGATCAGCGCTGTCCGCATACATCGGATCGTAAAGCGGTGCCGCTGGGAAATCCCGCCAGGTTCCTGCCACGCGGAGCGCCCGCAGATGCGTGCAAACATTCGTGGTCGACGCGTGCAGCGTTGCTGTCACGTCTGGAAACGCCGCAGCGTACGACGATCAGCATGGAGGCGTTGGGAGCGGTGGGAAGAATTTGGGGCTCATCGGCATGGAGATGTGGCGCTGCGACTCCGGGTGGCGCTTGCAACCAACGATGACGGACGGCGCGTTAATGAACGACTTCGGCCGTGGCGATCAACCGTGGACGAGCGTGAACCCACTTTGAGTGCGTGCGACGTCAGGCAGACGGAGTTCGGCGCGCTGTCACTCCGCGCGACCGCACAATGCAACTGCCTTGGTACTGCTTCTGGCGATGTGCGATGCAGAGATCGCGGTCGCGCACGGAGATCTTCCCCGAGCTACACAGGAAATGGCGGAAGCCGGATCGATTGCAGGTGCTGGATCTTCAGAGCGGCTGCCTGCGCTGGACGCCCTCGCGCGCGGCCTCGACGCCGCACACAGCCACACGACTGAACACGTCGACGTACGCCACCGTTCCGCTGCTTGGTGGGAGCCCTTCAGCTCGCCGCGTGCCCCTCGGCTCGGTGCCTGGCGGCGTCTCGCGCTTGCGCACCTCTTCTCCTTCTAACCCACTCGGTGTCACCGTCGCCCTGTGCCAATGCTGCAGCCATGCCAGTCGCATCAAGACCCCCAATGATGCTTGGTCGGCGGCGTGTGCAGATTCCGTCCGCGATTATCGCCGTTGCCGTCTCGACGGGACTTGGCGCGCGCCTGCGGCAGATGGTGGGCGGAGCTGCCGCCGTCGTGCACGCCGGATCCGTTGACGAGGCTATCGAAACTGTCCGCATCACACGCGGTGCCTGCGTGTTGATCGTGGTGCCCGTGGGCGAAGAGTCCGAGGACATTCGCGCGTTTCGCCGCTTCCGCACGCTGTATCCGCATGTTGCGGTGGTCGCGCTGTTCGTGGAGGGCACCTCATCGCACCAGGGCATGCTAGCACTCGGCAGATCCGGACTGACCGACGTGCTCTCGGTCGACTCGGATCTCAACCCCAATGCGGTGTGGATCGCGCTGGCGCGCGCGTACGCGCAAGGAGTATCGCACCGGGTGTGGGAGGAATTTCAGCCGCAGATTCCGGACGCGTTAGTCACGTTGCTCAAGACCGCGCTTCGCGTTGGGGAGGCTCCGCTCACCGCACGCGAGCTTGCGAACGCCGCAGGGGTCCCGGAGCGTTCGTTGCGAAAGCTGTGCGAGGACGCCGGGATTCCGAGTCCACAATGGGTGATTGGGTGGGCCCGGCTGCTGATCGCGGCACACTACCTGGAGGAGCGGGGGCGCACCATACAGCAGGTCGCCGAGCTCCTCGCATATCCGAGCTCGTGTGCCCTACGCAACCAGCTTCGGCGCTACACCGGCCAGTCACCGCGACGCCTTCGCACCGAAGGCGTCACCCGAGCGCTGTGTCATGCCCTTGAGCGCAGCGCGGCACTCACCGCGGAACTCGCAATCCAGCGTTCGCTCGCGGTCGTCGCCGAGGATCAGCGGTAGCGTCGCCGCTCACCGAGAGCAGAGCGCGCTCAGAACGGAAACGCCTCCACGGAGGTGACGAATGCCCGACAGGGTGCTCGTCGCGAGGACCGGACCAGGCGCACGACGCAGCAAGTCCTGTGGGGTGCCCGGACGCGTACCAGAGCCGTGGTCATCCTGCTGCAATCGCGTGGGCGACCCGGTGAGACCACGGTGCAGCACGGCAGAAGGCGGACGTCCACAGACCGACGTCGGCACATCGCTGCCGCGCCGCGCCCCACGCCGCACCCATGTCTGCCACTGCCGATACCTCCGACGGTCTCGAACATACGTCGCCCTCCAGCTGACTGCACGCCTGCGTGAGTCGGCCGGTGCCGCGCTGCCGTCTCCACCCGGGAACAGCGGCGCAGTGCGCTGCGCTCGGAGTTCCCCCGGTGGCGGCTCCGCCTCCGTTGACGCAGTCACGCGAGGCATCAGGGGGTTACAAATGGCAGCATTGAGACCGTTCGACCGTCCGTTTCCGGAGTTTGGCTACTCCGAGTCCCGATGGACCGCGTTCCAGCGATGCCCGCGCGCCTATTTCCTGCGTGTGTATCAAGCGTGGCAAGGGTGGGCGGCCCCGGCCGGTACGGCATCAGCGCTGGCGTACCGATTGAAGCGCACGACCACCATGCCCGCGTTGCTGGGGACAGTGTTGCATGATGCCGCAACAACTGCAGTCGACGCCGTGCTGCGTGAGGGACGCCCGCCCGCGCTCGACGTGATGATGACGACGGCGCGCGATTCTTTGAACGCAGTGTGGCAAGCCGCTCGTGGCGCACACACGTCGTATCTGGTGAACGCCCGCTGCCCACGCGGCACCATGCTCGAAGAGTTCTTGTACGGTGACGAACCGACTGGGCCGTCACTGGCGCGTTATCGCGACCGACTCGCGTTCCTGATGGATACGCTCTGGCGATGCGATGCACTCTGGGAGGAGGTCCGGAGCGCTGGGTCCGCGCACGTTTTCGTCCCGCCGCCGTTCGGCGCCATCACGTGGCGGGATCCACGCCTCACCGTCGGCTCGGTAACCCTCTTTGCGGCACCCGATCTCGTCACGCGCAACCCGTCCCACATCGTGATCACCGATCTGAAGACTGGTCGAGGGGATGGCGTCGTGGACCAGTTGCTGACGTATGCAACGGCGTTGGCGGATGGCCTGCTGCCGAATGTTACCGCGACGATGCCAATGAGTGGCCAAGTCGTGGCGCTTGGCGATGGAGCCGACTCCGTGACCCGTTGTGGATTCGATGCGGATGATCTGGCCGCCGCACGAACGCGGTTGGTCGAGAACATCAACGTGCTTAGCGCGCGACAACTTGACCCAGACGCGAATGTGCCGCAGCCGATGGTCACGTTCCGCATGCGCACCGATGTGCGCGATTGCGCACGCTGCGCCTTCCGCGGACTTTGCCACCCGCAGCTCTACCCGCTCGCTGTCCGTCAGACCCCCTCCGGGGGCAAGGCAGCTTGAGGGGCGAACATCGCGCGTCGTGACGCGGCACCGCGTACGTGACTACTTAATCGGGTGCTGGACGGTGGTCGCCGCCTCGGTCTTGGGCCTTGCCAGCACGCCCGTCGCCCGCATTATCCAGGGAATCGCTCGCCGCGTCTCGGGCCGCGTCAGTGCCGCGGCGCGGAGCGACCATCGCCTGGCGCCGCATCGCCTCGGCCGCCGCTGCCCGTACGGACGCACGGATGGCGTCCGCGTCCGGCTCGTGGAGTGGCGCCGCAACCGGTATCTCCGGCAGTGCCCCGCCATCGACGGGGGCTGACGATGCCTGCGTGCGCTGAAACAAGCGATGAAACAGCGAGCGAAAGAGCGACACAGGGGCGGGCGACGATGGCGGCGAGCGCCGAGACGACCGCCCGACCAGCGACGGATATCGACTTCGACGGGTTCGGCGGTTCTGATGGGACGCGCGGACGCGAAAAGTTAAGGGTAGCACGCGCGAGACGGTAATCCGGGCCGTCCCCGGTCCGCTGCTCGACGGGCGGCCAGCACGGCAGGATCGCGTGGATTCAGCGCGCAGGGTGCAAGCGAGTGGCACAGAATCCAAAGTGCCGGCGGGTGAGGGGAGCCCGCCCACCGGCATGGACACGGTCTCAGCCGCGGCACGACGTGTCTCGCCCCACATCGTCATGAGCATCATGCGGAACGGCGACGGAGCGGAGCCCATGGTGACGCGGCTGCGCGTCGCGTGTGTCGCGCGGAGTCGCTCGCACGCGCCGCGACCCCCGGCGCACCGCGCATGCTCGAAGTCTCGCCGGCGTCGGCGCAGGAGTGCTCCTCCGAGTCGTGCGACGTAGTCGAGTCAACGGCAAGATAGTGCTCCACCAGGGCCTGCACCGCGTGCCGAGTCTCGTCCGGCAGTGCGGCGATGCGCGTCCGCAGGGTCCGTTCCAACGTCGCCTGTGCACGCTGAAAGCGCCGCTTCGCGCCGGCGGCGGTCGTTTGGAGGTGCGTGGCCACATCGGACCACTCCGCGCCCATGACCAAACGCCACCACAGCAACTCGCCCGTCTCGCTCGCCGCATCGGTGTATGCCTCGACCGCCAACTGCATCAGCAGCTCGCGCGCCGGCGCCTCGTCAGCGCGTCGTCCAGCGGCCGCATCAAACGACTGTTCCAACGCCGCGTCCTTCCGTCGCGCAATGCGCGATGATGCCACCGCGGCCTCAAGATCGTCGAGCAGGTCGCACGCGAACTGTTGCGCCATCAGTTGGGTACTCGGCGCACGCAGCAGGTCGATGAGGGCGTGCCGAGCGGTCGTCAGTGCCCACGCCAGAACACTGCGGTCCGAGTCGGCCCGACACGTGTGTACGTGGAGAAAGCACCGCACCACGGATTCTTGCGTGATGTCCTCCACCATATCGTGTGCATCGCGCCAGTGACGGAGGCGTGCAGCGAGAAAGCATCGGATGCGTGGATAGAGCGCCGTCATCAGCTCCTCCAAGGCGAGGCTCGCGGCGGCCCCACCCATCTGCACCGCGCGCAGGTGCATGAGGAACGTCGCGCCGTCATCGGCAGGACGCAGGGCACGGTGGCGCGGTGGCTCGGAACTCGGACGATGCGGATGAACCATACGCACTCCACCAAAGGGATGAGCGAGCAGAGGACGGCGACGCACTGGACGCACATGTGTCACAGGACAGGCTGCGGGAACGCGCGCACGCGGCCCAACGAGCGTGAGAGCAACTGCCTGCGGACCACGCCAGTCCAACAACCGACTTGAGAAGGGGCCGACCAGCTGGCAGTTTCCCACGCATAGACGGACACGTGGCACCGTCCCCTGCGGCATGCTGGCCTGTCAACCGCGGCCGACGTGTGAGCGACCGACGTGGGCGTGTTAGCAGCGCGCCGAGTCCACGGTCCAATGCATTCGTCTCCAATGCCTCATTTCACGGGCAATGCGAACTCGCCGATGCGATACTCGATGCGCTACGTCAGGCGGAATGTCCGGTCGGCTGGCGGATCGCCCGCAACATCTTGAGCATCCGACGGCTCGCATCGCCGGCCTGCTGGTGCAGCTTCGCCAAACGGGACCGGGGTCGGCCGACGCGGATGGTTCGCGGGGGGCAATTCAGGCCGGCCACGACGATCACTCCCTACTACGGCGTGAGGGAGGCTTCTGGCACCCTCACCAGCCGACGGCGCTCTGGACCTCGCCATACAAATCGACCAGAGGCAAGACACCGGAGGCTCGCACCTCCGCCGTGACATCATCGCGCTCGGCCGAGGATTGCGTTGCCCCCGCGATCTTGCGAAATGCACGGATGTCGAGGTGCACGGCGGCGCCCAGCCGACGCGCCTGCTGCGCCGCGGATCGCGGTGCGCGGGTGAGCTGCACACCGTAGCGAGCGGCCGTGGCACGGATCATCGCCGGGAGCGCGGCAGAAGGCCACGGAAGCTCCACCAGCAACGGCGTCGGGCACCCTACCATAGGCACCGGCGAGGTCAGGAGGCCAAGGTCAAAGCGCGCGTCGAGTTCAGGGACAGCGAGGCCCCATTGTTTGGCAAGCAGCCACGCCGCAGCCGCCTCATCCACCTCATCTGGCGAGATGACAAGGCCAAACACGAGGTGGGCACGAGGATCCCACAGGAGATGAAGCCACGCCGGGTGAGAGTTGTGATGTGGAGCGCCCATGAGGCGCTCTGACGGGCCACCCTGCGGTTCCGGCACAGTAATCCGCGAAAACGCGACCATGACCTTGAGAGGAGCGGACCCGATCCGCCACGCGGTCGGTACTCTCGGCAGGCCATACAAACGAAGGCGCAGGTGGGCCACAGCCAACCGCTTGAGGACGCGGACGAGTCGCCGAGGATCGTCGGGCACGCTTGCGGAGGAGGGATTGGTGGACGCGTCGTCAGGTCTGGGCATTGGCAGGCCAGTAGAGGGGGTATGCGCGAATCGGCATGATCGCGGGGAGAGCATAGGGCACGGCCGTGGGAGCGCCACCCAAGCTCGTCTAGGCTCCTAGGAGCCACCCGCGCATGCCCATGCGCGCCGGCCACCTGCGGCCGGGTGGGAAGGGGTGTGGGCAACGACATAGGCACACGCCAGGGCGAGGGAACCGTGGCAAGCGTGACCCCCCACACCCCGGTGACCGGAGCGGCCGCCCACACGCGGTCGCCCGGTCGGATGGGACGGCTCCGCCACGTCGGTACCGGGTCCATCGAACATCCGCTCCCCACCGACCAGATCAACGCAGAATGCGCAGGGTTGGCCCCGGCAAGACCGGATCTCCACAGGTCGAAGGGCCGTGCGGCGGGAGTGCGGTGGATCCGTCCGGGGCGTCGAGGAGCGCGACGATCCGCCGCAGCTGCGCAGCCAGCGCGTCGTGGTGCGTCGCCCGCGCAAGCAGGGCCTCGCGGCGGTCACGCTCTACATCGGGAGAGGTTGGCATCGAGGAACGATCACGCCGGTCGTCATCGCATCGTCATCGGGCGCCGCGGTTGTATCCCCATGTGACCCCGAATTGAGCTCATGCGCTCTGCGTTGTCGCGGTCGTGGCCGCGCGGACACGAAAGTCCACCCGATGCGCGCCGAAATCCACTTGGACCGATTCGAGCAGGCTGTCCCGCACCCGCACGCGCACCACGTCGGGCGCCCCGTCGTACAACAGGCGCAGAGACACCAGATCGGCGCCGGAATGAATCAGCTCATGTTCGACCGCCACCAAGTGCGCCTCTTCACGCGCAAGCGCCCCACGTGCCGTGGCCAGCGTGTCGAGCCGCGACACAAGTCGATCCTTGCGGGTGCGGAGCGACCGCTCCCACGTCGCTTGCGTGCACTGACCAAGCTCTTCACACAGCCGATCCAGCTCGCGTTCCAAGTCCTGAATCTCTTTGGTGCATGCCTGCAGCTCCTCCGCGCGCGCACGCTGACGCGGATCATCCAGGTAGCGGGTGACCTCCGCGGCCAGCAGGTCCTGCAGCCGTCCGTCCGCCAGCGCATCCTGCACCAGCTCGGCGAGGGTCGTGTCGAGCGGTGTGGCGAGAACGTACCGGTTCTCGTGCGGGCAGCGCGTCCCACGGCCGCGGGAGATGCTGTGTCGGTAATACGTCCGCACCGCACCGAGTCGATCCGGCGCGGAGCAGAACCCGTGCAGGCTCCGGCTGCAGGTCGTACACGTCAAGACACCAGACAACGCGTAGGGCCGACGTTTCCGGCTGCGTGCTGCATGCTGCCGCATGTTTTGATCGAGCCGCTCTTGCACGGCCTCGAAGTCCCCACGACTGATGGGAGGCTCAGCGAGAAAATCGAGATAGAGGATCATCCCGAACGCCTCACAATGGGCCTGCGGTGCCAGCACCGGCTCTTGGCCGCGGAACCGTTTGCTGGTGCGTCCATACAGAAGGTCGCCGCGGTAGATCGGGTTGCGTGCGATCCTCCGAACGATCTCCTTGTGCCAGCGCCCGCCGCTGGCCGACGTCGCATAGCGCGCGCTCGGCGGCTGGACGTGTCGCTGCGTCAGCTCCCGGGCAATCCACCCGAGCGACCGACCAGACATGATCCACGCGAAGATGTCCCGGACGACTTGGATTGAGCCGTCGGTCGCCCAGCGCAGCACAATGCCGCACCCGTCCCGCGCGTAGCGTACACCGGGTTCGAGCTTGAGGAAGGGTTCACGCGAGTGCGCCCACGCGACCCACCGATCCGTTCCGTAGTAGGGCGCTTTCAGCGTGTAGTAGCCCTGCTTGAGGTTCGCGCGCGTGCCACGATTCGTCCGCTTGACGATCTCGATGCGCTCATTGCGAGACTGAATGCTCTTGAGCGTGCTGTGAAGAAAGCGAAGTGTGACCTCATCGGAGGTGTCGTTGTCCCAGTCCACCCAATGGGGATCACAGCTCTCGACGATGGGCACGCCGCGGTCCGCGAACAGCACGGCGTAGTAGTCGTGTCGCCGCGGGTCATTCCAGCGACCGATCCGCGACCGTTCACGGATGAAGAGGGCACCGACCGTCGACGTCTCGTTGGTGATCCGGTCCAGCAAGCGATTAAACGCGTCGCGGCTCTTGAGCTTCCCCGAGGTATCGTCATCGGAGAAGCGAAACTCGGGGGAATCGGGGATCGTGAAGCCCAGGGCGGCCGCCACGCGCGCGTTCTCCTCATGCTGTCGGGCGATTCCGTCCGGAAACTCTTCGGACTGCCGCGCGTAGCTGAACGCGAGCCGCACAGTCGTCGGGGTGTGTATGCGTTGAGACGCGACGAACGCAGCAACGTGTGAAGCGGTTGGCGACCGCGAGGAGACGGCGGACGTCATGGCGGTCGACGGCGCGCGCAGCACTTCCTGCGGTAGCGTACATAGCGCCGCCACGGCCGATGCACCGGACGCAGGCAGCACGGGTGTGGGCGTGCGCAGCGGATTATGCATGCGCTGTACAGTCGGCGTGTGCTAGCTGGCGCGGACGCACACGCAATGACGCTGGTGCGCCGCGCGCCGCGACGGGCTGCGCCGATTGATGGTCAGCATTCCGCAGGTGATCCAACACCAAGGGCAGCAGCGCGTGCACAATGCGGGCGTCATGTCGCGGCTCGGCGCCTCGCTGGACAACGACCAAAAACTTGGGTGCGCTCATACAAGCATCTCCGTGGGCAGAAGGGGGTATCGTTTCCCAGGAGTAGACGGCAGTGCGGCACCGGGTCGACGACACCGGGTACCGGTCGCACCCGCACCATCGTGTCGGCCAATCGCAGCGTGGCGGCCCGCGCCGATTGCCGCCGGTAATTCGCGCAGACCCGTCGTCCGAGCGGACGTAATCGGCAAGGTCGACGAATCATTGGTGTTCCCGTTGCCAGCGCGGGCCTACGTTATGTTACACATCGCCGTGTATGCCGGGCGTCGTCTCCGCTGATTGCGTGATGCGCGTGGCCGACGCAGTCGGTAAGGCCACGCGTGGTGAGTCTCGGCAGCACAGCGGCGTCGGTAACGCGCGAGGGCGAAGGGATCCGGTCCTCCACAGCATTCGACACGGCGCACCACCTCATGCCGCTGGCACACGGGTCGAACAGGGTCGTGCTTCAGTGCACCGTGTTTCCTCAAGCGTTTTCAACGATTGTCTCTTCCTGCTCATTCCACCGACACCACGCCCTCGACCGCCCTGCCGTTGCCCACTACCCCACCGGGCGCCGACACAAGCGTGGTAGTGGCCGGAACGCATCCGATAGCCCGGGTGTGGAATGGGGTCGACCATCGTGTCACAGCTATCGCGTCGTGGCCACCCATCGCGTTTCTGACGCTGGGTCTCGCGACCGTCATCAGCATCCTCTCGCGCGACGGGGCAATTCGACGAGCATGGCCGTTTTACTGGGGCCCGGGCGCGTGGTCATGGCCTGCCTTCGGCTTTTGGATGCTCGTCGCAATCGCTGCTCTGTTCACTTGGCTCAAAGAGCGGAAAACGAAGCGGGACAAGGCGGAGGAAACGCAGCGGCGAATCGCTGCGCAGCGGGACGCTGAAGCCGCGCGACTCGAAGCGCGTGAGGCGACGGAGAAGCTCAGCACACAGATCGAACGCTCCGCGGTGCGTCTCGAACGCATGCCGCCAACGGACTTATTAGGCACGTTCGACGATTTCTTCCTGCGGTCGCACCAAGCGGCCGTCGCGGCGCAGGAACTGCTGCTGCGACGGCCAAATTCCACGGAAGCGGAGAAGGCGGCAGAGCTGGTGCGGTCGCTCTTGCTGGCGACGGCGAGCCTCGCGCAGAAGTTTGAGAAAAGTCCAGTCGACGTGACGTTCTCGGCCAACGTGATGTGGTATCGGCCATGGACATCCATCAAAGTCGCAGACCGAGTGGACGTGGACCGGCGGTTACGATTTCATACCGGGGAGCCGCTCGATGGTATTCTCGATCTGTTTGGTCGTCTCTCGGTCATCACGGATCCCACCGCCACCACGCCGAGAATAGATGCGGCGCTTCCGTCGTTTGCGATGCCCGTTCCGAAAGTGAGGCACACAGCAGAAGATGGCTGGCTGACCCTGCCGGGCGCACCGCATGCGTTCTGTGCCGGCGAGATGGATGTCTGTCCCACACTCGAGGCCCTGATTGCAAAATGTGATCAACGCTCGGTGCGGAAACATCTGTCCAGCGCCATCAAAAAGCATATGCTCGAAGAAGTGCCGCACATCCAAAGTTTTGTGTCACTACCGCTTGCGCGATCAGCGAACAAGCAGCACCGACTCGGGGTACTTAACATCAACTGCAGTCAGCCAAACATGCTGCAGGATGCCGACACGCAGAAACTTTTTCTGCTCTTGGTCCGTCCGCTTTTGTGGATGTTGGCGGAGATGATCGTCTTGCTAGAGCGCAAGCACCCAGCTGTTTTGCGAGCTGCGCCTGCGAAGCCCAGCACATAGCGGGCCGAATTGTCACGCCGTGACAGCCTCACGTAGCTCTATCGAGGGTATACCCTGGTCGTGGGTACGCCTCCCACGGGGTAGAATCGCGGGGCCACACGGCGCTTGGGGGTGGGTGGCGGCTCCCCGGGGGCATGCGTTTTGAAGGGATGAGTCGCCGGGAGCCTGCCTTTAGTGGTAGGATATAGAATGGTGCGGAAACCCGCGGAGGAGGAGAGAGCAACATGCGGAAGGAACGAGATAGCAGGCGTGCGGCACATGATGCCTTGGTCCAGCAGATCACCCGGGATATCAGCGACATCGGCTCAGGTCGCCGCGAGCCGGTTCGGCCAGTGAGAACGTCCGACGGCGCATTCTCGCGCGTGCGACTGACGCGTGAGGAGCCTGCGGCCGTTGATACACGCGCGACCACGGCACATCAGGTGAAGCGATAGGTAGTCATGGGCGCGGCGGCTGAGCTATGCGGCCCGCCTGTGACGACGTGAACACTGGTCGCACCGCTGGGCGTCATTCTGCCACGCATCTGACTGCGTGACCAAGCCTCATTCGTCGACATACGAAGCGTGCGCAGCTCATGGTTGCCGTCTGTCGTCCTCGGCGACATACCTCACGATGCGCGTCTCCTGCATCAGGTACACTGTGCCCACCTGTGCACTTCTGCTGGCTTCGCAGAATTGGATGGTCGAAGCCACCCCACGGTGGCGGACGAGGGGATAGCAGGTGGTGCCTCGTTGACGCCGGCCCGCCCGCTGCCGTACGCATGTGCGTATGCCTCAACACTCATTCGCGCGTCACGGCCAACCAACGCCGGGGGGGCTGACGGCGCCCGTGCTCTCCGAGCCCGTCACAGCATTGGATGGCCTTGGTTTTCGTCTCCGCATCGGGCCAGATAGGCTGCCGCCACTCAGGACGCCGCAGCACCCGCAGTACATCGAGTGGGCCGTGTACTACTATCGCGCGCACGACCTCTGTGCCCCGTTGGGTGTGGGTGCGCGTACGCGGCCGCACGTGCCACGAAGTCATGTGGCGGCAACGGTATTCTGATTGCAGCCTTTGCGGATCATTGGATCGGCCGGTTCTCGCTGGCGCATGCGTTCGGTACACCACCCGACATTTCGTGGCTCGATCCGCAGGCGCGCATTGACGGGCAAGTCACGTGGATTCGGGGCCGGACGTGCGACCCTTGGTCTCTGAGGCGCCAATGCCCGTTCGACGCGCCATGCTCCGCGCCGTACGAGAGTTGACCTGGCGACGTCAGGCCCGGGCCGAATAGCAGCGCTGCCGTATCGCGCCGTACGCGGCGACGTTCTCACCAACCAATCATGATCGCGAGAGAGGCGTAGAGATCTTCAAGCGACGGTTCGCCGTTTGGGCCGCGAGCGTCGCATGTGACAGCGAGACCGGGGAAGTCGTTGGCAGCAATCAGCATCGCGTTGCACATCTCCACGACGTACGCCATTTGCTGCGTGAGCCGCTGGATTGTTGTGCCGGCGCGGCGGCCCAGTGGGCTGAACTGCACGCCGCCGCCGGCCGCCGCCACACGCGCTTTCTTCGCTAGGAGGGTGGATGCCCACGGGAGCTCGATGACCACCGGCGGAGACGGCCGCAGGTCACTGCTGCACATGCGAATCGAGCTGATTTGCGCGAGGCGCCTAAAGAGCGGCTGAGGAACACCAAGAGCGTCTGCGATCAGGTGAGAGCCGGCACGCGTATCGTGAGCAAACGGCGTAACCGCGAGGCCCAACACTACCCGAGCGGTTGGGTCCCAAAGCAAGTGAAGCCATGCTGAATGGACGACCGGATCACGCGAGCGCGCCTGGCGGACTGGCGGCAGCAAGCTCGCCGGAAGCGCTGCCGCGGGAAACGCGACTGGGAATGCCAAGGGGATACTGCCAAGCTGCCAGACGGTCGACGTAAGCCCGCCTCCTTGCTTCGCGGTGCGGCGATGGGCGCGCGCGACGGTATGCAAGAGCGACAGCGCAGGTACGTGCTCGTTGGACGACGCGGCAGTTTCGGCTGACTCGGACGGCTGTGGGTCGGTATGCATTGGCAGAATGTTTGAGGGGAAGGTTGCTCGTCGAAGGTCTCCTCAAACAGCGTAAGGGCTCTCGATGGCCCGGCCACCCATGTATCGAAGAAACCTGTCGCAGCAACGGAAGCATCTATCACAGGGCTAGCACTCGGCACGCACAAGCAATGCAGCAGACCCATTCCCTCGCACTCGAACAGCCAATATGCCAGCACCCAGAAGTCGTTGAGCAGCAGCGCAACTACGGCCAGTTGATCAACGACGAAGCATTGAGCGAGTGGGGCAAATCGGCCGGACGGCTGCAAGTGGAAGAGCTATTCGTGCAGACGAACAGCAGGGTGCGCGTTAGCAAGATGGAGGCGCGTGACGACTAAGGTAGGCCGCTCCATGACCCCTGAACCCAGCACGACCGACGGCGCACTCACGTCGCATCGGTGCCCTTCAACAGTTTCAAATCGCCAACTGGCGAAGCGCTCTGGGCGGTAGACAAGAGGGCCGGTAGAGCGCACGGCGCGCCTACCGTATCAATGCTGATGGCACGCCGCTGCTCGGAGCGCCTCCGAACGGTGAGTAATCGATCAGCCGTGCCACAAGCTACAACGTGGCGAACGCCAAGCGACGTACCCGAACGCCCGCAGCATCGAGTTCTTCAAGCGGGAGTTGATGGCAGTGAGCTGGTCGACCGCGCCGACATTGGGAGTCGTCGACGCGGTTAGCATCGTTGCGCAGGCGCCCCGGGCAATGATCTGTCGACTCAGGCACGCTGAAGAGCGAGCCGACACACCACATCCCGCATCAACGCATCCTTGTTGAAATTGACCCGATTCACGATTGCCAACTGCTCGTGCAGCACATGGATCACACTCGCGGTGTCGGGCAGCTCCTCCGGACGAACCGCACCCTTGGAGACAAGCCACGAAATAGCGCGCGCATGTGCGACATGATTCGGCGTGTCTGACATCAGCGATGTCGCACCGAGGGGTCCGACGACCGACCTAAGCACAGCACGGATGGCACGCTGGGCGTTGACGTCCGTCCAATCCAGCGCTTCAAGGATCTCTCCCCAGCAAAACTGCAGCATGACGACGGCGGGCGGATGGTTCGGAGATAGAATGGCGCTGCTTGGCATAAGAACGGGGAGTAAAGGGAACAGGCGCCGTCGGCGACGAGCACCCTCAACCCAGTGTAGTGGAGAATTCCCAAGCCGCCACAATGGCGCGAAGATGGTACCCTGCGCCGGGGCCAGCCCACCCCCCCCATATCGGCTCTGCGGACCACGAGGGCGGTGGCCGTCTAGTCCGCGCCACGTGACGCCGCGGTTCAGCGGTGAGCTCACCGACGACGAGAAGCTGGTCTACGTGAACAACGTGCTCAAAGGCAAGCTGCTCGAGTCGACGACGCTACAGGCGCAGGTTGCGAACAACACGAAGGAGCAGTTCGCGGCGTCACCCGATCTCGCCGCGGCGCTGACGACCGCGATCATGGAGGCGCTGGACGCGCACAACGCAATGCGCACGCAGGCGCTCGGCTCGAAGGACGTGCAGAAGGGCCTCAGAGGGGGCAGCACCCGCCGTTAGAGGTGGGCAGCCGCTGGTGATGTCGGTCTCGGGCGGTCATCTGCTCGCGAAGCCCGGTCGCGACGATGGTCGAAGTGGTCATGCCGCTGACTCGAGCGCGCCCGCCATCGTGTCATCATCGGACTGTGCGGGGATCGAATCCTCGGTGCCCGAGCGTCGCGATGCTGCGCGTGCAGTGCAGTTACCGTCGAGGCGACTCTTCAACCCACGGCGATCACTGCGGTCGGGCCGTCGCGCCAAGCTTCGACGGGCGCCGCAAGCGCGAAGACTGCTTGGGCGCCCACCGCCAAGTCGGACGCAATCCGCCCCTCGGCGTCCACAAGCACGGCGGAGGGAGTGCCACCGGCGCCGAGGGTGCGGGCACCAACGGAGTCCACGTCGAGCACTACGGGCACGGTAAGGCCCATCGCGCGGTTCGCCTCAGCTGAGCCTGTCGAAACCACCAGAAGCTGCGGCGCCCCCGATCCTGCCGTTGCCTCCCATGCTTTCAGGTCGGGGAGCATGCGGTCACAGAAACCGCAGTCCGGGTTCCAGAAGAGCACAAGCGTGTCCCGCCCTTGGAACGAGGCCAACTCTACGCTGCGGCCGTCCAAGTCAGGCAGGGCGAGGACGGGGGCGGCAGTACCCATGCCCATCGCGCCGCTGCCGCTGGACCCTGGGGCGGCAATGCCCGCGGCGAAACGCTCCACGAGGCTGGTAATCGCCTCCGCCCCCGCCGCAACCGTGCTCCCGATCCGCCCGTTGGACCGCACGAGCACTGCACTGGGCGTGGCGAGGGTCTGGTATTGCTCGGACACCTCGTATCGTTCCTGCAGCACCACCGGCGGAAGCCCCGGCTCGGCGAACTTCTTCCGGTTCTCCTTTGGCGTCCCGCGACTCACGACCGCGAACGCGAGCACGTCGCCATGCTCGCGGACCCACTGTGCGACCTGAGGAAGCAGCGCGGTGCACGGGCCACAATTCGGGTCCATAAACAGGAGCAGGAGTGGCCGGCCCGACGCCAGAAGATCGGCGAGGGAGGACGTGTCGCCGGCGAGCGCCGGTAGTGTGAAGGCCGGCGCGGGAGCGCCCACCAGCCGACCCTGCGGAGCCGGCGGTGTCGGGGACGGGATGCCTGGGGGCGCCGGGGAGACGGCACCCTGCGCTAGCTGCGCTTCCAAAGCTTCAAGCCGTACAAGCAGCCGTCCCTGCTGCGCTAGGAGTTGTGTGCCGGACCAGGCTAGCGCTCCCAGCGCCGAAAAGATGAGGAGGCCGGCGACTACCGCGGCAGTGGCGCCAGCGCTCAGCTCAGCAACCCAAGCGAGGGCGCTCGGGCCCGCGCCGTAAGGGCCCTGCGCCACCACAAGGGTCGCCACCCCCGCGAGAGCGGCGTTCCGGGCAAGGGTGGGCCACCCGACAGGCGCAGAGTGGAGCTGGCCGAAGCAGTGGCAATCGGGCCTGCGCCCCCGAGCCATGTTGGCGCCGATCCCCGCAACGAACGCGGCCAAGAGTGTCAGCGCCCCCCCCGCCCCCCACCACGCGCTGCTGGCCGGTAGCAGAAGGGCGGCCACTAGGAGCTCGGCAATCGGGACTAAAAGGCCCAACGTGGGGGCGAGCACGGCAGGAATGCCAAAATCGGCGACCGCTTTCCGCGACCCGGCAAGGTCCGCGAGCTTCGCAACGCCTGCCACACCGAATACGATGGCGAGCGTTAGGCGGGCAACGAGAAGTACAGCGTCCACAAGCACCTCAATCCAGAAATCGACGCGCAGCCGTACGCTGAAAGTTGGTCAGCACGACCTAGTTCGCACGCTTGCGCCTAACGCGGCGGCGCGCAATACTCGGAATTAACCGCCGCGTTGGCGGACGCCGACCTCCTGCTGCTCCCAACTGGGCGGTGCTGTGAATAGCTCCCTCGCGGCGCGCGCGCGCGCTCTCTCCCGCGCGCTCGCTGCTCGTTTGGCCTACGCGCCCTGGCGGCGCGAGGCCGCCGCGCTGTCTGCCGCAGCAACTCTCGCTGCCTGCGTCAATGATGGGAGTGGCGACAAGTCGCCGGACCCGACCGTACCTACGTCCCCGGTCTCAGGGCCCCCACCCGCAGACGTCACGGGCGCGTGGACAGGGACCGCGGGGGTTGGTGCAAACAGATTGAACGTACGGATCGTGTTCAAGGAGGCAGCAGGGTCGCTGACCGGGGACGTATTTGTCGGGCAACCTACCCGTCCGGACTATTCGCCGTACGGCACCCTCAGCGGGATACGCGCCGGGGCAACTGCACAGTTGAGCCTGACCTTCGGCGCCTCACTCGAAGGCGAGTTCAGGCAGGAGCAATTCACCGGGTCGCTGACGTTCCCGCCCCGGGGCGGTGAGCCTGAAGTGCGGGCAGAACTGCGGTTGCAGCGGTGAGCGCTCCGACCGCCCATAAGCGCAGCACTACTGTCCCATGTTTAGGGCCCCCGTGGTTCAAGCCGGGACCCTGCGCCCACAACGACCCAGCAGGCACATGAGCATCGTGCCCTCTGATCCTCGTCGAAGCCGCTCGGCGTCAGAACCGCTGGTCGATCAGCTCGCCCGTCGCCTCGCGGCTGCGCCCGTGTCCCGTCGCGGTCTGATAAAGGCACTCGTGGCTGGGATGGTCGGCGCCGCATGGGGTGGCCTCGGGGCGCGTCAGGGATGGGCAGCGCCGGCACCCTTGGGGGAGACCCCTACGGCCCCCGACAGGGGCGCCGATATGCAGGCAGCATCGTGCGGCTGCCGGGGGGAGAGCTTCAACCCTTCGGAGCAGTGTTGCACGCCAACGGGGCTGCAGCCAATGCTTCCAGTTGACCTCGCGCGCTGTCCAGACCGGGTCCAGAATCCAGCCTATCCTGGCTCAGCCAACGGCTGTGGGGCTGAGGGCGGCTTCATCCAAGTACCCGATAGCTTTTTCGGCGTCACATTTAGGCCGGCGTGCTTCGCACACGACCGCTGCTACGATACCTGCAAGTCTCTCCAGGCAGACTGCGACCAGCTCATGACGGAGCGGATGTGGGACGCGTGCAAGATCGCACATCCTGCGGGCACACTCAGTCGCGCGGCGTGCATGGGTGCTGCGGTAGGATACTTCAATGGGGTGACACGGTTTGGTGCAGCTCCGTTCGAAGCAGCACAAAAGTTGGCGTGCAAATGCTGCTCGGGAACGTCGCTCTGCCCCTCGGGTCAGGCGTGTTGCGGCACGCAGTGTTTGCTCCCCAATCAACACTGCTGTGCGGGGCAGACTGCTTGTAATTTCGGCCTCTCGTGCTGCGGTAGCACGTGCTGCGCACTCGGACAGAGCTGCGAGAATGGCGCATGCGTGGTGAGCTGCCGAACAGGCGAGACGAGGTGCGGCAGCACGTGTTGCCCCGCGGGACAGACATGCACCAATAACACCTGTCTTCCAAACTGCCCGGTGGGTCAAGTTCGCGTAGACGGCGTCTGCACGGCCTGCCCATCAGGCCGTATCTCGTGCGGTGCTACCTGTTGTCCCGCAGGGCAGGCGTGTATCAACGGCGCCTGCACGAGCTGTCAGAACGGGACTGTCGCCTGCGGCTTTGGGTGCTCGCCGGCGGGCAGCACGTGCTGCCTGATCGTGTACGAAGGCAAGGGTTCGTGTGTAGGTGCAAGCGTCGAATCATTCTACGCCGGATGCGGATCCCCGGTCAGCGTGTGCTTGGGCAACTGCGGCTGCGTCACGCCCGCTCAGGCAGAGGCGAACACCTGCTGCGGCAACCGGCTTTGCGCGAAGGGGTCATGCTGCTATCCGGGCGGAATCCCAGGATTCCCAAGTCCGTGCTCCGTGTGCGACCGGTGTGGCCTAGGCTGATCGGGGCGACTTGCGCCTTCGCCTGAAGGCGATGCTGCAAACCGTAGACGAGCGCGGCCCTCATGGCTCGCTGAAGCTCACATCGCCGGACAGCGCGGGCCCTTGGTTTCTATCGGTGAGTTCGAGCGAGACGAGACAGCTTGGATTCCTCGCTGTCCAATGATCTGAGCATCGCAAGGACGGTCCTGCAAGAAGTGGCAACACCGATACTCATCAGCATGTTACCTGCGCTCGGTTGCCTCATGGCGAGCGGCAGGTTCCAGCGACACAGTTGGGGGTCGGCGCCACGCAGCAGGTGTATCGATCCGGTTGGAATGGATTTGAACAGCAGGTCGCGTTCGATGGGCACACGCTACCATTGGCCGCGCTGGAATTGCAGCATTTCTGGCCGGGTAGAACCGCAAGTGATCCACACAACTCAAGGCATTCGTTTCCTAAGCAAACTCGTCCTGCGGGACAGCACGTGAGCCCGTTGCAGCACGTCTCGCCCGTGTCGCAGCATCGTGAGGAGCATGACACCCCGGACGCGCACCTGGAGCACGTGCCGTTCACGCATATCTCCCCAGAGGGGCAACCGCCGGGACACGGCGCGGACACGCACGCCCCGTTCAGGCACGTCTGCCCACTAGCGCAACACGCAGTACCGCAGCACACGCCCGCCGGCCCGAGCAGACAAGGCGTGGTACCACTGCAGCACTGTTGGCTGGTCGACAAGCACGTACCATTGCAGCACCGGCCTGCCGCGCACGGCACCCCCCCGCAGCACGTCTCGCCGGTCGAGACATCCAAGCACCGTGAGCCGCAAACAGCAGTCTTCTGGGGGCAAGGGGTAGCCGCCGCACAGCAGTCACACACCTCGTTTTGCGCCTTGCTGTAGTTGGCCACGCCAGGAGCCGATTGAACGCCGAGCACGTACCCGAGCGCGACCTGCATGCACGCTTGCCCGGCCTCCTTCTCAAACACAGTCGAGAAACTTTTCTTGCAGGCCTCGGCCAAGGCGCTGCCAAAAATGATGTCACACGCATTTCTGTTTTGGCCGCACGAGCCCCAGCACTCGTCGTGATCGTTGCACGCGTTGAGGAAGCTTGCACTCCCAAAAGAATCGGGAACCTGAAATCCTTCTGAGCCGCACCCGTTTCCTATTGCCTTCGGGGCCGCCGGGTTCGTCACGCGGTCTGGGCACAAGTCGGCCGAAGACAGCGGACCGGCTCGCAGCAAGACACCCGAGGTAGACGCGAGTGCAACACAGCATTGGGTGGCTGGGTCGAAGGTCCGCCCGAAGCATTGGGCGAAAGCCTGCATCCGCGCCGAGCCTCGAGCAAGTGCGTCATCCGACGCCGATGAGGCCCATGCACGCCTGCCGAGCAGGCTGCCCCACGCCGCGGCCATCAAGCCGGCACCCACAACCCGAACGGCCCCACGCCGCGTCAGCGGGGCCGCGGCCAATCCGCGCGCCAGCTGGTCGATAAAGGGCTCTCTCGGTGGTTGAGGCATAGGTGATGCTTACCGCCCGAAGCGTATGGGAAGGGTGGCGGCCGCGTAGCCCTCGCGGGCCGGGAACGAGAGCGTACCCGTAAATCGCTCACCTTCGAAAGTGCCCGCGATCACGGCGCCATGCTCCACCTCCCACCGGGCCAGAGCGCCGCTCCGGGTGCCTGTCAGGGCACCGGCGTCAAAATTGGCCGATGCTGCGTCAGGCGGGCCGAGCCGAAGTCGCCCCGAGACCAATCCGCCAGCTTCGGCGATGTCTACCGCCAAGGGGAGGGCGCGGGAGCCGGCCGTCGCACTGCCGACCCACGTACCTGAGACGCTCGTCGGGGGCGGCTCCGGCCTCGACGGACTGCCGCCGTCGGGACACGCAGCCATGACTCCGGCTGCGGCGACAGTGGCAGCTGCCTTGGCCTCCCACGAGGCGCGAACGGCGCGAGCGACGGTGCGAATGCGCGTTCCAGGTGACCATCGCATTGGGTGCAACCTTCAAAATCCTGAGGTCAGGGAAACTTGATGGCAAAACGATACGGCCGCGCTCTTTGGCCGCACGTAGCGTACCTAAGCCAAAACCAACTGCGTTGGACCCGGCCCCAGTTGCAGGAACGTCAATGCAGCGCACAGCGCGGCCTGCGTCCTGTCTGCCGTGTTTCGTGTGATGGCGCGGCCGCCGGGCGCGAGCGCTGGAACGTATCCCGCCAGAACATCCGCTCGGCCTGCCCGAACTCCACCTCCCGCTCCACCCTCAGGAATACCGGCATGCGTCCCTCCATCACGTCCCGTCGCACAAAATTCGGCTCCGATGATGGAGTCATGTTCAGCTTCAAGATCAGCTTGGGCTGCGTTTGAGATACGCGTGCGCCTGCCGTGATGGTTGACTTGGTGACCCGCAGTGCCTCTGACCGAAACGTGTTAAGTGCCACGCACGCCGGGGATCGCGCGACATCGAGCGGGTGAGGTCGGTGCCGGTCACTACTCCGTGGTATCGTCTGTCGTGTGCATGCTCTCCTCGGCTCGGCGCAAGGGGCGCAGGATGACCCGTCGGGCCAACGCGGCCCGCTTCACCTCAATGCCGTCGCTGACCCCTCGGCGATTGAGGGCGGCCGAGTGCGCGTCGAGGCGGGCCCGGTCCACAAGCGTGAACCGGACATGGACGTACGTGCAGAGTCGCTGCGATTCAGTGAGTTCTTACCGCACAGGGGGAATCAGAGTGCAGGGGCGACCACTCCCACGTCCGATCACCGGTGGGAGGCGAATTATCAAAGAGAGGGAAATCTGCACGGGCGCGACGCACGGCTGCAGGACACGTCGCCAGCGTCGCACGGGACCGGCGCGACGTCCCTAGTGCCGCAGAGTCGTCAGCCTGACCCACAGTCCTCCGTCTCGATAGCGCCAGAACGTCCACCCGTTGATCCGGCGCTTGACGATGGACTTGGCCGCCCCGGTCGGGGAGGCGAAGAGGGTTCGGCCCACGCTGACTTGACCGTCCTTCCGTAACGTCGCCCGATAGACGACGCCCTTGTACGTGGCCTGCAGGGCGACGCGTCGGGTGATCAGCGCGCTCAGGGCAGTGGCGCCCTTTGCGAGCTTGGTGCCCGTCGACTTCCGGCGGCTGGTGCGGCTCCGCCGCGCTCCCGAGGCGCCCCCGAGCAGCATAATGCGCCGAGCGTCGTCCTGCTCCCGCATATCCTGTTGGAGTGATCGGCGTAGGTCCGTGGCCTGACGAAGCCGCCCCCCGACGCGATTACCGGTAGGGGCAACGATGCGGAGCAGCAGGGCCTCGAGCTCTCGGATATGCGCCCCGTCATTCCGGGACGTCAGGTACACACTGAAGTGATCCCATAGCCCCTTGTGTCGGTCCCGCAGGTGCGACTTGAGGCGCCCCATAAGGTTCGACGCGAGGCCAACGTAGTACAGCCGTTTACCGTGGTAGAGCGCGTAGACCCCGCTTTTCCCGCGGATGAGGTCGCGCACAAGCTGGGGGTAGGCCTCCATGGTCTGGCCCGAGACCGACTCGAGATACTGTTCGAACAGGGCCCGGGCACGACGGGCCTTGGGCACTCCGGCGGCGGGCCGACCGGCAGCCTTGCTGGATCGAGCTGGGCGCTTTGTGGCGGTCTTCCGGCGTGCTGCGGTTGCGGTACGTGGCCGCTTCTTGGCAGCGCTCATCGGGCGAGGCAGATGGCCGGTTCGGTCGTTCTATCGATCATGCGGCCAAGGTACCGGCGGTACGGCACGGCGGAAGGTTGAACCCGCCAAGCCTCGCGCCCGAGCACCGGGGAGGTGCGGGGCATACGCCCCGCAGTCAGGCCTTTCTGGCAAGGAGGCAGTGCGGCCGCCACGCGTCCTCGTCGTCATCGCGCAAAAAACCCCGCAAAGAATGAGAATGGGGTGCCGGCAGTACAGCGACACCCAACCGCTCACGTTTGCGCGGTTTTCGCGGTTCGCAGTTTTCCCGGCGAAACATCCGGCGGCCGTGAGTCGCCGACGTACGCATCCGAAGAGGCGCGACGCAGTTCGCGCGTGGAAATGGCTACGAGGCTGTCTCGGCTTACTTGGGCGATTCCCCAATCGCAGTACGCGTGGTATCGCCTGCACTGGTCGAGTGACGACATATCAAGTCGTGATGCCGAGCCTACGTACCCGACAATGCACGTTCGCCGGGTGTAACGCGCACACGAAACACGACTTCGTTGCGCTCAAGGTCCATAACTGCGCTGGGAATCAACTCGCGGAGCAATTGGCTGAGAGTGGCTGGTGTGGCGTCGCGCAGCGACACGTGCATTGCCTTGAGCGCGGTTGCCGTCTTCGGCAGCGCCGCCGTGACGTGTGCGATGCGATCCGGCTGGCCCCGCAGCGCTGCGCAGCGGGCTTCCTCGGTCTCAAGCTTGGTAGCGATAGCGTCGCGTCGCGCTTCCAAATCGGCAATCGCGGCCTGCTTCGATGTGCGAAGGATAGCAGCATTTGCGGTACCAAGCTCTTGGGAAAGACGCTTTGCTCGCGCCACGGCGTTCTTCAATGCGGATGTATCCTGCGCGCGCTGTCTTCCCGCTGCCAAGTCGCCGAGCGCATCGCGCACCAAGCGAACGAAGGTTCCAGGGACCAGAAGCACGCGGAGCAACCGCTCCGCATCGGCTTCCAAGGGCAGGGCCGCGACGTATCGGCCCCGCCACTCACAATGGCGGCTCTCACCCGATGAGCGGCCGTCGTGCGCGTAGTAGCGTCGATGCACGCCCTGCTTGTTGGCCGCAGAGCGATACCCGTGAAAGCGCCGATGACACGCAGCGCACGCGAGCGCGCCGACCAGCGGATAGAGTCGCTTCGTTGACTTACGCGTGTGGGCCACTGCACGGTTCTGATCAAACTGCGATTGAACCACTTCCCAGTTTGTGCGGCTGATTGGCGGATCGGCGATGAAGTTGGGGTACAAGATCATCCCGAACTGCGTCGTCAGAGCGTCAGCGGCTAGCACGGGTGATTGACCGCGATAGCGCGGGCTCGACCGGCCGTAGAGCAAGTCCCCGTAGTAAATCGGATTCTGGGCAATTTTGCGGACCACCTCTTTGTGCCACCGCTGGTCCGGCGCTGAGATGCCGTAGCGTGCGCCTGGCGGCGGCGTGCCACGTGTGGTCAGCTGCCGCGCGATCCAACCAAGGGAGCGACCAGCGCGGAGCCAAGCGAAGATGTCGCGCACCACCTTCAAGGTGCCATCGGTCGCCCACCGCAACGCGATACGCGCGCCGGCGCGTGACTCGGCCTCTCCGGGTTTCAATCGCTTGATTCGTCGCCGCGTCCGCTCGTCGACGAGCCACCGCTCAGTGCCATAGAACGGTCGCTTGAGCGCATAAAATCCGAGCTTGATACGCGCTCGTGTTCCTTCGTTCGTCTTGGTGATGATCTTGATGCGATCTCGTCGCGTACGGATGTTTGCCATGCAGTCGTTGAGCATGCGCATCTCCACACGATCCGTGAGATCAGAATCCCAATCCGTTAGATCGACGTTGGTACTTTCAATAATCGGCACGCCATGATCCGCACAGAGCACGGCGTAGTAATTGTGCCGCATTGGATTATTCCACCGACCAAGTCGCTCACGTTCGCGAACGAAGAGTGCGCAAGCCGTGGTACGGCCCTCAACAATCGTGTCTATCATTCGGTCGAGGCCGGGACGCCGCTTCGTGGTCCCAGAAACGTTGTTGTCGTTGAACCGAAACTCTTTCGAGTCCGGGATCGTGTACCCAATCTGCGCAGCGATGAGCGCGTTTTCCGTGTGTTGTCGGTCGATGCCTTCGGAGAAATCCACGCTCTGTCGGGCATAGCTCAAGGCGAGCTTCCGGGATTGCACGCCGTTCGAATCGTATGTACGGGCGGATGCTGCTCCAGCTGCGGCGCGCGACGCGCGCGCAACCACATCTGCTGTGAGGCGCGGCGAACGGCGACCGGCGGATGGGGGCGATCCGGTTGACTGAAGTGAGGGTAAGGCGGCGGTGGTGTGCGTTCGCTGATCACGCGCCTTTGGCGCACGTGCAGAACGAGTCTTTGATCGTACCGTGCGCGAGTTGCGCGATGAAGAGTTTCGAGGCATGGGGAGGGGAGGATGGAGCGACGAGGCTGCAACTGACCGATCATTCTTGGTCGGTGTGGACGAGCGCTGAGGGGGACTGCACCCGAGGGATGCCTGTCGTTGCGGCTCGCCACGGTCGGCTAGCAACGCTCAGAGCCGGGCCCGGTCGAGACGACAGGGCCATGGGGCTCAACGCTTTGGCTTTGGACCGCGCTTGGCTGGAGGCGCCAACGGGGCTGCAATACAGAGCCAGGCTACGCCGGCCTCGTCGATCTCCAGGCCGCGAACTTCCATCCCATCGGGGAGGCCGTGAACAGCGGCGCGCGGAGCGCTGGCTTGTTCACCCAAGCGACTTTTGCGCTTCGAGGGGGAGGAGTTTGTAGTGCGGCGTCCTGTGTTGGTCCCAAAGCGTGACGCTGCACTACGATCTTCGGGCCCAGGCTTACCTGACGCCGCCCGACGCCCTCCTGTTGAATCCCCGATTGGTAGAGAAAGGGGTGAGCGGCTTTGAAGGCGCGTCGTCGCCTTGCGTGGCGAGTTGGAGGACATGAGAGAGAGGAGAGGGTACCCCGCCTGGGGGGTGCTTCCAGCTTACTAGACTCGTCTACCTGCGCAACTCGCCGCCTATCACGCGCGTCGCACGAGTTGCAAGCGACCGGACGCGCCCAGAAGGGCATCGAACTCGGACGGTCAGGCCGCCGGGCGCGCTGGGTCCAGTGCGCTCATTCCCAGCCGTCCCAACTCTGCGTTTGCCATGGCTCGCAGTCTCGCTGCAAATGCAGGATCCAGGCGGTCACCCATCAGAAAGCGTACGCTGGCCGAAATCGATTTGCGCGGATGCTGCGCTTCGGTGGCACGATCTGCCAGATCTCGGGCCAAATCGTGCAAGTCGGGTTGCGACAACCTCGTCGGGTCAATGTTCTTGCTGAGTCGGGTGCGACGGCTGTCGAAGGAATAGGACGTCATAGCGTTGTAAGAGGGTGGGATGGAGAAACCCAGCGTAGTCGCTGGTGCAAGCGAGTAACAGCGTGCGTCGATGATCCATTCGCTACTTCGCGTGGATGTGTTGCGCACTTCTACCCGCGAAGGACTTGCGACGTATAGTCTTGCCGGCCGCCGCGAAGAAAATGTCCGAGCTGTGGTTGGAACTCTTCCACGGTCAATGGCGTGCGCCGACCAGTCGTGCATGCGACCGCGCTCACCGCACTGAGGCCAGCATACCAGTCGCTGCTTTCGAGAGCGACGTGGGTGAGCAACGCCTCTGCCTGAAGACAGAATTCGTTGAAGGGCTCCAGTGCGCGCGATCCAATGGCCGGTGCCTGCCGCAGTTGCACGCCGAAGTGATTGGCGACGTCACGTGCGACGCTGTTCAAGTGGTGCGGAGAGAAGGGCATATGCACCACGGCTGGGAGCCGTAGACCGCCACCCGATGCGGAAACGAGCGAACGCCCGATGGGTTCGGATGCTTTGGCAAGGAGAGACTGGCTGAAAAGCATCGAGGCGAGCTCCCGGGTCAACGGATGCGGTGATACGCCAGCCATGATGCCGCGATGCCTGCGCCCAGGGCTCACATCGACGAGCGCGGTCAGCCAGAGCGGGCCGGTCATCTGCGCGGCGTTCGTTGTGTGCGCCACATCAAGCGGGAGCTGACGCTCACCCAGCACCCACGAAGTGGCGGGGTCGGCAGATCCGGTCTGGGTGCGCGCTGTCGATGCAGATCGGAAAGCGCGCCGTTGGGCGCCCCGACGGGATCGGGAATGGGAAGACATAAGGAGGAGACTCTGACAAGGTGATCGGCCGCCATGCTCGCAGCGTGGGAGAACGTCGCTAAGGGCCTTGACCAGAGCCTAAAGGGTTTCAGAAAGGGCGCCACTCGGGGCCGGCAAGCGAGGGAGGGGAGTGCAGGCTCTTGATGTCACATCAAAAGCTTAGGCCGAAGGCGCGTGTACGCAGCGAGGATGATGCCCGATGGGGGCATAAGTCCAGCGCACCACAAGGGATAGCTGCGCAACTCCGTGCGATGCAACGTGACAGATGATGCCGGTGCTGTGTCACATCGGCGGGGCTCGAACCGCCAGATCCAAGGCAGGAGTGCTCGAAACCAGAAGTGGGGCGCGCCTCCGAATCACCCTATGCTTGCCTCAGCGACTGCCATGCATCGTCGTCACGGTCGCACAACCACCTCCCCCGAGACCATGCCCGAGAAAATCCCGTGCAACGCGTTGCGCGAGCTCATCCCGAGTGCGTTGACAGCTGGCTGCTATGTGCGAACCGGCTTTCAGCAAGGCACTCTCACGCGTCAGGAGTCGCTCGACGCGCAGATCCACATATGCGAGCAGCTGGCGCGTGAGGAAGGCCGACAAATTTCAGCCAACCACGAGTATCTGTTTGTGGATGCGGACGCAGGCGCGAGGGATCCGAACCGCCCGGGACTTTCCCGCCTTCTCGAACTGGTGCGCGACGGGCGGGCACCATTTGATCGAGTTTACGTGTCGGGACCCGACCGAATACTGCGGAGTCCCGACCCTCGTGACATGTATGAGCTGTGCGCCGACCTGCATGCGCACGGCGTGAAGCTCTGCTGGTGAGACTCTGGGGTGATGCATGGCGACGGGGGCGTGCTACGCACGAGACGGATTTAGCACGTCGTGCTACTGGTCTGAATCCGAGGTTAGGCGCCACTTTGGCGCGAGTGGCGCGAGTGGCGCGAGTGGCGCGAGTGGCGCGAGTGGCGCGAGTGGCGCGAGT
>JAZKCW010000041.1:310879-433958 GCA_040387895.1 Gemmatimonadota bacterium
GGTGCGGGCGGGGCCTGGGTCCCATACTGGAAGGAATCATGCGCGCCCGCGGTATTCACCCGGCGCGGCTCGAACTCACCTGAGGAGCGCGCCACGCTTGAGTGCTGGACGTGGCGGCGGAGCACGGCGCAGGCGCTCGCGCTCCGCGGCCGCCTCGTGCTCACCTGCGCTGACCGGCCCAACGTAGCGCACGGATAACTCGTGAAGGAACTGGGCCTGCGCCGCGCCATGATTGCGTTCTGGCGGACGCGCTTCGCGGCGCGTCGGTTGGAGGGGGTTGAACGACGATCCGGGGCGGGGGCACCGCGGCAGATCAGCGATGCGGACGTCGAGCGCGCCATCGCGACCACGTTGGAGCAGGCGCCCACGAACGCCACGCACTGGAGCACCCGCCGCCTCGCCAAGACGGGTACGAGCCAGACGACCGTCACGCGCATCTGGGTGTCTGGGTGCTACGTGCTCACGTGCTCGTAGCACCCAGAAGATCTTGCGCGACGACTACTCGCTAGCGGCGGCCAGCTCTGTGGCAATGCGTCGTGCGAGCGCGGCGTCCACCTTCAGGTTGTCCAGCACTGAGACGCCATCGCACCCAATCAGCTGCAACATCCCGCGTTCTTGGCTGAAGGAAACATGCGATGATTCTCCCGCGACCTTCGCGATACCGGTCGCATCGGCCACATGGATCAACTTCTGGAGTGTCTCGCGCCGCTCAAGTTGCACGTCCTCAAGTCCGCCGCACGCCAGATGGCATTGGCCTGCCTGCGCGTCAGGGTGACACGTTGACGTGCCATTGCATCGGGCGCAGTACGTTCCCTCTCCACCCTCACCATCACCCGACACCAGTCGCGCAGGGGCGGCGGAGTCTTGCGGACCTGACGCGAGCGCATCCGAGCAGCTACCCGAGAACTGGTGCATCAACACCAGTACGTAGCCCACGCCCTCTTGGTATCCCCCCTCCCAAGATGTCGAGCAGGTCTCACACCGCACCTCGCCCTCCATAGCCACGGTGCGAACGACTACAGGTTGTGCCGCAATTGCAGGCTTCTCGAGTGTGACTGGGGTGAGAAAGATCATTGACAGCCCGCCCGCAGAGACCGCAGATCGCAGACCACGTCCTGCCTTACGCCATAGAGACTCAAACATACGCACCTCGACAATAGGGTGACATTACTCTGGCGACTTCGGGCGAACCCGCCAGACCTCAGCTCGTGGACGTCCAACGTCGTCATAGTAGGAGTGCGCCACGAACTCTGGGCCGGCCAATTGAGCGTAGAAGGGCATCCTATGCCGCATGACCAAGGTATTCGTCGTGAGGTCGATGACATCGACCACTGACGCGTATAGCAAGTCGTCTAGTTCCTTGCTCAGCCTGAACTCCTCGGGCTCGGGATACTTGAGGGTCACAGTATCCCACCCTGCCGCTGCGATGCGCCATTGAACCCACAACCTATTTTGCGAATCAAGTTGCATTGTTTCCAAAGCCGGGGCCGGCGCAAACTCCAGGTGCGTTGGCTTGTTACGCGGGTCCACGCGGCCGTACTTCACGGGAACGGTTTTCTCGAACGCTCTGGCTTCTACTTCGGACATGAGTAGGGGGCGGGTGATCCATGGCGCGTGAACGCCAACCACGCGTAAAATGGAACCGGAGCGTGCGTCGACTTCCTCAAGCCGATAGTTTGATCGCTCCACGACCCAGAACCGTCCGTCGACCGCTGCGCGCGTGATGACTCGGAACGTGGCAGACCCCATCGTCCCGAGATTTGGCGTGCCAAACGCTTTCTGCAGGCCGCCCCTACTATCGGTGAAGTACAATGGCACACCGGATAAATCCTTGGTGGCTACATTCGCGCCCAGAAGCAATTCGCCGGTAGACATCGCGTCGAACCGCGAGTGAGAACCTGCCATGCCGCCCGTCACGCCAAATGCGGTGACCACTTCTCGCACGGGTGCGCCATTCGGGTCAAATACGGCGATACGCCGCCCTGCGTCCTGAACAAACACGGTGTCGCCCAGTCCAATCACCATGCTGGCGGCCAGCATGAGCTCTCCTGGGCCTCTTCCTTTCCGCGACATCGACCTCTCGAAGGCACCGCTCGAATCGTATACGACAACACCGTTGAAGTCGGACTGTGGAGTGTACGCTAGGAATTGTCCGCTTGCCGTTCGCTTGATGGAGGGTAGATCCGCAAATGCAAGCGCACCCGGCGGCTCTGCGAGTTCCATGAGCTTGCGGACGTCCACCGCGCAATCCATGCACCTTGGCGCTGTGTCGGTCAGCACTACCGTTGGAACGCCGGCAACAATGGTGGACACAGCACTATCAACTTGCGGGCTCCCAACGCTATTGCGCTCTGCGTTCTTGCAGCTCAGCGCTGCGGTAAGCACCGTGACAAGGACAAAGGCAGAGTTCGTTCGCATGGGGTGTCTCCGGTTGGCAAGTAAAGCATTGGCACTCGACGCAGACGTGCGGCACACTACTTCGAGGGATTTCACTGCAGTACGCGTTGGCGATTCGCGACTTTGACCTTCTCGCGCAACCACTGCACTCTCTGCTGCCTTGGCCAGCTCGCGAGCGCTGCATCAGTACTCGCGTTAGCGTCGGCACGGAATCGGCACCAAGCCACACCGAAGGTTGCTCGACGCTACATAACTGCGAAGATGGTTGCTCGCGCGATTCTTCGTGATTGAGCAGGCGGCGAACTGAAAGCGTCTTGCGTGGTGGTGCTGCCAGTTCCGCGGGCTCCGGCGTTTCGTAGTTGGATTCTCGTCCGGTCA
The DNA here is from genome assembly GCA_040387895.1 of Gemmatimonadota bacterium. Classification (GTDB taxonomy): domain Bacteria; phylum Gemmatimonadota; class Gemmatimonadetes; order Gemmatimonadales; family Gemmatimonadaceae; genus Gemmatimonas. Next base: position 313,655 of record JAZKCW010000041.1, read on the forward strand.
GGCTGCCTGATCCTGCAACCGAGCGTATGTCGCATGCAGGAAGTGCCGCCGCTGCGCCAGGCGTGTACCGCACTCCAGGGTTGCAGCACAGAAACTCATCGACATGCTACCATGCTCGCGCGACAGCCGAAAGACGATTCGTGGGGCCGGCTATACGTAATCGGCCCTGTAAGCCGGAGGCCGTCTCCTGTTGTTGCCCACACAGATCCAGCTGTCATGAAGCTCGTTGGTATTGTCTCCGCGCACGCTCAAGTTCTCCACCAACTCGATGTGCGAGCGCCCATAGCACCGAGGTCTCGTTTGTAGCGTCGGTTCGAGCTCGTGCTGTCCAATTGAGCAGGTAAGTGCGCGGAGTTGGTCGTGATCTCGCCGCCATCGGAAGCGCATCAACGCCGAGGAATGGTGCCCGATCAGCATGTCCGTGTGCTTCCACCACCGTCAGCGTTTCGACACGCACTATGTACGGTCCCAAAACCGCGACTACCGCGCTGGGCCGAGAACAGGATGCATGGACACACAAGCCGTCGGCGCGTACGGCAAGGGGGTTGAGACGTCAAGCACCGCGACTCTCGTGCCTTGTACTGGGTCCCTGTGCAGCAGCGGGCTTCACGCCGAGTCACGCTTCCCCCTTTCCTATCCGGCCCTCGCTCCTTTCCTCACGGTGAGAGAATAGTACCTTCGCCCGGAGGTCGCTCACGTCGTAGTCGACGTGAGGTCGCTCACGTCGTAGTCGACGGTGGTGCCGAGCCACCGTGGCGGAACAGCGATTCCTATCGTTGATCACTCTTATGGGCGCGGATACGCATATGCTACGCTCTCGTTCGTGGAGCACACCGCACCTTGCCGTCGGGCTGCTATTGCTTGCCAGCTGTGCGGACCAAAACCCGCCGCTCGCAAAGTACGTGGCGCAGTCAATGATTTTTCCCGAGCTCACGCTACATCAAACTGCGTCGCATCGAACGTCCGACTCCGTGACGACTCAGGGCGCGTATCGGGGCACTACCTCGCTATTGCTTTGGGGGCAGGGCCGGCTGCTCGCGGTGAACCTCGCGACGTCCAAAGAGCGCCTTCTGGACATACCGTGGGCAACTGCTGTTGTGCTCGCTGCCATAGAGCACTCAACAGGTGAGATCGAAGCCGTGGTAGCGGTTCGAGACGGAGCTCGCATCGTCACGTTCGGTACTGATGCTCACGCCCAGAACATCGTGCGATTACCTGCGCGGTACCAGTTTGAGGCTGCCACATATGCAGGCGGTCGCTGGTGGCTCAACTCTCCGGATTCGCTGGGGAACCTTTGGATGAGCGAGTGGAACGGAGAGCGTCTACTCGACCGCGGAACAATTGATCGGAAGATTGTGCTCAATCCGCTCTCGCCGGCAATGGCACACCTGTCACCACATGGTGGGGACGTACTCGTCACCATGCTGCACCATCCATTTGCCACCTTTCTTATCGACAGTGCGGCGCAGAGTACGCCGCGCCGGCTTGCTGATCTTGACAGCATTGCGCTCGCGCAGCTCACCGAAAGTAGTGTCGCTGCCAACTGGATATCTCTGCGTGCGGTTTCCGCAGGTGAGGGTATCGTGCAGGTGCTTGCTGATCTGAATAGCGACCGGCGAGTGCTAGTGACGCGTGACTCGTCTGGCAAGCGAATCCGCGCAAAGTTACTCACTGCTCCCCTAGGGTTTCTCACTTCGGTAGACGCGCACAGAACCGTTCTAGCGCTACGGGCAACCACTGCCCCGGAGATTGTCGAGTACGCAGTCACGTGGCGGGCACCACACTAATCCCAACCTTCATCTCGAGGAGTCAGTATGAAAGTTCTGCTAGCTATTGCGTTTGTTGCCGCGACGTTCGTTGGCTTGTCTGCCACGGATGTCCGTGCTGACGTGGTTACGACGCGCTGCACACACTGCGTAGGCAACGCAAGCACGGGCGGAGGGCACTGTGAAGACAACGATGGTGCGTGGGGACCGTACTCGTGCAGTGTGTCCACCAGCAGTGGGCTCGGCTATCCAGTATGCTGGGACAACGACGGAAAATGCTGTAAGTTCCAATCAACGGAGTCGCTCCGGTCTACCGGTGGTGCTGGCACCGCGCTGGCGGAGGATGGGTGCGCGAGCGAAGAGGTGATGTTCGCCTCGGCGGCGGCGGAGGAAGTGCCAGCTCCCAGCGTAGACTGCCAAGGCCGGATCGTTGCGCGCCGGTACTCCGCTGAAGCAGACGACGCCATTGTGCAGCAAACAACGACATTGACGCTCTAATCTGACGTGCCGTGGTGCCCACCCCGATTGGACGTAGTTGGCGCGAAGTGTCGCGACGGAATGTGTATTTGATCATAGGACACCACCCTGCAATCAACGCACAAGCTGCATTTTCCTGATGCGTTAGATGGTTTGGTGGAACTAGCGTGTGAGTCATGCACGGCCTGATTGCGCATTCCGTTGGCGCGTTCACCTTCCGGTCTTCATAATGTCTGTTTTCAAGCTCCGCATACGCAGCTCTCGATACTTCTTGTGCGCCGCGCTGGTATTCCCTGCGACGCTTGAAGCGCAGCGCCCAGCACGTGGGGTCGTGTACACCGCCGCACCTATCGCTCGCGTGACGTCAGCAAATGCGAGTGTTGCCGCCGAGCTAAGTCACGTAGGTGGTGCCGTGCTGATGCCCAATGGCAGCTTGATCGTGGCGCAGCCGCTTGAGAAGCTGTTCCGAATCTTCGATAGTGCGGGTATGTATCGAGCAACGTTGGGGCGATCAGGAAAGGGCCCGGGTGAGTTCCAGTCGCTGCCCGCGTTCGGTCGGGTTGGCGACTCCCTCTACGCAATCGATCATCGGAATCGGCGCCTGTCGCTGTTCCGAAATGCGTCAGCACCCGCTGTTTCGATCTCGTTGCCGTTGCTGCGCGTTCCTGCGGTAGAGTATGCAGGACTGGTCGCGATCCTTCCGGATGGCGGCGCGATTAGCAGCGCCAATGCGACGTCGTTGACAGCGCCGACGGTACAACAACTCTTTCTTCATTCTCGCGACGGCAGACGCACACAGTCGCTCGCGACATTTCGCGATGACGACTATTTCACGCCGATTCGCGTTGGCACGCTCAAGCTGCAGTTCCCGCAGCCGCTCGTGGCCAGGCCGTATGTCTTGTACTCGTCCCCGAGCGGTAGCGTTGCATCCTTGCGCTCGGTTGTGCCCGAGAATGGTAGCATCGGTGCCGTGGAGCTTTCATGGCGGTCGACGTCGGCGGCGCCCGTACTACAACGCGTACCTGTGCCCATCCAGGCCGTTCGAGAGGCCGATGTTGACAGCATCCTTGATGCCTTCTCGGCTGCCATGGCCCCCGCACTTACTCAGACCGGCGGTACTATCTCCGTTGCGCAGCTTCGGGCACAGACAAAGTCTATCTTGGTTCGGAAACGCGTGTTCCCGCCAGTCGAGCGCGTGTTCATGGATGACGACGGCCGGGTGTGGCTTCGAATCCGGGGCTCCGTGGACTGGATGATTGTCACCAAGGGGAAGACAGACGTAGACCGCATCCGTTTGCCGGTTCATGCCGAGATTCTGGCGGCCTCGGGAATGACGCTTTGGACACGAGAGAGCGACACCGACGACTTACCGGTGCTTACACGGTACCGGTTATCCAAGCAGCAGTAGTAGTACGCTGGCCAAGCGTGGTCGAACGGTCGGCTCGCCAGTTCAGAACCGCCTGAGCGCGACCCGCGGTATCGGGCGCACGAACCCTTCAGGCCGTACATGGGGCAGAAGAAACGTCGCCCGGTACGCCGGCACTGGGATCGGCACCGTATGAGATTGTTGGACCTCGCGGTGGACGGACCGGCGAGTGGCGGACGGTCGTCACGGGCGAGCCCTTGCCACCGACTCCGGCGCCCGGTGCGACGTACCGAATCGCGGACCGCACCAAGAACGAGGCGGGACGCTAGCACGCTCGGAGAGTGCACGGCGCGCAGAGCTCCACCGCGCTCCGTGTAGTCTCCGACGGTGGTATCGCGTACCGCCGAGGCGCGCGTGCACCGTGCGCGGCCCGAAGCCCGCTGCTCTGGCCCAATGGGGGCCGCAACCGCAGGAAGCAGCTCCAGACGGTATCGCGCGTGCGGAGCACCCACCTCGGCGTCACGTGCCGAGACCCAAGCCTACGTCGTAAGCGGAGCGGAGAAGCGCTTGGCACTACGTTGCGACCGTCTCGCGGCTCCCATTCGAGCCCGGTGGCTGCGGATGGCGCGCTCATACTCACGATTCAGGCGCGAGTGCGCCGGTCGACAGCGCCGTCAGCTTGCCCGTGGCGGGGCACTTATCCATAGCGCGTCGTCGAAGCGCACCGTATCGGATGAACTGACGGTGGTCACACCGTAGTTGCCCGCGGCGTTGGGCCCACCGAGCCGCCATAGTCCCCCGCCATAGACTGCCGCATCGATGTTGTACGACAGCGGAACGCGGCGCAGGATCCGGAAGTCACCCGATGTACTGATCCTGGTGATCAAGCCGCGGCGTCCGTCAGCCACCTCGACGACAGAGTCACCATTCACGAACGCTGCGCCCACCGGAGGCTGCACGGGGTGACCTAGACGGCGCCAAACGGAATCGCGGAAAATCCAGACGCCCGGTTGCGGTCCCCAGACGACGAGCGATCCGCTGGCATGTAGCGACGCGCCCATGACGACCACGGAATCTGGTACGCGCACGCTGCCCACTTCTATGAGCTTCACTTGTGGAGGAATGGTCTCCGAAGTGATGGCATGCGTCGACGGCGTTGGGTAACCACCGCACGCTGCGGCGAGGCTCAGGGCGAGACGCCACGCTATCGAGCGCGGCACCCGCAGTGCGGCCCGGCGTGTCGAGGGAACAGATGCCGCGTCCGCGTGTACGCTATGGCCCGTTCCGACGTGAGTGCGCATTCCGTTCAACGTCTAGGAGGACGACGGGAGTACTCCACGATGGTAGGGATGTCGTTCTCGTCCTTCATCGTGCCCCACACCCGGTCACCGGTGGCATAGCGTGGTGTGTACTCGCGTGGCAGTGGCACTCGAAAGAGTCGTGTCAGCTCCGAATTGAGGACCGTCCACTCGACCATGGGTCGCCCGTCGTCCAAACCCCGGAGCCATACCGTGCCGTCGGCGCCTGGCAGCATCGCGGACGCCGCAGGATAGAACGCCGGCACCGTCAGCTGCGAGCGAACGTAGTCGATGGCTGAGGCAGTACTGGGAAAGTTCTTGGGACCTTCTCCCATCTTCCGCGCAGCATTCGCGAGCATTGCGACGAAAGCATCTTGATCGCGTTGGCTGACCGGCATCGCCGCGCTCGTCAGGACTACACGCTTGCTCGGCGTTCCGTCAGCAGCGAAGCGAGTGATTGTGAGCACCGCACTGTTCGCGGATCGAGGAATGGGACGTTCCACGGAGATGATCGACCGTCCGTCGGGCGCCGTACGCACAATTCCGTCAGCGCTGAGCCGCTGCGCCAGCGTTCCGCCACTCAGCGTGCCCCCGGGCTGCCCGCGATGGGGGGTCACCAGTGTCAATCCGGCCGTCGGCGTCCGGACGATCACAATTGGGGGACTGCCCAGCAGACCAACAGCCACCGGTACTACGCGCGGCTCCTTTGATGCCATGCGCGCTGCGGACAGCTGACCGCGGTACAGGAAGCGATCCCCGGCAAGCAGGGTGCTCGGCTCCATTCCAAACCCATCCAACATGACCCCGGGGGCGCCGACGGTACGAGCAGGAGTGCCGGAACGCAGGAACAGATTGAAGCGTCGCCCATTGTCGTCGTGGACCCATAGGGTATCACCGCGCCACCCGGCCGCGCCCATCCCGGAGAACTCGCCCGGGCCCGCACCGACGCGGCCGAACTTGCGGAGCATCGAACCGTTGCGGGCGAACACCCGGATGACGGATTCGGAAGGGAATGTGACGTACAGGGTGCCGTCGGCACTTTCAAGGATGCTTCCGATGGCCCCCCAGCCCTCCTCTTTCGCCGGGTCGTCGATAATCGTTGTTCGGCGGTCGAACTGCGCAGCAGGGATCTGCGCCGACACGGAGGACGTGGCCACGACCACGCCGGAGAGCAGCAGCCCGGTACAAAGCGAATGGCGACATACGCGAGCCGCCGCGGCAACAACGATGTCGTGCGCCAAACCAACGGCCGTCGCCGTCGATACGGGCTGCGCCGGACGACGCACCTGAGACTTCTCAAGCGGTGCGAGTAACGTTCTCATTTAATCCTCCTACGGCGTTGGGAGCGCTGCACCACGCGCGCACTGCACGAGAATGAACTTCGCCGCCAGGCTAGCGACTGACGCGCCCGCACCACGTACCGACTCGAAGTTGCTAGCGGCGTTACCCCATCTCAGTCGGGCGGGTAAGCCGGGAAACGTGCCGGCTGCACAACCGATCCGGGCGTGTGCAAAGGCTAAAGCGTGATGTGTGCGGTGGCTGCGCGAACTTCTGCCAAGCGCCCAGAGCTCATGAACCACGCAATGACTACTCCGTCGCAATCGCGTGCGAGTCGTCCAGATGTGCGGAGCGCTGACATCTGGTCTGTGCAGAGCGCAGCAGCGCTAGCCAGCGTACCTGTGACCCCCATACAGTTGGAGGCACCTCCGCAACGCTCCTCACGCTCGGCCGTGCAGATTGTCACTTCCTCGGTGACCTCCAGCAGACACCAGTCGAAACCACCGCGCAGTGGCGGCTGCGAGACGCACTCCAGGTCGGTTGCAAACCCGTCACTGCCGATTCTCATCATCTAGGAGCTTCGAGCGTCGGCGCTGCACCGCCAGCAAGTCGGGAAACTCGCCTCGGCGACCTTCACGTGATCACCGTTGCCAACAAGCAGCAGTGCCAAGCGTCAAAGCTCTGCATGCCGACCGCCCTCGTTGCGAGTCAGAGTATGGACAAGCGGTACGGACGGCCAGAGCGCAGGGCCGACTATGTCAAGGCGTGGGCAACACGACGGCAGGCCAAGGTGCGGCGAAGCTGCGCTCGTCGTCGCTGATGTGCACGTAGGTAGCAGGAGCGACCGATGCGGTGGAGTAGTCGCACCGGTAACGCCACCTAGCTCGCAGCGACTTGAGCCTCAGATCGTTACCGCATCCACGGCATGGACTCGTACCCATACTCGCACGTGCCGTTCTCCCGCGGCTCCATGACATACGGACCATCACTGTCCGCGTCGGTCCGCACGCACATGTTCGTCGTCAGCCGCGGCCGCGGCAGATCAACGTCGGACTCCGGACCGGTCGCCGAGCTCGGAGAACACGCCGAGATGAGCACAACCCCGAGCGGAAGCACGAGTCGGAATCCGCGAACAAGCAGGTGCAGGGGCAGGGGCCGGGCGCGGCGCGGTGCGGTCGCAGTGATCATGGCACACTCCATATGAGGGGAGCGGCACGATAGGGTTACGTGAGGTTCTGGCAGAGTTCGTAATCGGCCCTCGTCTCACGTATTCGGAGCCAGCATGGGCCGAATACGTAAAGGTGGGACGGCTGCTCGCTGTCGCCTGCAAGCGACGGAGCGTATGCTCTATAGAGACTGTGCCGGTCGCTTCTTCCCTGTATTGTGGTGAGCATATGGATGACACGCTGCGCGTCAGTGATTGGATGCTACAGCAATCGAACTCAGTTTCGCCGACCGGGAGCGAGATCGATCAGTGTGTGGGGGACGTCGTGGTGATGATCGCGGCACTGGAGAATGCGACGGAGCCAATAGAACCACCCGCGGTTCTTCGGATGCGGCTCACGCGAGATTTCGAGAGGCTCCCACCGCAGTTCATGGGGTTCAGTCGCGGGCATCCACTCGGAGGGTGGATCGAAGTGGCGGCACTCGCCGAGTACATCGGCGCGTGGCCACTGGCAGACATCGTGCTGCGTCTTCTGATCGCGCGCGTTGACGAGTACACAGCGCTTGCGGATGCGCGCGTGCCGGTGACGCCGCGGGAGGCGCTCGCGCTGTGCTGGGCGCGCCGAGGCAGGATCGCAAGGACCGCCGGCCGCCTCACTGATGCCGACGTCTTCTATCGGCGCGCCGTCGCGCTGACGCGCGGGCTGTCGTGGTCCGACGGCCGGCCCCATGCCGAGATGGGCTTGGCGGTGTTGTCCGTGGGTCGCGGGAACTATCCCTCCGCGGAGCGGCGCGCGCAGAGGGTCCTCGCGTACCGACCCGTCGTGTACTCGATGTACCGAATCGCCGCGCACCAAGTCATCGCCTTCACTAAGCGTCGACGTGGGCAGCCGCTCGATGCGTTGCTGCACAGCTGGGAGGCGTACGACTTGCTTGATCGGGACGATGATCGTCGTTTCGAGATCCTCTCGTCCATGTCTGAGATCGCGCAGAGCCATGGCGATCTGGATGCAGCCGCTCGAGGCTTTGCGGCCGTGGCGACGTCGCAGGCGCCGTGGCGTGTGCGCATCCCGGGTTTGGTGGGGGCACTCGACGTCGCACTCCTGATTGCGGCACGGGACTCCCAGGCATCACGAAATGTGCTCGCAGACGCGAGAGTGCAGTGTGCACGCGCGGCGCTTGAGGATGCGCTCCCTCACGTTGCTGCGCCTGGCGACAGGCTGCTCGGCACCTTGGCACTTGCCCAGGCTGCTGTGACTGCCGGAGTGCGAGAGGTCGCGGAGCTGTGGCTTCGCGAGTCTGAGGAACTCGCCGACCGCCACGGTTTTCACGAAAAGCGATTCCGAGTCGAGACGCTGCGCGCATCCATGCACTCCGCAGAGTCTCTCGTGGGCAACCCGGATGGTCGCGCAGCAGAGACGACTACGAGCCGACGGAGCTGGAGCGCGGAGCATCCAGCACTCGCACGACTTCGCACGCTCGCGGTCGTGTAGGGACAGTGATGAATCGCCCCGCGGTCAGAGGTGCTGGCGCTTCGCGCGCGAGTCAATCTCGGTTGCACCTCCGCACACCGTTTCCCCGCGGCGTCGTGGCCCTACATCTCGACGCCTCAACACTCGCGGAGCTTCGCTGCATCGCGTCGAGTCGGTTCGAGCTACGCGTAGCGAGGGACGTACAGGAGTGCACGGGGTGGCTGACAAGCGAACTCGGTCTCTGCGTCGTACTGCGTGTGCCTGAGTCCGGCCAAGAGCAGCACGGTCAACGACTGCTGGAGCTCCGGCACCAATTTCCCAATGTGCCGTGCATCGCGCTTTTCCAAGAGGGGGTGTGTGACTCTCGCTGGGCGCTGCGTTTGGGCCGAGCCGGTGTCACCGAACTCGTACCCTCTGCGCGTGCGCTCGCCGTGGACCCCTTCCTTACGGCGTTGTCACGATGCGAGACAGATGGCGTGGCCATCCGAGTATGGAAGCATGCGAATTTGCAGGTTCCGGACCGGCTGGCAACAGTGCTCAAGCCCGCAATTCGGCTCGCGCACGATCCCATCAGTCTGGCGCGATTTGCTCGTGAAGCGCGGCTGCATGAGCGGTCATTGCGAAAGTACTGCGATGCGTCGGGTCTCGTGAGTCCACAATGGATCATTGGCTGGGCGCGATTACTGGTTGCCGCGTACTACTTGGATGAGCCCGGACGAACCGTCCAAAGTGTTGCGGATCTACTCAAGTTCCCGAGTGCGGTGGGACTGGCGAATCACGTGAGGCGATACGCAAACATGACGCCGTCGGGGCTTCGGTCCGCAGGCGCGGTGAACGTCATCGGTCGGATGATGGAGCATCGCATGCTCGTGAATGTCGCCGGTAGCGCAGCCGTGCCGCTGTGTGAACTGAGCACGACGCTGGGATGAACAGGGCAACGCATGAAGGTGTGGAACAGGAATAGGCTGCGATGACGCGCGGCGGACGTCGTGGCTATCGTAGCTCGCATTACCTGCCGTCGACACCTATGACAACGCCACGCTCGGCCAGATCGTGTGTGGGGGCCCGCCCGATGCGTCCCCGCGAGTAGGCGACGTATGCCAACGCAGTGTTGGATGACGCTCAACTGGCGAGTTCACGTATCGTCTGCCTCGTCAGTCCCAGCGCGTTGCTAGGTCGCTCACCGGTCTGCAGCTGTGGGCATTGCTGTGTCGTCTGCCCTTGGCTAGGCGAACGGGACAAACTGTCGTTGCGCGTCGTCGACGATGCGATTATCGGGTCCAAACCATCGCTAAACGGCCCTGTAGAATTGCCCGGGCGCGGCTGGCGTTTGAGATTGCGTCATGGAGAACAGCAGCCTCGCGCCCACTCACCGATCAAAAATCGGACCTGTGCTCGGACCGGCGACCCCTGAGGAAGCCGGAGCGTCGCTCGCCTTTGCGCTCTCGTTCGCATACTGTCTTTGGAATCACGAACATGGTGCCCCGCGCTCGCGGTCCTATCGCGCCCGGAAGCTCCACGCGGCGAAGGCCGCCATCCTCACCTCGGCCGAGCGCGTGCGCGATGCAGCCCTTCGAGAATCCGTGCATGATCACCAGCCGGCAGTGGTGCGTTGGGCGCGTCGCCAGGTGGGATCTATTCCTTGGCGACGTCTGCCTGACTGCACCGAGTCTCGTGCAGGGCGGTGCGCCAGGAAGGGTCGCAGCGAGCCTCGTGTCGACAATCGCCGATAGAGTGTTGCGCTCTCATCAGCTGCCGTCCCGGCATGCGTACGCCGCAATCCTTGCGTCGTGAGTGCACTGACGGGTGAGTGGCAGGTTCCCCAAGCAGGCGCACCTGTCGTGGCGTCAAGAAGGGACGACCGAAGTACGGCTCGTCGCCCGTCCCTCCTCGACGCGAGCGCCTCGTCAAATAGCAAGCCTCACGCAGACGCGGAGTTGGTGAAAGCGCTGTTGGAACGCAGCCCTCAGGCCGAACGCACCTTCGTTACGCAGTTCACTCCACCGCTGTTGGCATTCTTCCGGAAGCACGGACTCCAGGAAGCTGACGCTGAAGACGCTTTGCAGGTGACGTTCATGCGCGCGTTTCGCAGTGTCCATTTGTTCCGCTTTAGCGCGCGTTTATCGGTGTGGCTTCACGGCATCGGACATCATGTGCTCGTTGACCATTTTCGGTCTGCCCGCTGTCGAGCGCGGGGCGCGACAGTGCTTGCGCTCGCGGCACCCGCAGTCGTCGACCAAAGCACTCCTGATCCCTACTTGGCGCGGCGTCTCCAAGCGGTGCTGTGTCAGCTTCGCCCAGCAGAACGGGTTGCGCTCCTAATGTCCACGTCGGGCTATACGCACGTCGAGATTGGGGAAGCGTTGTCGGTCGCGGTTGGCACGAGCAAAGCATTGGTGCACCGAGCGCGTAAACGGGCGCGTCCGCACTTAACCTGTTTGCGCTGGGGCACGCTGTAGCGGCACCTGCGAGGCAGTGGATCTGGACGGAACGCGCCCGCGCCTACACCGCATACGTGTCGTAGGCGCAGACAAAGCATCTTCGCGGTCGGGGCGATCTTGCGGGCCAACAAAGGCGCGACGGCATTCTCGCCGTCGCGCATGGGGAGCATATCCCCGAACGAACGCTGTTGCCCGTGTGAACAAACGGTCGGGTCAATGCGTGGCGGCTGCGCCCCACACGCCCGAAGAGATCCCCAGTGCGCAATTCTTCCCGGTGACTTCCGGCGATTGTATTCCGGCAATGACATGCGTCGAACGCGCACACGCAGCGGCGAGCACCGCTAAATAGCGCGCACGGATCGGGAGCGCATGCGCGCGTGCCCCGTAGCCGTGCATGGACTTCGTCGGAGCACCCGCGCTCTGCATGTCAGGGGTCAGTGCGCGAGACGGCAGCAGAAGACCCCAGAGACGGGTGAACGGGCGGCGCGGCGGTGCACAGCGCGCCGCGTCGGAGTCACCGACGCAACGCCTGCGCAGCCGCGGCAGAACCGGTCGACGGCCCGTTGCTGAGGACACCGCGCAGGCGCGCGAACCACGTCGCGTGTGGTGTAGCGGGGCGGGGCGGGGTGCACGGCCCAGCGCCATGCGGCGGCATTCTCTCCTCCTCCTCCTCCGCTCGCTACGCCGTCGCGCCGCCATACGGGTGCCCGAGGCCCCTCGGCCGACGTGCCGTCTGCGAGTGAAGCGCTGGCTGACGGTGCCGTCACTCCGTCTCTCAGCGGGAAAACGACGCCACTGCCATGCGGCGGACCCAGAACGGGACGTCCAGAGACCATAGATGGCGCCTCGGCCACATCGGTCGAGGGGGTGGCGTCATTCTCAACGACACGGAGAACCTTGTGCACCAACGCTTTAGCTGCCTCAGTCGCAGCGATCTCGCCCTCTCAGACGCCCGTGGACCACCAGGGCTGAGTCGCGGCGACGGACGGGTGGAGGGGCGCTGAAGCGAACATGGCGGGATCGGCGCGCCGCATCGGGCTCCCGTATGCTCTGCCGAAACCCGGACGATCCCGGCACGACACCAGTTGTCGCGCCTCTCCTCAGCCCCCCGCCGATGTCAACAATCCTGCGTGATCCTATGGCCGGTAACCCTTCCATGGAACGCGCGACGACACATGACGCTTCCGAAGCCGTCGCCGTCGCCGCGCTGCTCCGATGCCTGCCTGCTGATGCGTTAGTGCCGGTATGGTGGGTCCGTCAGCACCTCCTCCCGCATCCGCGATGTGGCGGGACACAGCCGGAGGACGTCGACCATTCGCGAGGCGGGGCACTCGCCGCCAGACAGGTGCCCTCCGATACCCAGAGCTGCAGCATGGCATCCGTGCCGGTAGGAGGGGCCGATGACGCGGCACTGGCGCCGGCAGGCGACCGGATCGCCACGTGGCTGACCGCACTGGAATTCGGCGCGAGACGCCTGCCACCTCGTGGCGCTGATTGGGTGCGGGATCGCTGCCGGGAGGGTCGCATTCCTGGCGCGGTTCGCGATGGCGCAGCGTGGCTCATCCCGATGTCGGCGCTGAACGAGCCGCTGACGGGGGGGATTGACCACCGTGAGCCGGCGCGCCTCAACGCGACCGACGCAGGCAGCGAGCGGTCACGTCGTGCTGCCCCGCGGAGTGGCCGGCGGCGTCGAGGTCCGAACGCATCGTCGGGGAGCGGGGACCGCTCCATCCCACGTGGCGACCGTTCGCCGGATGTGCTCCCTCGCTGGTGACGATGCCAGCCCTGCACTCGCGCGGTGCGGTCACGCGCGACCGCGCGGACTCGCTCCTGCCGCGCGTGGCACGGAACGCTGACACCGAATCCTCGTTGCACTCCCGGTTGCACTCCCGCTCCGCCTCCTCGCTCACGAACACAGATCGCACTATGCTGACCCTGCGCCCAGCGCCTGCACCACTTTCTCTGGACCATATGGCCCGTGCGGGTGACGGCCCTTCATCGCGCAGCGCGCCGATGTCCAGCGGTGACGTGTCGCCGATTGCCATAACGCCGGTCGTCGGGCGGGCACTGCCACCCGGTGCCCTGATGGCTGACGCAACGACGCCGAACGCGGCTGGGGCCTTCCCCGCCACCCATGCCCCTGCGACAAATCTGGCCCGTTCGGAGGTCGCGGCGGTGGGGGTGACCGTCACACATGCAGCCACCCCCATGACCCAACCGAGCACGCGACACACCCGCGCGTCGCGGACGTCGCAGGCAAAGGACGAAGCGACGCGACGACTCAAGAAGCGCAACGGGCGCTACTACCTCGACTTGCGAGATTTGGGGAAAGGGCGCGAGGCGTTGATCCCCGAGGGGCAGTCGTACGCCACGAAAGATCCGCTCGTCGCGATGGCACTGGCCGGGGCGCGTCTCGAGCAAGTGCTTCGTCCCGAGCACGAGCAGTACTTTGGCCGTCATGCGGTGAAGCACCCCACGTCTATCGGCGCGTGGGCGCGCCGTTGGCTTGAGCAGGCAAAGGAACGCGCTGGCGATGGCTACGCGTCCCTCAAAACCATCCGACGCTACGAACAGGCGTTGGCGCAACTCCTCAAGGCACCCATCGCCAACAAACCCGCAGTCAAGGTTCCCATTGCCGAGGAACCTCCCGTGCAGGAACCCGCAGCTAACGAACCCGCGGCGCTTGATCAGGACATGCTGGCGCATCACGTCGCCAAGTCAGACGTGAAACGGGCGCTGCAAACCTTGCGCAAGCGCTCCACCCGGTCACGCGAGCGAACATCAGCGAGTTCCCTCCATCAGATCATCACCGCGATGGGCATCATCTATGATGACGCTGCCGACGAGGGGATCGTGCCGGAGGGCTACAACCCGTGGCGTGCACTCAAACGGCGCGAACGCCCGTCCTTGCCGACACAGTCGCGCACCGAGTTCCTCGAGATCGACGAAGCGCACGAGCTGCTCCAAGCCTGCATCGGACTACCGCTCACGGAGATTCCGCTCCACGCGATGTTGGCGACGTACCTCTATACCGGTGGCCGCAAAGCCGAAGTGCTCGGTCTCGAATGGAAGGACATCGACTTCGTCGCCAAAACGGTGCGCATTGCAGCGAACACGTGGCGGTCGATTAAAGACGTGGACGAGCGCACGGTGCCACTCGCGCCGCAGCTCGAGACGATTCTGCGTGCCTTTCAGGCCGAGACCGGCGCCCAGCAAGGACTGGTCTTTCCCGGGACCTCGACGTCTGGTGCGACCCAGATGATTACGTCTTACCACAAGGCGCTGGTGAAAGCGCATCGGATCGCCGTCGCGCGACTGCGCGGTCGCGGCTGGGACATCGCGGCGAATCAGCTGGCGGAGAAGCCGGTGAATATGCGGGTGATGCGCGTGACCTACTGCAGCGCGCGGCTCCAGACGACGGATGGGGGCGCGCCCATCGCACAGTGGACGGTGGAGCGCGAAATGGGGCATAGCAGCGCCAAAATGATCCGCACCGTCTACGGGCGCATCGGGGAGCGTCGACGGCGGAGCGCGCACGTCGAGTACGTGTCGCGGGAAACGATGGAGCGCGACCTGGCGCAGGGCCGCTAGGATCGCGGGAGCACGGGGAGCATCGCGTGGGCAAGTCGTCGCCGCTTGGATGCCCCTAGCACACGGCAGGACCAGGAGGATCACGCTGCGAACACGGGAGAATGGCCCGCGTGTTTCGCGGCAGGCGCCGACCGTTCCGGCAACGGTGAGCGGCCCGAGCGGACCATGTAGGCTGTCTCGTCAAGCAACATGCGGATGGCGTACATGCCGCTCACCTCTACGAGCCTCCTATGCTCCCACCAGATCTCTTGTACGTGTACGGCGCCGGGGTTGTCAGCCTTGCTGGCGTCCTCCAAGTGGCGCGGCGATATCCGCGGCCCAATGGCGCATCCAGCCTCGAACAGGCGCGCGCGGTTGGCACGTGCGCCGCCCTCTATGGCCTCCTCGCGATGACGCTGCCCGGTACGATGGCGACCCTGCCGCCGCGCTGGCTGAGCCTTGCCCCCACAGGGTCGCTTTTGCTGTTCGTCGTCAGCTTGCTGTTCCTCGCCGCGGCCCAGCAACGCTATAGACACCGTCCACCAGCCGACGCCGTTGCGCCCAGTGCTGACCAGTGGGTGGGTCATCTCTCGTTCGCCGGCCTCGGCGCCGCCTGGGTCGGCTGGGCGGTCGCCGTCAGTCCGTTCTGACACGCCGCGTTCGACCGCGTACCACGCCGAGGGTGTTGTTGGCACCTGTCCGCTGCCTCCAGCCGAAATCGTCCGCGCGCACCCGCGAGGCCGGGATGGGCCCGACAGCTGTCGATTCACAGTGCGTCGCCCAGCCAGGTCGGCACACGGTCCCGATACAGCGAGGGCACATCACCTCTGGGGAGCGCGGGGGGCTCTTCGGTGCTTCCAGCAGCAAGTGACTAGCCGGGCCGCACACATGACGGTCACGAGGAGTGACGACCGGACGTAATCGGCAACGTGGTATCGACGCGGGCGCGGCGGCGGGTCATTCTGTGTGCGCGCCCACGCAGCCGACGACGGACTTCCGCCGCGACCGCAGCGCTCCTCCGACGGGTAGGCCGCCCCCTGCGCGATGGCCCCCGCTGGCGTTTCCCTCCTGCGAACGGTTGCAATGGATAGACGAGTTGGTTGGTGGACACCTCGCGCACGGCGCATGATGCCGGCAGTCATGTTGCTCGCCGTGCCTGGACTAGGGTACGCGCAGGGGGGAAGCGGACCGGCTGGAGCGGCAGCCCCGGCTCCACCGGTGCGCGCGCTCTGCCCGACTGGTCTCGACCCCGCAACATTCTCTCGGGTCGCCCAAGAGCGATTCTCCGCGCTCCTCGGCCCCGCATCAAAGGGCGTGCCCGGCAGCTATGCGGCGCTCGATCTGAAGGAGGCCGATGTCACCTTCGCCGCCACCAGCGCGATCAAGCCCGGGGCCGTCGTGGGAGTTAAGGCGAGCGGTGGCGTCGCCGATGGCATCTTGGCTGCGATCAGCAACCAGGATGTCGGTGGAAAGTTTGGCGTGAGCGTGCAGGTGCATTTGCTCCGTGCTCCCGGCACCGGTGTCGAATTTATTGAGTTCTCCTGCGGGGCAATGGAAGCCGCGCGCCGGAAAGCGCGCGACGCCCACGGGATCCGCGCACTGGAAATCGAGCGCGACTTCCCCGCCATTCTGCGGCGCCGCGAGATCGCGGGGTTCGATACCGCGACGGCAAAGATCCAAAAGGCGCTCGACGTCGCACGTGTTGCAAAGGATTCATCCGCCGTCGACAGCCTCACAGTCGAGGGATTGAAAATCAACGCGCTTCGGGCTCGAGCGGTGAGCCGCCTGCCTGCCGACTCGCAACCAGACCGGGCGTGGCTCGAGCGTGCGTCCGACAGCCTTCGCACGACGGAACTGCAGAAGGCGCGCGAGCTGCTCAAAGTGACCGGATTCACGCTGGGGTGGTGGAGCCTCGAGTACGGCGTACAATCGACGACATTTCGGTTGTTCACGCCGAGTGCGCCGCGCGATTCACAGCTCGATAAGCGTGTGTATCCGTCCCATGGGGGCGGTGTGACGTACTCGCGCTACACGCTGAGCAAGGCCAGCGGATCCACAAAGTTTTGGTCCATTGGGACACGCGTGGCGTGGGAGAACAATCTGGGCAGCCTGACGAAGCGAGAGGTGAAAGATCGCACGGTCTACACGGCCGAACCGGAGGAGCGCGTCGCTGAAGCCACGTACACGGCGTACGAGGGCACCTATTCGGAGAACCTCACGTCGCTTCGTGTGCAGGGCGACTACTACCGCTTCTTGTTCCGAGACAATCAGGTAGCGTGGCATCTGTTCCCGGCGTTCGTCGCCCGCGAAGAATCGCGCACCGCGTACAGCGCGGGTCTTGGTCTGTTGCTCACCGCGCGGAAGGAGAGCGACGCACAAACCTTCGTCAATGCAGAGCTGTTCTTTCGTCTCAACGATCTCACCGATGCCGTGACCAACCTGCCGGACAGTGGCGCGAAGCCGAAACAGTTCTTTGGCCGGAGCGATGTAGGGCTCCGATTCTCGTTCCCCATTAACTTTGCACCGAGGCCGTAACCGATGCCTGTCAAAGCAGCACTCAGCAACGAAATGGCGACAATGACGCTTCAGTACTCCGCGGTCTGTGACTCGTGCAAATTCAAGAGCCCGCGTTCGAGTCAGCCTGGCAACGCGCTAGCGGCGGCCGCTGCGCATCAGAAGGACAATGAGGAGCACACGATTCAGATCATCACGGAGCAGAAGACAACCATGAAGTTCACGGGGTAACCGATGGCACGCGGACGTCGTTGTGCTGCGCGTGGCGATGACGCGGCTCCGCACGCACAACTGCCCAGCACCGGTGCGCCCGACACCGTGCAACCTGCGCCATCTCATCACGCGTGGCGCGCGTGCAGCGGTGCTCAAGCAATCCCCTGCGAAGGCTCCGGACATCCGGAGGACGTATCAGAGACTATACGCATGCACCGGACGGCGAACGAGCGCTTCGTATCCGTTGGTGGCGAGTACGCCAATGTCGGCCCTATCCGAGCGATGAGACCGAAATACGACAATCTCCGCGGAAACCCGATCTACGCTGGTTCGTGCCCTTTACCGGTCCCAATCCCAGACCCAGCTTTATGGCCAGCCTGACGCGCGCCGTCCGAGCTATAGAATTCCCTTGAAGCAGCGAAGCGTCCGCTCACCGCTTCCCACTCCTGATCGCGGTCATGCCGACTTTCACAGTTGACACCCATCTGTTCCGCGAACTCGGTGACCTCCTGGTCGGGCGAGACTCAACCGCGTTGGTCGAGTTGATCAAGAACGCGTATGACGCCGATGCCACCGTGGTCACCGTGTACGGCGAATCGTTGACCGACGAGAACCGCAGCTTTATCCGCATTGCGGACAACGGGACTGGGATGTCGCGTGTGCAGTTTGAGAAAGGTTTCTTGCGTATCGCGTCGCGCTTGAAAGACGAGGGGGACCGCCGATCTGCTCGGTTCCATCGCCGATACACAGGGGCAAAGGGCGTTGGGCGTTTGGCAGCACACAAGCTGGCGCGCGAGATCGAGATCCAAACGGTGACGAAGCAGGGATCGCTGTTGAAAGGGTTGCAAGCGACTATCGACTGGGACGCTGTCGAAAAAGTACAGACGCTCGAAGACGTCGAAGGGACCAACGCGATACGTATTGAAGCCTTGTCGGGACGGCGCGAGGGCACGGTCATCACCCTTCGGCGACTTCGTCGTCGCTGGAGTCCGGCAGCGCATGCTCGCTTCTTAACGGAATTGCAAGCGTTCAATCCGCCCCTAAGTCTGACGGCTGCCCTCCCTAAGCACGTACTAAAGAAGCAATTGTTGTTCGCCACCGCTAAAGTCCGCGATACGCGTGCGGCCGAGGGCACGCAGTTTCGTGTTGATCTTGAGGGCGAGTTGGCACCGCCAGACGAGTATTGGACGGCTGCGGTCGATGCCGCCGACTGGGTGATCGAGATCGTCGCGGACCGAGCGACGAAGCAGGTGCGCTACGCGATTTCGCCGACGGAGCGCACTGCGGAGAAAATGCCGTTCCTGTCACGATCCACCTTCACCATCCCGCACCCTACGCCGGACGTGGGGCCCTTCTTCCAAGCACGCGTGCTAACGCGCGTCGGCGGCGTGAAGGGGCGAGCCGGAGATATGCGCGCGTGGATGACGCGCTCTACTGGTGTGCGTGTCTACGTCGAGGGTTTTCGCGTGTTGCCCTACGGCGAGAGCGGCAACGACTGGTTGTCGTTGGATCGCGATGCGGGGAGCCGAGACCGAGATGTGTTGATTCACCGCAGTGCGCATGACCCGCTCCGCGAGCTATTCGGGGTGGAAAACCGCGACGAGGACGAAGGGCTCAAGCTCCAGCCTAACAAGCACTACTTGGGCGCCGTCTTCCTTACGCATGAGGATGCGCCGGACCTTCGGATGCTGGTCAATCGTGAGGGCTTCATTCCCGAAGGCAGCTACCTCACCTTGGTATCGTTGGTGCGCGGCGGGATCGACCTGTACACCCGGGTCCGTGCGCAGGCGACGGTCATTGCGCGCACTCAGCAATCCGGGGAGAACGCAGATGACGCTGGACGGGCAAAGGGCCCGCCAAACGCAGGCAGCACCGTCACCATTCGTTCACGCTTGGCGCGCGCCATGGACGCGGTGACACATGCACGTACCGCGCTGGCGGCAGGCGACGTGCGGAAGGCTGGTACCAGCATGGGTAACGTGCTCGAGGAGATGCAGGGGTTCGAGCGCATCGCGGCCGAATTGGCCGACGAGCGTCGGATGCTGCATGTCCTCGCATCGGTGGGGACACAGTTCGCCGCGTTTGTGCATGAAGTGAACGGCATTCTTGGTATGGCACAGGCCGTCGAACGCGTGATCGGACAGGTGCGCGCTGACACCACGTTGCCACGCACCGCAAAGCGTGGGGTAGTGGAAGCGCATACCGCGGCGCAGGAGCTGCGCCGTCAAGTTGAGCGCCAGGCGGCGTACCTCGTGGACGTGATCTCGCCGGATGCGAGCCGTCGGCGCTCGCGTCAGCGGCTCCATGAGCGATTCGCGCGGGCCACTCGCCTCGTGCAGCTGGCGGCGGATCAGCGTGAGATTGTGATTGACAACAAAATCCCAGAGGACTTAGAGACGCCTCCGATGTTCGCGGCCGAACTTACCGCCGTGTTTTCCAATCTGCTAACAAACGCGATCAAGGCTGCCGGTGCAAAGGGACGCGTGCGTGCCAGCGCACGACGTTCGGCACGCGGTGAGCTGACCTGTCGCGTGGAGAACACCGGCATTGCAGTTGACCTCGACGACGCGGAGCGGTGGTTTCACCCGTTCGCTTCAAGTACCACGCGTGTTGATGCCACGTTAGGCCAAGGGATGGGCCTTGGACTCACGATCACCCGACACTTGCTCGAGGAGTACGGGGCACAAATCGCGTTCGTCCGGCCCACCGGATCGTTCGCCACTGCCGTTGCGATTACGTTTCCAGCCAACTGACCTGATGACTGCTCGGAAAAAGAGCGCGGCACCAAAGGTGGCACGCAAGACGAAGAAGCGTGGTGCGCAGCGCGCGACTGCTGATGAGGCCAAGGGCGCCGGACGCGCCGCCAAACAAGCCAAGCCCGCCAAGAAGGCCACGCCCCCCGCGAAGCGCGTGCCCGCATCGAAGAACGCTGGGAAGGCGCCAGCGAAGCTGGGTGGAGCGAAGCGGACAATCGGTAGCTCGGCCCGGGTGGACCGTGAAGCTGATACGTCGCCGGTGCGGGTGCTGTTCATCGATGATGAGGCAGATCGACTAGAACGGACCGTTGGCGCCGGACTCCCAGCAACGGTGCGTGCGACGTTTCGCGCCCCCAATCACGTCACAGGGACGGAGCTCGGCGCGTCTGATGTCGCGATGGTCGACTACAATCTCGTGCATTGGCACGAGGCGCAAACGGGGGTAGGGCTAGTAGCTTCGACCACCGCGGGCGTGCTGAGTGGATTGCCGCGCAACGGTCTCGTCGTGATCAGCAGCCTGCGGGCATTGGCCGAAGATCATCCGGCAACTGCGACGGCATGCGCACTCTTCACCGGCGAGGCCATGCAGCTGCCCGGATTTTCCATGGCTGCCAATCATCGCCATTTGTTGGCGCGGTCCTTGGGGGTCGAGTGGATTTTCCAGAAGAACGAGACGGAGTTTCTCCCGCAGGTTGTGTCCCTTGGCCGCGCCGCACGCGCGTTGCCCGCCACGCCACCGACGACCGTCCGTGCGGCCAGCGAAGAGTTATTGCGCCTTTTGGCGATGCCGGCGCAGGCGTGGGCGGTAGATGCCGAGGAGCAAATTTTGGCATCGGCACCGCCGCTGGTGACGGCGGCGAGTGCGACACAGGGCCTGGGGCTACTGCGTTGGCTGCTACATCAGATTCTGCCGTACCCAACCTTCCTTATGGATGCACGGCACCTTGCCGCGCGGCTGCGCGTGACGCCGGCCTCACTGGCGGCCGCGCTCAACGCCGACTCCGCGTTGGTGCAAGCGTTAGCACCGGCGCGCTTCACCGGCGCACTCGCTGAATTCGCTGGGCCGCGATGGTGGAGGGCCGGCGTGAACGACATTGTGTGGAGGCTGACGGCCGGAAACCCTCACCGCAGCGAACTTGAGACGCAGCTGACACACTTGTCGGCCCAGCTTCAGTTTTCTTCGGCGCGGCAGCCGGTCGCGGCCCTCAACGCCGATCTGGAGGTCACGGACGAGCAAGTAGACGTGACCGAGGCAGTCGAGGTGCGGCCCGAAGGATGGCCGGCGTTTGCAGATCCTGCCTGGCTGCCAACGCGGATTTTGACCGAAGCGCCAGACTTGGCGAGTGCCGTGGTGGCGCGAGATCGCGGTCGGTCGAGCTCGGTGTCATAACGATGTCCACACCTCGCAGGCAGCGGGTGCGAGTGCGGGCGGCGAACGCGCCATCGCAGGCCAGTGCACCGCGCGTACCGACTGGCGTAGAAAATCGTGCCCCAGGAACGGTGGAGGTGCAATTTGACTTCGTTCGCATTCTGGCAGAGACCGCGGAGTTGAACCGCATCAGTAGCGATTTCCTGACGTCGACGGCCCACGCGCGGATGGACCAGTTCATCGGGCAGCTCAAGACGTACCAGCGGGAAAGCACGACGACTTCCAGGCTGTACCGTTGGGAGATCCCCGAGGACGCTCCGATCTGCACGGTGGTGAGCGAGGGGGCGTACGAAACCGGCGACGCTGGGGGTGAGCATCGCGTGTATGCGGCCATCGATGGCGTGTGGCAGATCTACTCACTACCATCGGGGCGAAGGGCGATCCTGCCGGCGACCTTCTCCGTCGAAGGTCCTGCATCAATTCGCATTCGCTTACTGGAGCGGACGTCAGGTGATCAGTCCGAACCGACTGGGACGAGCAAAGACGAGCGCCAACTGGCGATGTGGCGAATGGAGCTCGGGAACGTCGACGCGCCTGGATGCCACTTTCACGTGCAGGTGCTCGGGCAAACGACGGCACTCCCGTTCCCGAAGTCGCTGTCCATTCCACGCCTCCCCAGCACGTTTGTGACACCTGCGGCCGCGATAGAGTTCGCGATTGCTGAGCTGTTTCAGGTTCAGTGGCGAAGGCATGCATCCGAGAATGCTCCATTGTTTAGCCGGTGGGGATCCGTCCAACGCGCGCGTTGGCAAGCGTTGCTCACTTGGCAGCTTGAGTGCGCACATGATCCGGACTTCGGCTCTCCGTGGACCGCCTTCAAGGTCGCCAAACCGCGTACTGATTTGTTTCTGGAACGGGGGTGAGGCGCAACGCGCCCAGGCATGGGTCCAAGGTTCGCGCGTGGAGAGGGACTGCCCGGGCAATCCCGCCCCTTGATTGCACACTCGGCATGTATGTTTCACTGGCGTCTCCCTGTAGGCGCTGACCGTGCCGAATCGGGTATGGTGCCAGAAGCGGGATTGACCCCTATGGTCGTCTAGCGAAGTGTCCCAACCCTTCTTCTGCCTCTGCTCTCGTGACTGACTCGCCCGCTCTTCGGAAGGCTCGCGGCGCCTTCTTTACGCCGCGCGAGATGTGCCACTTCTTGGCTCAATGGGCGATCCGGTCTACGGATGACTCCGTGTTGGAGCCGTCGTGCGGTGAGGCGGCGTTCCTCATGGCAAGCGGTGAGCGACTCGCAGCGCTGGGGAGCACGCCGCAGCAAGTAGCACACGGCCTCCATGGCGTCGAGATGCACGCCGGTTCCGCGCTCGCGGCCGGCGCGTTACTGCGTGACGCGGGGTGGGCAAGCGAGATTCGCACCGCCGATTTTTTCGATTGCCCGGCGGAGCCCACATATGATGCAGTCATCGGAAACCCGCCCTACATCCGCTATCAGCACTTCGCGGGCGAGGCGCGGAGCAAGGCGCTTCGCGCCACCTTGGCACAGGGCGTTCGGGTCAGTGGTCTTGCCAGCGCGTGGGCCCCGTTCGTTGTCCATGCGGCGGCGTTTCTGAAGCCGACCGGACGACTAGGACTGGTGCTGCCGGCAGAACTGCTGTCGGTGAACTACGCGGCCGAGATTCGCCGCTACCTCCTGAATCGTTTCGCGTCGGTCCGGCTTGTCACGTTTGAGGATCGCGTCTTCCCGGGTGTTCTCGAAGAGGTCGTGTTGTTGCTGGCGGAAGGCCAAGGTCCGGCGCCGTGTTTCGAAGTGTATCAGGCCCGCGGGTTGTCAGACCTCGAGCACCCGGACCGCTCCGCGTGGACGTGGTACCGACCGGACGCGCACGGAAAGTGGACGCCAGCGCTGGTGCAGTCGGAGGCAATGGAGGTGTACCGCGAGGCCTGCGACGGTCCACACTTCGAAGCCCTCGCCGATTGGGGAGAGACGTACCTCGGCGCGGTAACTGGGAACAACGCGTACTTCACGATGTCGGCGGAGAAGGCGGCAGCGCACGGACTCAGTGCACGCGACCTACGGCCGATTTCGCCGCCGGGGTCGAAGCACTTGCGAGGGTTGACGTTTGCGAGTGCTGCGTGGAAGGCGCTGCGAGACCAAGGCGACGCGTGCTTTCTGTTCGCGCCGGATCCAGAACATCCATCCACCGCCGCGCGACGCTACATCGCGCAAGGCGAGAAGCACGGCGTCCACGCGACATACAAATGTCGCATGCGTCGTCCGTGGTGGCGCGTTCCGCTCGTCGAAAAGCCCGATCTCCTGCTCACGTACATGGATCACGCGCGGCCTCGGCTCACCGCCAACACCGCAGGCATCGACATTCTGAATTCGCTCTACGGTGTGCGGCTCGTATCCGGACGCCGCAGACTCGGCCAGCGACTGCTCCCGCTGGCTGCGATCAATAGTCTGACGCTCCTCGGTGCGGAAATCGTTGGGCGCTCGTACGGAGGTGGAATGTTGAAGCTGGAACCGAAGGAAGCGGGTCGGCTTCCGCTGCCCTCCCTCCAAGTACTCGAAGCAATGGATGCGCGCTTGGATCCGCATCGAGACATCCTAGGCGACGCGCTGCGAGTCGAGCGACTCGCGGACATTGTTCGGACGGTGGATCAGATCATCCTCGTCGAGGCCATGGGGATGCGCGCCGACGAGATTCGCACGATCCGGGACGCGCGTGAGTTGCTATTTGAGCGCCGGGTTACGCGAGGCAAAACCGGGCGTGCTGTCGATTGACACCCTCGATAGATGCCCGCGTGGAGGCCGCGCTGCGCCGCGTCCCTCCGAAGCCATCCGATGAAGACTCGCGCCACGAAAAGAAGCGGTATTCGGAGCAGATTTCGCGTGCGCTCGCGCTCGCGATTGCAGCGGAGCTGCGTGCACGCGGTCTCAAGGAAGCACGCCCAGGAAGTCCCGGTGAACTCGGCGGCTCTGGCGCGGAGCCGCGGATTGCCGGCGGACTTGGTGCGAAGAAAGTGGATATATCATGGGCGACGCCCGCAACTGGCCTGCTACTCGCGGTCTCGATCAAGTCGATCAATTTCCGCGACACCAGCACTGATAACTTTCAGAAAAACGTAATAAACCGCCGCGGCGATCTGCTGTTGGAGGCGGTGTCGCTACATCGACGGTTTCCGTTCGCCGTTTTGTGCGGCTTGCTCGTGTTTGATGAGGGCGCAACGTTGGATGCGACTCCCCGTCGGCGCTCCACGTTCCTGAATGCTCACGAGCAGTTTCGCTTGTTTGACGGCCGGACCGACCCCGAGGGACGGGACGAACGATTCGAACATCTGTGCATTGGCACCGTGAACGCGACCCCGTTTCACGCCGCACTGTCGCTGTATCGTGTTGGCCGGCCCGACACGCCCGTTCCACTTGAGCAGTTCATTGATGGACTGGTCCACAGCGTGGCCGCGCGCAACGCGGACACGCATCAGATGGTCGGCAACCGGCTGCGACGCGCGCGGCGCTAGGCGTACGCATCGGGTTACCGGTTCTTTCGTCTTGGCAGCACTGGCCGCCGATGACAGTCATCTCCCCCTCCTATACTCAGCTCAATGCCAGCTCGACTCGCGCCGCTTGAAGCGGCGGCCACCAGGGCCTTTAACGGCTACGCGCCCGGACAACCAAATGGTGGCAATGTGCGCAGTGGGGTATTCATCCGCGAGTTTCAGACGTACTGCGAGGGAGAGCTCCAACACCTCGGATTGCCGCCGGCCCCAATCGTTTCTCAAGGTCGTCCAATCCAGCAGTTTCGGTTTGCGACCGAGCGGCCAATCGTCGGCGCGCACTACATCAAGAGTGTCGATTTGACGGTACAATCCGACACCAGCGGACCGCTCTTGAGTCTCTCCCTGAAGAGCATGCTGAGTAGTGTGGCCAAGAACGTGAATAATCGATGGGAGGAAGCTATCGGTGATGCCTCGAATCTTCACGTGCGCTTCCCGATGCTGCCGCTGGGGTTTCTGATGATCTTGCCAGCAATGAGTTCTGTCACTGCAAACGGACAACGCGTGCCGGAGCCATTGATCGATGCTGCAGGTCAGCCAACGCCGCTCGCCGAATCCGTAGTCAGAAAATTGGCGGCCGCGCGCGGCCGCCGCGCCACCACGGAGCTTCCCAGCTACTACGAAGAAGTCGCTGTTATGGTTTTCGAGTATCCGGTACAACCGGGGAACACTGCGCGCTTACATCCCACGTTTCCGTCGCCAGCAAGCGGCCTTCGTATCGAACCCTTTTTTGACAATCTCATGGAGCGATTTTCAGAACGTCATCCGCATCTGGTTTGATCGTACTCGAACACGCGTGCGGTGGATGGAACGTGGTCTGCTGGCCCTGTCACACGGCGTTGAACTACGCCCTGTAGTACCGCGAACGGGATTGATGACGCGGATGCGCGTCAAAGGTGCCTCGCAGTGCCTCGCTTGAGATGGACTGCGCCCGCATCGCTTCCACGTTCAACGATTCGTCTGTGGCTTGCGGAAGAGCACTGAGCGTGGATCTCGGGTGCCGTGCGCACAAAACGCGCGAGAAATCGTACGGGCGGGAGCGGGTCGAAGTCCTTGAGCGTGAAGCGCGGTACGATACTCCGGCCAGCGCGTCAGCGCCTTGATGGTACGTCGGTTGACCGGTAGTTCGCGCAGGAGTCCTGCTTGGCGGTTGGCATGATTGCCATTCCACGATCCGAGGCCCGCCAGGTTCACGACGGTATACATGGCTTGATACTCGAAGAACGACGCGTTGTTCTCAATCATCACCAAGCGAAAGATGCCGTCAGCTTCAGCACGGCTGCAGCCGTTAGGGCCCTGCTCCCAGTACAAATAGTCGTGCACGATCCCAGCGACGAGGTAGGGGCCAAGGGCGGAGAAGACTGACTGCAATTCTTTCGGGATACTTGCGAAGTCGGTGACGAACCCCGCAGGCACCACGATGCTATCCCGCGTGTTGCCGACACGATAAATCAGATCCGTATGCAGAACCCAGTTTGCGGCGTCCGCAAACGGTTGCAGCAACGGCAGATTGGGCGCGGCAGCTAACCGCGAGCTGACTGCACCACCCAACTCGATCTCCAGAATCCGAGAGACGTCGGTGCCTAGAACGACGCTCGTTTGTTGGGCGGCGTATCCCAGAATCCTAACTGACACGGTGTACGTCCCCCCGCTGGGGACCGAGACAGAGAACTCACCACGCCCGTTCGTCTGCGCTCCGAGAGGCGTCGGCAATGACGCGCCGCGTATCGTGACCGACGCGTTCGGCACGCCATTCCCCATACTGTCCCGCACGACACCGGCAATGACCTGCAGCGCCACCGGTGCCTGCGGGACGAGCTGCGCCTCCGCCCGATGCGGACGCACCAGCGCAAGACACGCGAGGGCGAAGCACGCTAATGCGACGCGCCATACATGCCGGGGATAGAGGAGTAACCGAGCCGGATCGGCGAAGGATTGCGTGCGCATGCGCTTCTCCAGTAGGAACGAAGGTGAACGTCCTGCAAATGTAGCGGGAACACTGCGACCGAGCATCAGCGGGATGCCATCACGGTGTACCTGCGGGTTGACCATGGTAGATCTATGGTGCGCAGGATGCGGAAGCCACGCGCCAGTTCCTGCCGCCGTGCGCACGCGCGAGCAAGACGTATCGTCCGGGCGCGTGCGTTCCGGATGCCCATGATGTGCGCATTCTATGGCGGAGTGACGAGAACCCGGAGGTTCGAGATCGATCATGCGTACGAGTTCCTGCAGGGCTGCATCGGGCTGCCGCAAGCTGAGATCCCGCTGACTGGCTTCCTAGCACGTTCCTCTTCACGGGTGGGCGCAACGCGGAATTCGTCAACTTGGAGGGGAAGGACGTCGAGGTCGTTGCAGGAGCGGCGCGCATTGTCGCTTCTCGTTGGCGCACCAATAATGACGTTGACGAGCGGATTGCGTCGTTGACGCCGCCGCTGGACGTGATCTTGCGCGCGCATGCGGTGACATCCGCGCCTACGACGGATTGCTGTTCGTTGGTACGTCAAACACGCGTGACGTCCAGATAAAGTGTCGTACCACGACGCGTTGGCGAAGCGTCGCCGGCGCGGGATTGCGCACGCCAGACTTCGACATCGGTTGACGCCGAAGGCGATCAATCGGTGCGTGCTAGGGGTGACCTATTGCAGCGCACGCGTGCAAACGACAGACACCAGGATGCCCATTTGCGCAGTGCACCGTCGAGCAGGAGCTGGAACAACACAGCAGCGCCAAGATGACCCGAAGGATCTGCGGGCGGGTCGGAGAGTCGGCGCCGCAGCGTGCACATAGCGCGCGATGCACTTGACGTTGAACGGAACTACACGGCCCCATGTTTTGAAGACTGCATCACTGTCGACGCGCCAGACGGGTAGCCGGATCGGCCGGCGTGGTGGCTCGGCTTTGGACCGCGCGCTTCACGAGGAACACGGAGCATGCGTCCGGCGGTGGGCCGCGACGGGGGGCGAGGATACGTATCCGGCCGGCGTGGTCGGCACAGCCTAGCGCGCTGTATGGCGGGCGCGGACATTGTTCTGCGAGATGCGCGGGACTGCCCCTCAGCGTACTGGGCGTCCCGACCACCGGACGAATTGGAGTCGTCCCCGACGGCGGATGGGCCTGAGCACGGCGCGAAAGCATGACGTCCACCCGGGAAAGGCCCGCGCCGGCTCGCCCGTTCCCAAGGAAGCTGGCCGTCTGTGTCCGGACCGTCCCCTGCCGCGCGTCGGTCTGCCCATGACGGTCGCAACACGCACTCTCACCCTACTTGTTGTGGAAACTGTTGTCAATACATAACTTACACGCGGTGGTCCGTGAACGTTGGTCAAGGGGGATGGCGCTCGCGCCCCTTGACGCGCGCAGCAGGCGCCAGCGTACTTTCCTGCTTGCGGAGCTGGAGATGTCGGCGAGGTTGCTCGTGGAGCCGCCGGCTCCCCGTTCGGGTATTCTGAAGGGGACGCGGGGCAGGTCCGGCACCGAGAGGAAGCAGCAGGTGCCTGTCTCGCGTTACTCACTGACGTGCAACGTCGCGTCAATTCGGTCGGATGACCGCGGAGCGTCTATATGGCAAAGCGTACCTGAGCAACGTCCCAGAGGATCGAGCGCGTCGAGTGAGCTGAGCTCACTCGACGCGCTTCGCGTTTTCCACCGTGTAGAGTCGGCAATCAGCAGCGCGGATCTCCAGGCATGACGCAGACGATTACCGGCTGGGCCCCAGACGAGCCAGCGGACTCACGCGATCTGCGCGTGCGCTTTCAGGCGGCCATAACTGGACGCTATACCCTCCAGCGTGAACTCGGTGAAGGTGGTTTTGCGCGCGTCTTTCGCGCCCATGAGCATCAGATGGATCGGCGCGTCGCAATTAAGCTGCTGTTGCCGCACGCCTCCGATGCCGCGTCCGTAGAGGAGTTCGTCGACGAGGCGAGGACGGCGGCACGGTTAACACATGTTCGAATTCTGCCGGTGCACGCGGTAGAGCAGACGGAGCACTTCGCGTACTTCACCATGCAGTACGCAACCGGGGGCACTTTGCGCGCTCGGCTCGGTCGCGGTGGTCTCCCCGAGTACGAGGCACTGCAGATTGCGCGCGTGATGGGGGAAGCGCTGCAGCATGCACACCAGCACCATGTGATACATCGAGATGTGAAACCGGAGAACATCCTGTTTCACAATCAGCAGGCCCTCTTGTCCGACTTCGGCATTGCGCGTCGGCTCACGCCGGAGCAAGGCGACGAGCACCGAACATTGCGGCCAATGGGCACACCGCCATACATGAGCCCTGAGCAGTGGGAGGGGACTACCGATGCCAGGAGCGACCTATACAGTCTAGGCTGTGTGCTATTCGAGATGCTGACGGGCCGTGCGCCCTTCGCGGGCGCGAAGAATCTTGAGCTAATGGCCGCACACTTCGGCACGCCAGTGCCGACGCTCGGATCACTCGGGGTCTCGGCCTCCGACGGTGTCGAGGAGATGTTGCAGGTGCTGCTTGAGAAGGATCCGGATCGTCGGTTCCGTTCGGGCAAGGAGTTTCTCGAACGCGTACGGGGCATCCTCGGTGAGCTGGACGAACGTCGTCGAAACTTTATTCCCACGGCCCCGGCAACCGTCGCTTTGTCAGCCACGAGTGCCATGCCGACCGCGACGCCACGTGCGGGCGCAAAGCCGGCGGTGGTGGGGCAGGTACACTATGGGCGCCTCTGGCACCTCGCCGACTTGCACCTGACAGCGGATTGCGTCGCGGCCGCACTGGGGACTGCTGCGTCCGCAAGCGCTACGCTGGCGTCGCAGGGGCCTGAAGCGGCGGTCGCCACGCTCTTCGGGTACATCGCCCAAGAAGTCAAGCACGCCGACCGCGCGCAGGAGAATCGGGATGGTCGACTGCTTGCGCCTGCATCGGGTCGAGCCCTCGTGCCGGTCGTCGACGCCGTCATCGTCACCGGGAATGTGGTGGCCAGTCACGAAACAGCCGAGACAGCCCGCGTCGTACCGTTCCTGAACTTGCTCCGCAAGCAACTACGACTACCCGCAGGGAGCATCATGCTCGTTCCCGGCGATGACGATCTCGAGCTTGACAATGGTATCGCTGGGTCGAAGCCGATACGCGATCCATTCAGTGGTGTGCCAACGCGTACGTACGTGCAACCCAACGGCGCGGTCTCGTTCCATTCCCTAGACCACATTGGGTTAGCGACCGTAATGATCGACACGGCATCGGTGCGCGTACCGGAGCAGCATGTCGACGAGATACTTCAGGCCCTCCAAGACGTATTCAAACGCCCGCGATTCAAGACTCTTGCGCCGTGGATCGCATCCGCACTCCGTAGCCAGAGCGGTACGCTGTCGCTGGACGCGTTATCGATGGCATTGCGGTCAGCAGATCGACGACGTGTAAAACGAGGGAAG
Source organism: Gemmatimonadota bacterium (assembly GCA_040387895.1). Lineage (GTDB taxonomy): Bacteria > Gemmatimonadota > Gemmatimonadetes > Gemmatimonadales > Gemmatimonadaceae > Gemmatimonas. Next base: position 344,300 of record JAZKCW010000041.1, read on the forward strand.
CACACGGACAGCGGAAGCGCTGCACAGCTGCCACCGAGCATGCTCGGGATAGTGGTCTCGCACTATCCGTTCGCGAGCATGATCGCCGAACATCGCGTCGAGCAAGATCGCATAGCGCGTGTGCCGTCCGGCGTTATTCAGGCGAAGCGTGTCTTGCAACAGGCTGGAATCTTTTTGTGTCTGCATGGGCACACGCGGCATCACGGCATTCATCGCGAGCGCGTCAGGCGGGGTTCGCAGGAGTTCGAGTTCGTCAGCATCGGAGCGGCGGCGTTGACGTCCGGGGAGCCAGGGTTCAACTCGATCCGTTATGCGGTGTGGAGCGAGACGGGAGAGGCACGTGTGCTGGTGCAGTCGATGCGGATTGAGCACGGGCGTGTGTCCGTCAAAGCGCGAAAGCTGATAGCGGTCCAGCCGCGACGTGGTATCCCGGTGCGCACGACGCGCTTGGTAGAGAACATCGACTTGCACGGGGATTCCATCACCGACATGTGGTACACGGATATGTCAGTGGAGGGGTGGGAGCGCGTGGTTGGGAAACCAGGGCACGTGATGCACGATATTCGCGTCCGCTACGAAATGGACGGTGGCATGTTCGGTCCGCTCATGCCAGCGGTGCTCCGTTCCGCGGGAGTCGTAGCGCACTTCCTACCAGAGCCCACGTCGGTGCCCGCCGGTGTGACGGTATCGGCCGGCACGCGGATCATTCGAGGGAACGTGCACCTGACGGCGCCGGAAGATACGTCGCCGTTCAGTCTCGCCTATCGCACGCACGGCCAGCACGCATACGCAATGTCGCTGCTCGCCAAAATCCGTATGCGGACAACGCGCGACGGCTTCGAAGATCTCGCGTATGATGCGGACATGTTCGTGCATGTGGTGCGCGAGCCTACCACGACTCTTGAGCTGTTTCTCCAGTTTCCCGAGCTGGCAACGGCAATCTCCGGCCGTGTGCTGTCCGGCCCGTCCGCTGAGGAAGTGGAACTCCGTACGTACGTACAAGATGCTGACGAGCGTCTGATCCCCGCGCCCCATCTCGGAGAGCTCGCCGAGTGCTTCGTCGACGCTTGGCCGACCGTCGGTCAGGTACGAGCCCAGATTGAGCACCCGTTGCAGGGCGTCGGGTACGGCCTAACTTGGCGGCTGCCTGACACGGACCAGGGCATGGAGGAACATTTGGGCCGCGGCGAGTTGCAAGACGCGATTCGGGAGATCGTCGACTTGCACAACTGGGTCGACGGGGCCCGTCAGCAACAGCATCGGTGGCGCCGACTGCTCGAAGGTCCTATTGCGAACTTCTTCGCGAATGTGATCGATGTGCTGCAGCGGTCCCACGGCGTACTCGAGGACGAGAATGACACCGCGGACGCTTCGGTAGAGTTCGGTATCGATCTGGAGGAGGTCGAGATCGTTATTTCGTTGCCCACACTCCCACATCTGACTGTGGAGGAGTATCGCGAGCGATACGAAGGTGGCGAGGACCTCGGCGACGTAGCGTTACAGGCCATCGCTGCCCTTGGGATCCCGGAGGGTGATCCGCGGTGGAGCTGGCGGCTGCCGATCCCCCGAAGCGTCTCCGGACGTGCGTTCGCGACCAATCAGGTAGCAGAGCGCCTGAGCACGACACTTGCGCGCCGGGTCACGAAAGTGGAGGAGCTCGACGCGTATTGGCATGCTCCCACAACGAGCGGCCTTTCCGCCCTAGAGCATACGGTGCTCTACGCGATCCCAATGCGGCACTGGACACGGCACACCGTGGTCTTGGGGACGGTATCCATAGGGAGCTACCATGGCGACTCGATGCTCGACCTGTTTCGGCCTGACCCAAACCAGCAGCGCCCGACCATTGTGGCGGATGTGCTCGTGAAGAGCGCAATAGAGCTGGCGCGTGATCTATGGTCCATGCGACATGACGAACTGACTGGTCGCGTGGGTTGAGTGGATGGCAGCTGATATCACATTCTCGACGTCTTCTATTTCACAGCCAGCAAGCGCTTGTCCACCTAGCCGGCTGTCTGCGGGAACGGTTCATCGCTCAAGATTGGCGTGCGGGCCGTCGACACCCTACACTAGCCGGACACGTACGATCACCAACGAGGCGGAGAGGCGGGGAACCGATATGCATACTTGTTCGCGCGGGAGGACCGTTCAATGAGTGACTCACAAGCGCCGCGTGTGGTGCATCTCAGCGGCGGGCTGTCGACCCTTGTGGTGACGCCAGATCGCCTGAAGGACATCGTCGTTCGCCCGTCTCCGCACCCCTCCGAGCAGCCAAGGACTGGGTCAGGGGCCCCACCGGTCGAGGGCGGCGCACAGCGTTCAATTAAACCGAATCGACCACCTCGTTAGGCAATTCCGTCCACACAGAGTGTCGGACCGAAGCTAGGCGTTAGGACTTGTGCGAGGTAGTAAACGGCAGGTGCTCGCAGACGAGCCGGCTTCGATCATACCGCTCGCAGCGCTCTCGGCGTCACGATGGTTGTTCGGCCAAATGCAATGTTTGTATCGCCGCCGATTGCAAAAGCGGAATCACCTTGGGCAGACAATGGAGCAAGACAATCGGACCAACGGCCATGCCGACCATCCTGATTAGCGGCTGGCGGTTCACTGGTGTCTCAGGGATGGAAACGCGTTCGGAAGTAATCGACTCGTGGCTGCTTGGGGAACCATGATACGCAGGTGCTCCTAAGTAACCTGGTGCACAAACGAGACACACGGTCGCTATCTCCGTTTGCCACGACTTCTTCTGTGTGGACGCTGGAGTGAGCGCCTGCCATTTAGACCGGCGGCACTCTCTCGACTCTTCGCTCTCATCCGTATCGGTCAAGCGCGAGTTGTCCGGCTAAAGGTGATAGACGTCGCTCGGCTGGTCCAAAGCGACACTCCGAGGGACATCATGATGTTCTATGCTCAGCTTGACGATCACAGCGTCGAAGTCCGCTGATGAAGCGGCGATTGATGGGCATGCGAAGCCATTGTAGTGGCTGGCATCGTTGAGTGCCGCGGGGTTACGCGGTCCCATCAACAGCAAATGGGTCCGCGCGGAGCCCATTGGACACGGACCCAAGACGGAGTAAACGCGCATTCGCTGGGCGTGTAGACAAGTCGGAAGTACTATAAGCTGAGACGCATTTGCCGCAGCGGGCACCACGGCTCGCCGCGGTCCACGTGCGATCCTCCACCGGCGATATGCGGTGCGGCCTACACTACTCGCGGCACTCGTCATGCTGCAATCCATTAGTCCCTCGCAGCCTCGTCCGCCCGCTCGCTACGAGCACGCCCTAAGCATTCGTGTGACTCGCGTGCGACAGGCAGCGTGTTACGACCCAGCGCGTGGGCACTACCCGTGTCTCGAGGCGGGCATGGTCATCCTGATTCCCAACGGGTCAGGTGGTGTGGCGAGTATCTCGACCACGTATTCGGTCGATGGCACGATCAGCAGCGCCATCCGTGCCGACTTCGGGAGCGCGGCACCCGCCGCCCTTCGGCAGATGGAGGGTGCCGCGTTTATGGCGGAGACGGACGCCAACCCCTCCATTCGCGATCTCGGTCGGCTCGCGAAAGACCGTATCGCGGCGCAGCGACACTACGACGTCGAGGCGGACGCACAGGTGCCGCTGCAGATAGAGCGCGCCGTCCATGATATTGCCGAAGAGTTTTATCGGCAGACGCGCGAGCGGCTGCATGTAACGAGCGGGAGCCGAACCCCGGAAAAGCAGGCCGAGGCAATGTACGTGAAACTAGAGCTGGGCGACGACATTCTCTCGCTCTATCGAAATCGCACTGCCGCCACCGCGATCAAGGCTGCCTACGACGCGGGGAAAGCGGCCGCTAAGTCACGCCTCGTGATTCAGCAGGACATGACGGCTGTGATTGCACAACAAGTTGCGGGAGGCGTGTTCATCTCACGACATCTCGATCATGGTGCGGTAGACATTCGGACGCGCGAAATCCCGGCTGATGTGATGCAAGCGCTGCGCGTTGTGATCGCCTCGAGCCCCACAGTGCGTGGAGAGCCAATTGAGGAGACGACGCCGCCGCACTATCATCTCGAACTGCACCCGCCGCCACTCCCGCGGCGCCCATGAAGGGTGGGGACGGCCTGACGCGCATGACCGGTCACGCGTTCGCCAGCGCCGACGCTGCCCTCCTGCTAGCGCGAGCGCATGCGCAGAACATTTCATGCGTCGCGCGCCTGCCTGCGGCGTGTCTCGGGCGCAAGGGGGACCTGACGGCCCTTACCGGGGCCACCCGTGCCGATGTACGGCCCACCGTAGACCCTAACACCGCTTCGGCGTCCGGCGATCAAGCAGGGACCGCCTGTGGAGTGAGAGGCTACGGTTCGTTGGTGCGACCGGTTACCCCGCGTTGCGCTTCGAATGGGAAGAACCGATGGTTTCGACCGTCTGCGTACAAGGTGGCGCGCGGATCACCGAGCGCTAGACTCTTGTCACAGGTTTTGGCACAGCGACGCCCGCGCCCCGCGTAACGATTGGCACAGGTTCGTAAACCGTTGCCAAAGCACAAGTTACGGTAACCGACCGACTCGCATGGCACGCAGACACGTCCTCTGAAAATCCGCGTGTCGGCGGTTCGATTCCGTCCCTAGCCACTGCGACAGCTTGTATCGAACCGCCCCAGAGCGCGTATCTCGTGCTCCGGGGCGGTTTTGCATGTGCGAGTGAACGACCGGAGAATGCGAACACCACCTCAGTCTTGACGCCGACTGCATGCGTCACGTATATATGCGCCACGCACTGTCGTGACGCATATACGCCCGGCTGGCACAGCTCGGGCCGCCTACCTGAGGTGATCGGATGGGAATGGATCGCGACCGCTCCATCGAGCGGTTCCTGCCACTGCGGCCCGTGGAGTTCGATGTCCTGCTGAGCCTCGCGGCCGGCGAGCGGCACGGTTACGGCATCATTCAGGACGCTGAGACCCGCGGCTATACTGCCGTTCCCGACGTCGGCACGCTCTACCGGGCGCTCCGCCGCATGCAGGATCAGGGGCTCATCGGCGCCTCCGAGCGACGCGAGGCGCCGGAGGCCGGCGACGAGCGCCGGAACTACTACAAGATCACGCCACTTGGACTCGACGTCGCGCGCGCCGAAGCGCGGCGCCTCAGTGTGCTCACCCGCGCGGCGATGTCGAGCGGACTGCTCGATCCGGCGCTCGCATGACGACCCTCGCCGAGCTCAAGGGAAGGACCACGCCCATGAATGGCGATTCCGCTCGGGACCAGCGGCTGGCACGCGTCTCGGAGCGCTGGCTGCGACTTCTCCTGCGGCTCTATCCCGTGGACTTCCGCGACGAGATGGGCGAGGCGCTGGTCGAGACCTATCGCGACCGCTGCCGGAACGCGCTGCGGCACCGTGGCATGGGCGCGCTGGCCGGAGTGTGGATGCAGTCGCTCGCAGACTCCACGCGCAACGGCATCGGCGAGCGGTTGCGGCCATCGGTGGACTGGCGGCGCGGGGGCGACTGGGGACGCGACGTGGAACGGGCGGTCCGGCGTCTTCTCCGGGCGCCGCTGTTCACCCTCAGCATGCTCGTGACGCTCGCGGTGGGCCTGGGGGCCTTCGCAATGGTTGCCGCGGTGGTGAAGAACGTCCTCCTCGCTCCGCTGCCGTACGACCGCCCAGGCGACCTGTACTACGTCTGGCGCGACTACACCAAGATGTTCGATCTCAAGCGCGGCAGTCTGGCCGGAACGGACATCGCCGCGCTGGGATCCGCCGGCGGAGCGATTCAGGAGATGGTCGGCCTGGATCAATCGCGGGTGACACTGTCGCAGGCCAGCGGCACCGGCGAGACCGCGCCGGAAGAGATCGCGGTGCTCTTCACCACACCGAACCTCTTCCGTGTGCTCGGTGTCCGCCCTGCTCTCGGGCGAGACTTTGCCCCCGAGGAGACCGGCCCTGGCCGGCCTGCACTGATCGTGCTGGGCCACGACCTGTGGCAGCGCCGGTTCGGAGGCAACCCCGCCATCGTGGGGAGCGATGTGCTGCTGAATGGGGTGAAGTTCCAGGTCATCGGCGTCATGGGCCGCGGCTTCCGTTTTCTGGTGCACGGCGGCATCGGCGAGGCCGCGCCGTCGGACGCGTACGTCACCCCCACCGTCGACCTGGCGAAGACCGACCCAGGCGCAGGCTCGTACGTCGGAATGCTGCGCGCGCGACCCGGCACATCGCCGGAAGCGATGAACGCTGCGGTTGCCGCAGTCAGCCAGATGGTGGACAAGCGGGACTTCAATGGCAGAGGCATCCGCCTCTATCCAACCGGGCTCGAGTCCGATCTTCTCAACCCCGTGCGTCCGCCTCTGATGGTGCTCGGCGCGGCCGGCGTCCTGCTCGTGCTCGTGCTCGGCGTGAACATGGCCAGCCTGCTGCTGGTGCGCGCGTCTCAGCGCGAGCGTGAATTCGCGATATCGCGCGCACTCGGGGCCAACCGGGTGGCGATGCTCCGCGCCACGCTCATGGAGGCCGGGCTGCTCGGCATACTCGGAAGCGTGCTCGGGACCCTCCTCGCGTTCTGGGGCGTGCGCGCGCTGGCCTCGCTCGCGCCGATGAATCTGCCCCGACGGGAGAGCATCGCGGTCGATTGGCAGACTGCCGCGCTGGTGTTGGCGGTAGGCACGACGCTCGGGCTGCTGGCCGGCGCGGTGCCCGCGACGTGGTCTACGCGAGCCCCGCTGGCGACCCTCCTGCGGAATGCCGCCGTCCGCGGCGGCGGCTTCGGGTCGCTGCGCCGAGCGATGGTGGTGGCCCAGGTCGCCCTATCGCTGGTGCTGTTGAGCGCTGGTGGCCTGGTGGTCAGAAGCTTCGAGCGGCTGCTGCGCGCCGACCCCGGCTTCAACCCCGCCGGATTGCTCACGCTGCGGGTGCCGGTCCCGGGTGCACGCTATCCCGACGCTGCGGCCCAGCGCGCCGTCCACGAGCGATTGGAGCGCGAGCTCGCCGCCATTCCCGGTGTGGAGTCCGTGGGCGCCACGACGGCGCTGCCCTTCGGCGGCGAGGCGAACCAGACGGGCGTCACGTTCCCCGGTGCTCCCGGCAACACGGGGGACAAGGAGCGTGACCAGCCACTAGTGGACTTCATGATGGCACGCGCCGGGTATTTCGAGACGCTCGGATTTCGGACCCTAGCCGGCCGCACGTTCGAACCCACGCGACCTGGCGGTGTGCGCGAGGCGGTGATCGACCAGGCGTTGGCCGACCGCTTCTATCCAGGCCGGAGCGCCGTAGGCGCAAAGCTGCTCTTCGACGACGACACCGTCTTCGTCGTTGGCGTCGTCGCGCATGCGCGCATGTACGACGTTCACAAGGATGGCCGGTTTCAGCTCTTCCTGCGGAACGACGACTACACGGAGAACACGCTCAACTGGGCATTGCGAACCGGAGACTTGCCATCCGACCTCGTGCCGGCCGTACGGGCTGCGGTCGCGCGCGTCGACCCGCAGCTCGCCCTCGCGAACGTGCAGTCGATGGAGGAGGCGGTCAGTGCGGCGTTGCAGCAACCTCGCCTGGTCGCCGTGCTGCTCGCCGCGTTCTCGCTCGGCGCACTGTTGCTCGCGGCGATGGGGCTCTATGGCGTGGTAGCCGGCTCCGTGAGTCGCCGCCGCCACGAGATGGCCGTCCGGCTGGCGCTGGGTGCGGAACATGGTCAAGTGCTGCGACTGGTGCTGGGCGAGGGCGCCCGGCTCGTGGGCCTCGGGCTGCTCATCGGCATCCCGGGCATCTGGTTCGCGAGCCGCCTGATCGGCAGCGTGCTGGTCGGAGTCTCGCCATTCGACGCGCCGACACTCGCGGCGGTGGCCGTGGGACTCGCAGCGGTCGCTGCGGTCGCCTGTTACATCCCCGCCCGCCGAGTCGCCGGCATCGATCCGGCGGCGTCGCTGCAGGAGGGATAGCGGAGCGGGCGCACGGGCATCGTAGCGCAGTCGTACCGGACCGCGTTCAGATGCCCGCCTTCTCCTCTTCTCTCCCCAGCTTCGGCGGTCGACGGCAACCCTCGGGGCTCATGCCGTCCTCACCTTCGATCGGATCGTTCGCGTCGAGTCCACGCGCCGCGCGCTTCTTCGCGCGCACCATCTCGAAGTACTGCTCGCCCCAGTCGCCCATCACGTTGATCACGCCGTCGAGTGTCTTGCCGAACTCGGTGAGGTCGTATTCGACGCGTGGCGGAATCTCCGGAAAGATGGTGCGGGTGACGATCCCGTCTTCCTCGAGTTCGCGCAGCTGCTGCGTGAGCATCGTTTGCGTGATGCCGGGAATGGCTCGCCTGAGCTGCCCGAAGCGTGTCACACCGTTGTAGAGGTGGCCGAGCACCAGAATCTTCCATTTGCCGCCGATCACGCTCAGCGTGACCTCGACGGTGCAGGAATAAGCCGGATCACAACCCCACTCGGCCTCCTTCTTCTTGCTCGGACGCATCGGCTTCCCGGTTGCAGTGAGGTAGTACGAAAATACGTACTACAGCAGGTTTAACTGCCTACAGCAGAAATAACTGTCTACTTGTTGCAAATGCCATAACTCCTAGTTTCGCACCGTAAGTCGAATTGAGCAAGCCGCACGCGCACGATTCCCCGGATCGGCGCTCAGCGGCCCACCATTCCCGGTCGCGAATCATGATGCCCATCAAGAACATTGTCGTAGCGCTTCTATTTCCCGCCATTCTGGCCGGCTGCGCAGCAGGCGCTGCCCCGCCGCCACCACCGCCACCGGAAGTCACCGCCGCTTCGGTCATCGAGCGGGACATCGAGGAATTCGAGGTGTTCACCGGCCGCCTCGAAGCGGTCGATGTCGTCGAGGTTCAGCCGCGGGTGGCTGGACTCCTTCAGCGCGTCGGCTTCCGTGAAGGAGCGGAAGTCCGCCGCGGAGATGTGCTCTTCACGATCGACCCGCGGCCCTACCAGGCCGATCTGGACCGCGCGCGGGCGGAGCTGCAACGGGTACGCTCGCGCGCGTTGCTCGCCCACAGCGAAGTCGAACGTTCGCGCGGCCTCGTGGAGAAGCAGGCAATCGCTCGCGAGGAGTTCGACGTGCGCGTGAACGCCGAGCGCGAGGTCGCCGCCACGGTCGCCGGCGCGGAGGCGGCTGTGGCCTCTGCGGCCCTCAACCTCGAGTTCACGCAGGTGCGTGCGCCGATTGCCGGCCGGATCGGTCGCGCCGAGGTGACCGAGGGCAATCTGGTGCAGGCGGGCGGTCCGTCCGCCACGCGACTGACGACGATCGTCTCGCTCGACTCGATGTTCGTGTACTTCGACGCCGACGAGCGTGCCTTCCTCAAGTACGGCGCGCAGGGGTCGGCCGACACGAAGCAATCGCTGCGTGGCGGCCGTTACTCGGTGCAGATGGCCCTGGCCGACGACGCCGGGTTCGCGCACACCGGACGCGTGGACTTCGTGGACAACCAGCTCGATCCGGCAACCGGCACCATTCGCGCACGGGCGGTGTTCTCGAACGCCGCGCGTGCGTACTCGCCCGGACTGTTCGCGCGAGTGCGCCTGTCGAGCGGTGCCAGGAAGCGGGTGACCCTCGTGCGCGACGCGGCGATCGGCACCGACCAGGACCGGCGCTACGTGCTCGTGGTGAAGCCAGACAGCACGCTCGAGTACCGCATGGTGCAGCTCGGACGACTCACCGACGGCATGCGCATCGTGAGCAGCGGGCTCAAGGCCGGTGAGCGCATCGTGGTGAACGGCCTGCAGCGCGCGCGTCCGGGGACGCGGGTCAATGCGTCGGTCGAAGCGATGCAGCCGCCCACGCCGGCCGCCGTCGCGGCCACGAAGTAGGAGCGGCGACATGCGATTCTCCCGATTCTTCATCGACCGCCCGATTCTCGCCGGCGTGCTGTCGATGATCGTATTCCTCGCCGGCGCGATCGCGATGTTCGCGCTCCCCATCAGCGAGTATCCCGAAGTCGTCCCTCCGTCCATCGTCGTCCGCGCCGTGTATCCCGGCGCCAATCCGCGTGCCCTCGCGGAAGCGGTGAGCACGCCGCTCGAGGAGCAGATCAACGGCGTCGAGAACATGCTCTACATGTCGTCGCAGGCGACATCGGACGGCGTGGTCACGCTGACCGTGACGTTCCGCATCGGCACCGACCCGGACGTCGCGCAGGTGCAGGTGCAGAATCGCGTGAGCCAGGCGCTGCCACGGCTTCCCGAGGAAGTGCGGCAGTTCGGCGTCACGACGATCAAGAGTTCACCCGACCTCACCATGGTCGTGCACATCGTCTCACCCGACAACCGCTACGACATCACGTACCTGCGCAACTACGCGACGCTCCAGGTGCGCGATGCGCTGGCGCGTGTGAAGGGCGTCGGACAGGCACCGATCTTCGGATCGGGTGACTACGCGATGCGGATCTGGCTCGATCCCGCGAAGGTCGCTGCACGAGGCCTGTCGGCAGGCGCGGTCGTGGCGGCCATCCGCGAGCAGAACGTGCAGGTCGCGGCGGGCGTCGTAGGTGCACCGCCGATGCCGAACAACGAGATCGCGTACCAGCTCAGCGTCAACGCGCGCGGCCGTCTGGTGAACGAGCAGGAGTTCGGGGACATCATCATCAAGACGGGGGCGTCGGGCGAACTCACGCGCCTTCGTGATGTCGCGCGCATCGAGCTCGGCGCGGGTGAGTACGCACTGCGTTCATTGCTCGACAACAAGCCGGCGGTTGCGATTCCGATCTACCAGGCGCCGGGTTCGAATGCGCTCCAACTCTCCACCGATGTGCGCGCGACGCTGGCCGAGCTGTCGAAGAACTTCCCGGAGGGTGTGGAATACTCGGTGGTGTACGACCCCACGACCTTCGTGCGGGACTCCATCCGCGAGGTGATCATCACCCTCCTCGAGGCGACGCTGCTGGTCGTCATCGTGGTCGTGCTGTTCCTGCAGACGTGGCGTGCGTCGATCATTCCGCTGCTCGCGGTTCCGGTCTCGATCGTCGGTACGCTGGCGTTCATGCTGGCGTTCGGATTCTCGATCAACACGCTCTCGCTTTTCGGACTCGTGCTCGCCGTGGGTATCGTCGTGGACGACGCGATCGTCGTGGTCGAGAATGTCGAGCGCAACATCGAACTCGGCATGACGCCACGCGAAGCGAGCTACAGGGCCATGCAGGAGGTGAGCGGACCGATCATCGCCATCGCACTCGTGCTCTGTGCGGTGTTCATACCGATCGCGTTCATGAGCGGACTCACGGGACAGTTCTACCGGCAGTTCGCGCTCACCATCGCGTTCTCCACGCTCATCTCGGCGTTCAACTCGCTCACGCTCTCGCCGGCGTTGTCGGCGCTGCTGCTCAAGCCCCATGGCGCAGCGCCGGATGCGCTCACACGGCTCATTGATCGGGCATTCGGCTGGATCTTTCGCCCATTCAACCGGTTCTTCACCAGCGCATCGAGCGGTTACGGCCGGCTCGTGAACCGGGTGATCCGGCGGAGCGGCATAGCGCTGGCGATGTACGCTGGCCTGCTCGCGCTCACCGCCGTTGGCTTCGCCAACGTGCCGCGTGGCTTCGTCCCCACGCAGGACAAGGGATACCTGGTGGCCTTCGCGCAGTTGCCGGACGCTGCCACGCTCGATCGCACGGAAAGCGTGATCAAGCGGATGGGCGAGATCGGGCTGCGTCACCCTGGCGTGAAGAACGCGATTCAGTTCCCCGGCCTTTCCATCAACGGCTTCGTGAACGCGCCGAACGCGGGCGTGATCTTCTTCGGACTCAAGGATTTCGCGGATCGTGAAGGCGCGAATGGGTCCGGCGCCGAGATAGCCGCCGCGCTCAATCGCGACTTCGGGGAAGTGCAGGACGGCATCGTCGCCGTCTTTCCACCGCCTCCGGTGTCCGGCATCGGTTCGATCGGCGGCTTCAAGATGGAACTCGAGGATCGGGCGGCGCTCGGTGAAGTGGAGCTGAACAACGCCGTGCAGTCGCTGCTCGCAAAAGCGTACGAGACACCCGAGCTGGCCGGCATGTTCTCGGGGTACCAGATCAGCGTGCCGCAACTCTCGGTCGACGTCGACCGTGAGAAGGTGAAACGGCAGGGACTCGCGCTCACCGATGTGTTCCAGACACTGCAGGTGTATCTCGGTTCGTCGTACGTGAACGACTTCACGCGCTTCGGCCGCACGTATCGTGTAGTGGCGCAGGCCGATGCACCGTTTCGCGCCACGGCCGACGGGATCGGACAGTTCGAGGTGCCGAATGCGCGCGGCGAAATGGTGCCACTCAGCTCCGTGATCAGCGTGCGCCCGTCCAACGGCCCTGATCGTGTCGTACGACATAATGCGTACCCGGCGGCCGAGATCAATGGCGGGCCGGCGCCGGGCGTGAGCTCGGGGCAGGCCGTCGCGGCGATGGAACGCATCGCGCGCGAGACACTGCCGAACGGCATCGGTTTCGACTGGACGGAACTCACCTACCAGCAGACGCTCGCCGGCAACACGTCGCTGCTCATCTTCCCGCTCTGCGTGCTGCTGGCGTTCCTGGTGCTCGCCGCGCAGTACGAGAGCTGGTCGTTGCCCCTCGCGGTCATCCTGATCGTGCCTATGGGATTGCTCTCCGCCATCGGCGGCGTGTGGGTGTCCAAGGGTGACAACAACGTGTTCACGCAGATCGGGCTCATCGTCCTCATCGGACTCGCCTGCAAGAACGCCATCCTCATCGTCGAGTTTGCGCGCGAGCTCGAGGCGCAGGGCCGCGACCGGGTGAGTGCGGCACTCGAGGCGTGTCGTCTGCGCCTGCGTCCGATCCTCATGACGTCACTGGCCTTCATCATGGGTGTCGTGCCCCTCGTGCTCTCGACGGGCGCGGGGTCGGAGATGCGACACGCGATGGGCGTCGCGGTCTTCGCCGGCATGCTGGGCGTCACGGTGTTCGGCCTGGTGCTCACGCCGGTCTTCTACGTCGTCATCCGGCGCCTCGTCGGACAGAAGGATACGGAAAGCAGCACCGATGCACGCGCAGGACAGGTGATCCATGGCGTGCCGGCGGCCGCGCTCACGAGTGCTGCGCTGATGGTTGTCCTGGCCATCGGCGTGACCGCACCGACGCTGCACGCGCAGGATGCGAAGCGGGCTGAAAAGCGTGCTGACGAAGCCGGACTGGTGCCGTTCTGGCGACAGCTCGGTGATACGACGCTCGCAAGGCTCACGCACGATGCGTTGCTCGCCAACAACGCCGTGCGTTCCGCGAAGGCAGATGTCCGGAGTGCACGTTCGATTCGGCGCGTCGCCACGCTCGATTTCCTGCCGCGCGTGACGGCCAGCACCGGCATGACCTCCCGTCGATTCAGTGCGACGCAGGTGCCCGGCTTGCCCGCAGCGAACCGGGAGCTCGATGTGTACGATGCGGGGCTCGATGCAACATGGGAGCTGGATTTCTCCGCGCGCATCCGCAGCAGATTCGAGGCGCAGGATGCGCTCGCAGCGTCTGCCGACGAGGGGCTTCGCGAGACACAGCTGTTGCTGGTATCCGAACTGGCACGCACGTACTTCGAGCTGCGGGGAGCGCAGCGACGCCTGCACGTCGCCAACCGCAACGCCGCGAACCAGCAACGGACGCTGCAGATCACGATCGACCGCCTGTCCGCCGGACGTGGCACGGCCTTCGATCGCGAGCGCGCGAGTGCGCAGGTCAGCACGACGCTCGCTGGTCTTTCCGCGCTGGAGGCACAGATCGCCGCCGCGGAGAGCCGCATCGGCATGCTGGTGGGGCGAGCGCAGCGCATCGCCGCGGAGATTCCGGACAGCACGGATCTCGGGCTGGAGTCGGTGGGCACTATCGCCGATCAGCCGGCACTGCCGAACGTCCCGTCGCCTGAAAGTGTCGCCCGGCTGGTGGGACGGCGCCCCGACGTACGGGGTGCCGAGCGGCGGGCTGCCGCACAGGAGAATCTCGTGAGTGTGGCGCGTGCCGATTACCTGCCGAGAGTGAGCGTGGTCGGCACGGCGGGATTCAACGCAGGATCGACGGACGGCCTCGGAAGGCGTGAGGCATCGCGGTACGCGATCGGTCCGGTCATCTCATGGGCTGCATTCGACCTCGGCCGCGTGCGCGCGGGGGTGAACGGCGCGCGGGCCCAGCATGACGCGGCGCGAGCCCAGTACGAGCAGGTCGTCCTGCGTGCCGATCTCGAGGCATCGAGCGCGATCACCGTGTACGAGCGAACGCTGACGCGTGTGGGCCTGCTCCGGCAGGCGGCGTTGGCCAGCGAGCGCGGTGCGGAGCTCGCGCAGTTGCGGCTGAACGCGGGGGAGTCGGGCTTTCTCGAGGTGCTGGATGCACAACGCACCCTGCTCGATGCGCAGGACCGTCTCGCCCAGGGCGAGACCGACGCGGCCACCGCGTTCGTCTCGCTGTATCAGGCGCTCGGCGGCGCGTGGAGTCCGGCCACCCCTCGCTGATCGCGAGACACCCGGTAGTACGGAAGCGCCGCCAGGGATCTGACCCGGCGGCGCTTGCGTCGTTGGTGCCCAGCCGGGGGCCGTCACAATTACAGACTCGTCGGTGTGTTGTATCCAATACCTGACGGCCATCACCAACGGCTGCCTTCAAGGTTCCTAAAATCCGGAACTTTCCATATTGCGGGCCCAGACCAGTGGTACTACAATGTGCGCTCTTCACGAATCACGCTGGCGAAACTGTCATTAACATGTTGTTATACAAAGGGTTATCTCATGTTAATGATCTCCCGCCTGCGGTGGCACTATCGCCACGAGCGCATTCCGCACTTTGGAGAGCCCGCATGCATTTCCTCCGTCGCGACGCTGCACGGACCGCCTCCGCTGTACTCCTCGCCAGTTTCCTCGCTGCCTGTGGCGAAGCCACCGTCACAGCACCGGCACCGGACGCCCTGTTTGTCCCGCCCGACGTCACTGCGCATCTGGACGTCACACCGGCCGTGAACGACGTCATCATCCGGGTCGGCGACCCGGGCGAGTTCACGAACCCGATCACGCCCACCAATGCCCTGCGCATCACCGGCGCCTTCTGGGACAACCTGTCGGCGGACAACAACGCCAGTACCATCAACTGCAACATCGGCTTCTACGCCGTGGGCACCATCAGCCCGCTCTGCAGCACCGAGTCCCCCGGCACCTACCAGAACCGTGGCGGCTATGACCGGTATTTCGGCGACGGGCCAGCGGATCGCGACGCGGCCGGATTCCGCTTCTCGGGCGACTACATCTACACGGTCGAGTTTCTGGGGTCGTATGCAGGCGCCGTGAGTGAAGTCGGCTGGTACACGATTTCACCGTCGGGGACGTACCAGTTCAACCCGGTCGCCGACTGGGGCGCAGGCAACGTCACCGGAGCGTCGGTCACGATCAACACCGGTGGCCTCGACTGGGGCTTCTACATCACGAATGCGTTCGCCGCATGGGAAGGCGGCTGCCGCGTGAACACGTACTGCACCGACGCGACAGGTGGATTCACCTCCGCGCCCAAGCAGCAGTTCTCGCTGATGCTCAACTCGGCGAACTCGACGTACCTCGTGGGCATCGAAGACAACCGGCTCGACCTGCTGCCGAACCAGTTCACGCGCGACTCCGACTACCAGGACTACATCTTCTCGGTCGTGCCGAACGCGATCCCTGAAGTGTGTGACTTCATGACGTTCGGCCGGCTGGTGACGGAAGTGAACGGACAGAAGGTCGTCATCAGCGGTAACGCCGGTGGCAATGCGCCGGACGGTGGCATTCTCACCGAGTTCCACGTCGAAGTGAACGGCCGCGATTACCATGTCTCGGACATCAGCAGCTACGGCGCCATCGCGAATGGCGCACTTGCCGGCCTGCCGAACGCGCGCGTGTGGACGGGAACGGCCCGCACGGGTGAGACCGTGCAGCTTCGCCTGTGGGATGGCGGTGAGCCCGGTGCCGACGCCGACCGTGCGTACGTGAGCGTCAACGGCACCGCCTACCTGGGTGCGCTGGGCGCAGAGATCGACCAGGGCAACGTGCAGTATCACGCAACGTGTCGCGGTCCGAAGCGCTGACAGCCAACACGATGTGCCGGGCAGTCGATTCGAATGGAATGTGGGATGAAATGTGAGAAATCCCGCGGCCCTGATCTCCCCGATCAGGGCCGCGTTGCTGTGTTGCCATATCCACCGGCGTGGCCATTTTCGTCGCTACGCGTGGACGATGGGGCAACGCGCGGTACATTCGGCAGATGCCTCCCACCACGCTCTCACGCTCCGCCACGCTACTCACCGCCGCCCTGCTCGCTGGTGTAGCGACCGCCACGGGCGAGCTGCCTGCGCAAGCCGCGCCCGCCGCCACGCCGCCTGCCGCTCCCTGGTCCGTCTCCGCGAAACGCGCCGCCTCACGCGACCTCGAGTTCACGACATCCGAAGGAACGTGGATGTCCGTCGACGTATCCCCCGACGGACGCACGATCGTGTTCGACCTGCTCGGCGACCTCTACTCGATGCCTGTCGCGGGCGGAACGGCGACGCTGCTGCTCGGTGGCCCTGCATACGAGTCGATGCCGCGGTACTCACCGGATGGTACGCGGATCGCATTCACGAGCGACCGCGACGGCATCGAGAACATCTGGACGATGGACGTGAAGGGCAGTGGTTTGCGGCAGGTGTCATCCGACCGGGAGCGCCAGATCTCCAATCCGGCGTGGACACCGGACGGCCGCTACATCGTCGCCCGCAAGCACTTCCGCAACACACGCTCGCTCGGCGCGGGCGAGATGTGGTTGTACCACACGGCGGGCAGTGCCGGCATCAAGCTGACGGATCGCCGCAACTGGGAGCAGAACGCGACGGAGCCGATCGTGTCTCCGGATGGGCGCTACGTGTACTTCACGGAAGACGTCTCACCGGGCAACAACTTCCAGTACAATCGCAACCCGTACGCGGGCGTGTATGCGATCCAGCGACTCGATCGCGAAACGGGGCGGCGCAGCACGTGGCTGCAGCAGACAGGCAGCGCAATGCGCCCACAGCTTTCGCGCGACGGCCGCATGATGGCGTACGTGCGCCGCATCGACACGACGACGGTGCTGTACGTGCAGGACATGGAGTCGGGACAGAGCCGAGTGGTGTGGAACGGGCTCGATCACGACCAGCAGGAGGCGTGGGCGCTGTTCGGCACCTATCCGGGCTACGCGTGGACGCCCGACGGTCGCGCGATCGTGATCACGGCGAAGGGCAAGCTGTGGCGGGTGGATGTCGCGACCGGCACGCCGGCGCCGATTCCCTCCACCGTGACGGCGAAGCATACGATCACCGATGCGGTGCGATTCCCCCAGCGTGTCGCGCCGGACACGTTCGACGTGAAGCTGCTGCGCTGGCCCACGGTGTCGCCGGATGGCCGGCGCGTCGTCTACACCGCGCTCGGCAAGCTGTACGTGCGCGAGCTCGCCGCGGGTGCCGCGCCGAAGCGCGTCACCTCGCAGCGCGCGCACGACGAGTTGTACCCGTCCTGGTCGGCTGACGGACAGTCCCTCGTGTATGCGACGTGGCACGACGATTCGCTGGGCGCGGTGCGCACCGTGCGACTCGACGGGACGGCGTCACGGGTCGTGACCACTCGACGCGGCCACTACATCGAGCCCCGTTTCTCGAACGACGGGCGCCAGGTCACGTTCCGTCGCATCGGCGGCGACGAGTTGCGCGGTTCGCTCTTCACGCGCGAGCCCGGCGTATATGTGGTACCGGCGGTCGGCGGCGAGATGCGCCTCGTGACCGCAGAGGGCTCCGAGCCGCGATTCACCCGCGCCGGCGACCGCCTCTTCCTGCTCTCGAACGAGAATGGCCGCCCGGCGCTGATCACCGTGAACCTCACCGGTGGCGACCGGCGTGTGCATGCGACAAGCGAGAACGGCTCGCAGTTCACCCCGTCGCCGGACGAGCGATACGTGGCGTGGCTCGAGCGCTTCAACGCGTATGTCGCGCCGCTGCCGATGACCGGGGCCGCGGTGTCACTCTCGCCGACATCGACGGAATTGCCGACGCGTCGTGTGTCCCGTGATGCCGGCACCTACCTGCACTGGGCGTCCACCTCGTCGCATCTGTACTGGTCGCTCGGGCCCGAGCTCTTCCAACGTGATCTCGGGGTGACGTTCCCCTTCGAAGCGGAAGACACCACGGCGGTGCGCCGCACTCCGGAATCCGCTGGCACGCAGATCGGGTTTCGTCGCAGCGCCGACAAGCCCGCGGGTATCGTTGCGCTCGTCGGTGGCACCGTAATCACGATGAACGGCGCAGCGGTCGTACGCGACGCGACGGTGATCGTGACCGGCAATCGCATCACGGCAGTTGGCCCGAGCGCGAGCACGCCGGTGCCGGCCGGTGCACATCGCGTCGACGCCCGTGGGAAGTTCATCATGCCCGGCATAATCGACGTGCATGCACACATCGGCACTGGTTCCGGTGGCATCACTCCGCGCACGAACTGGGGCTTCCTCGCCAATCTCGCGTTCGGCGTGACGACGATGCACGACCCGTCGAACGCGACGGACATGGTGTTCAGCGCATCGGAGATGATCAAGGCCGGCGAGATCGTGGCGCCGCGTCTCTTCTCCACCGGCACGATCCTGTACGGCGCAGAGGGTGCGGCCAAGGCGATCACCACGTCCTACGACGAGGCGCTCACGCACATCCGGCGCATGAAGGCAGTCGGTGCCTTCAGCGTGAAGAGCTACAACCAGCCTCGGCGCGACGCGCGCCAGCAGATCGTCGAGGCCGCGCGCGCACTCGAGATGATGGTGGTTCCGGAAGGGGGCAGCACGTTCAACTTCAACATGAGTCACGTGCTGGACGGGCACACGGGCATCGAGCACAACGTGCCGGTTTATCCGCTCTTCAACGACGTGCTGTCGCTCTGGGGGGCAAGCAAGTCGGGCTACACGCCGACCCTCATCGTGAACTTCGGTGGCCTGAGCGGTGAGTACTTCTGGTATCAGGAGAGCGATGTCTGGAAGAACGAGCGGCTGCGCCGGTTCACGCCGAGCGCGACGCTCGATGCTCGCGCGCGCCGCCGTGAGGCATCCGCGCCCGAGGACTACACGTACGTGAAGACGTCAGCCGCGGCCAAGGCGCTGCTCGATCGTGGTGTGTCGGTGCAGCTCGGTGCGCATGGCCAGCTGCAGGGTCTGGGCGCACACTGGGAGCTGTGGATGCTGCAGCAGGGTGGCATGAGCAATCACGAAGCACTGCGTGCCGCCACCATCAACGGCGCCAGGTATCTCGGGCTGGAGGGCGACATCGGCACGATCGAGACGGGAAAGCTTGCGGACCTGCTGGTGCTCGACAGCGATCCGCTGCAGAACATCCGCAACAGCACGTCGATTCGCTACACGATGGTCAACGGCCGCCTGTTCGACGCGGCGACACTCGCGCAGGTCGGGAATCACCCTGCGGCCGCGCCGCGCCGGCCGGACTGATCAGGATCAGCTCCTCCTGCGGCGGCACGAGGTACTCGGCACCCGTCGGCGTGATCACGACCATCTCCTCCACGGAGATGGTCTTGCTGCCGTTGCCCCACGTGCCGTCGCCACCCGGCAGTGTCCACGCATGAAAGCCGTCGAATGCGAACGTCATCCCGGCTTCGAGCGGACGACGTGTGCTGCGATTGAGCCCCGGCCCGACGTCGTGCGCCCAATAGCCGACGGAGTGACCGGTACCCCACGGTACACTCGCTGAGCGGTCGCGCTGCATCACCACACGCTGCGCGGAGTCGACCGCAGACCCGAGCACGCCAGGGCGCATCGCGTTGAACGCGGCGCGATTGCCGCGCACGGCGGCCTCCCACTTCGTCTGCACGTCGGCCGGCGCTCGTGTCTCACCCGGCCGCAGCACGTAGGCGAAGCGCTGTATGTCCGTGCCCCATACGCCGTGGACCTTGATGCCGAAATCGATCTGGATCACGTCCCCGTGCTGGATCACGCGCTCCGAGGCATGCGAGTGCCCACGATCGGGGCCGGAGTTCACGCTGGGATTCTGCGCGGGTGACCAGCCATCCTCGACGCCCAGCTCGCGCATGCGAAGCTTGAGGAACCGCGCGAGGTCACTGTCCTTCGTGCGCCCCGGGACGACACTCGCGTACGCCTCGCGCTCGAGCTGCGCCGTCAGTGCCGCCGCGCGTCGCATGATCGCAACCTCGCTCGGCAGCTTCTTCGACAGCCATGCACTCACGAGTTCACCGGAGCTCACGAGCCGTGCGGTGAGCTCCGGGCCGAGCGCACGCTCGAGGGCCGCCCGTTGCGAGGCACTGAGGCCGTCCGCCATCGCGAGGTTGCCGCTGTTGATCGCGATGCGTTGCGACTTCGCCCTGGTGAGCCGCTCTGCGACGCCGCCGAGCGGGCCTCCGGATTCCGCCGTGTACACGACGACCGAGTCGTGCACGCCAAGTTCACGCAGGGCAATGGCCTCACCGAAGCCTGCGAGAATCACGCTGCGCGTGCGTTCGCCCTCGCGCAAAAAGAGAATCGCGCTGAGCGCTCCCGCGTTCTCGCCACCCACATGCAGGGCAAGCGGATCGTTCGCGTTCTCCCGCACCAGCGTGACCCACGCATCGACGTTGGCCGCCTTCATGGCCTCCGGAAGCAGCGTCCGCATGCGTTCCTGACGGATCGCACGCCATGGCGACGGGCCGGTGAAATCGAAATCGCCGACTGGCATCGCTCGGGCGGGAGCCCGCGTTCGTTCCCGCGCAGGCGTCTGACCGACGGCATCGGCCGGTGCGATGGCAAGAGTGCCGAACAGGAGGAGCGGTGACAAGTGTGGAAAGCGCATGCAGGGACAGTCACGCGGTCGCCGGACACACGCAAGAGCCGCTCGGAACGACCGTCCATCCCACCCGTATTGCGCTACCGGCCTGGTTGCCCGACAATTGTGTGTCAATCACCATTCCCAATCGGAGCTTCGCATGCATCTGCCCCTCGCACGTGCCCTGGCAATTGCTGGTGTCGCCATCACCAACCTGGCGCTTGCACCGAACGCATGGGCGCAGGCACCCGCGAAGCCGCAACCTGCGGCGCAGCACCAGACCGGTGGCAACGAGGGCAGGGTGCCACTCGGCTGGAAGTCGCGCACCGATGCTGGCACGGACGGCCACGCCGGCAAGGACACGCTGAGCTTTGCGCAGATGACGCCCGGCTTTCACGTGACCACCGGACCGTCGGTGATCCTGTATGCTCCGGACAGCACCGCCTCGGGGACGTACACCGTCGACGGGTCGATCTTTCTCTTTCCGACCAAGGGGCGAGACACCGAAGGCTATGGAATCTTCGTCGGCGGAGCGGGTCTCGACGGTGCCACGCCACGCTACACGTACTTCCTGCTGCGCAATGATGGGAAGTACCTGATCAAGCAGCGCCAGGGTGCAACCACGACGGTACTGAAGGACTGGACGGCGCTGCCTGCAATCAAGTTGCAGACGGGAACGCAGGCGATGCAGAACGACCTGCGAGTGGCGGTGGGTACGGGGAGTGTGGTGTTCAGCGTCAATGGGACGGAAGCGGTCACCTTGCCCCGCGCGCAGGTCGCACCCGACGGAATCTTCGGGCTGCGATTCAATCACGCCGTCAACGCGCACGTGGTGAAGGTGTCGCGCGGCAAGTAGCCCGGGCACAGCGCGACACGAACGTGCGGCGCGCTACGCAGGACCGCTACGCGGGCGCGCTACGCGAGTGAATGGCGTAGCGCGCTCTGTGCGGCGAGGTATCCGCACATGCCGTGCACGCCGATGCCCGGGGGCGTGGACGACGAGCAGAGATACACGCCGTCGATCGGGGTCCGGTGCGGATCGAGCGCGAGAATCGGCCGAGCGAGGAACTGCCACAGGTCGGACGCTCCGCCGGCGATGTCACCGCCGACGAGATTCGCGTTGCCACGCTCGAGAGTGGCCGGAGTCGACTCGTGCGCCGCGATGATGCAATCGCGAAAGCCGGGCGCGAACCGTTCGATCTGCCGCTCCATGGCCTCGCGCATGCTCACGGTCGATCCATTCGGAACATGACAGTAGGCCCAGAGCGTGTGCTGTCCGGCTGGAGCCCGGGTGCCATCGAACACGCTGGGCTGCACGACCAGCACGTACGGGTGTGCCGCGTGCCTTCCGCGCGCCACTTCGGATTCGGCGAGCGCGATCTCGTCGAACGTGCCACCCAGGTGCAGGGTGCCTGCGCGGGCGCAGCCGGCCGCTTTCCACGGCACTGGTGCATTGAGCGCCCAATCCATCTTGAATACGCCGGGTCCATGGCGATATCGCGACAACCGTGAACGATACCGTCGCGGCACGTGACGGCCTGCGATTCGCAGCAGCTCGCGTGGCGGCACATCGCACAACACGGCGCGCGACGGCGGAAGTGCGTCGAGCGAATCGACCTGCATTCCCGTCACGACTTCGCCTCCCATCGACTCGAGATAGGCGATCATCGCATTCGTGAGCCGCTGGGATCCGCCGCGAATCACTGGCCAGCCGAAGGCATGCGCCGCCGTGATGAGACCGAGGCCGTAGCCGGCGGTGCCCGCTGCATCGAGCGGAAGGACGCTGTGCGCCGCGACACCGGCCAGCATTGCGCGCGCACGACTGCCGGAGAACGCGCTGTGCGCGACATGTGCGGCCGATCGCACCGCGAGCGCCCCGAACCTAGACAGCAGCAGGGGATGCCGTACGGCGTTGCCGAGGAGGTGACGCGCCCGGCGCGGCCCGATCAGCACGTGCATCAGCGCGTCACCCCCATCGGCGAACCGTTCGAACATTCCGGCGTACGCGGCGGCATCCGGCCCGCCGATGGACTCGCGCGTTGTACCGACCGCTCGCTCGACCACCACCGCCGTGCCATCGTCGAGCGGATGCGCGAAGGGAGCGTCCGGGTGCACGAACTCCAGGCCATGCGCCTGCAGCGGCATCGCGCGCACGAACGGCGATGCCAGCACCAGTGAGTGCACAGCCGCGCCGACATCGTGCGTGAAGCCCGGGCGGGTGAGTTCGGCGGATCGCACGCCGCCACCAGCCGTCGGCTGTGCCTCGAACACACGCACCGAGCGACCGGCCTGGGCGAGCGCGATCGCCGCTGCGAGACCATTCGGCCCAGAACCGACCACGATCGCATCCAGGCCCGCGGTGCGCACTACCGGCATCGGCCGCGCGCGCAGCGATCGTGTCGGCGAAGAGGCGCCTGCAGGCTCGTGCACATGCACCGAAACCATGCAGGACACGCGCCGCATGGCAACGCTCTGTGCTGGGAGCGTGTCAGACCTTCGGCCTCGAGCGCCGGCTCGCAGGGCCGCTCGCGCCGATCGCTCCGCTCACGTCTCACGATCCCCGACTCATGCGCCTCCTTCGCTCGACGCTGCCCTCGCTCATGCTGCTCGCCCTTGCCGAGCCGGTCGTGCTGATCGCCACGCCGCACGAGGCGCATGCGCAGCAGCCGACGCGTCGCGTGCTGACGAAGGCCGCCGTGGAGTTCGCCGAGCCATTCACGAGCGTATCGTCCGTGCGCGAGTTGCGGGATGGCCGGGTGGTCGTGGCGGACGGACGGGACAAGATCGTGCAGATCGTCGATTTCGGCGCCGGTCGCACGACACGGGTGGGCCGAGAAGGGAGCGGTCCTGCCGAGTACCTGCTGCCGACGCGTCTCTATGCCGTCGGAGATTCCACGTGGCTGCTCGATCCGGGCAATGACCGATTGCTCGTACTGGGCGCCACCGGCACGCCGCGCGGTACGCGCCCCATCGAGATGGGTTCGCTGTCGGGAACACTGGGCCTGCGCGGTGTCGATGCGCGCGGGCGACTCATCGTTCGGGCGCGTGCAGGTGCCGTGGTGAACGGGGAGGACACGGACGAATGGCTGCTGCGAGTGCCGGGAGTGTCGCGCGGCGTGGACACGATTGCGCGACTCGTGCTGCCACGCGGCCGGCACACCGGTGCGACGAACGTCGGCGGCGGCATGCTGCGCCTCATGAACGACAAGCCGTATGCGCACGAGGATATTGCGGCCGTGGCCCCTGATGGGCGCGTCGCGGTGGTGCGGAGCGCGACCTATCAGGTGGAGTGGTATCTGCCCGATGGAAAGCGAGTCACGGGTGCGCCGGTGCGCTACACGCCGCTCGCAGTGAGCCGGGCGGAGAAGCAGGCATTCCTGAAGCGACAGCTCGTGCCCGGCGCCATCACCACGTCGGGCAACGCCGGCGGCCGCAGCGGCAAGGTGCTGCCGCGTGGGAGTGAAGCACCCGATCCCGGTGACATCAATGCGTTCC
The DNA here is from genome assembly GCA_040387895.1 of Gemmatimonadota bacterium. Classification (GTDB taxonomy): domain Bacteria; phylum Gemmatimonadota; class Gemmatimonadetes; order Gemmatimonadales; family Gemmatimonadaceae; genus Gemmatimonas. The sequence goes on from JAZKCW010000041.1 coordinate 368,526, forward strand.
AGTGGCCTGCGACGATGCCACCATTCGCCGCGGGTGCGGCAACGGTGGCATCGGATGGTACACTCTGGGTGCTGCGTACGCGGGCGCACGATGACCCGGTGCCCTCGTACGATGTGTTCGACGCGACTAGCCGGCACACCGGTCGCGTGCTCCTGCCACCACGCACACGTCTCGTCGGCTTCGGCAATCGCGTCGCGTACCTGGTGCGGCTCGACGATGACGACCTGGAATACCTCGGACGTTATATGCTATGACGTCAGACGCCCGGCGTCTGACGTCTGGCGTCTGCCCTTACTTGTGTGTCAGCGTATACACGTATGCCGCGACGGCCTGAATCTGCGGGTCCGTGAGCTGCATGTTTCCGCCGCGCGGTCGCATCGCGTTCTTGCGCGTCGGATCCTTGATCGCGGTCGCGGGCACACCTGTCGTGATGATGCCGACGATCTCCTCGAAGCTGCCGGTCTGGAGCTGCACCCACTTCTGGCCGTCGAGCGCCGGGCCGTTGGGGGCGCCGACGCCCTTCTGGCCGTGGCAGCGCTGACAGCCGCCGCTGTTGAAGAGCGAATCGCCGAGCGCGACGTTCGCGGGAGTGACGGCAGCGGGAAGTGCGGGCTTGGCGGCGGCAGCCATCGCGCCGGAGCCGACGGCAGCGCCGCCATTCTGCACTGCGCGAGGGCTGCGTGCGCAGGCGGAGACGAGGGCAATGCTCGCGACAGCGGCGAGCACGTACTTCGGGGTGGAGCGATGCATGGCAGGCACGATGGGCAGGGAGTGCAGCGTAGGAATCGACGGGAGGTCACGCGTAACGCGACCGCGCCTAGTATCGCACCGGCGTTTCGCGTTGTCGAGATCGCCGTCGCGTCGCGTCTGCGTCACCTCCGATTCATCTCCACATCACTTTCGCTGTACGTCCGCAGTGGTCCCCATCACTTTCGCTGGATCACCAGTGGCGTCGAACCCACGACGCCCTCGCTCGTCGCGATGATGGTCACCGTGCCGGTGCGCTTCGCGGTCACGATGCCCGTCGATGTCACGGTGGCGAGACTGGCTGCGGACGTGGACCACGTCACGGTGCGTCCCGTGAGCACGGTGCCGTTCGCGGCCCTGAGCACCGCCGTCGCCTGCACCTTGTCGTCTTCCTTCACGGTGCCCGAGGCCAGCGACACAGTGACCGTCGCCACCGCCGCGGGCTGAGTGGGTTGCGACGGCTGAGGTGGCGGCGCCGCTTGAGAGCCACCATTGACGCGGATCGTCGCCGTGGCGCTCTTGCCCAGCGTCGTCGCGGCGATCAGTGCCTGACCAGCGCGAAGTGCCGACACGACGCCGCGACTGCTGACCGCCGCCACGGTGGAGTCGCTGGTCGACCAGAACACGCCCAGCGAGTCGACGGGGACACCGGCGCTGTTCGTCGCCCGGGCGTCCAGCACCAGCGTGGTGCCCACGTTGAGCGTGGCCACGCTCGGCGTGACCGACACCTCGTTGACCGATCGTGTGCCGGTAGTCGCCGAATCACCGCAGGCCGAGATGCTCGCCGCGGCCAGCAGCACGCACGGCAGGAGGTGCGAACGGCGACGCGAGCGGGTGAGGACGCAAAACATGTAAGGCTCGCCAGTTAGCGGAGTTCGCCACAAGGATCACAGCGCGATCACGACACGGAAGTTCAGCCCGCAACGCGGAATGGTCGGCAAGCAGCGTTCCTGAAAGACACTCAATGGTGATCTGCGTCCGGTTAATGTCTCTTCATGTGAAGTCCTGCTATCGCTGGCCATCCGTTGGCGGCTGTAGTCGCAGATCCCACGTCTGCCCGACCTGTGGATGACCAAAACTGTGGTGCGGCGTCTCGTCGACCAGCACGTACCCTTCCGCTTCGTAGATGCGACGGGCCGACACGAGCACCTTGTTCGTCCAGAGCGTGAGCGTGTGATAGCCGGAGGTGCGAGCGAACCGCGCGCACTCCTGCACCAGTCGGCGGCCGATCCCGAGCCCTCGCGCGGATGGCTCCACGTACAGCAGACGGAGTTTGGCCACGCCTTCGCGCTCCGGATGCCGCACCACGAACACCGAGCCGACCACCGCGTCATCCCGCTCGGCGATCCAGCAGCGTTCACGCGCCGGCTCGAAGTTGTCGAGAAAGTCGGCGACGATGCGCGCGATCAGCGCCTCGTATTCCTGATTCCACCCGTACTCGAGGGCGTAGAGCGCCGCCTGCCGGTGCACGATCCATCCCATGTCGCCGGCGCCGTGCGGTCGCAGCATGAACGGCGCAGCCGGCGCACGATCCGTGGAGAGCAGGCGCTCGATCTCCGCCATCGCGGAGACGAGGCGTCGCTGGTCGGCATCGGAGAGGTCACGCAGCATGAGACCGATCTCGCCCTGCGTGACCTCCTCGATCGCGGCAAACGCCCGCGCTCCGGCCGGGGTGAGCGTCAGGATCACCTGACGCCCATCGGACTCCGCCACCGACCGCGCCACGAGACCCTGCTCGTCGAATCGCCGGAGAATCCGGCTCAGATACCCCGGGTCGAGCCCGAGTTCGCCGCCGAGTCCGGTGGCCGTGACCGGAGCGTCGCCGCCCTGCCGGTGGGCCAGCTCGAGAAGCACCCGGGCCTCGGTCAAGGAGAAGGTCGACCGGGACAGGCCCTCCTGCAGCAGGCCGATGCGCTTTGTATAGAAGCGATTGAACTGGCGTACCGCGGCCGTCCGGTGCACCAGGGCGGGATCGACTGGCTCCGCGACGCTCATCCCGGACTCCCGGAAGCAGGTGAACAACCCTCCGCGGGCGGGTCCCACGGCAACGGTTGCCACAGTACGGCAATCCGTTGCCTCCGTCAAGTAATTCCAGCCATGGCCGGCTAGGGCTTCGCCTCGTCGATGTCGCCCGACCCTGGCTCGGTGAGCTTTCGGTGCAGCTGGGCCTTGAGCGTTTCCGGGGTGACGTGGCCCATGACGCTCTGCACCGTATTGAGGAACGACCCTGCGACCACTGAGTCGTCGCCGTCGAACAGTGCCTTGAGTCCGTCACGCGCGACGTCCGCGGGATCATCCTTCTTCGCACTGCCGACGCGAGTGTCGAGCATGCCGGCCCGTGCGAAGAAGTTCGTCTCCGTCGCGCCCGGCTGCAGTGCCGTGATCGTCACGCCGCTGTCCTTGATCTCGTTGCGCACGGCCTCGGCGAACGACAGCACGAAGGCTTTCGATGCCCCGTACACTGCCTGAAAGGGAGCGGGCATCTCCGACGCGACGGACGCGGTGTAGAGCACGCGTCCTTGCCCAGCCGCCACCATGCGCGGAAGCAGGTGCTTCGACGTTGCGACCACGGAGATCACGTTCAGCCGGATGAGTTCGAGCTCTGCCTCGAGACTCGTTTCGAGAAACGGGCCACCGACGCCGATGCCGGCATTGAGCACCAGCACATCGACCGGACGACGCAGGCGGTCGATCCGATCGACGAGTTCCTCCACACCGCTCGCGGTCGCGAGATCGGCCTGCAGCGCCGTGGCATGCGTACCGGTTCCGGCAAGCTGCTTTGCCGCCTCGTGAATGCCACTTCCTTCGGCGACCACGAGGAGATCGTAGCCGTGCTCGCCGAGTCCCTTGGCGAGCTCGAAACCGATACCACTCGACGCACCGGTCACCACCGCGAACGGATGTGTCAATCCCTGATCGTCGGCGTGACGCGAGGGATGATCTGCTGACTTCGACATGTGAATCTCCGGGGAGACGGGTTACGATTGCGATCCGGCAGGGGCACGGCCGGCGAATGGCGCCGACACGCTCGCAAAATCGACGCCCGCCAGCGCCCCGTCCCCCGTGCCGCTCGACGCATGCTCGATGCATGCTCGATGCATGCTCGATGCTTGCTCGATGCGTCTTCGATGCATCTTTCGCCGGTGTCCTGAGCATTCGTTCATTCAGTCGCGTTCGAGGGTGCATGCGTCATTCACCACTGATGGGTTCCGACAGCGATATGCGGCGTACGGCCGCGTTCGTGGCGAGCGTCGCGCTGGCCGTGAGCGCTGGCGCATGTGCTGGCGCGCTGCCGGGTGTGTTGCCGGTTATCGGTCGTGAGCCACGCGAGACGCTACCGCCGCCGGTGTTCAGCACCAGCGACACCACGGCGATGTTTGCGCCCGGCGTGATCTCGACCGGTGATGTGTTCGCCTCGACTTTCACGCCCGACGGGCGCACCGTGTACTTCACCAGCGCCACGAGCGACCGCACGCGCATGCACATCATGCAGTCGACGTGGAATGGGAGCGCATGGGGCGCGCCGACCCGCGCGTCGTTCTCGACAGGTGACCGCGAGATGGATCCGCACGTCTCGTCGGACGGCAAGACCGTGTACTTCACGGCACCACGTCGCCAAGGGGCGGTCGCGACCGATGCGGATGGCGATTGGGATACGTGGAGCGCGAAGCTGGGCGGGACTGAACCGGCGAGTCGCATCACGTCGCTCGCCAACTCCGCCGACAACGAGATGTACCCGAGCATCACCTACGATGAAGCCCTGTTCTTCGGGGTACGCTCGCGCGCCAACCCCGACGCACCGGGCGAGATCCGGTACATCCATCCAAAGATCCGCACGACGCCTGTGCTCGTTCCGATGGGGCCGGACGTACTGAACCCCAGCAACCCGTACATCACTTTCGACGGCCGAGTGCTCATCGTGTCCGCATCCGGGGCCGAAGGGCGTGGTCGCGCGGATCTGTACGTGCTGGTGCGACGGGGCGATGGACGTTGGAGTGCACCGCGCAATCTCGGGCGTGAAGTGAACACGACGGACGTGGAGTTCTGTCCGGGTCTGTCGCCCGATGGACGCTACCTCTTCTTCTCTCGCGTGCGATATGACGAGAGCAATCGTGCCATCGGGAACGACATCTACGTGACGCCGGTGTCGTCGCTGCCGGTGCTGCGTGACGCCCTGGCACAACAACCATGATGCGCGATTGCATGCGAGTTGCGCTGCGGTGTGCGCCGCTGCGAATCGCGCCGCTGCGGTTTGCGCCGCTGCGATGTGCGGCACTGCTTGGATTGCTCGTCGCGTGCGCACCCCGCGCACGGGGTGTGGCGAGCACCGGTGCCGGTCCCGCCGCGGCCGTCGACAGCGCACTCACGCGTCGTCTCTCCACACTCGCCGATTCCGTGCGCGCGGCGCAACGATGGCCCGGCCTGTCCATCGCGGTCGTGCGTGCCGATGGTGCCACGAGTGCCGTCACCAGCGGCCTTGCCGACACGGCCCGCAAGATTCCGCTCCGGCCCACCGACAAGCTGTTGCAGGGCAGCGTCGGCAAGACCTACGTCGCAGCGATCGCGATGCAGCTGGTCGCGGAAGGGAAGCTCGACATCGACGCGCCGATCGCCCGCTATCTCACCGGAGCGCCCCTGCTCGACAGCATCGTCGGTGCACGGCGCATGACCGTACGACATCTCATGACGCACAGCAGCGGCATCGTGCGTTATGAGTTCGACCCGGTCGTCACCGCGCGATTGCGCGCGGAGCCGTTCAAGACGTGGACGCCGGAGGAGCGCCTGATGGTGCTGTTCGGCAAGACCCCGCCGTTCGCGCCGGGTGAAGGATGGGAGTACTCCGACACGAACTACATCGTGCTCGGCATGATCATCGAACGCGTCACCGGCCACCCGTACTACGCGGAGCTGCGGCGCCGGCTGCTGGAACCGTTGCGCCTCACCGCGACGATCCCGTCGGACCGTCGCGAGCTCCCCGGCGTCGCGAACGGATACGCCGGCCCGAAGAACGATCTTGGAGGATACGACGCGTCGATTGGCGCGGACGGCCGCTTCGCGATGAACCCGCAGTTCGAGTGGACCGGTGGTGGCGTCGCGTCCACCACGCTCGATCTCGCGCGCTGGGCGAAGCTGATGTACGAAGGGCACGCGTTCCCCGACTCGCTGCTGCCGCGGATGACGACCGGCGTGCCCTCGCGGCTTGGCGGCGGTGCACGGTATGGCCTCGGCGTCATCCTGCGCGACACGCCACTCGGCGCCTCGTGGGGACACAGCGGGTTCTTTCCGGGGTATGCGACCGAGATGGTGTACTTCCCGGCGTCGCGGGTGGCGGTTGCCGTGCAGGTGAACATCACGGATCCGTACCCGCGCGGGCTGGTGCCGCTGCTGCAGCGGATCGCGCGCGAAGCCGGTGCACGCGACACCGTGGCGAGGTAATCGCGTAGGGAGAGCAGTGATGACCGGAGGGATGACCGGCGGGAAGCCTCTCGGCGGTCAGCACCACTTCAGGCTACTGCCGTGAGGAGACGCCCGTGACGGACCTGCCCGACTCGCTGCTTCCCATCGGCGTGGGATTGTGCCTGAGCGCTGCATGCGGCTTCAGGACATTTCTGCCGCTCCTGTTCGTCGGCGCGGCGTCACGCTGGGGCATCGTGCCGCTCAACGGTCAGTTCGAGTGGCTCGCGAGCACGCCGGGCCTCGTCGTGCTGCTCAGCGCGACCGTCGCCGAGATCGTGGCGTACTTCGTTCCGTTCGTGGACAATGCGTCCGACGTGATCGCCACGCCGCTGGCGATCGGTGCCGGAACGCTGATGATGCTCACATCGCTCGGCGACAGCTCGGGCGTGATTCCGTGGGCGCTCGCGATCATCCTCGGTGGCGGCACATCCGGAATCGTGCAGGCGGCAACGGTGAAGCTGCGCGCGCTCTCCTCCGGCACCACCGCCGGTACGGGCAATGCCGTCGTCGCCGGCGGTGAGCTCGTGAGCGCATCGACCTTCAGTCTCGTTGCGCTCTTCCTGCCGGTGATCGCGTTCGTCGTCGCGCTGATTCTCCTCGTGATCGTGGTGCGGGTGCTGATGCGCGTGGGCAAGCGCGTGCGCGGCCGCGGCGCCCCCTCGGCGTGACGCGCGCGGCGTGATGTGGGCGGCGTTAGTGGTGCGGCGTGACGTCAGCGACTGTCGTTGACGTCACGCTTCCCATCACGCGCAATTCCCGAATCGTCGACGTAGCGGCCGTGCTTCGGCACGGCGACGTCGGCGAAGCGTTCCGCCAGGGAGTGCAGCGCGCTCCGCATTTCTTCACCGGCGAAAGCGCGGCCATGTCCGGGCACGATCAGCGCTGGCTCGAGCGCCGCAAGTCGACGCACCGATGCCTCCGCGGCGTGCCAGTCCGGCGTGAAGTACGCCGGCGGCCCGTGCATCTCGGGTGACTGCATCGCCACCGCGTACGCGGATTCCTGCCGCGTCGTGATGACGGCGTCGCCGGAAATCAGGGTGCGATCGGATTCACGCCACAACGACACGTGGCCTTCCGTGTGTCCCGGCGTGGCGATCCACCGCCACCCGGGCATGCCCGGTACGCTGCCATCATCGGGCAGGGCGAACAGTCGCGCGCTCACGTCGATCGGCCCGCGCGGAAAGAGCGGCGAGAGCGTGGCCATCATGCCACCCACGGATGGATCCGGAGGCGGATAGCTCGAGGTCCCATCGAGATACGGGATTTCCTGCCGATGCGCGTAGATCGGCGTATCCCACTCCGTGGACAGCCGTTCCAGCGCCCCGATGTGATCGAAGTGCCCGTGCGTCATGACGATGGCGGCCGGGCGCGCTCCCTTGCCGAACCGTTCCTCGGCTGCGTTGCGGATGAGCGGTGCTGTCCCCGGCAGCCCGGCGTCGATCAGCACCCAGCCGCGGTCACCGGCGTTGGCGCGGCCGGCATACGCCACGTTGACCAGCATCAGGCGCTGGTAGGCCAGATCGGCACGGACCTCGTGAATGCCGTCGTGCTCCTGCTCCCCGGCCCGGGCCGAGTCGCTGAGCGGAATCTGCTTATCCATCATTTCCTCGTGGTTCCTGGGTACCGCCCGAAGTGCCAGTTCCAGCCTTGATGAAGCGTGGACCATGGCGCAGGCATCATGCGGGGCACGTCGCTTGCTCTTCTCCTTGGCTCATGCAGGAAGCGCGCTGGACGCGTCCGGAGGTCAGGACTGCGCCCACGCGCCCGCTAGACACCGTCGCGATCCTCGATCGCTCACGAATTCCAGGGCCTGGTCATGCGTCTTTCCATTCGATCCGCTGTTCCGCTCGTCGGGTTGCTCGCTGCCTGTGCCACCAATCCGGTCACCGGCAAGAGCGAGCTCTCGCTGATCTCGCAGTCGCAGGAGATCCAGATGGGGCAGCAGGCCTCGCAGGCCGACCTGCAACGCGTCGGCGAGATCGCCAGCCCGGCGGCCCGCGAACTCGTGGCGCGCCTCGGCAAGCAGATGGCTGCCAAGTCCGAGCGGCCCAACCTGCCGTGGGAATTCCACGTGCTGGACGATGCGGCAGTGAATGCATTCGCCTACCCAGGCGGATTCATCTTCGTGACGCGCGGACTCATGACGCACCTCAACAGCGAAGCGGAGATCGCCGAGGTGATCGGGCACGAGATCGGGCACGTCACGGCGAAACACACGGTCGCATCGATGAGCAAGCAGCAGGTCGCACAGATCGGGCTCGTGGCGGGCAGCGTGCTGTCACCGCAGATCGCCAAGTACGGCGAAGTGCTTGGCGCGGGTGCCTCGCTGCTGTTTCTCAAGTTCGGTCGCGACGACGAGCTGCAGGCGGACGCACTCGGCTTCCAGTACTCGCTCGAGAACGGGTTCGACGTCCGTGAGGCGCCGAAGGTGTTCACGACACTCGGTCGTCTCGGTGGCGATCCGGCGGCGCGTCTTCCCGAGTGGCAGAGCACACATCCGGATCCGGGCAATCGCGTGCAGAATGCGGAGCGTCGCGTTGCCCAGCTTCCGGCTGGTGCACTCGCGCAGACGCGTGTGAACCGTGATTCGTACCTGCGCCTGCTCGACGGAATGATCTTCGGCGAGAATCCGCGCAACGGATTCTTCAACGGACGCACGTTCCTGCATCCCGACCTGCGCTTCCAGTTCGATCTTCCGAACGGCTGGAAGAGCGCGAACCTGCCGGAAGCGGTCGTGTCGCAGAGTCCTGATGGCGGTGCACAGCTGCAGCTCGTGCCGGGCAAGGGCACACCGGCGCAGGCAGTGCAGAGCTTCGTCGGACAGCAGGGCATTCAGGTGCGACGCTCAGGCCAGACGACGATCAACGGATTGCAGGCCGCCGTCGCCGAATTCGATGCGCAGACGGAGCAGGGCGCACTCGCCGGCATCGCCACGGGCATCCAGTACGGCAACACGACGTACCTGCTCATCGGCCTGATGGCGGCGCAGGTAGCCGGCCAGCGCGGTCCGGAAATCAGCGCCTCCATCAGCTCGTTCCGCCCGCTCACCGACCAGGCCGCGCTCAACGTGCAGCCCGCGAAGGTGCAGATCGTGACGGTGCCGAGTGCGATGAATGGCCAGACGTTCGTGCAACGGTATCCGAGTTCGATTCCGGCCGAGCAGGTCTACATCATCAACGGCATCGACGCGGCGACGAACATTCCGCAGGGAACGATGTTGAAGAGGGTGATGGGCGGGACGGGCAGGTAAACGGCAGAAGCGGAACTGCAGAAGCCGGACTGCAGAAGCTTAAACGCAGAAGCCGAGAAAAGGGTGCAGACCAACATGGTCTGCACCCTTTTCTGCTTCCACTCCAATGCTTTTGGCTTCTGCTTTTCAGCTTCCGCCGTTCCGCTTCTGCAGTTCGGCTTCTTCAGTTCCGCTTCTTCAGTTCGGCTTCTGCCGTTCCGCTTCTGCCTTTAATCCGGCTTCTGCCGTTCTGCTTCGTCTTTTTGTATGTATCAACAGCGCTCCACCAAACGAGACGATCGCGCCCACGATGAATGGCCACGACAGGTTCGTGGCGCGTGCGATGATGCTGCCGGCGAACGGTCCGATGACGCGGCCCAGTGAGGCGGCGCCCTGATAGGCACCGAGTACCGCGCCACGCTCGTGGGGTTCTGCAGCGCTCGCGACCAGGCCGCTCATGCTCGGATTGAAGAGCGCCGTGCCGATCCCGAAGAGGCCCAGCGCGATCAGCAGTGGCGTCATCGTGCTGATTGGCGGGAGGGCAATCATCGCGATGCCGATGAGGACCGCGCCTGCGCGCGTGAGCCGCTCGGCGCCGAACCGCGCGGTCAGGCGTCCGATCAGGCCGGCCTGTACGAGCACGGACAGTGCTCCGATGAAGCCGTAGACCCAGCCCAGCGTGCCTGGGCTCATGTCCATGCGCTCGGCCGCCCAGACGGCGAGGGTGCTTTGCAGCAGGGCGACGGCGGCAATGATGATGATGGTGGAGAAGAGGAGGTCGCGGAGTACCGGGCGGCGGAAGTAGGTCGTCATCGGTGCCCGCTGCGCCTTGGATTGCGCGCGCTTTTCCCGCGGCAGCGACTCCGGCAGCCGCACCAGCGTGAGCGCAAAGGCGAGGAGGGAGAGCACGGCCGCGGCGTCCGCGACGCGTTTCAGTCCGTTGGCCTCGCCACCGCTCGCGGCGAGCGCGCCACCAACAGCGGGTCCGAGCACGAAGCCGAGCCCGAACGCGGAGCCGAGCAGGCCGAGTGCGCGCGGCCGTGTCGCGTCCGTCGTGATGTCGGTCGCGTAGGCGTAGGCGGTGGAGATGTTGCCTGCCGCGACGCCGGCTGCAACGCGCGAGAACCCGAGGAGCAGCCCCGTGTTGGCGAACCCGAGCATCCACGAGGCGGCGGCATTGGCGAGCAGCGTGACCAACAGCACAGGTCGCCTTCCGTAACGATCCGACAGCGCTCCCCACAGCGGCGCACCGATGAGCTGGCCCAGTGAGTACAGGCCCAGGAACGAAATGACGGACGCCGGATCGACGCCGACCTTCTCCGCATAGAACGGAAAGACCGGGATGATCATCCCGAAGCCGATCAGGTCGAGAAAAACAACGAGGAAGAGCGTGATCACGGCGGGGGGCGGGATGGCTGTCTGGCGAACGCTGGGGAAGATTAACGGCATGTCCAATCCCGCTCCTCATGCCGCGCGCGATGCGCGCATTCTCGCTGACCTGCAGGACGCCGTCGGCCGCATGCACGTGATCCCCGGCGAGCCCAGGGTCGTGTTCGCCAAAGGCACGCGTACAGAGGGAGCACGCCCCATGGCGTGGCAGGTGCTGTTCGAGCGGATGTTCGGTCCGGATGCGCCCAGGATGCGCTATCGCGGCACCAGCGCCGCTGATCTGGGGGCAGTGATTGCAGCGGGTTTCGACAGTGAGCCCGGACTCGAGCTCGACAGTTGGTCGCACCTGCGTCTCGCTGATGCGATGGCGCAGGGCCCCGTCATTCAGGCCTTTCGCGCGGACCGGTTACCGGACGACGTTTCTCGCGCTCTCGTGGGACTGCTTGTCTTCGAGGAAGAAGGACTGCGTGTGGACGACGTGCGAACGCTCGTGGAACGGTGGGGGCGACCGTAGTTCGGTATTCAGGAACATGACATCTGGATAATCAATCAGGCATTCTCGTGTGCGGCATGTCACGCATCGCAATCGATGCGTCGTTCGATTGTAAATGCGAGCACAAGTATTCAAATGTTGGTGCGCGGCGGCACTGAAGATGCAAAGAAGCCCGGGTAGAGTCCGAAGCAACAGAGTCTCTTCACGTATCCGGGAACTTCGCATGCAGCTGCGCAATCAGTTTGGTGACTACGCCGGAGGGCTCGAGCATGCGCTCGCTCTCGCGACACTCGCCCATGCGACGCAGCGTGAGTTGGCCGGCACCTCACCGAACGTGTACCCCTCTCGGCTCTCTCTGGCTCTGCCGGATTCCGATCCGGATGCACGCACGATCGCGTTGCTTCACGACGTGATCGAGGAAACCGACCTGACGGTCGAGGACCTTCGCGAGGAAGGCTTTCCCGAGCACATCCTGGACGCCGTCGGTCACTGGACCCGTCGCCAGAGCATGCCGGTGACGGTCGATGCCGAGCGACTCGAGCGGTATCAGGCGGCCCTGCGCATTCTGGGCGGCCCGGAGCAGTAACCGAACTCGACCGTGGGACAGCTGTAGCTGTCTCGCAGGAGTACCGGCATTTCCCAAGCCGCGCTGGCGCCCTCATGGCGCTCGCGCGGCTTCTTCGTGCAGGCGCCCCGGCCGACGCTCCTATATTCTCAGTCGTCGTCCTTCACGAGGAAAAAGCTCAGCACGGTGCTGAGAACCGAGACGAGGAGGGCGCCGAGGAACGCGGGCACGAACCCGGTGACCTCGAAGGCAATGTCGAAGCGGCGCGCGAGCCACGCGGTGAGGAGCAGCATCAACGCGTTCAACACGAGCGTGAAGAGGCCCAGCGTCAGCAGGCGGATCGGAAAGGAGAAGAACGACAGCACCGGACGGATCAGCGTGTTCACGAGACCGAACACGAGGGCGAGACCCAACAGCCCTCCCCACGAGCCGGTGTAACGGATGCCGTCGATGAAATACGCGGCGCACCAGAGGGCGAACGCGTTCACGAGCAGTCGGATGAACAGTTTCATGGGCGGCGAAGAGCGTGGAAACGGTGGAGACGGACAAGGAACAGTACGAGCATACGGCCTCCACTGTGTCGACGGGGGGTGCTTCGCGCACCCGTCTCTCCGGCGGAAAGATCCCCCGTGAACTGCGCGCCTATCGCACGTGGGCGCTGGCCCAGCGTTTCGCCGATGGCGTCCGCGACCCCGCGTTTCTGGACCTCGTCCGCCGCATCGAGGGCGGTGTCATCCATCGCTGCCCGCCCGTGCGACTGCTCGCCGACGGCGAAGAGGCGTTCCGCGAGGTGGTCCAGGGGCTCGATGAGGCCACGGAAGAGATCCTGGTCGAAACGTACATTCTGCGCGACGACCGCATCGGGGCCACGGTGCAGGCCGCGCTCGCCGCGGCGGCCCGGCGCGGCGTGCATGTGTACGTGCTGGCGGATGCCGTCGGGTCCCTCGGTACGAAGGACAGCTTCTGGACGGAGCTCGAGGCGCAGGGCGTCACGCTGCGCCTCTTTCATCGCTTCCGTCACGTGCCCTTGCAGGTGCTCCGCCGCGATCATCGCAAGATCATCGTCGTCGATCGCAAGGTGGCGTTCACCGGCGGCATGAACATCGGAGAGGAGTACGGCAGCTCGATCACGAAGCACAACGATGCGTGGCGCGACACCTTCATGCGCGTCGAGGGGTCCGTTGCTCGTGAACTCGCGGCCGTCTTCGCCGAGGGCTGGGACCGCGCGAAAGGGCCGGCATTGCCAGGCCTCGAATACGTGTCGTGGAGCGACGAAGCGCTCATTCCTCCGCCGGACTCGCTGAACATTCCCGGCGAGGAGCGAGTGCGGTCGATGGTCGGCCGGTCGATGGGTCGCCGCCGCGACCGCCGTCGCGGCCGGCGGGTACGACGCGCGGATACGGTGGACAATCCGTCGGACATCGACAGCGCCGGCAACGTGCTGGTGCTCGACTCGCGACCGGGCCGCGGACAGCGCGAGACGCTGGCGGTGATGTCGGCGCTGGTGGGCGGCGCGCGCGAACGGCTGTGGGTGACGACCCCGTACTTCGCGCCCCCGACACGGGCGCTCACGCTGCTCGCGGGCGCCGCGATGCGCGGTGTCGACGTGCGGCTGCTGCTCCCGAGCGAGCGCACGGACGTCCCGCTGGTGCGGCATGCAGCGCACGGCGCGTACACGCGGATGCTCAAGAGCGGCGTGCGGATCTTCGAGTACCAGCGAGCGACGCTGCACTCCAAGACGGTGGTCGTGGATGGCTACGCCAGCATCGTGGGATCGTCGAATCTCGACTTCCGGTCGTTCTGGCTGAACGCCGAGTGCAACCTGCTGATCTTCGACGGCGCGTGCGGGCGGAGCCTCGAGGAGACGTTCGAGAAGGACTGCGAGGGAAGCCGCGAGATCACGCGCGCCGAGTGGCGGAAACGCGGCACGGTGCACCGGATGCTCGACCGCGCGGCGCGGGGGCTGCGGTTTGCGCTGTGACTAGTGTTGGTGATGGCGCTGGCGAACTGCAACTGCGGGTAAACGGGTAGAAACAGAAACAGCGGAAACGGCAACGGATACAGCGGGTGTGGAAGACAGCGTCGTTTGGACGACTTGAACTGCTTTCCGCGGATACGAACTGATCGAGCGGAAACGCGCGGATCTGTACGGTGACTGGGCAAGGGACGACGTGCGGGGCCGGCGTCGTCCTTTTCTTCTATGGTGCTCCGCGCCGGTCCCACCCCCCACGCATGCTGCTCCCAAAGAAACACGGTCCCGCTACGGCGTACCGCGCTCATGTCGCGCTCGCCGAACCGATGCGCGCGTTGCCGCCAAATCAGTTCATATCTGCGGAAAGCAGTTCGCAGTTCAGGCCGTCCGCACCAACACATTGACAGCGGCCCTTGGTCAGACTATCCATACATCCGGATAAACGGATATGACTAGCCCATGACCTCCACCCGCCTCTCCATTCACGACCGGCTCACTGAGCTGGCCGACGCCACCCGGTGTCGGCTGTTGGGTGCGCTCGAGCGGCAGGAGCTGACTGTGGGAGAGCTGTGCTCGGCGCTCCTCCTCCCGCAGAGCACCGTGAGCCGGCACCTCCGCATCCTGGCGGACGAGTCCTGGGTGACCTCGCGGGCCGATGGCGCGACCCGCTGGTATCGCATGTCGCCGGATCTGGATGACGAGGCGCGGGCCCTGTGGGCACTGGTCCGTGAGCCGATGAGCGCGACGGCTGCGGCCGTGCAGGACGCAGCGCGCATCGAGGCCGTGCTGGCGGCGCGGCGCACCCGGAGTGAGGCCTTCTTTGCGACGACCGGCGCCGAGTGGGATGCCATGCGCGCGAGCATGTTCGGGGCGCGGGCCGATCTCACGGCGGCGCTCGCACTGCTCGACCCCTCGCTCGTGGTGGGTGATCTCGGGTGCGGTACCGGTGAACTCACAGCGGCGCTCGCGCCGCATGTCGCGCATGTGCATGCCGTCGATGCGTCGCCCGCGATGCTTGCGGCCGCGCGTGCGCGAGTGGGATCGGCGGCGAACGTCACAGTCGTTGAAGGCACGCTCGAAGCGTTGCCGTTGCCGGATGCCTCGCTCGACGCGGCCGTGCTGCTGCTCGTGCTGCATCACGTGGCGGACCCCGCGCGCGCGCTGGCCGAAGTGCGCCGCGTGCTCAAGCCTGGCGGGCGTGTCATGATCGCCGACATGCGTGCGCACACGCACGAGGAGTACCGCGTGCAGATGGGCCATGTGTGGCTTGGCTTCGATGCGAGCGCACTCACTGCGTGGCTCGAGCGCGGCGGGTTTCGCGCCGTTCGCTACGTCCCGCTGCCCGTGGATCCGACGGCGACGGGGCCGGCGCTGTTCACGGCGACGGCGATGAGGGACGGAGAGAGGTAGAGAGGTAGAGAAGGAGAGAAGGAGAGAAGGAGAGAGGTAGGATGCAGTGCAAGACAGGGTAGATCCGGTAATCACGACGTCACGCAGCACTTCACTTCATTTGTACAATCCCGAGGACGCATCACGATGGCTACTGCAGTCATGACCGAACATGGAGTCGCGGAGCTCGCGGCGACGAATCGCCCGGCCTTTGCCGTGCGCGACCTGTCGCTCGCCGAGTGGGGCCGCAAGGAAATCCGTCTCGCGGAATTCGAGATGCCGGGCCTGATGGCGCTCCGCAAGGAGTACGATGGCAAGCTCCCGCTCGCGGGCGCGCGCATCATGGGTTCGCTGCACATGACGGTGCAGACGGCGGTGCTCATCGAGACGCTCGTGGCGCTTGGTGCCGACGTGCGCTGGGTGTCGTGCAACATCTTCTCGACGCAGGACCATGCCGCCGCTGCAGTCGCAGTCGGCCCGAATGGCACCGTCGACAAGCCGAACGGCACGCCGGTGTTCGCGTGGAAGGGTGAGACGCTCGAGGAGTACTGGTGGTGCACGGAGCAGGCGCTCATGTGGTCGGACGGCGGTGGCCCGAACCTGCTGCTCGATGACGGTGGTGATGCGACGCTGCTGGTGCACCGTGGCGCGGAGTACGAGAAGTCAGGCGTGATCCCGGGCTTCGATTCCGACAACGAGCCGGAAGAGTGGGGCGTGATCCTCGACCTGCTGCGCGCGGAGCAGGCGAAGAATCCGGGCCGCTGGACGAAGGTGCTTGCAGGCATTCGCGGCGTGTCGGAAGAGACGACGACGGGCGTGCATCGCCTGTATGAGATGGAGCGCGCGGGCACGCTGGCCTTCCCGGCCATCAACGTGAACGACGCCGTGACGAAGTCGAAGTTCGACAACCTGTATGGTTGCCGTCACAGCATCATCGACGGACTCAATCGCGCGACGGACGTCATGCTCGCCGGCAAGATCGCGGTGGTCATGGGCTACGGCGACGTCGGCAAGGGCTGCGCGCAGGCGCTCAAGGGCCAGGGCGCGCGCGTGATCATCACCGAGATCGATCCGATCTGCGCACTGCAGGCGGCGCTCGAGGGCTACCAGGTCACCACGCTCGAAGACATCGTCGACGTCGCCGACATCTTCATCTCGGCCACGGGCAACAAGAACGTCATCACGGTCGAGCACATGGGCCGGATGAAGGACAAGGCGATCGTCGCGAACATCGGCCATTTCGACAATGAAATCGACATGGCGGGGCTCAAGAAGGTCGAAGGCATGAAGCGCATCAACATCAAGCCGCAGTACGACGAGTTCGTGCTGCCGAACGGCCGCTCGATCCTGATCCTCGCCGAAGGCCGCCTGATGAACCTCGGCTGCGCGACGGGTCACCCGAGCTTCGTGATGTCGGCGAGCTTCACGAACCAGGTGCTCGCGCAGCTCGAGCTGCACGCGAACGCCGAGCAGTACGGCAAGCGCGTGTTCACGCTGCCGAAGCATCTCGACGAGAAGGTCGCGCGGTTGCACCTCGACAAGCTTGGCGTCAAGCTGACGAAGCTGAACAACGAGCAGGCGGCGTATCTCGGCGTCAACGAGATGGGACCGTTCAAGCCGGATCACTACCGGTACTAGGCCGCAGGAAGTACTGAGGCAGAACGGAGGGGTTACCTCCATCAGCTATCAACGATCATCTATCAACTGATCGCTATCAGCCATCATCTGCTGTTCTAGAGATGATGGCTGATGGCTTTCAGTTGATCGTTGATGGCTGATGGATGATGGATTCCCTTAACGCCGCACGATCTCGCCGCCGACTCTTGGGCGCGAGTGCGTCACCGTGACAGGATAGCCGAACTGCCACTGTGAATTGAGGCGGTCTTCCTTGCTGACCGCGATGATGTTGACGAGTGACGGCATGAGCTGACGCTGCAGCGGCGTAATGACCGGGGCCATGATGTCCACCTGCTCCCAGAACACCTTCCAGTACAATTTTTCGGACGCGTTGGCGCTGTCGAGGGCGGCCTTGCCCGGGACACCGTTGGGCTGAGCGGCGAGATACTCACCGAGTGGCCGGTAGATCTCGCGCACGCGCACGCCGAACACCGAATCCGCGGCGAGCAGTGTTTCGATCTGGGTCTTGTTCAGGAACAAGGAATCGCTCTCGGCGAGCAGCAACTTGTGCACGCTGCTCGTGTTGCGCAGGTAGTACGCCGTGATCGAGTCGGCGGACCGACGCTCCCAGCGGCCCTGCACCTTCACGGGCTCGAGCGCACGGCGGATCTGCTGCACGTCGTACGGCGTCGAGAAGTTCATGCTGAAGTCGATCGTCACACGGAACGGCTGGCGGGACAGCGTGCGGAATGCGCGCGTGTCGCCGAAGCGCGGGTTCACGTCGTAGCGGAAGGAGCGCGCCCCGGGGTCGAAGCCCTGCGGTACGAGGAGCACGGGATCCGGTGCTGCGCGCGTGCCCCATCCCTTGAGGCCGTCGGCGCCGTTCACGAGCTGGTCGATGCCGCCGAGCGGGTTGTCGAAGACGATGTTGGTGACGATGCGGCGTCCCTGCACGCGAATCGGGATGCGCGGGGTCCACTGCACATTGAGCTGCTGGGTCCACGGGCCGCGGCAGCTGTTGCGGCCGGCGACTGCGTCGAGCTGACGGGTGAGGCAATCGCGCACGTTGCCGGGAGCGGCGGCAAGCAGCGCCTGCATCTGCGAGTTGAGTGCTGCATCGGTGGTGGGACCGGTGCCGGGCACGAATGCGCGATCGCCGCCACGGCCGTCGCCGTCGATGTCGCCCTGCACGATCGGCGTGAACGGAAGCCCCGACTGGAAGCGCGTGAACGCGGTGACCGTGCCCATGATCGGCAGGTTGATGCCGCCTTGGAACACGATGGCGTGACGCGCGTCGATGGCGCCGCTCGCCCACTCGCGTGCACGCGGATCGCCGAAGTTGCCGCCGTCCGCGCCCCGGAACTGCTGGAGCGTGCGCTGCAACGTGTACGAGGCCGACGTGAAGAACGAGATGCGCGACCGGTTGCGGAACACGTCCGGCTGCACCGTCGTCGTGAGCTGCCCGCCGTATCCCTTGAGGTCACTGGTCCGCAGTGCGACCCGGCCGAAGTCCGTGCTGCGGCGCGCTTCACGCGGCGACACGGAACCCGTACCCGCGTCGATGGCGCCCGTCGACACGAAGACCGGCCGTCCGCCTTCGCCGTCGAGTGCGAATCGCTGCGTGCCACCGAAGTTCGCATCGACGGTGCTCGGGCGCGCGAGGTCGTACGATCCGAGCGCATCGACCTTGGCCATCCAGCGGCCGAAGCTGCTGCCCCAGCTCAAGCTTCCACGCCAGCTGCGCGGCACGTCGAACGACCGGTCGAGCAGCGTCACGGATGGCGCGCGTTCGCCGAGTGCTGTCGTCCCGTCCGCGCAGGCTGTGGGGAGTGCGCCCGAGTTGGCCGCAAGGTTCGACCAGTCGGGAATCGGCACTGCGGCGCCGACGCACGAGAGAGAGAGCGTGCTGCCGGCAATGCCCGCACCGGCCACGGCATCGGTGAGCAGTTCAGGGCGGTAGAGGTCTCGGAACTCGCCGACACCACCGCGGATGTAACCCATCGTGGTGCGGTAGAAGCGTCCGACCTGGTTCATGTTCGTTCCGCTGCCATTGTCCTTGGCGCGGCTGTACGTGTACGAGAACCCAAGGCGAGGCGACACGTGCAGGCGCGCAGGCGCGAGCCCGGTGCGCACTCCGAGCGCACCCTCGAGCGCGGCGTTCTCCGGCGGGGCATTCCCGAATGCGTTCGCCTCGACGCGCGCCCCGTACATCAGGTTGAACCAACGGGACTTGTTCCACTGGTGCACGAGCGCAACTGCGCCATTGTACGACGTGGCGGAACGCACCGGCTGTTCGATGGTGCGCGAATACGACGACGGCCGGTTCGCTGCGAAGTCCGCCAGCGAATTGAATGTGTACTGGCCGAGGCGGTTCGGTTCTCCCTCCTGCGTCAGTCCGTCCGCGCGAGCCCAGGCCTGTGACTTGAAGCGGTGTCTCGACCCACGCTGCATCCAGATCGCCTCGCTCGAGCCTTCCGCGGTCCACCGCCGGTCGTCCGTGGCGAGGCGCGAGTTGCCGCCGAGCGAGAGCACGGCGACGTCGCTTGCGGCTGCATCGGATGCGGAGCGCACGAGCACGGTGGCACCGGGCAGCGACTGATACGGCGACACCTGCTGCCGCACATCGCTCAGCGCGAGGCGATTCTGCAGCATGACGTTCCGCAGTGCGCCGACGTACGTGGTGTGGTAGAACTGCGCGCCGACCACGCGATCACTGCTCTTGCCGCCCGCGGCCGGCGACGACAGCGGCCCGAACCCGATGGCGCCTTCGCGAGTGTAGGACGCGTACGTCGTGAGCGTGAGCGCACGCAGCGAATCGCGGATATCGTCGAAGCGGCCGAGCCATGTGAAGCCGTCGCGGTTGCGCAGCCCCGGCACGCCGCTGCCGCCGAGCGGAATGCCGGCCACGGCGGCGAGGCTGACGAGGCGGTTCACCGAATCCGGTGAGACGCCGGCGCGACGCCACGCGTCGGCGTCACCGCCCAGCAGCGTGGATGGCGTACTCGCGTTGTTCGCGATCTCGAGCGAGGTGTTGTACGTGAGGACACGACGGATCGCCTCGCCGTCCGCACCGATGCTGCCGCGGAATCCGCGGTTCACCAATCCGAGCGAGCGACCGACGGCATCCGTCATCTGCAGCTGCGGTGCATCGATGGTGAAGAACGCGTTGCGCTGCTGGAAATCGCGGCTGCCGGCAGCGAGCCGTACATCGATGTTCGCGCCGGCAAAGCCACCGCGCGTCGCGTCGAAGGTCGCGCCGGTGACGCGCGTTTCCGTCTGCGCCGCGCGCGGTACCGAGCCGCCGGGCAGTGCCATGCCGTTGAGCGTCGTGAGGTTCGACGAACTGGCCGCGCCGAGGATGCTGGGGCCGCTGCTCGTGATCGTCACGCCGGGCATCGTGCCGGCGATGGCATTCAGATCGCCGGCGCTGCCGGGCGTCACCCGCCCCTGCACTCCGTTCGACCATTGTTCGCTGGCGCCGGTCTCCGGTGTCGTCGGCGAGATGCGATTGGTGGCCCGCACCGGCCTGTCTGCGGTGACTTTCACGGCTGCGAGCGTGGTCAGGTCGCGGGCCAGTGTGAAGTCCCCGACGATCTCGCGCTCACCGTTGAGGCTCTGCACGCGACGACGTGCCGTCTGGAATCCGACTGCAGAGACATTGACCAGGTAGTCGCCCGTGCCCGGTTCGAAGCGGCTCGAATACCGGCCATCGGCATCCGTGGTGGCCTGCTGTACCAGCCGGTCCGGGCCTCGCGTGATCATCACCGTCGCGCCGGCGAGGGCACGACTGCTGTCGTCGAGCACCCGGCCCCGCACGACATCGGCGGCCTGTGCACCCGTGAGGGCGGGAATGGCGAGCAGGACGAGGAGCGCCGCGAAGGGGAAGAGGGAGCGCGCGGCGCGGCGGGGCAGGCGGGGTGAAGTCATGCTCGTTAGGACGTCGGCTGGGACGATTTAGTTGCCCGACAACGACCACGGAAAAGGCTGCGCGTCGCGCTCGACGTTGACGCACCCGGCGGCGGGGCACAGATATGAGGATGCAATTCGCCTCAAGGCTCGTCCGGCTGGTCCTGTTCGTCGCGGCTCCCGCGACGGTGAGTGGGCAGCAGTCTCCACCGGGCCCGGCTACGCCGGGTGTCGCGACCGCCGGTGGGCAGGAGCGTCCGGCGCGCATGGTGATGCCGGGCGATACCAGCCTGCGTGGTGAGCGCATCCGGGGCGGCACGAACAGCTACACGCTCACGATGATCCGCAACGGCGCGCCGCAGCAGCTGGCGACGCTCGTCGACGCAGCCCGGTGGGATACGGTGGCCAAGGTTCCGATGCTGCATCGCGTGCAGACGTTGCAGCGCGGCGCGTCGGGGCTGGTGGATTCCTCGATGACCAACGGACGCACGCTCGCGCCCCGCATGCACCGCTCGTATCAGAGCTCGCGCAAGATCCTGCTGGAGTACAACGGACGGCGCGTGAAGGGGTCATTCACACCAACCGACCTTCCCGGCATTGCCGTCGATACGACGCTCAGCGTGACGCCGTTCGATTCCGGCAACTGGGATCTGCTCGTGCGTGCGATGCCGCTCGACAGCGGGTACGCGGCCCGGTTTCCCGTCTACGACTTCGACGCGGGCCTGCATCTCTACATCGTGCACGTGACCGGCAGCGACACCCTGTCGGGCGAGCCCGCGCATGTCGTGAGATTCACGCTCGCCCAGGGGCGGGAAGCGACCGTGTGGATCAGCAAGGCGTCACGCACGATCCTGCAGATCGAGACGCCGCTCGGTGACGAGTCGAAGCTGCTGCAGCGGCTGCAGCCGCCGGGGCCTCGCGTGCCGTCGGTGCCACCAGTGCCGCCAGTGCCGCCAGTGCCGCCAGTGCCGCCTACTTGATGACCTGCTCCGCTGCGGCACGCACGCGCGCCTGCGCCGCCGTGATCTCCTTCGAGAGATCGACCGGCGACACGAGCATGTCTGTGAGCTTCGCGAGCGCGGCGACGTAGTAGTCACGCCAGGTCTCGAGCACCACACGCTCCGCCTTCGCATCGCCGCCGGCGCGCAGGGCGGAGTCCGACAGCACCGCCTGCGTACGGATCGCCTTCTCTGCGACCGTCGCCAGCTCGCTCACGGCGGCGCGCGCGACATCGGGTGCGCCAGCGGCGAGCAGCAGGCCGGTGGTGAGCGCGCAGGAGCCGACATTCGCGAGCGTCGCGCGGCTCACCATCTCGATGCGATCGCGATCGGTGTGATAGAACTGGTCCGTGAAGTGCCACAGGAGCACGGCCGGAAT
This sequence comes from Gemmatimonadota bacterium, assembly GCA_040387895.1. GTDB lineage: Bacteria > Gemmatimonadota > Gemmatimonadetes > Gemmatimonadales > Gemmatimonadaceae > Gemmatimonas. The sequence goes on from JAZKCW010000041.1 coordinate 390,667, forward strand.
CTTCGCGTCGAGAAACGGTGTGTGATCGCTTCCGCCCTCGAACGGATTCGACTTCACTGTCCACCCTGACCGTGAGGCCCGGTCGAGGCAGCGCTGCCGCACGAAGTCGTTGAACCAGTACGCGCGAATCTCCGACGCCGGAATCGGCCGGCCACCCCATTCGGAATGCTGATCGGCACCGCGGACCCACACTGCCGATGGATCGGGCATCTTCTCGATGAGGAACGAGCCGCCGGTCAGCGCCGTGTTCTCGCCGACCATGTCGAGCGACATGCCCCACTTCACGCCGGCACGCCGCACCGTGTCTTCCGAGAGGAAGCGCGCGGTGGCGCGGATCTCGTCGCCCCAGAGGAACGTGAGCGTACGGGCGGGCGTCGCGGTCTTCGCGCGCACCATCGATGCCGCCACCCGTGCCATCTCGGCGAGCAGCCCGACACCCGATGCATTGTCGTTGGCGCCCGGCTCCTGCACGTGCGCGGAATACACGAAGCGCTCCGCGGGCTTCACGGCGCCGAGGATCTCGGCGACCACCGTACGCTCCGGCCGGCTCTCGACGCGCGTAGCGATGTGCACCGTGACCGTGAGCGGGCCGGAAAGCATCGCGCGACGGATCGAGTCTGCCGCCGCTTTCGACAGGAAAATCTGCCATCCCTTGCCCGCGCTGTCGCGCGGAACGCTGCTGAACTGGACTGCGGTGGTGTTCTTCTCCTGCTGATTGTACGCCGGCAGCTTCTGCACGAAGAGCACACCCGCGGCTCCGTTCCGCAGCGCACGCGGGAATACCATCCGGGCGTTGCCTTCGGCTAGCACGATCCGGCCACGCACGTTCACCCGCGCGAATACACTGTCGGCGCCACTCCCGACGTCGACCACCTCGGCCGTGACGCCACCGGCCGGCGTGGAGTAGGAGTTGATCGCGATCATGTTCTTGTTCGTCGCGAACCGCATGAGCGGCGTCCTGCGCCCGGCAATCGTGAGCGATGCGCTGTCGGGGGTCCACGTGAGCTCACGCATCGGGCGCGACTCGACACGGTACACCATGCGGTCCGTCGGCTTCGCCCGGTCCTGCCGCACGTATCCCGCCGCCTGAAGCAGCGATGCAACGGTATCGATGGACGCATCGAACCCGCGATTGCCCGGCAACCGGAAGTACTGCTCGACGAAACGCACCGTGGCGAATGCCCGATCGCCCGAAATGTCGCGCTCCACCGTGCGCGCAAGCGCTGTCAGTGGCGATGCCGGCTGTGCAGCGAGCGGCGTGGAGAACGACAGCAGCGCGAGGGTGAGGCACTGCGCTGCCCGCCGGAGCAGGACGGAACGACTGGGCACGAGCAACTCCAGGGAAACGGGGAAGTGTCGCAGCGACAGACTGCAGGCGTGCCTGCTATCGCGCACTCACGATGAGAAAGCGTGTCCAGTTGACGGGTACATCCTCGACATCACGGGCGATGATGTCGAGTCCATAGCGTTCGGCCGCGGCGTCCGATGCGACGGCCGCCCGTGTCACATCGCGCATCCCCGCGACCTCCTCCGCCGCACCGGCCGTATCCTCGTGCGGCACCGGCGTGAGCCACTCATGACGCGCGAAGAAGATGCGGCATTGCGCCAGTGCCATGGGGTGGCTGTACACCGAGCGGATACCGGCCATCGTCGCGCCCTGGGGTGCGAGCAGGCACAGGCGGACGATCACGCGCACATCGCTGCGATGCACGAGCGCTGCGCCCGCGGCATCGAGCGCGTCGACGGCCGACGCCACGCGCCCCGCAATCGCATTCTCGACCGGGATCACCGCAAAGTCCGCGTCATGTGCGAGCACGCTCGCGATGGCCTCACCGAACGTGCGGTGCGGCCGCGCCTGTGCGCCGTCCGGCCAGTGCTGGCGGATGGCCTGCTCGCTGAATGCGCCGAGCGCCCCCTGAAAGGCGACGCGCGGGAGCGTGCTGGCGTGCTCGTTCGTGTGACCGCCGGACGGAGAGTGCACGGGCATCGGAGCAAGATATCGTGAAATGACTGGCCGCTGTTGACAGGGCCACCGGACTGCCGTAGCCTGCGACCCATGAGCCGCCCGACGTTTTCCTATCGCTATTACTTTAGCCGCCCCGCATGGGCCACGGCGACGGTGTAGCGCGCGGATAGACGCGCAACGCTCCGACGACCGCGAGGCCCGTGCACCTGCACGGGCCTCGTCGCGTTTCGAGGCCCGGCAGTGCGAGCCCGCGGATTTCCACTACTCCGCCGAGGACGCATGATCATCGTCACCACCGCCACCATCTCCGCCGCCGCACTCGACCGCCTGATCGAGCACGTCGAGGGCGCCGGCCTGCGCACGCACGTCTCCCGCGGCGAGCAGCGCACCATCGTCGGCTGCATCGGCGATGAAGGGCGCCTCGACGAACACCAGCTGGCGTCGCTCGAGGGCGTCGAACGGGTGATGCCGATCCTCAAGCCGTACAAGCTCGCGTCGCGCGAGTTCCGCGTGGGCCGCACGGTCATCGCGTTCGGTGATCCCGCAGGCACCTCGATCGGCGGCAACGAGGTCGTGGTGATCGCCGGGCCGTGTTCCGTGGAAGGACGCGACATGCTGCTCGACACGGCTCGGCAGACGCAGGCCGCGGGTGCACGCCTGCTGCGCGGCGGTGCCTTCAAGCCCCGGTCGTCACCCTATGCGTTTCAGGGCATGGGTGAGCCGGGGCTGCAGCTGCTCGCGGAGACGCGCGCGGCGACGGGCATGCCGGTGGTGACGGAGGTGCTCGACCCGCGCCAGGTCGAACTCGTGGCGTCGTACGCCGACGTGCTGCAGATCGGTGCGCGCAACATGCAGAACTATGCACTCCTCACCGAAGTCGGTCGCGTGCGGCGTCCGGTGCTGCTCAAGCGAGGACTTTCCGGCACGATCACCGAGCTCCTGATGGCCGCCGAGTACATCATGGCGCAGGGGAACGGTGACGTGATCCTGTGCGAGCGTGGCATCCGCACGTACGAGACGGCGACGCGCAACACGCTCGACATCGCGGCGATTCCCGTGCTCAAGCGCGAGACGCACCTGCCGGTGATCGTCGACCCGAGTCATGCGGGCGGCCGCGCGGACCTGGTGATGCCGCTCGCGATGGCGGCGATCGCGGCGGGCGCGGACGGACTGATCGTGGAGGTGCATCCGGATCCCGCGAACGCGCGGTCGGACGGCGACCAGTCGCTCACGCCATCGGCATTCGCGACGATGATGGCGGCGACCCATGCGATCGCGGTGGCGACGGGGCGCACGATGGCCACCGGCGCGCCGGCGAGTGCACGGAGCGCAGCATGATCGCGGGGTCGTTGCCGGAGCTGCGCACGGCGATCGATGCGATCGACACGGAGCTGATAGCGATGATCGGGGAGCGCATCGCGATCGCGCGCCGGGTTGGCGCGATCAAGGGCACCGAGGGCCTGCCGGTGATGGACCCCGCGCGCGAGGCGGCGGTGGTGTCACGCGCGGCGCGGATGGCGCGCGAGGCGGGACTTCCTGAGGACGAGATCCGCGCGCTGTTCTGGCAGCTGATCGCGATCACGCGGCGTGCGCAGGCGAGTGCGTCGTGAATTGACTCGGCTGGGAATAGTGTGGGCGACCTTGAACTGCAGTAAGCGGATTTGAGCGGATAGGAACAGATTCAAACGGATCTGTCCGGCGCTTGCGACCGACGCACAGTGTGCCTGGCGAGATCGCGTTTCCTTGGTCAACAGCACGCGGGAGCCTGGATTCGTGCGGAGCCCCACAAAAAAGAGGACGACACTCGCCAGGCGATGTCGTCCTCTTCTCACACACGGAGCAGATCCGCTTTCATCTGTTTCTATCCGCTCAAATCCGCTTACCTGCAGTTGAAGCAGAATGCACCCCCAATCGTCAACCGATCGGCGACACCACGCCCTTGGGTACCACGGCGCGCCCGATCGTGCCGCGATCCGTGCCGAACCAGATCGACCGTGTCGCCTTGTCGAACACCATGTGGCGCACCGTATTCGGCTCGGCCGGACCGATGTCCGTCGCACCGAAGAACTTCGCGCCGCGCGGGTCGAAGCCGACGAGCCGGTTCGGTTGGCGCCCTGTCTCCACGAACCACAGGCGATCGTTGTCGTCCACCGTCATCGCGTACGGGAGCGCCGACGGACCGCCCGGCATTGCGTGTTCCTTGACCATGCCCGTCACCGGGTCGAGGCGTCCGAGAAAGCCGCGGCTGTAATCGACGTACCAGATCGCGCCGTCGGTGGTGAGCGCGATGCGGCGTGAGCGGGCGCGCGTGTCGGGCAGCGGGTACTCGCGCACGCGCATCGATGCCGGGTCGATGGTGGCGATGCTGTTCGTGCCGAACAGGTTGAACCACGGACGGCCCTTGTCGTCCACCACGATGCCGTAGGGGCGCGTGCCGCGCTTCTCCATTTTGGCCAGTCGCACCTTGCCCGTCGCCTTCGACAGGTGTCCGACCATGTTGCCGTTCTGTACCGTGAACCACAGGTCGCCCGTCTTGTCGAACGCGATCGTGTGCGGGTCGCGGGCCGAGCTGTCCGGCATCGCGTAGCGGGTGATGACACCGGTCTTCGCGTCGATGCGCCCGATCATCGCGTTGCGGTTGCCCGTGTACCACGCGTTGCCATCGCGGTCGACGTTCACCGTGTGCGGATTGGTGCCCGGGTCGATCTCGATGCGCGTGAACTTGCCCGACTTCGGCTCGAGCCGCGCGACGTAGTTGCCCTCCTGACCGACGAACCACACCTGCCCGTCGAGGCCCACGGCGGGGTCGCGAGGGCGCGTGCGCTCCCACGGCACCATCCACTCCGTGAGCACCACGGAATCGGCCGCCGCGCGTGGGCTCGCGGCGCGCGGATTGCCGGCGCCACCGCGAGCCGCCTGCGCGCCGGCGGTGAGCGGAAGCGCCAGCATCGCCGCGGCCGCGACCGTGACCGTGGCCGTGCGGGTGAGCGCAACGCGAACGGCAGGGCGATGCATCAGGGATCGGGTCGGCATGGGAGCTCCTGGGTGGGCGACAGTGCAGAACGCGCAGAACGCTGCGAATTCGCCCGGCATCACGCAAGCCGCGCGAGGCGAAGCTCCGACGCCGAACCGGACATTGCGGGCTTGAGCCGGATGTGTTCGGCGGTGCGACGCCGGAACCAGCTCGAGACCAGGTAGAACTCGTCGAGGTCGTGCGTCGGCACGTCCTTCCCGGTCGGATCCGCACCCTGATAGACCTGCGCGGCCGCGCGCTCGAGCGCCTCTCCCTCCTCCTCCGTCTCCGGCGCCCTGAGCTCGGCGCGTACCGTCCCGCGCCGGATGAGATACACCCACTCCTGGTCGTCGGGCCCGATCGCGTGGTATCGGAACGTCAGGCGGTCGACGTTGGCGTGAAACTGCTGCACGCGCTCGTGCAGCCATGCGACATGCGCGAGCCGGTCGCGCACGATACCGGCGCGTTCGAACTCGAGCGCGTCGGCCGCGCGTTGCATCGCGGAGACGAGCAGTTGTACCGGCGCGTCCGAGGTTCCGTCGAGGAAGGCACGCACCCCGTCCGCGGTGCGCGCGTAGTCCGCGCGATCGTCGGCACCGATGCAGGGGCCGGCACACACGCCCAGGTCATGGCGGAAGCACGAGGGCGGACGTGCGCGCCTGGACGTGCGGAAGGAGGCGGCCTCCAGCGAGCAGTCACGAATTCCCGTCGCATCCGCGAGCGCACGGACCGCCTCGCGCAACTTCGCCACTCGACGAAACGGTCCGAACAGCGCGATGGCCGAGGGGTCGTCCGAACGGGGCACGATCGTGAGGCCGGGGACGTCTCCACCCGAGAGTGCGACGTACGCGCGCGGCCACTCGTCGGCGACCATCTGCGCATTGAACGTGGGCCGGTACTGCTTGATGAGGCGCAGCTCACGCAGGAGCGCGCCGAACTCAGTGTTCGTATACTCCCATTCGATGGCGAACGCATGGCGCAGGATGCGCGCAGCCTTGTTGCGCCGCCCACGCGCGCGGAAGTACGAAAGCAGACGTGCCCGCAACAGGCGCGACTGCCCGACGTACAGCACGATGCCGGTGGGGCCGAGCATGCGATACACTCCGGGCCGGCGCTCGCAGGATGCAGCGACCTGGGCACGCAGCGCCTTGCGGATCGTCGGCGTGGATTGCGGAGGGCGCCCGAACCTGACCATCACGTCACACTCGCACGAGGTACCGAACGCACGGAACGGAATGTGCCACCCATGGACCAGTCGACCTGAAGAACGCTACACGCGCGCTGGTGGACTCTTTCGCAGCGAGAATCGCAATGGCCAGACGGCACCTCACCGACTCCGGATTGCACGCGACGAGTGATCGCGGTGATCGCGGCAACCATCGCGGCAGTGATCGCGGCAGTGATCGAGCGGGCGACGGGACGCGGGTGCGCGTGTACGGCGCCGACGCGAAACTCGTCGATACCAAGATCGTCGATGGCAAGATCCCGGAAGACTACAGTGTCGCGCTCGCCGCGGCCCTCGCGCGTGAGACCGCCGCGCGCCGGGCGCTCGAGCGTGAGCTCGCGAACACGAAGGCGGCGCTGGAGCGGGCGCGCCAGCAGGCGCTGCACGATGCGGTCACCGGGCTCCCCAACCGCACGATGTTTCTCGAGCGGCTCGACCACGGCCTGCGTCAGGCCCGGCGGCATCGCTGGACCTTGGCCGTGCTGTTCATCGATCTCGACGGCTTCAAGCAGATCAACGATACGCATGGGCACGAGATCGGGGACGAGGTGCTCGTGAGTGTGGGGAAGTGCCTGCAGAGTGCCGTACGGGGCGAGGACACGATATGCCGGTACGGCGGCGACGAATTCGCCTGCCTCATGCTGGATGTCGACACGTCGAATGATGTCGCGGTGTTTGCGGCAGGACTAGTGAAGCGCATCGCGACCACCTGCGACCTGGCGGAGCATGTGCCGAATGTGAGCGCCAGCATCGGCGTTGCCCTGTACCCCGACCATGGCGCGACGTCGGACACGCTGCTGCGACGCGCGGATGCGGCGATGTACCAGGCCAAGGGATCGGCCAGCCGGGTGATGTTCTACGAGGCGGAGTGCGCCGACTGAACGAGGCCGACCGAAGGACGCGGACTGCAGGACGATCGACTCAGTCGGCGGGCAGGAGTGCCGCAAGCTTCTTCGGTGCGGTGCGCCGGTAGCCGTCGGTGAGCAGGTCGCGAAGCTCGTCCCAGTCGGGCGTCACATCGAGCCACACGCCGATCCATCCGCTGGGCCCGACGTACGGCGGCTTGAAGAATCGCAACGGGTCTGCCTGAATCATGCTCGCCTGATTCTCGGGCGCCGCCTTGATCCACACCGCCGCGCGTCCGCCATGACTGTTGCCGGGCGCGGCGTACATCGCGAACAGCTTGTTGCGCACGCGAAACGTGGGAGCGCCCCATGCTTCGGCTTCATGTGCTTCGGGAAGCGCGAGGCAGAGTCGGCGCAGGCGGGGGAGAGGGCGGGGAGGCATGGTGCGCTACAATAGCATCGCGGCGTGCTCACGGCACGCTCACGGCACCCTGACCGCACCCCTACCGCACTACCGGTGCGACGAGATCCACCACCACCGGCAGGTGGTCGATCCATCCGGCCCGTGCGTCGCGCACGGTGTCATCCGCCTCGAGCCCCATCACCCGTCGCGCCGGAGCGTCGAGACTCCGGGTGTCGAGCACGTACGCGCGCGAGGCGGTGTACGCGCGCGGATCGAAGAGCACGCGATCGAGCCGCCCGGGTGCATAACGCTGTCGGTCGTCGCGCCACGTGTACACCGGGGCGGGCCGGCTGCCGGCCAGTGGAGCACCATTGTGCGTGGGAAACGCATCGACCAGCGGCAACCGCAGCAACGTCTCGATGTACGGTGCGGGTTCGTCGATCGCATTGAGATCGCCGAGCACGATGGCGGAGACAGCACGGCTGCCGGCGCGCACCACGAGCGAATCACGTCGCCTGAGTTCCTCCGCGATGGCCGTGGCCTGTCGCGAGCGGAACGCGAGGTTGCCCGCACCGCCTCCCGACTGCAGGTGCGTGCAGACCATGACGGCGTGCGGCATGTGCAGGCTGTCGGGCAGTGCGAGCCGGGCCACCGCGTGCGCACGGTGCGACGCCAGCGAGCGAAACGTGCGACGTGTGGTATCGGAGAGCGGATAGCGCGACACGATCACGTTGCCCAGCGCACTGTAGCCGTGCCAGCGCGCACCACCTGGCAGCGGCAGCAACGCATCGAAGAGGCGTGCGGCATACGCGCTGCCGCTCGTGAACTCCTGCAGGCAGGCGACATCGGGGCGTACGGCGCGCACCACGCGGGCGAAGGCGCCAGCCCGGCCCGACGTCGGCACCGGCACGACCGCCCCCGGCCTTGTGTTCGACCCGGATGGCACGACGGAATTCGAGCCGACATTCCACGTCATCACTCGCAGGCCCCCGCCCCCGCTGCGATCGAGCGATCCCTGCGCTACACCCTGCGCCACGCCCGGCGCTGCACCCTGCGCCACGACGCGAGCGGCGGAGAGCTGCAGCGCGAGTGCCAGCACGGGGAGGAGGCGGATCAGCATCCTCCTGCTACCCCGTGCCGGCGCTTCGGTTTTATCCGGCGATCACCCGCTTGGCCGCCGCCACCAGTGCATCGGACGTGATGCCCATCTCCTTGTACAGGACCTGGTACGGCGCGCTCGCTCCGAACGTCTCGATGCCGATCACTGCGCCCTGATCCCCGGTCCAGCGATACCAGGGCGACGGGTGCGCCGCCTCGATCGCTACACGCGGGACGCCCGCCGGCAGCAGCCCCGATCGATAGGTGGCGTCCTGCGCCGCCAGCAGTTCGAGCGACGGGCAGCTCACGACACGCGCCGCGATGCCGTCCACCGCCAGCTGCGCGCGAGCCGCGAGTGCGATCTCCACTTCAGATCCGCTCGCGAGCAGCACCACGTCCACCGCGCCACCAGTGGCGTCCGCCAGCATGTAGCCGCCGCGGCTCACGCCCGCGCGCACGCGCTCCGTGCAATCGAGATACGAGAGCTTCTGGCGCGTGAGCACGAGCGCCACGGGCCCCGTCTTGTGCGTGATCGCGATGCGCCACGACTCCGCTGTCTCGTCGGCGTCCGCCGGACGCAGCACCAGCAGGTTGGGGATGCAGCGCAAGGCCGCCAGCTGCTCGACCGGCTGATGCGTCGGACCATCTTCGCCCAGGCCGATCGAATCGTGCGTGAACACGTAGATCACGTGCGCGCCCATGAGCGCCGCGAGCCGGATCGCCGGACGCATGTAATCGGAGAAGACGAGGAACGTGCCGCCGTACGGCACCGTGCCGCCGTGCAACGCCATGCCGTTCATGATCGCGCCCATCGCATGCTCGCGAATGCCGAATGCGAAGTTGCGACCCGCCGGCGTATCGGGCGTGAAGAGCGGCGCGCCCTTGACTGTCGTGAGGTTCGAGCCGGCCAGATCCGCGGATCCGCCGACCAACTCCGGCATCACCCCCGCGATCGCATTGAGCACGACACCCGATGCTGCACGGGACGCCACGTTACCGCTCTTCAGGTCGAACGATGGAAACGCCCCATCGATACCAGCGGGGAGATCACCACGCATCCGCCGCTCGAACTCCGCGGCAAGCTCCGGATGCGCCGCGGCATACGACTCCCAGCGCGCCATCCACTCCGTACGCGTCTTCACGCGCTCGCCCACGAGCGCGGTCCAATGCGTCCGTGCCTCCTCCGGCACGAAGAACGGCTCGGTGGACGGCCAGCCGTACGCCTGCTTCGTCAGCGTGATCTCGTCCTTGCCGAGGGCTTCGCCGTGCGCCTTCGACGTGCCCGCACGGTTCGGCGAACCGTATCCGATCACGGTGCGCGTCACGATCATCGTCGGCCGCGCGACGTCGGCCTTCGCTTCGGCGATCACCGCGTCGATCTGGTCGAGATCGTTCACGTCGCTGATGTGCAGCACCTGCCAGCCGTACGCGGTGAAGCGCGCATCGACGTCGTCGCTGCAGCTCAGGCTCGTGCTGCCGTCGATCGTGATGCTGTTGTCGTCGAAGAAGCCGATCAGCTTCCCGAGCTTGTGATGGCCGGCGTACGACGCCGCCTCGTGCGAGATGCCTTCCATGAGGCAGCCGTCGCCCGCGACGAAGTACGTGTAGTGATCGACGACCGCATGGCCCTCGCGGTTGAACTGGGCCGCGAGATGGGCCTCGGCAACGGCGAATCCGACGGCGTTGGCGACACCCTGGCCGAGCGGGCCGGTGGTCGTTTCGACACCGACGGTGTGGTGCACTTCCGGGTGACCGGGCGTCGCACTCTTCCACTGGCGGAAGTTGCGGATCTCGTCGAGCGGCAGCGCGTATCCTGACATGTGGAGCGTGCCGTACAGCAGCATCGACGCATGACCGGCGGACAGCACGAACCGGTCGCGGTCAGCCCATGCCGGTGCGGACGGGTCGTGCCGCAGGTGCTTCGTGTACAACCGGTAGGCGAGTGGCGCGAGCGCCATCGGCGTACCTGGGTGTCCGGACTCCGCCGCCTGCACGGCGTCCATGGCGAGAGTGCGAATCGTATCGATCGCGAGACGGACCGTCTCGGCGGATGCAGCGGGATCAGCGGACGTATCAAGGGCAGTCACGGGGGCTCCGGTAGCGCGGTCAGAGGCGAGGCTGCGCCGGGTGGAGCGCCTCAAGCCGTTCCAACTTACTTGAAGTCAGGAGCCCGCGGGCATTCCAAGATACCGGACGCGTGTCAGTTCCAGATGGTGCGCAAAGTGGCCGGCAATGATCCACGCGAGGGCGCGGGCGGAGACCGGGTGTCCGCTCGCCGTGCCCCGTCGCTCGACGCTGGCGTCGTCGAGTGAGTGGACGAGCGCGAGTGTCGAGGCACGCACGACATCGATCTCGGTCAGAATGTCGGAAAGCGAGCGCGAACCGGCGCCGCTGAGCGGCACCCAGAGGTCCTGATCGAAACCCGGGAGCGGTGTCGCGTCGCCGCGCGCGACGCGGAGCAGCCGGTAGGCGAATACCCGCTCCGTGTCCGACACGTGCACCAACGACTCGGCGAGTGTCCACTTGTCCGGCGCGTACCGGTGCTGGGCGAGTGACTCCTCCGCGTTCTCGAGCAGGCTGCGAAGCGCGACCGGCTGCAGGGTGAGCAGGTCGGAGACGGTGCCGCCCTCGAGCGTCGCGAGGGACACTCCCGTCGCATCCACGTACTTCCCGTAGTAGGACGCGAACTCGTCGGGGCTGGGGCGGGAGATGTTCATGCGACTGTGAATGAGAGTGGAAGGCAGGTCACGGCCGAACCGGCACGCAAATCAGAAACCGACGCCGAAGAGTATCGACACACCCGTATTCCGGGACGCCGACTCGCCGGAATCCTTGAGCACATTGACGAATCCGCGCGCGTACCGCACCTGTGCCGACAACGTGCGTCCCCCGAACAGACCGGACACGCCCGCGCCGATGATGCCGCCGACGTCGAACTTCTTGATGGGATCATCCACGGTTGCACCATCCTCGCCGGTGAACGGCTCCCCTTCGTCGCAGGCTGTCGATACCGAACCCAATCCATCGACCGAGACGCCCACATCGCATCCGACTCGCAGCGCCACGCTCGGTCCGGCCACGAAAAACGGACGCAGACGGCGGGAGCCGAGGTCGAGACGGAGCAGCGCGGGCACCTCGAGGTAGGCGAGTGAAAGGTCGAGATCCGCCGTGAACGGATCCCCGAACTCGTCGCCGCTGATGGAGACGTTCGTCTTGCCACCCTTCTGGATGAAGTGCAGCTCGGGTTGAAACGACCACATGCCGCTGATCGGGATTTGCAGGAATCCGCCAAGCTGGAGTCCGATCCGGTTCGACGTCGTGGCCGAGGCACATCCGGTGTCAGGATCGCAGACGGATCCGGTCGCGATACCGGTGAAGTTGGTGATGGACGCGCCGCCCATCACGCCACCCTTGATCTGGGCCTCCACCGACACCTGCGGGAGCACGAGTGCGAGGGTGGACATCGCGACGAGAGCGATCCTGCTGGACGACCAGGACGTGGGAAGCATGGCGGAGACTGGAAAGGAGGTGAGAGAGGGGACCATCATTCAAATCCGAGCAGCGTGCTCACACGGGCAGCAGCGGTTGCGTCGGCGACACTGCCCTGCGCGGATCGCGGTGATCCACCACCGCGACCGCCAACTTCGCTCAGTGCCGCCTTGAGCGCTGCACCGGCGTCGACGCCGCTGTCGGGGGCGGCAGCCAGCATGATACCGGTGTGCGCGCGCACGAGCACGACGCAGCCGCCCAGGGCCACCAGCGCCTGCGCGAGCGGCTCCCCGTCCTTCACGGGCGCGTCGCCCGTGGTCAACACGATTCGGCGCACACCCCGATCGTCCGGAGCGGCCGCAGTCCACATGGCCTGCGCCTCAGGTCGCGCGAGCTCGGTGGCGAGTCGTTTGCGCTCGCGGTCGGACTCCGTGAGGCGCTGCAGCTGGCTCTCGACCAGCGCGGGCAGCTCGTCGGGTGCGGCGGAGAGTGCACGCGCGGCACGGGTCAGCAGGTCGGCATCGGCGCTCGCCCGTGCGACGGCGCGGGCGCCACAGAGGAACTCGACGCGCGTCGCGCCCTTCGTCCGTTCCGCGCGACGCAGCAGGATGCTGCCGATCTCCCCGGTGCGTCGCACATGTGTACCGCCACAGGCGCTCCGGTCGATGCCATCGATCGTGATGATCCGCAACTCGCCGCCGCGGTCACTCGGCTTGCGGAGGCCGGCGGCGGTGGCGGCATCCTCGAAGGATACCGTGACCTCGCGGTTCTCGGTGATGACCGAGTTTGCACGACGTTCGATCTCGCGCAGGGTCGCTCCGTCCACGTTCGGTGCCGCGATGTCGACCGTGCAGTAGAGGTCACCGAAATGCACACTCGTGGTCGGCCAGCCGTAGCCATCGGCGCAAAGCGCCGACAGCAGGTGCTGCCCTGTATGCTGCTGCATCCAATCGAAGCGCCGCGCCCAGTCGACCGTGCCGTGCAGCGGAGCGCCGGGTGCAATGCCGTCGACCGATTCGAGCACGTGAACCACACGCTCGTCCTCGTCGATCACATCGGTTACCCGCACCATGCCGAGCATGCCGGTATCGTGGGGCTGCCCACCCGAGGTGGGATAGAGTGCCGTGCGATCGAGCACGACGTGCCGGGAGGCCGGGTCGACGGCGAGGACGACCGCAGTGAACTCGGCGCAATATGCATCGGTGTAGTACAGGCGATCCGTCATGCCGATCAGTGGTGCGAGGGGAGCTATCTTTCCGTGTATGCATCGCAATATGACGCCGAATCCGCGCTTCCGGCGCGGGAGAGTCGCTGCGGCCTCGCACGCCGCGGGCGTGGCACTGCTGCTGACGACGACTGCGTGCACCAGGAGCTTCTTCAAGCTCGATCCGGATGGCGGCCCGGTGGCCACACCAGCGGCAGTTGCCGTCGCGCCGGCAGCGGACACTCCTGCCGCCGCGCTTCCGCCCCTCATGGTCGGCCCCGAGCCTGCGGCGGGCGCCTCGGATTCGGCGGGCGTGGCCCGGCTCGCGGCGCTCGCGAGGGTATGGCACACGATCGCGCTGCACCATCCGTCGCTCGGCGACAGTCCACAGGCGCGCGAGGCATGGGACGGTGCAACGGCCGGCCGACTGCCCGCCGTTCGCGATGCGGGAAGCACGGGTGCGTTGCGCGAGGCGTACAGCGGGCTGCTCGGTATGCTGCAGGATCCACTCACGCGCGTCGAGAGTGACACGTTCACTGACGGATCCGATGACGCGTCCGCGGGCGCGCCGCGGTATGGGGCGACGCGAGTCTCCACGCTCGGCGATGGCACGCTGCTGATCATGCTACCGCCGACGGGCGAGTACCGCCCGGCGGATCGCGAGGCGCTGGCCACCGCCGTACGCACGTTGCGTGATGGTGCGACGCGCGTGGTGCTCGACCTGCGTGGCACCAGCACACGGGGAGTGAACACGGAAGCGAGCACGGTCGCGGACGGTCGCACCGCCAGCGACGCTGTCGATGCATTTCTCGAGGGCACCGGATTGCCTGCGGCACTCGTGTCGTCACGGCTGCCGATGCCGTCGGTGCGCGTGCGCCGCATCGGAGCACAGGGTACCGTTGGCGCGACACTCGACGGCACCGGGCCGCTGATCGTCGCATCGCAGGTGATGGCAGGCTGGCACCAGGAGGACGCACGCGCGATCCTGCCCACCACGGGTGCGCTCTCGCCGGGCGCGCTCTCGCCGGGCGCCGCTCCCCGATCGGATGCGCGCGCGGCACAGATCGTCGTGATCGCCAATCCCGCCTCCATCATCCCACGCGCCGTTGCAGCACTGGTGGCTGCCGGTCGCGCGAAGCTCGTCGGCGAAGGCCAGGTGACCGATGAATCGCTCGTGCCGACCGTGCGTGTGCCGCTGGCGCCGGGACTGTTCGTGCGGGTTCGTGCGGGTGAGCTGGTCGCGCCCGATGGCACTCGTGGATTTCGTGTCGACACTGTCGTCGCGATGCCGGCAGCGGCGGGCGACAGTGCGCCGGCGCTGCGCGCGGCCCTGCGCATGGTGCGCACCGCGAGCGCCCCGGCACCCGGAACGCGCCCGGGTCGCCCAGGCGCTGGCATGCCCGTGTTTCCGCAGGGCAGCATCGCACTGGCCGGCGACACGCTGCCATACCCGTACATGGGTGCGCGTGTGCTGGCGGGCATGCGACTCTGGAGCGTGATGCGTGCAGGACACGCGCACCGCGACAGCTACGACGATGACATCGACGCGGCGCTGGAGCGCTCGATCCCGGCGCTCGAGCGCGCGACGAACCGCGAGCAGTACGCTGCCGCGCTGCTGGATCTCGCCGCGTCGTTCGACGATTCGCAGGTGCGCCTCGGCGGCACCGCGGTCGACGCGCTGCGCGGTGCGGCCCGGTTGCCGATGCGTGTACGTCTTATCGAGGGGCGGGCGATCGTGACTGCGGTGTCCGGGGCGGCGGTATCCGGCAGCACGCCGGTGTCTGTCGGCACGGAGATCACGTCGATCGAAGGGTTCCCGCTGTCGGGATGGATGCGTGATCGCAGGCGTCAGGTGTCCGCCTCCAACGAATGGACGCGCGGGCGTGACCTCATGGATCGACTCGCTCGAGGCCCGGCCGGTTCCGCGCTGCTGCGCGTACGCGACGCGACCGGGCCCGAACGTGCAGCGCCCGTGTCGCGCATCGCGGACGCCGTTCCCGGCAGTGTCGACGGTGCCGTCAACGGGGATGCGGCACCGCCGGAGCGCACGACCGCAGCGGTGAGCCGGCCGAGCAGCGACGTCGTGTACATCGATGCCGATCGGCTCGACGAGGGTGCCGCTGCTGCCGCGATCACCGGTGCAGCCGATGCGCGTGCGCTGATCGTCGATCTGCGGGGGAGTGCGAAAGCGTGGCGCACCCTGTTGCGTCGGCTCAGCGTGCAACCGGAGTATCCCGTCGCTCGCGTCGTGCAGCGCGTGACGTCGATGCCGTGCATCGTGACGGCCAGCCGTGATGCGCAGCGTCTCTGCCCCGACGAGCGCGTCTCGCAGCCGGTCGTGGTTCGCGTCGACACGGCCGCGCATTTCCGCGGCCGGCTCGTGGTGCTGATCGACGAGCGCACGCAGGGTGAGGCGGAACAGCTCGCGGCGGCACTCGAGAGCGGTGCGGGCGCCACGCTCATCGGCTCATCGAGCGCCGGCGCCGCGGCCGACACCGTCACGATGCGGTTGCCGGGTGGTCTCACCCTGTCGTACCCCGTCGATGAAATCCGCCGTGCGGATGGCAGCCAGCTGCATCGCACCGGGCTGACGCCGATGGTGGAAGTGCGCGAGACCGTGCGCGGATTCCGTGCGGGCCGTGACGATGTGCTGGAGCGCGCCCGCGAGTGGCTGCAGCAGGGCGATACGACCCGACGTCGTCGGTGACCGCAGCACTCCCGATCGACGAGGCATTGCCGGCGCTGCTGGGAGCGCTCGACACGCACTCCGGTGTGGTGCTCGAAGCCCCGCCCGGGGCGGGCAAGACGACGCGCGTTCCGCTCGCACTGCTGGATGCGGGTTGGCTTGGTGGTGGGCGCATCGTGATGCTCGAGCCGCGCCGTCTCGCCGCACGCGCGGCCGCGTCATACATGGCACGCCTCCGCGGTGAATCGGTGGGCGAGACGATCGGCTATCGCATCCGCGGCGACACGCGCGTGTCCCCGCGCACGCGTGTCGAAGTGGTCACCGAAGGCGTGCTCGCACGGTTGCTCGCCGCCGATCCGGCACTCGAGTCGTACGGCGTGGTGATCTTCGACGAGTTTCACGAGCGTTCGGTGCATGCGGATCTTGGCCTCGCGCTGACCCTCGAGACGCAGGCACAGCTGCGGCCCGAACTGCGCGTGCTGGTCATGTCGGCGACACTCGACGGTGACGCGGTGGCAGCGTTGCTCACGAGCAGCGAGCAGCCTGCGCCGGTCGTCCGCAGTGCCGGGCGCATGTTTCCCATCGCGACGCACTATCGCCCGCCACGCAGCGATGACCGGCTTGAGGCCTCCGTCGCGCGGGTCGTTCGCGAAGCCATCGAGACCGACAGCGGCGACGTACTCGTGTTCCTGCCCGGTGCGGCGGAACAACGGCGCGTCGCCGGGCGACTGGCAGACGACAGCGTACTCGTGGCCGCACGGGCTGTCGTGCACACGCTGCATGGCTCGATGCCGATTGCGGCGCAGGATCTGGCACTCGCTGCTGCACCGCCGGGCACGCGCAAGGTCGTACTGGCAACGAGCGTGGCGGAAACGAGCCTCACCATCGAGGGTGTGCGCGTCGTGATCGATTCGGGGCTCTCGCGGCTTCCGCGCTACGAACCGCGCGTCGGCATGACCCGGCTCGACACCGTGCGCGTGAGCCGCGCCTCTGCCGACCAGCGCCGCGGACGAGCTGGGCGTACCGCGCCCGGTGTGTGCTACCGCCTCTGGGACCAGCACGAGGAGTTCGGCTTTCAGCCATCGACGCGCCCGGAGATTCTCGAGACGGATCTCGCGTCGCTCGCACTCGAACTGGCCGACGCGGGCATCCACGATCCCACGGCGTTGCGTTGGCTCGACGTGCCGCGTGCCGGCCCGTTCGCCCAGGCCCGCGAGCTGCTCGCACTGCTCGGCGCACTCGACGCGCAGGGGCGAGTGACGCCGCATGGCCGGCGAATGGCAGCGCTCCCGCTTTCACCGCGTCTCGCACACCTGCTGCTCGTCGCGCGCGAACGAGGACGTGGCATGCTGGGCGCCGAGATCGCGGCGCTGCTCGAGGAGCGCGACATCATGCGACGTTCGTATGCTGGTCCTGGTGCTGCCGCTGGAGCGGGCGATCCGCCATCCGATCTCACGTTGCGGGTCGAGGCGCTGCGGCAACGCGGGAGCGTGGGAGAGGCGGGTGCGAACATCGACCGTGACGCGGTGCCGCGCGTGCGGCAGGTCGCGTCGGAGCTGCAGCGCCGGTTCGCCGCGCCCACAAGGGCTGCGGGCGGCGAGTCGAGCGCTGCCAGCGCGACCAGCGACGACCTGCACGACACCGGCGCGCTGCTCGCGCTCGCGTTCCCCGATCGCGTGGCGCGGAGACGGCCCGGTACGGCGCCACGCTTTCTCCTGCGCAACGGCGCGGGCGCCACGCTCGCCCGGCACGATGCACTGGCGGACAGCGAGTGGCTCGCGATCGCGGAGCTCGATGGCGCCGCGCCGGACTACCGCGTGCTGCGGGCAGCCTCGCTCTCGCTCGACGACCTCCGGGATGCGTTCGCCGGGCAGTTCGTCCGCGAGGAGACCGTCGCGTGGCACGAGCCCAGTCGGTCCGTGCGCGGCACGCGTCGCACGACCCTCGGCGCGCTCGTCATCGAAGAGTCGGTGTTCACCGACCTGCCACCGGACCAGACGCGTGCCGCGCTGCTCGCGCAGGTCGAGCGCGAAGGTGTGTCGTCGCTGCCGTGGTCTGCGGGGGCGGCGGCACTTCGCGCACGACTCGCGTTCCTGCATCACCATGACGGAAGCTGGCCCGACGTCTCCGACCGCGCGCTCGCTGCATCGCTCGACGAGTGGCTCGGTCCGCACGTCGACGGGAAACGCAAGTGGAGTGTGTTGGCACAGACGGATCTCGCCGGCGCGCTGCTCTCATTGCTGCCATGGGAGCGCCGCGCTGCCATCGACCGGCTTGCACCGTCGCACCTGGAAGTGCCGAGCGGCTCACGGATCGCGCTCGAGTACGGCGATCCCGAATCGCCGGTGCTCGCGGTCAAGCTGCAGGAGGTGTTCGGCTGGACCACGACGCCCACCGTGATGGGCGAGCGTGTGCCGGTCACGCTCCATCTGCTGTCGCCGGCGCAGCGGCCGGTGCAGGTGACGCGCGATCTCGCCGGCTTCTGGCGGGGCTCCTACTTCGAGGTGCGCCGGGAGCTGCGCGGGCGCTACCCGCGGCATCCGTGGCCCGAAGACCCACTCACTGCCCCGGCGACGCGCCGGGCGAAACCACGTGGTACGTGAACGAATCCACCAGTGCACCTGAGCATGCGACGCGTGCCCAGCTCATTCTCGGTTTTGCCGTCATCTACATCGTCTGGGGATCGACGTACCTCGCCATCCGCATCGGTCTCGAAACCATCCCGCCGTTCTTCATGGGCGCGGTGCGCTTCCTGATCGCCGGCACGCTGATGTACGCGTGGGCGCGTCTGCGTGGTGCGACGCGGCCCACGAAGGCGGAGTGGAAGAGTTCGGCCATCGTGGGATGCCTGCTGCTGTTCATCGGCAATGGCAGCGTGTCGTGGGCGGAGCAGCGGGTGAGCTCCGGCATGGCGTCGCTGCTCGTCGCCACCGTGCCGCTCTGGCTCGTGCTCTGTGAATGGGCGCAGGGGCAACCGCCGCGCGTGACCAAGCTCATCGGCGTCGCCATCGGCCTCGCGGGTGTCGGCTTGCTGGTGCTCCCGGCCTCCGGCCCGCCAGTGCCAGGAGCCGCGCCGGAGACTGTCGTCGATCCCGTTGGCGCGATCGTGCTCACGGTCAGCGCACTGTCGTGGACGATCGGGTCGTTGTATGCACGCACCGCGACGATGGCCAAGCCCGCGACGCTGGCGATCGCGATGCAGATGCTCGTCGGCGGATCGATGCTGCTCGCGCTCTCGACCGTGACGGGCGAAGTGTCGCACGTGATGCGCTCGCACGTGTCCACGAACTCTCTGCTCGCCCTGCTGTACCTGATCGTGTTCGGTTCGCTGGTGGGGTTCAGCACCTACATGTGGCTCCTGCGTGTTGCGAGTCCGACGGCGGTCGGCACCTATGCCTATGTGAATCCGGTGGTCGCCGTGCTGCTGGGCGTGCTCGTGCTCGGCGAACGTCTGCCCGCGCAGGGGGTGCTCGCCATGCTGGTGATCGTGGCTGGCGTGGCGATGGTCTCGCTTGCTCCGCAGCTCGTGCGGAGCTTCAGGGGCGCGCCACCGGTGGGCGAGGAGCGGCCTGACGCGTAGGGACGAGACGCATTTTCGCCGTGCCCGAATCTTGGCGCGCCTTCCCCCCGTATGGTGAGCACACAGGGGCCTTCTGCCCTTTCTTCCTTCACTGTTGAGGACCATGGGCATGCGCACGCACATCAAGGTCGTTGCTGTCGTCAACATTATTTTCAGCGCGATCGGCCTGCTCAAGGCGATCGGCGTGCTGTTCGGTGGCGTCTTCGGCAGCCTGACGTCGGGCAGTCTCACCGGTGCCCTCGTCGGCAGCACCGTGAGCGTGGCCATGGCGCTGCTCGTCGGTGCCTTCTCCGTGTTCGGCCTGATCGCCGGCTTCGGCCTGCTGAACCATCAGAACTGGGCACGCTACGTCACCATCTTCGTTGCGCTGTTCGGCCTGTTCAACTTTCCGATCGGCACGATCTTCTCGATCTACACGCTGTGGGTGCTGCTGAACGACGAGAGCAAGCGGCTCTTCACCATTGGATCACCCTCGGTATCCATGTAGCTTCGATGCAGTACCGATGTCGCACGATGCAGCACCGCTGAATCGTCGAGAGACCTGGCAAGGGTAGTGCTCCGCTGGCGCGTGTCGCCGGTGCGCACTACCCTTCGCCGCAATGGTCCTCCCGCACGAGACCTTTGCCGCACTCGCCGGATGCATTCGCGGGGATCACGTCGCGGACGAGCGGTTCGTCGCGGCCTGTGTCGCCCGCCTGCAGCCGCTGCCCCCCGACAAGCGTGACCGTCTGGCGCTTGCGGTGCGCGTGCTTGGCTCACGCGCCGCCGTCCTGATCGCCGTCGGGCAGCCGCGCCGGTTCGCCGCCCTCTCCGCAGCGGATCGCACACGCTGCTTCGCCGCGTACGGGCATTCCGCGTTGCCTGCACTCCGCTCCGCGTACGAGGCCGTACGACGCCTGGTTCTCGCCGTCCACTATGCGGACCCCGATGTCGCCGCGTCCATCTGCTACGACGGTCCGATGCACACGCGGCTCCCACGCGTGCCCTGGGAGGGAGCGCTCGACGGCACCCCGCGCGACGACGAGCCAGTCGCCCGCGGCATCGCGCATCGCACGGTGCCTGCGCCACGCGCTCTTCCGCGCGGCGTCGTGCGCGGCACCGAGAGCACCGGCGACGCTCATCGCACCGCCGACGCGGTCGTCATCGGTACGGGCGCCGGCGGTGCCGTGACGGCGGCACGCCTGGCCGAGGCGGGGTTCGAGACCGTGCTGCTGGAGGATGGCGAGTACCACCTGCCAGCCGACTTCACGGAGCAGGAGGCCACGCTCACTGCGGAGCTGTACGCGGAAGGCGCTCTCCGCACGACCGACGATCTCTCCGTTGCGCTGGTGCAAGGGCGCACCGTCGGTGGCTCGACGACGGTGAACTGGATGATCATGCTGCGCACACCGGATGGTGTGCTCGAGGAATGGCATCGGGAGCACGGCACGGTCGGCATGCTGCCGGCGGACATGCGACCCGCGTTCGAGCGCGTCGAGGCCCGGGTGCACGCGCGACGCGTTCCCGACGACGCGCACTCGGCCAACAACCGCATCATTCTCGATGGGGCGGCGGCGCTGGGATGGCGCGCCTCGTCCGCCATGATCAACGCACAGGGGTGTATCCGCTGTGGATTCTGCGGCGTCGGATGCCGTCACGACGCGAAGCAGTCGACGCTCGTCACGTACGTGCCGCATGCGCTGCAACAGGGGGCAACACTGTACACCGGTGCGCACGTCGATCGCATCGAACTTCGCGAGCGATCCGCCGGTGAGCGTGCTGGCTCGGGAGCCACACCCGCTCGCAAGCGCGTGCACGCACGCGTCAGCGGGCCGTCGGGCGCGCAGCACAGGCTCACGATCGATGCGCCGATCGTCGTGGTGGCGGCCGGCGCGATCGGCACACCCGTGCTGCTGCAACGCTCGGGGCTCGGCGGTGGTGGCGTCGGCAACTGGTTGCGGCTGCATCCGACGACTGCGGTGTTCGGCCGCTACGATCGGGACATCGTGAGCAGCACCGGCATTCCGCTCTCGACGATGTGCGACGAGTTCAGTCTGTGGAACGGATCGCCGTACGGTTTCTGGCTCGAGTGTCCGCCCATGCACCCCTCGTTCTCCGCGGCGGCGATGCCGGGCTTCGGTGCGGCGCACAGGGCGCGCATGGCGACGATTCGGCAGCAGGGCATCGTGATCGCGCTCACGCGCGACGGCGCCGAGCGAACGCATTCGAGCGGCCGGGTTCGAGCGGGCCGCGGTGGCGCGGTCAGTATCAAGTACGCGCTCACCTCCGCCGACCGCGCGCGCGTTGCCGCCTCGACGGCCGCCGCCGCGCGACTGCATCTGGCCGCGGGAGCGATCGAGGCGGGTACCCTTCACACGGACCCCGTGATCTGTCGATCCGAGCGCGACATCGCGGCACTCGGTCGGCTCTCGTACGGGGCGAACCGGATCGGCCTCTTTTCGGCGCACGTGAACGGCACCTGCCGCATGGGCACGGATCCCGCAACGTCCGGCGCCTCACCCGATGGCGAGCGCCACGGGGTGCGGGGCCTGTACATTACGGACGGCTCACTCCTGCCGACCGCACCTGGTGTGAATCCGCAGGAGACCATCATGGCGGTGGCGGCCACTCTCGCCGATCGGATGGTGGATCGGCACGCCGGCATCACTCGCGCCTGAACGGAGCAACACGATGAGCGGGAAGGGCGACAAGAAGCGACGACGCGCGCTGGATGCGTACGTCGGCCTGCAGCGCGCGGCCGCACTGTCGGCCGCACGAGTGGACGCCGCGGTCCAACCCTTCGGCCTCTCCGCGTCCCAGTTCGGCGTGCTCGAGACGATCGCGACACGTGGCGCCGTGCACCAGCAGGAGCTCGCCGAGGCGCTCGATCGCAGCAAGGCGCAGATGACGGCCATCATCGACGCGCTCGAGTCCCGCGGCCTCGTGCGTCGTGAACGGCACCAGGTCGACCGGCGGTTCATCACCGTGCACCTGACCGCCGAAGGACGCACGGTGCTCGCCGACACCACGCCCGCCCGCGCGGCCGCGATCGTCGAACTGATGTCGGAGCTCACGGGTGAGCAGCGGGCACGCCTCGCACGCCTCACCCGGCGCCTGTTGCGTGCCCTCGATCCGTACGAGGACGCCGACCCGGCCGCCACCGAGGCCGCGGATGCCGCCGAGGATGCGGAGGATGCGCTCGCCGACTCGCGCGATGCCGCCGATGATGATGACGACGATGTCATCGTGCTGTCCGTCGCGTTGAACCACTCACTCCCCACACACGCCCACGATGCCGGGACGGCACTTTCTACAAATTCCAGGACCGACGCCCGTTCCTGACCGACTGCTGCGCGCGATGCACCGCGCGCAGGAGGACCATCGCTCGTCGGCGTTTCCCGCGTTTGCGCAATCGATCCTGACACGGCTGCCGCAGATCATCAACCAGACGAACGGCGAGACCTTCGTCTTCCCGTCGTCGGGCAGCGGCATGTGGGAAGCGTCGCTCGTGAACACGCTCGATCCGGGTGCGCGCCTGCTCGGCATGCGCAACGGACAGTTCTCGCATCTTTACATCCAGGCCGCGCGCAACCTCGGCTTCACCGTCGACGTGATCGAAGGCGCCTGGGGCGACGTGCCCTCACCGCAGGCGATCGAGGACGCGCTGCGGGCCGACGCGGCGCACGAGATCCAGGCGGTGCTCGTCGTGCACAACGAGACCGCGACCGGCGTGACGAGCGACATCGCGGCCGTGCGCGCGGCGATCGATCGTGCGGGGCACCCGGCGCTGCTGTTCGTCGATGGCGTGAGCTCCATCGCCAGTCTCGAGTTCCAGTTCGATGCGTGGGGCGTCGACATGGCGCTCACCGGCTCACAGAAGGGCTTCATGCTGCCCGCGGGACTCGGCATCCTCGGCGTGAGTGCGAAGGCACTGGCGCGCGTGGACGGTGCGAAGAGCCCTCGGTCGTACTTCGACCTGCGGCCGATGCGTGAGCAGAATGCGCGCGGCTACTTCCCGTACACGCCGGCGCTGTCGCTGCTCTTCGGACTCGATGAGTCGCTCACGATGCTGCTCGACGAAGGAATGACCGAAGTCGCGGCGCGGCATCGCCGTCTGGCCGATGGCGTGCGCGCCGCGGTGTCGGCATGGGGGCTCCAGCAGTGCGCCGTGCGTCCGGAGATCGCGTCGAACACGCTCACCGCGGTGATGGTGCCCGAGGGCATCGACGCGGCGCGCGTGATCGACATCGCATTCCGCCGCTACGGGATCTCGCTCGGCGCCGGTCTCACGCAGGTGGCCGGGAAGCTGTTCCGCATCGGCCACATGGGCGACACGAACGCACTCACCCTCGCCGGCGCATTGGCGGGTGTGGAGATGGCGATGCTCGATGCCGGCATTCCCGTCACGCTGGGCTCGGGCGTTGGTGCGGCGTTGCAGCACTGGCGCGTCAAGGAGTAACGATCATGACGAGTGAAACGCGTCCGGTCGTGGTGGTCACGCGCAAGCTGCCGGCGTCGGTGGAGGAAGCGATCGCGTCGCGGTATGACGCGCAGCTCAATCGCACGGACGTCGCGATGTCGCCGGCGCAGCTCACGGACGCCATGAAGAAGGCGGACATTGTGCTGTGTACGGTGACGGACAAGATTCGCGCGGAGCAGTTCGCCGGAAGCACGCGCGTGCGGCTGCTCGCGAACTTCGGTGTCGGCGTGAATCACATCGACCTCGAGGCGGCGCGCGGGGCGGGTGTCGTCGTGACGAACACGCCGGATGTGCTCACCGACGACACGGCGGATCTCGCACTCGCGCTGATCCTCATGAGCATGCGCCGCCTGGGCGAAGGTGAACGGCACCTGCGCAGCGGCGCATGGTCGGGGTGGCGGCCCACGCACATGATGGGACGCTCGGCGCGCGGCAAGACACTCGGCATCGTGGGCTATGGCCGCATCGGCCGCGCAGTGGCGCGGAAGGCGGAGGCCGGGCTCGGCATGAAGGTACTGTGGCATGCGCCGCGCGATCCGCGCATCGATGATCCCGCGACCGCCGGGCCGGCGAGTGCCGAACGGGCGAGTTCGGTGGAAGAGTTGCTGCGCCGCTCGGATGTCGTGTCGCTGCACTGCCCGGCCACGCCGGAGACGCGGCACCTCATCAACGCGGAGACCATCGCGATGATGAAGCCCGACGCGTTCCTGGTGAACACGGCGCGTGGTGACGTGGTGGACGAGTGGGCACTGACCGAGGCGTTGCGCGACCAGCGGATCGCTGGGGCCGGGCTCGATGTCTACGAGTTCGAACCCTCGGTGGTGACGGACCTCAAGGACATGCCGAATGCCGTGCTGCTGCCGCACATGGGCAGTGGTACCATCGAGACGCGCACAGCCATGGGAGAACGTGCGCTGGCGAACATCGATGCGTTCGTGCGTGGCGAGTCTCCACCCGACAAGGTGGCGTAAAGGTGGCGTAGCGCAGTCGCGTCTCGTTACGTTCCGACGGTCATGTCGATTGCCGCCGTCCACTCCGATCTACACTTCGATGACACGCCGACGCCAGTGCGCGTCGGCGCGCTCGAGCACTACGCCGACATGCGCTCGGCGTTCCTGCCGCACGCGCATGACATCGTCGTGTGCCTGCCGCCGAACTACGCCAACGAGCCCGACCGTTCGTATCCCGTCGTGTACCTGCACGACGGGCAGAACGTGTTCGACGACTTCCCGATGTCGCCGTTCGGCGTGCAGTGGGGCATCGACACCACGGCGCGGGCGCTGGTGCATGCCGGGGTGATCGCGCCGGTCATTCTCGTCGCGATCGGCAATGCGGGCCGTGACCGCATCGACGAGTACACACCGACGCGCGACTCTGCGCATGATGCCGGCGGCATGGCGGATCGCTACGGGCAGATGCTCGTGTTCGAGATCAAGCCGTTCATCGACAAGCTGTATCGCACGCGCCAGGGCGCGCACGACACGGCGATGGCCGGCAGCTCGCTGGGCGGGCTGCTCACGCTGCACCTGGGCCTCGCCTATCCGACCGTGTTCGGCAAGCTCGCGCTGCTGTCGCCGTCCGTGTGGTGGGATGATCGCTGGATCATTCGCCAGCTCAGCGAGCACGATGAAGGGCGTCAGTCGCTGTGCATCTGGCTCGACGTCGGCACCGGCGAGACGCGCATGCTCAAGGGCGCGCGCCTGCTGCACCGCATGCTGATGCGGAAGGGCTGGCAGGAGGGCGTGAACCTCAAGTATCTCGAGGCCGAGGGTGCGTTGCACGACGAGCGCGCGTGGGGACAGCGCAGCGGGCTGTTTCTCCGATTCCTGTTTCCGGCGCGCTAGCGCATCATTCGCGCATGCCCGTGAAGAAGACCGCGACCGCCGCTGTCGCAAGGAAGGGAGCGAAGAAGACGTCACCATTCGCCCCGCAGCACTTCGACGGATTTCCGCCGCGTGCCATGACGTTCCTGCGTGGCCTGGGGAAGAACAATCGGAAGGAGTGGTTCGAGGAGCATCGCAGCGATTACGAGACTGCGGTGAAGGGGCCGCTCGCCCTCCTCGTCGAGGAGGTCGACGTTCGGCTGGCGGAGATCACGCCGGAGATCGTCGGGTCGCCGAAGAAGTCGGTGTTCCGCATCCATCGCGACGTGCGCTTCTCCAAGGACAAGTCGCCGTACAAGACGCATGCGGCGTGCTGGTTCTTTCATCGCGATGCCGGTCGTGGCGTCGGCGGTGATGCGGCGCATGGCGGCGCGGGCTACTACTTCCACATGGCGCCGACGGGATCGTTCTGTGGCGGCGGCATCTGGATGCCACCGCGCCCGGCGCTGCAGCGCATCCGGCAGTCGCTGGTGGACGACCGGGACGGGTGGGAGGAGATCGTGCTCGCGCGTGGCTTCAGGCGCCGCTTCGGTGAGCTCGACCCTGAAGGCATGCTGACCCGCATGCCGCGCGGTTTCGAGGAGTCACATCCCGCCGCGAAGTGGCTGCGCCATCAGTCGTTCACCGCCGGCACCGAGCTGTCGGCGGCGGAGATCACCAGCGCCGCGTTGCCCGACACGCTCGCGAAGCATTACGCGGCCATGGCCCCGATGATCCGGTGGCTGAACGATGCGCTGGGACTCAGGCGGAGTACGATGAGATAAGAGAGAGGGAGAGAAGCGGAGAGGGAGAGAGGGCGGTCCGCCTGACCTCGGGCGCGTTGCCCGGCCATATTGTAGGAATGTCGAAGTCAATGAAGCTCGTGCTGGACCTCGTGATGGGCGCCGTCGTCCCGTGGGCCATCCTCAAGTACGGGACGGCGCCACTCGGCACGCTGCCGGCGTATCTGCTCGCCGCGCTCGTGCCGGTCGTGTATGTGCTGCTCGACCTGCTCGTCATCACGCGTCGCTTCAACTTCATCACGACATACGCCGGCCTGTCCGCGATCATGCGTGGCGCGCTGGCGTTCTGGTATGTCGATGGCGCGCTGTTCGCCTTCAAGGATTCCGCGAGCTATCTGCTCGCGGTGCTCGTGTTCGGCGGCTCGTACTTCCTCGCCAAGCCCGTCACGCGCTTCATCGCGATGCAGGGGCTCACGCCCGAAACTCCGGCGCACGAGGCGGCACTCGACCGGTTGCTGAGCGAGAGGCCGGTGGTGCACGCACTACGGCAGTCGACGCTCATCATCGCGTTCACCAACCTGCTCTGCGGCGCGGCGAACTACCTGCTCAACCTGCGCATGGTCACGGCGCCGTTCAGGACACCACTGTTCAACGACCAGGTCGCGGACGTGAATGCGCTCACGCGCATCGTGCTCGTCATTCCGGACATGATCGCGCTCTTCTTCGCCTTCTCCCTCATGTACAAGGCGATGTACTCCCTGCTGCCCGCCCATGTGCCGGGTGCCAAGGACGAGGATTTCTGGAAGCTCGTGGACCAGCGCGAAGAGCTGCTGGCCGCCGGCCATCTCACCGCGCATGACGCGGCGGCCGCGGCGCTCGCCAACCGTCAGGCACGCGGAGAGTTCGGCCTCCCCGGTTGATTTCGCCCGAATTGGGCTGAAGCGGAAATGGCAGGACAACAGGACCCCCGGTAAGAACTGGCGGTCCCAGGTGTAACGGTGCAATATCGCTCCATCCTCCTGCTGTAGCGATTCGTCCCACGCGCTCCCCCAGCGTGTGGTGTCTCGCCACGCGATCCGACGCAGTACTCAGGGATGGACGTTCGCGTCCGACTCGGTGGCTGCTCAGCGCTGTCCAGGCATCGGCTGCACGCAGGTTCTGGCGACACCCTCCGGAGAGACAATGGGCACCTTTTCCCGATGCGTGGCAATGGCCGCGATCGTCTGCGCTGCGCCGATGTATGCGCAGGCGCAGACTCGCGACATCACCGGTACGGTCACACAGGCCGGCGGTATTCCCATCCCCGACGCAACGGTCAGCGTCGTCGGCCAACAGGTCGGCACACGCACGAACGAGCGCGGAGAATTCCGGCTTCGAGTGCCCGCGGGCGACCAGATCATCGCGGCGCGCGTCCTCGGCTACA
Source organism: Gemmatimonadota bacterium (assembly GCA_040387895.1). Classification (GTDB taxonomy): domain Bacteria; phylum Gemmatimonadota; class Gemmatimonadetes; order Gemmatimonadales; family Gemmatimonadaceae; genus Gemmatimonas. The sequence goes on from JAZKCW010000041.1 coordinate 418,663, forward strand.
AGCGTGTGACCGCGCGCGTGCTGGCGAACGAAACGTCGCGCAACTTCACGCTCGAGCGTGACGTGCTGCAGCTCGAAGGGCTCACGGTGACGGGCCAGGCCACGACGACGGATCGCCGCGTTGCCGCCACGGCCGTCGCCACGGTGAACGCCGCTGAATTGAACCGGGTGCCTGCGCGTTCCGTCGAGGGCAATCTCGCCGGCAAGGTGGCCGGTGCACGCGTGTTCGAGAACAGCGGCGCACCCGGCGGCGGCGCGCAGATCCAGATTCGCGGCGCCACGTCGATTCTCGGGCAGGGTGACCCGCTCTACGTCGTCGACGGTGTCATCGTGTCCAATGCGTCGATCTCGTCGGGAGCCAGCTCCCTCACGCGAGCGAGCGGCACGTCGGCCAGCGGACAGGACCAGGTGGTGAACCGCCTCGCGGACTTCAACCCGAACGACATCGAGAGCATCGAGGTGCTCAAGTCGGCGGCGGCCTCCGCGATCTACGGAGCGCGCGCGACGAACGGCGTCGTCGTGATCACGACGAAGCGTGGGCGTCAGGGACGGGCCACGTGGAACGTCACGCAGCGCGTCGGCACGCAGCAGCAGCAGCGCAAGCTGGAATCGCGCCGGTTCGCGAACTACAACGAAGTGAAGGCGGATACCATCGGAGTGGCGGCCGGCGGGACACCCCGTGACTGGACCGGCGGCGCCATTGGCGACGCTGCGGCGAAGATCGCCTGCAACCCCGACTGCCCCTACTACGACTGGCAGGGCCAGCTCTATGGTCGCACCGATCCATCGTGGGAGACGCTGCTGTCGGCCTCGGGTGGTGCGAACAACACACGCTTTTTCGCCTCGCTCAACGACAAGCAGGAAGCCGGTATCATGATCAACACCGGCGCGCGCCGCACCGGTGGCCGAGTGAACCTCGACCAGACGTTCGGGACGCGCTGGACGGCGGGCCTGGGTCTCGACATCACGCGCAACCGCCTCAAGCGCGGTTTCGGTGGCAACGCGAACGCCGGCATCAGCCCGATCTACGAGTTCGGATACACGCCAGCCATCATCGACCTGCAGCAGCGGGATGCGACGGGCCGCTACGTCCGAATGCCCTTCCACGGTGGCGGGTTCAACACGGCCAATCCGTTCGAAGTGATCGAAGCCGCCGAGAACGACGAGAGTGTCTGGCGCCAGGCCGGCAACCTGCGTGTCGCGTACACGGCGCTCGCATCGGCGCAGAACAGCATGCAGGTGACGTTCCTCGCGGGTGTCGACCGCTTCCAGCAGGAAGGTTACCAGTACTCGCCGAACTACCTGCAGTTCGAGCCTGCGGACGGCTTCCTCGGCACCGCGCAGCAGAGCAACGGGTCGAGCCTGCAGTTCAACCAGGGCGTCAACCTGGTGCACACGTTCACCCCGTCCAGCAGCCGCCTGCTGACGTCGGCCACCACCTCCATCGGTGGCTCGTACGAGACGCAGGAAACCAACATCTACCGCATCCGCGGTCGTGGCCTGCTGCCGACGCGCCGCGTCCCGGTCGGCGCACCCGATCTGCTGGTGGAGAACACGAAGAACGACTTCCGCGACCAGTCGTTCTACGTGAACGAACAGCTGGTGCTGCTCGACGAGAAGCTGGCACTGAACGCGAGCGTGCGCGGTGACCGTGGCAGCGCGAACGGCGACCGGCAGCAGTTCTACTACTTCCCGAAGTTCTCCGCGTCGTACCGGCTCGTGCGGCCGTTCACGGACAAGATCGACGACATCAAGCTGCGCGCCGCAACGGGCAAGTCCGGCAATCGCCCGCGCTACGGTGACCGCGACCTGCTCTTCGCCGATGGTGGCCTGATCGGCGGTGCCGGCTCGCTCGTCTCCAACACGACGCTCGGCAACGTGAACATCGAGCCCGAGGTGATGAACGAGCTCGAGTTCGGCACGGACATCACGCTGTTCGGTTCGCGCCTCAATTTCGAGTTCACCCGCTATCAGCGGAAGATCACCAACCTGCTGCTCTCGGCACCACTCGCCGCATCGTCGGGCCTCAACGCCCAGATCATCAACGGTGGGCAGCTCTCGGTGCTCGGCACGGAAGGCGTGATCTCCGCGGTTCCCATCCGTCGCGGCCGCTTCGAGTGGACGACGCGCGTCATCTACAACCAGAACGCGCAGTTCACCGACAACATCCCCGTACCGCCGTTTGCACCGCCCAACAACTTCGGTGTCTCGTACGGGCGTAACCGCATCCAGGCGAATACGCGGTCGTCGCTGATCTGGGGCAATGCACCGCTCCGCCCGTGCACGGTGGGCCCGACCTGCCTCACCGGCTTCGCGGTCGCCGACACGATCCTGTTCGATTCGAATCCCGTGCACACCACCACGTTCAACAACGACTTCTCGTTCGGGCCGATCACGCTCTCCGGGCTCGTCGACTGGCGGAACGGCGGGTACGTGTCGAACATGACGAACAACCTCTACGACGAGGGCGGACAGTCGCGTGACTACCAGACTGCCGGCGCAGCGCGATTCAACCGGTTCCGCGCGAACGACATCCGCCCGTACATCCAGAAGGGATCGTACGTGAAGATCCGCGAGGTGACCATCAACTACCAGGCGCCCGCGTCGCTGGCCAAGCGCATTCCCGGTGCTACGTCGCTGCGCTTCAACGTGAGCGGACGCAATCTCGCGATCATCTCCGACTACTGGGGCTTCGATCCCGAGTTCAACAACTTCGGCAACTCGAACTTCAACCGCTTCATCGACCTCGCGCCGTTCCCTGCGAGTCGCCAGTTCTTCTTCAGCATCGACCTGGGGTTCTAGCACATGACGACCTCCGAGCTGATGAAGGCCACCAACGCGCCGAGAAATTTCATGCACAGCGTTCCCGTCGTGGGGGCATTGGCCATCGCCGCGATGTTGCTGTCGGCCTGCAGCGCCGATCGCCTCGAGATCACCAACCCCAACACGCCGACCGTCGAGGGGGCGACGTCCGATCCGCAGTCACTGCAGCTGCAGGCGACCGGCGTGTTGCGGCGGCTGCGCGACGGGCGTGGCGGCTTCATCTCCACCACCGGCATCTTCGGGCGGGAAAGCTTCAACTACACGCCGGCGGAAGGCCGCAACACGTCGGACTTCCTGATCGGCATCGCGGGTGCCAACCGCATCGATCCGGCCGGTTTCGCCAACGGCAACTGGGGCGCGCAGTACCTCAACCTGCGCGACCTCTTCAATCTCAAGAACAGCCTCGCGGCATCGGCGTCGATCACCGATGCGCAGAAGAGCGCCGGGCTCGGGTTCGCCAAGACGCTCGAGGGGCTCGAGCTGCTGTATGTCCTCAGCACGCGCGATTCGCTGGGCATCGTCGTCACCATCCAGGCTGACCCGACCCAGCTCTCGCCGTTCGTCTCGCGCGATTCAGCCTACAAGTACATCCTCACGACGCTCGACGAGGGCAACACCGCACTCGGCAACGGTGGCGCAACGTTTCCGTTCACCCTGCACACCGGGTTTGCGGGCTTCAACACGCCGACCACGTTCCGGCAGTTCAATCGTGCGATCGCGGCTCGTGCGGCGGCGTACTATGCGACGGCCGGTGGCGGAGCGACGGCGTGGCAGCGTGCACTGACGGCGCTGACGGCATCGTTCATCAACACTGCCGCCAGCACGCGTGCGGCGCTGGATGTCGGGGTATATCACCCGTACTCCGGCACGGCCGGCGACGCCATCAATCCGTTGTCGCAGACGAACGCGAACGACCTGTATGCGCATCCGAGCATCCAGACCGATGCGCCGACGAAGGCGGATGCCACGCTCGACAACCGCTATCTCGCCAAGATCGGCACGCGCGCCTCGCGCCAGGCGCCGGGTGGCTTCGGTATCGCGTCGGCGCTCGGATTCAACATCTACCCGACGACGGCGGCATCAATTCCGATCATTCGCAACGAGGAGCTGATCCTGCTGCGCGCCGAGGCGCTGCTGGCCACGGGTGACAAGGCGGGTGCGCTCACGCTGATCAACCTGATTCGCACCGTGTCCGGTGGATTGGCGCCGTCGTCGCTCACTGCTGCGTCGCCGGACAACGACGTGCTGACGGAGCTGCTGCTCCAGAAGCGCTACTCGCTGCTGCTGGAAGGCCATCGCTGGGTGGATGCGCGGCGCTATGGGCGGCTTGCCTCACTGCCGCTCGACATCAGCACGGGTGCGAGCCGCCATTTCGTGGCGCGCGTGCAGCCGATTCCGCAGGCGGAGTGTCTCGCGAGAGCGAACGCGGCGGCGGAGCTGTTCGGACCGTGCGCGCTGCAGAAGTAGAGAACTAGAGAGGGAGAGAAGGAGAGAGGTAGAGAAGTAGAGAAGTAGAGGTCTGTGGGCGGCTCGGTCACTCCGGTGATCGAGCCGCTTTGCCGTCAGTACCCGTCGCGCGTCCACACCGCGATCATGCCGCATCGACGATCCGGCCCGCCGAACTGCGGAGGAATCGTCGCCGGCCCGGAGTAGATCTCGATTCCGGCGATGTTCTTCGGCGGCGGCAACAGCTCGAGATTGAAGTTGCGTGGCAGCACGATCCCGTCGAGCAGCACCTGCATCACGCACGCGCCGGTGGCGCCGTCGCCCTGAAACGTGCCGCCCTCGCGCCGCGACATCGCGATCGATCCGCTGAACTGGTCGTTCGACACCCGGGACACTTCCACGCCGCGCACGTTGCGCAGGAAGTCGGATGCCGCCGCCGATCCGCGTCGCTCGATGGCCTCCTGCGTGATGAATTGACCCACACCCGCCGCGCGTCGCTGCTCGAACGCGAGCATGCGCGTCGTCACGCGCGTCTCGCGAATGCGCGAGGTGTCGAGCACGCTGACGGATCGCGCGAGCATGTACGCGAGGCGGAGCGTGTCGTTCGCGCTCACTTCGATCATGCCTGACGTTGGCGCGTAGCCGATGCGCCGCACGACGAGGAGATACTGCCCGGCCGGCACCTGCAGGATGCGGAAGCGGCCGTTCTCCGACGTGGTTACCCGGGTGCCCACCCCGACGATCGAGACTTCCGCCGAGTTGAGTGGTCGCAGGGTCGTATCGCTGACGGAGCCTTCGATCATGCCGGTGCCGGCACGCGATGGACCCGCGTTCGCCGGACGGTCGAACACCGAGCCGGAGCTTTGCGCCTGCACGGTGCCGCTGCCGATCGACAGCATCGCTACCAGAAGCGCCGTCATCGTCAGCGCGGACACGATGGCTGCCGCCGGCCTCGGCCTGCCAGGACGCGTTGGCGGAAAGGGAGAGGTTCGCATAGTCTAAAGGTACGCGGTGAACCGTTGTCGCTCACGCGAATCCCTCACGCGAGTCCCTCACGCCGAGTCCCGAATGGCGACGCTCGTCTCACCGGATGCGGCGGTGTCCTCTTCCGCCGGTCCACGCGCCTTCCCCGCCTCCACCGGGCAGCCGTGGGGTCGCCCGCGCGGTGCCCGGCACACGGTCGGCCAGTTCGAGCGCACCCCGCAGTTCGTCATCGACACGCGCGACCGGGCGCCTGACCTGTTCACCGATGCGGGCGCGACCGACTGGTCCCGGCTCACGTGGAAGGACGTCGGGCGGCCGTACACCGTGGAGAAGTGGTCGCGTGCGAAACGCGACTATGAGCGTTCGGCGGGCCACACGCTGCCGGTCGTCGAGGGATGGCGGCTCTTCAACACGGCATTCCACCAGTTCTTCCTCACCGATGTCCCGGCTGCGACCGCGACCGCACGCGGGGCGTTGGCGAGCGCGCTCGCGGGGTTCGACGCGCACGACGCCGCGCATGCGCTCGAGGACATGCTGCGGCTTGCGGTGTGGAACAAGATCATGCGTGTCGAGGACGCGGTGTGGGATCCGCGCGGCAAGCGTGCGCTCTTCCAGGGTCTCGACGTGAAGAAGCCGCGCATCCTCTTCCTCGGCGCGGCCGATGGGTACGAGGCCATGCAGATCGCGGCGATGTATCCCGGCGGCGAGATCACGCTCGTGGACTACGACGAGTTCTGCGCGACGGACCGCTTCGGACAGTTTCCGCTCGAGTATCCGTTTCTCGGCGTCGATCCGACGACGGGACACCAGCGTGTCTGGTACCGCGACGAGATGCCGATCGAGTTCGTCGTCTCCGACATCCGCGACCTCACGTACGGCGCGGAATTCGACGTCGTCGTGTCGATCGGGTTGCTGGAGCATTTCCCGGACGCGCACAAGGCCGAGTGCATCGCGATGCACCGGCGGTTCCTCAAGCCGGGCGGCTACGTGGTGATGACCACGCCGCGGGACCAGCTCAAGTCACGGATGTTCTACAACATCATGAGTGACTTCATGAACCACGGCTACCGCGAGCTGATGGACGTGCGGCAGATGGGCCTCTACTGCCACGAGAACGGCCTCGAGATCCTGCGCGCCGGCGTGATCAAGGCGCACAACGGCCTCGTCATGCGACTGCGCTAGGAGGCGTCCGCTTTCCTGACGCGCGGGTGATCGACGGCATGCTCACGCACCGACTCCATGATGCGCGCCATGTCCTCCTGGTAGCGCGTACGCTCGGCGTCGGACCACAGATCGACATTGGCGGCGGCCCGGATCGACGCCATCATCTCGTCGACCAGCTCGCGCAGCCGTGGATTTCGCCGGCGTTCCGATCCATCCGGCGGCAGGGCGGGTATTTGGGAAGGCATCCCACCAATGTCGGACCTGCCGAGGCCGCCGACAAGAGCCAGAACCCGCTATCTTCCGTGACCATGAATCCCTCGTCGAATTCCTCGTCCGACGCCGCGCCGACGCCGCGCCGCGATTTCCTGCGCACGCTGGGTCTGGCCACCGCCGGTGTGCTCTCGTTCACGTCCGCGGCCACGCTGCTCGCGCAGGCGGGCCAGCCACAGCCCCCGCGCAAGCCGGCGACGCCCGCAGGGAAGCCAGCGGCAGCGGCGAAGGGCGCCGCAGCCACCGCACCCAAGAGCATCGTGGTCTACAAGGATCCGAACTGCGGCTGCTGCAAGGAGTGGGTGAAGCACATGGAAAAGGCGGGCTTCGTCGCGACGGTGCACGACACGGGCGACATGGCCACGGTGAAGAAGTCGATGGGCGTGCCCTCGTCGTTCGAGTCCTGCCACACCGCACGCGTCGGGAGCTACACGATCGAGGGGCACGTGCCCGCCGACGTGATCGAGAAGCTGCTGCGCGAGAAGCCGGTGGCCCTGGGGCTCGCCGTACCGGGCATGCCCATGGGATCGCCCGGCATGGAAGGGCCGCGCAAGGACAAGTACGACGTGATGCTCTTCGAGAAGAACGGCAAGAGCCGCGTATTCGCGTCCCGCTGATCGCGCATCGGTAACACCCCCCCTCGTGGCCGCTCCGCTTCCTCCCGTCGAACATGCCAACGAACGGGACATCGTTCACATCGCATCGCTCAACAATCTCTTCGCGCCGGACGGCCTGACGCTGATGCGGACGGAGACGTTCGTCACGAGCCACCTGCAGGACTACCAGGTGGTCCGGGCGCGAGACGGGGCGGTGATGGGATGCGTCGCGCTCGACGAGTACTCACCGTCGCTGGTGGAGCTGGTGTCGCTCGCGGTGTCGCCGACGGCGCAGGGACAGGGCATCGGGCGCCGGCTCATCGCAGCGGCGGAAGAGCTCGCGCGACAGCGGGGATACCCGGAGCTGTTCGCGATCTCGCTGGCGGATGGATTGTTTCTCGGGATGGGGTTCACGGAGTCGACGATCCTGCGGTATCCGGAGAAGATCCAGCGGTATACGAAGATCTCGCGGTCGGAGCTGTCGATCGGTCGGAAATTCTGCTTTACGAAGCGGCTCGTTTAGGGGTTGTGCGTTTGGCTGGCGAGTGGGGGCGGGGTCGCTGCGCTTGGCGGGATTGCTGCACCAAGGCTGTCAGCGGCAGCTACCCGCGCCAGCGCCAGCGGCGGTACGGAAGCGGCCAGCCATAGCTACCAGCGACAGCTGGCCGCTGCAGCTCACGGCTATTGCTGCCGTCTATCAGTTCACCCCTGATCGCTGGCGCGGGTAGCTGCCGCTGACAGCCGATCCACGTTGGTCTCGCCAAGCGCAGTGACCACAGGCCCCGCTCGTCAGCAGAGCGCGCCAACCCCTGCCGCCGCCCCCCACACTGGCCTCCGCCCCCACCCCCGGCGACCTTTCGAGATGCCTCCTCAGTTCGTCGATCCCCGCATGCCGCGACGTCTCGATCGCTGGCGCAGCCCCGCTCTCGGACTCGAGATGCCCATCGTCACGTATGGGCACGCCGGCCACCCGGTGCTGCTGTTTCCCACCGCCGCCGCGGACTTCCTCGAGAACGAGCGCTTCTGGCTCGTGAAGGCCATCGAGCCGCTCATCATGGCCGGCCGTATCCGCGTCTTCTCCATCGACAGCATCAACCGGCTCGCGTGGATGGACCGCAAGCTCCCGGTGCCGGAGCAGGGGCGGCGGCAGGCGCTCTACTCGCGCTACATCGAGGACGAGGTCGTGCCCTACATGCGCCATGTCGTCGGCCATGGTGGCGTTCGCGCGATCACCACCGGCGCGAGCTTCGGCTGCTTCCACGCCGCGAACGCACTCTTCCGCCGCCCGGATCTGTTCAACGGGCTGATCGGCATGAGCGGGTTCTACGACCTGTCCGGTGGCTACCTCAAGGGCTACTCCGACGACAACTGCTACTTCAACAATCCCATGTGGTATGTCGCCAACATGGGTGGTGACGCCCTCGGCACGCTGCGCGATCGCACGAGTATCACGCTGGTGACGGGCCAGGGTGCGTACGAGAAGCCCGAAGCGACCGAACGCTTTCACGACGTGCTCGACGCGAAGGGCATTCCGCACGTGTTCGACAAGTGGGGATACGACGTGAACCACGACTGGCCGTGGTGGCGCAAGATGCTGCCGCACTATCTCGAACGGATGGGAGTCTGACCATGGGAGGTCGCATGGGAGTTCGCTCTCGCGCTGCTGCTGCAGCAACTGCAGCAGTGTCCGGCGCAACGTCTGCTGCGCTGTCGCTCGTGATCGCGGGATCGTTGCTCGCGCAGACGCCGCCGCCGAAACCGCCCGCGACGCAGCCGCCCACGACCAAGCCGGCACCGCGCCCACGCCCCGCCGCGCGCCCCGCGCCACGTCGCGCCGACACGACCACGAGCATCCGCGACGCCGACCTCGCCACGCGCGTGACGTACGTGCGCCGGCTGCTGCGCGCGTCGCCGCTCGTCGACGGGCACAACGACCTGCCGTGGGCGATGCGCAACGACGCGAAGAATCCGCGCGACGTCGTCGCGTACGACCTCCGCCGCAAGGCGCCCGGCATGACAGACATCGCACGCCTGCGTCAGGGCATGGTGGGCGGACAGTTCTGGTCGGTGTACATCCCCGGCGAAGTGCGCGACTCCGGCTATGCGCGCGTGCAGCTCGAGCAAATCGACATCGCCAAGCGCGCCATCGCGCGCTACCCCGACGTGTTCGTCCCGTCGAGCAACGCGGCCGACGTGCGCAAGGCGTTCGGCGCGGGCAAGATCGGCTCGCTGCTCGGCATGGAAGGCGGCCACGCGATCGAGAACTCGCTGGGTGCGCTGCGCGCGTACTACGATCTCGGCGTGCGCTACATGACGCTCACGCACAACGTGACGCTCGACTGGGCGGACGCCGCGAACGATGTCGCGCGGCACAACGGACTCACGCCGTTCGGCCGGGAAGTCGTGCGCGAGATGAACCGGCTCGGCATGCTCGTCGACCTGTCGCATGTCTCGCCCGCCACGATGAGCGCGGCACTCGACGTCTCCGAGGCGCCGGTGATCTTCTCGCACAGCTCGGCGCGCGCGGTCGCCGACGTGCCGCGCAACGTGCCGGACTCGATCCTCAAGCGGCTGCCGCGCAATGGCGGCGTCGTGATGGTGACGTTCGTGCCGGGCTTCATCTCGCAGGCCGTCGTCGACTACGAACGGCAGGCGACGCGCGTGCGCGATTCGGTGGCGCGCGCCTTCCCGAACGACAACGATGCGCAGTTCAAGGCCGTGGCGGCGTTCCGGGCCGCGAACCCGTCGCCCAAGGCCACGATCGCGGAGGTCGCGGATCACATCGACCACATCAAGTCGGTAGCCGGCGCCTCGCACATCGGCATCGGCGGTGATTACGACGGCATCACCGAGACGGTCGAAGGCCTCGAGGACGTGTCGAAGTACCCCGACCTGTTCGCCGAGCTGGTCAAGCGCGGCTGGACGGATGCACAGCTCCGCGGGCTGGCGGGCGAAAACGTGCTGCGCGCCCTGACGGAAGCAGAGATCGTGTCGACGCGGCTGCGCCGGACGCGCCCGGCGAGCACGAAGACCATCCAGCAGCTCGACAGCGGCCGACGCGTGCCGTAACCGGTGCCGTTCGTCCCACAGTTGCAGCCGATTGGACGAACGGTGCGTAGATCTGTGTAGATATGAGGGATCCCTGCGGGGATCCCGACCGGGCCCCCGGGCCCCGCTGTCCCCTCCTCGTACTGTCCCTCCCTCCCGGTTCCGCACATGACGCTCGATCGTCGCACTTTCCTCAAGTCGTCCGCCATTCTCGGCGGTGCACTCGGACTCGGCGGCATGCCGTCGCTCGCGCACGGTTTCGACGCGAATGGCGTGAGTCCGCAGGCGCTCGTTCCCCATGCCGAGCGCGCCGTCGCGCCGCTGCGCATCCTCATTCTCGGCGGCACCGGCTTCATCGGCCCGAACCAGGTGCAGTACGCGCTCGACCGCGGGCACAAGGTGACGCTGTTCAACCGCGGCAAGACGAACAGCGCGCTCTTCCCGAAGGTCCCGCGCCTCGTCGGCGACCGCAACCTGCCAGGCGGGCACGACGCGCTGAAGAAGGGCGAGTGGGACGTCGTGATCGACAACCCCACCGCGAATCCCAAGTGGGTGCGCGACGCCGGCATCGCGCTCAAGGGCCGCGCGAAGCACTACATCTTCGTGTCGACGATCTCCGTGTTCTCGGATAACTCGAAAGTGCTCGACGAGAACGGCCCGCTCAATCCGCCGTCGGACATCGATGCACCGTACGATGCGGCGAAGTACGGGTCGAACAAGGTGCGCAGCGAGATGGAGGCGAAGACGCAGTTCGGCAACGACGTCACGATCGTGCGTCCGGGCCTGATCGTCGGCGCGGGTGACCTGTCAGATCGCTTCTCCTACTGGCCCGTGCGCATCGAGAAGGGTGGCGAAGTGCTCGCGCCGTCCCCGGAAGATCCGGTCCAGATCGTCGACGCGAAGGACCTGTCGGAGTGGATCATCCGGCTCGCGGAGACGCGCACGATGGGCACGTTCAACGCGACGGGCCCGAAGAACCCGATGAACATCGGCGAGATGCTGTACGGGATCAAATCCGTCATGACGACGGATGCGAAGTTCGTGTGGGTGCCGCACGAGTTCCTCACGGAGCAGAAGGTGCGCGGCTGGAGTGAACTGCCGACGTGGGTACCGCCCGTCGGTGCCACTGCCGGGTTCTCGCGCGTCGACTGCTCGAAGGCGTGGGCCGCGGGACTCACCTTCCGTCCGCTCGCCGACACGGCGCGGGACACGTTGAAGTGGTATCACACGCGTCCGGCCGCCGAGCAGGAGAAGCTCCGTGCCGGCATCGCACCGGAGAAGGAGAAGGCGGTGATCGCGGCGTGGAAGGCGAAGCAGGGCATGAAGTGAGCGTGCGTGCGGAACGTGTCGCACCGCAGCGCATCCTCGTGCTCGGTGGTACGGGATACATCGGGCCGCATCTCGTCGAGCATGCGCTGTCGCAGGGACACACGGTCACGCTCTTCAATCGTGGCCGCACGAAACCCGGGCTCTTCCCGAAGGTCGAGAAGCTGCAGGGCGACCGCAACGTCGCCGAGGGCCATGCTGCGCTGAGGGGCCGGCGATGGGATGTCGTGTACGACCTGCCGGCGACGAACCCGAAGTGGATCGTGAATGCGGCGGCGGCCCTGCGCGGCAACGTGCGGCAGTACGTGTACGTGAGCAGCACGGCGGCGTACGCGGACTTCGCACGCTCGTTCCCGGTGGAGACGGATCCGCTGCAGACGCCGGCACCGATCGAACCGTCGACGCCGCCGGCCTCGTACGGCCCGCTCAAGGTGCGCTGCGAGATGCTCGTGCAGGAAGCGTTCGGTGCGGGTGCGACGGTCGTGCGTCCGGGCCTGATCGTCGGCCCCGGGGATCTCACGGACCGCTTCACCTACTGGCCATGGCGCATCGAGAAGGGAGGCGAGATCCTCGCGCCGGGCAAGCTGGATGACCCGGCGCAGTGGATCGACGTGCGGGACCTCACGGAATGGATGGTGCGGCTCGGCGAAACGGGCACGGGTGGCGTGTTCAACGCCGTGGGCCCATCCACCGTGTGCGGCATCGGTGAGCTGCTGTACGGCATCAAGGCGTGCTACGCGAACGATGCACGGTTCACGTGGGTGCCGGAGCGCTTCCTCACCGCGCAGAAGGTCCGGTCGTGGGGCGAGATGCCGGTGTGGTCGTTCACCGGGGCGTCGACCGTCGCGTTCAGCACGAGCGTGATCGAGAAGGCGAAGGCGGCGGGGCTCACGTTCCGACCGCTCGCCGACACCGTGCGCGCGGCGATGACGTGGTATCACGCACGTCCGGCGGCGGAACAGGAAAAGTTGCGCGCGGGCATTACGCTCGAGCGTGAGAAGGAGCTGCTGGCGCTCTGGAAGGCCGAGGGCAGGCGGTGATACCGGAGGCGTACTTCGATGCGCTGGTTGTTGGACTGATTCTGATCTGTGGCACGCTGGCGCTCATTCCGCGCACGCGTGGTGTGCTGGCCCGGCTGGGTACGATCGAGAAGGGTGAAGGACGGTCGACGCTCATGGCCGCGCTGTACTTCTTCTTTGCGCTGGCGTCGTACTTCATCCTGCGCGCGGTGCGCGATGCCGTCGGTGTCGCCGCCGGCACGGGCCAGCTCCCCTGGCTGTTCCTGGGCACGGCGGTGACGACGCTCGCGATGAACCCGGTGTACGGAACCATCGTCGCGAAGCTGCCGGTGCGTCGGTTCATCCCGATCGTCTACCGCGTGTTCATCGGCCTGCTGCTGCTGTTCGCGGCGACCGTGCGCTGGGGGCCACCCGCGACCGAGCCATTCGTCGGCCCGACGTTCTGGATCCTCGTCAGCGTCTACAACCTGTTCATCACGTCGGTGTTCTGGAGCTTCATGGCGGACACGTTCCGCCCGGAGCAGAGCAAGCGCCTGTTCGGATTCATCAGCGTCGGCGGCACGCTGGGCGCACTCGCCGGGTCACGGTTGACGGGCAAGTTCGCGGAAGACCTGGGCACACCGATGCTCATGGTGCTCTCCGTGCTGTTCCTCGAGTGTGCGGTACAGGCGGTGCACCGGTTTCCACCCAGCTTCCGCAACGAGACACGTCAGCGCGACGCCTCGCAGCGCTCGGTGGGCGGCGGGTCGTTCTCCGGCATCACGAACGTGCTCAAGTCGCCGTACATGCTGGGCATCTGCGTGTACATGCTGATGTTCACGATCGGGTCGACGGTGCTGTACTTCCAGCAGGCGGAGATCGTGGGCGCGCGCTACGCCGACCGCGAGCAGCGCACGGCATTCCTCGCCGATCTCGACTTCATCACGCAGGGGCTCACGCTGCTCGCGCAGCTGTTCATCACGGGGCGCGTCATCCGCTGGCTGGGCGTGGGACTGACGCTCGCCATCCTGCCGCTGGTGAGCGTGGTCGGCTTCGCGTCGCTCGGCATCTGGGGCACGCTCGGCCTGTTCGTCGTCTTCCAGGTCGCACGTCGCGCCGGCGAGTACGCATTCGGTCGCCCGGCGCGCGAGGTGCTGTTCACGGTGGTGCCACCGGAGGACAAGTACAAGGCGAAGAACTTCATCGACCTCTTCGTCTATCGCACGGGCGACCAGATCGGTGCGTGGAGCTACTCGGGGCTGCAGCTCGCGGGACTCGCGGTGTCGAGCATCGCATTGCTCGCGGCACCGATGTCGCTGGTGTGGCTGGGCGTCGCGATCTGGCTCGGCCGCGAGTGCGTGAAGCGCCAGGCAACCGAAGCCAAGGCCGCCGATGCCGACGCACTACGCGAAGGGACGGGCACTGGCTCCGGCATCGGCGTCGGGGCTCCGGTCCCGGCTCGATAGAGCGTGGAGTGCATGCCGCTTGAACTGCAGTAAGCGGATTTGAGCGGATATAAACAGATTCAAACGGATCTTCACGGCGCATGCGAACGCACACGGTGCGCATGGCGAGATCGCATTTCTTGGTGAATAACAGGCGGGAGCCGGGACAGGTGCGGAGCCCCACAAAAAAGAGGACGACATCAGCCAAGCGATGTCGTCCTCTTCTCGTACACGGAGCAGATCCGCTTTCATCTGTTTCTATCCGCTTGAATCCGCTTACCCGCAGTTCAAGTCGCCCACACCACAACCAGCCGCTACTCCCCGCGGTCCGAGCTCGACGCGACCCGCACGAATCCGTCGTACTTCCACCCGCCACCCACGCGCAACCAGCGTTCGCAGAACGCATACGTCTGCTGTGTCGGTCCGCTCGGGCTTTCGGCCGCGAAGCTCGTCGTGTACCAGACGTGCAGTTCATGCGGCAGCTCGCCGCGTTCAATGCGTGTGATCGCGAGCCAGATCGAGTTGACCGGTGCCGGGCAGCCCGGGCCGACGCACGGAGGGATGTTCAGCTTCGGCGCGTCCGCCCACCCGTCGACCGGGGTGAATGCCGACGATGCGAGCGTGACCTCGCGTCCCGCGAAGCGGCGCACCGCCTCGATCGTGGCGTCGCGGCCGAAGAAGCGGCGCGTGTAGGCGCTGATCGGCACCGCGCCCGGCTTGTCCTGCGCGATGATGCGTGTGTACACGCGCTGCACCAGCGCATCGGCGTCCGGGAGCGTCCACGCACCGGCGCGCGGGGCCGACGATGCCGTTCGCAACGGGGGCCGGGGAGCTACTGCCGACCGGTTGGAAGGGGCAGATTTCGCCTGTGCGCCAAGGGCGTCCGGGGCCACCGCACAGCAGGCGGTGACGGCTGCTGTCACAAAAGTTCGCGCTACCCTGATCGTGCTCATGTCGATTACCTCGATCGTGAGTCGTGAACCAACAGGGTAGGCAGATCCACCCGGCGACGCTGTCACAAGTATGCATGACACCATCACCACGCACGAGTGCCGGCCACCACATTCGACGCCGGTATTCCACATCCCGTCACAGTAATCCGCATGAACTCCGTCCTGCTCAAGACGACGCTGCTGCTGGCTGCGTCCAATGTCTTCATGACCTTCGCCTGGTACGGGCACCTCAAGAGCCTCAACA
>JAZKCW010000042.1:0-1832 GCA_040387895.1 Gemmatimonadota bacterium
GCCGGCATCACCGCGAAGAAGGCGATGTTCAAGCGTGCACTCGCGTCCGGCGTGACGATGTGCAACGGCAGCGACGTGGGCGTGTTCACGCATGGCAACAACGCCGTGGAGCTCGAGCTCATGGTGGAATACGGCATGAGCCCGATTGCCGCGCTGCGTGCGGCGACGAGCGTGAATGCGCGCATCATGCACCGTGAAGCGGACTTCGGCAAAATCGCGACGGGGCTGCTCGCCGACCTCGTGGCGGTCGGCGGCGATCCCACCACGGACATCACGCGATTACGCGATGTCCGGCTGGTGATGAAGAACGGCGTGATCGTCCGCCGGTAGCATTGCGCCGAATGGTGCTGCGTCGCCCCGACGCAGCGCCTCGATGCGCTCCTCCACGAATGCGACGAGTTCACCCATCGCGTCCGCGTCGAAGATGAGTTCCACACCCGCCGCCTTGTAGAGCTCCGGCAATGGGCGCGTGCCCCCGAGCTGCAGGAACTGCTTGTACGCCGCCACCGCGCCCGCGGGATCGCGCACCGCGTTGCGGAACACCTGCAGCGCGCCCAGCTGCGCGATGCCGTATTCGATGTAGTAGAACGGCAACTCGAAGATGTGGAGCTGCCGGTACCAGCGCGCGACACGTTCCGCCTCGAGCCCCGTCCAGTCGACACCGGATTCGAATTCCGACCGGATCTCGAGCCACCGGGCGTCACGCGCATCGCGGTCGGCGCCCGCGGGATCGGTGTAGATCCACGCCTGAAACGCGTCGACGCTCGCGATGTGCACGAGGCTTCCGAGCACGTCTTCGAGATGCTCCATCCACGCGACACGGGCTTCTTCCGGCGAGTAGTAGCCGTCGGGCGCCACGAGGAACGGCATGGCCAGCAGCTCCATGCTCATCGAGGCGAGTTCCGCGGCCTCGTGGCCGGTGCGTCGCTGCCAGGTGAGCGGCAACCCGTGCGTCGCAAAGTCGTGGAAGCAGTGCCCAGCCTCGTGCACCAACGTCTGCACGTCGTCCGGCACGCCGACGGCGTTCATGAAAATGAACGGACGACCGCGGAAGGCGAGGTCGGTGCAATAGCCGCCCGGCGCCTTGCCCGACCGACTCTCGAGATCGAGCAAGCCTTCGTCGGCCATGATGCCGAACTGCTCACCGAGGTCGGCGTCCACGCGGGAGAAGATCGTGCGGGCCCGCGACACGAAGGTCTCCACGTCGGCGAATGGCTTGAGCGGCGTCGCTGCCGTGAGGTCGACGGTGACATCCCACGGACGCAGCACATCGACACCGAGACTGCGGCGCCGGTGCTCCATGAGGCGCGCGACAGCCGGCTTCACCGTGCTGCGCACGGCGTCGTGAAACCGCGCGCAGTCAGCCGGCGTGTAGTCGAACCGATGCTTGGCGGCGAAGCAGTACTGCTGAAAGTCCGCGAAACCGGCCTCGCGCGCGACGGCTTCCCGCAACTTGTACATGTCGTCGAACAGCGTGGCGAGTGCATCGCGCTGCTCGAGATACGCCGCAGCGCCGAGCCGGAAGGCCCGCTCGCGTTCCGCGCGATCGTTCGACTTGAGATACGGCTGGAGCTGCGGAATCGTCTTCGTGACACCGTCCCAATCGACGCTCAGCCCGCCCGAGATCTTCTGGTAACCGGCCGAGAGCTCCTCGATCTGCGCGAAGCGCTCGACATTCGCCTCACGAAAGATCTCGATGTCGGTGCGGAAGCGGCGCAGCGTCGTCTCGAAGTCCGGCCGCTTCCAGCCGATCTCGAGCAGACGCCGGGCGAGTCGTACCTGCTGCTCCTCGAGTTGCGGAAAGATCTCCATCGAGAAGCGCAGGTAGGCGC
>JAZKCW010000043.1:0-8503 GCA_040387895.1 Gemmatimonadota bacterium
TGTGGTTCGCCGTTGCTGTTCTCCGCGCCTCCTTGGTCCTCCGCGCCTCCGCGTGCGGCTGTAGAAACCGGCGGTTCGCTGCGCCACTCCATTGTCCGCCGCGACCTCCGCGTGAGCCGCCGTTGCCGTTCGCCGTAACGCGCCTCCACCAAACAGCATCGACCTACTTGACGATGATGCGCCCACGCATGTTCATCGCCATGTGCGGCAGGCACGAGTACTGGTAGACGCCGACGGGCATGCCCGTGAATGACACCGTGTACGACTCACCCGCTTGCACCATCATGAGCGTCGTGAGTTCGCCCATGCCACCCGTCATGTTCGCGGAAAGCTGCGTGCGCGCGCTCCCAACGAGTGTCGTGTCGCTGAACCAGACGGCATGCGGGCCACCGCGCACGAGAACGAAACGGACTCCATCGCCCGTCTTGATCGTCAGTTCCGCCGGGGAGAAGCGATACCCTTGTGCGTCGCCGATCATTCCGATCGTGTGCACCTTGATCGTGGTGTCCTGCGCCTGCGCCGCAGCGCCCTGCACCGGCGCGGTCACGAGCGCCCCGAGCAGCAGCGGCGCCGCGCAGCCCGCCATGTACGAGCGGGTCCGCGCCGACCAACGTGTAGAATTCGTCATATGTGTGTCAGAGAAATAGAACATTCATCGCTGTTGCCATTGAAGCTGTAACCCGTGCGCTAGAACAGCGAGCCCAATGTCACGTAGAACCGCCCCTTCGTGCTGATGCCCGGTGGTGCAGCGATCGGCACACCAGCGCCGACGCGGAATCGCAGCGGCACGTCGTACTGGATCGCGACATCCACCGACAGTTCGCCGCCCGCCGAGGCGATGATGCCGTCGCGGACACCCGGGCGTTCGCACACCGGCGTACCCGCTCGCGCGAGTGCCGCCGGGCACGTCGCGCGCGCTGCATCTGAAAACAGCGTGAGCGCGATACGATCCGTGTAGAGCGTGAAGGGACTTGGCAGCTCGCGAAAGAGCCGCAGTGGTACGCGGTACTCCACCGTGCCGCCGACGGCGCGGATGCCGCGCTGTGCGTCCGGCTCCACACCGCGTACCGGGAACGAGCGCGCCGGGTCGCCCACCGTCACGCCCGGAATGACATCCGTCGCCAGGCCGCTCACACCGCCCACCGAGAATTCCGTGGCGGCGCGCTCGTCTGCGTAGCCGCCCGTGACACGCGCCGAGAGTACGTGGCGCGAGAAGCCCGGCAGGTCGAGCGGGATGTACATGCGCCCCGTGCCGACCGTGCGCCACGAGCCCGTGCTCGGGTCGTCCTGGCGCCAGCGGTACTGGGTGTTGCCCGACAGCGTGAAGCCTTCCTCGAACGCGATGCCGCGCCCGCCCTTTCGCACCGTCGACACGCTGCCGTTCGCGAGCAGCGACGGGTAGCGCGTGCCCGTGCGCAGCAGCGAGCCGGCGGGCCCGAGTACCGAGTCGGCTGTCGCCGCGAAGTCGCGCCACTCGTACTGCGCGCCGAGGCTGCCGTTGTACGACACGCGCACGCGCGGACGCGAGAAGCCCGTCGCGACGCTCAGGAACCGGCGGCGGCGCGCGACGTCGCCGAGGACCCCGCCCTGCGGTGCGGCGATGCGGAAGGTCGCATCCCACTCCTGCGAGAATGCGATGTCGAGCACCGGCTGGCCGAATCCGCGGTAGCGGTAGAACACCGAGCCGTCCGTCTCCTCGAGCCGCGGGTTGTACAGTGCGCTCGCGAACCACTCGTGCCGGCCCAGGATATCGGCGTTGCTGCTCGACACTCCGACCGTCGTGGCGTCGTCGCGGCCGATGCCGAACTCCGGCGACCAGTAGCGCGGGAGCAGTTGGCGGAACCAGCTGTACCCGCCCGTGCGCGCCGTCGCGACTTCAGCGGTCGCGGCGGTCTGCAAGGTGAGGCGAGCGCGCGCGTCGTTCTCGCTCGCGGTGGCGTACCATCCGCCGCGTGCGACCGGGCCCAGCGTATCGAGCGGTGCGACGGCCACGTGAAAGCCATCGACGCGATACACCAGCGCCACCACCTGCCGCCCGTCCGGCGAGATGCTCGGCTGGTACACACCGGTGGTGACGTCGCTCGCGACGCGCACGCTCTCGCGTTCCGTGCGCCAGCCCGTCGTGTCGGGGGCAGCGCTCGAGAGTGCAGCCGGGTCGAGCGCGCTCGTCTCGAGCTGCATGCGCCCGCTGCGATCGCTCGTCCACACGAGCCGGCGGCCATCCGGTGTGAATGCCGGCGCCGCGAATACGCCGCGTGCACCCGCGACCGCGCGCACGAGTGCACCCGTGCTGTCGAGCACGACGATGCGCTGCTCGCCATTCGGCAGCAGCTCCGTCGCGGCGATGAAGCGTCCATCGGGCGACCAGCGCGGCTCGGCCCACAGACTGCGCGCAAGTGACGCGGCGCCTTCGGTTGCACCGGCCTCCGCATCCCTTCCGGTGATCGGCGAGATCGTGCCGTCGCGCGCCACGCGCACGAGCCGTGACCCCGCCCCCTGCAGCTGCACGGCCACCACCCCCCCGTCGCGCCGCACGTCAGGCTGCGTGAGGCGTGCGCCACTCGTGAGCGCGCGCTCGTCGTCTCCCCTGCCCTCGTAGAGGTCGTAGCGCAGCGAGTACAGGTCGGTGTAGTCAGGCTGCGCGAACACCGTGCTGTCGCCACCGACCGGCACGTTCACGTCGGTGCCATTGCGGCGCGCGACCCGCTCGGGCTTTCCGCCGATGGCCGCCTCGTACAATCCGGTGACCTCGCGGCCGTTGCTGGCGGCCCACACCACAGTGCTGTTCGACTTCCAGCGTGGCGCATCCGCGTACCAGCCTTCCGTGCTCACCGTGCGCCAGCGCGCGTCACCGCTGCGGTCGAGCGCCGCCGCTGCCGTCATCAGCGAGTCGCGATAGCGCGCGAACAGCTCCTTGAAGGTCGTACCGAATCCGGCCCTGGCGCGCCCATTCAGGAAGTACGGAATCGGAAACGCCGCCGTACGATCGACGAACTGGCGCATGCCGAAGCGGGGGGCGCCGGAGTCGACTGCAGCACCATTCGCATTCCGCGCTTCGGCGTTGCGTGCTTCGGCGCTGTTCGCCGCGCGCGTCATGAGCTGCGTCCCCCACGCGTATGCCGTCTGCCCGAGCGGAAAGCGCGTCGTGGCGAGACTCCAGCGCCCCATCGGCGGAATCGCGCTGTCACGCGCCGCAGCGCGCGCCACGAGTGGCAGCTCCGTACCGGCGTTGCGTCCGCTGCCCGTGATCTTCGTCTCGTAATAGACCGCGAGCCCTTCCTTCACCCAGCTCGGCGTGAACGAATTCGGGAAGAGCAGCGGATGCCGCCCTACCACCGCGCGCCCGAACGCCCAGATGCCGCGCGCCCGGTCGAGATGGAAGATGTGCGCGAGTTCGTGCGTGATGACGAGACGCAGCCAGTCATCCGTGAAGCGCAGCTCCTGCACGGTCACGGGTGGCACTGCATAGATCACAACGCGATTCGTCGGGAATGTCTGCGCGTAGCCGTTCGACCCGTCGACATTGTCGATGATGGCCAGCTCGATCCGCCCGCGCGGCGGTGTGAGCTCGGCCGAGAGCGCGGCGTACGCTGCTTCTGCATACGCAGCGGAATTGCGCGCCAGCCGCTCGTGATCGGCGCGGAAGTGCACGTGAAAGTGCGCGGTCGTGAACGTGCGCAGGGCGCCGCGCGGGTCGGTCTGGGCGTTCGCAGGCGACGACAACAGCGACGCGACACACAGGAGCGCCAGCGCGACGCAGCACTTCACGACTCTCACTGCTTCGCCAGGCCGCGGAAGTAGGCCTCGAGGCCGGCGAGCAACCCGTCGGCGTAGCGACGTTGATACAGAGGCGTACGCATCGCAGCTTCCTGTTCCGGCATCATGAGAAACGCCCCTTCGGCGAGCACGGCGGGATACCAGCTCGGACGCGCGACGGCCAGGTTCTGGTAGTGCACACCAAGGTCGCGCAGCCCGAGGCGCTGCATCAGCTCACGTTGCACCGGACGTGCCAGCGGTTCGCTGTGCTGGTGGAAGAACAGCGTGCTCGTGCCGTTGCTCGTGAACGGATTCACGCCGTCCGGCAGTGCATTGAGGTGAATGCTCACGAATGCATGCGCGTCAGCCCGCCGCGATGCGACGCCGCGTTCGGTGAGGCCGAGCGGGTCGCGGGTGGTGCGCGTGAGCACGACGTTGGCGCCGCGCGCGCGCAGCAGGTCGGCGAGCAGCAGGCCGACGGGCAGCACGGCATCGCCCTCGTACAGCCCCGTCGGGCCCGTTGCGCCGGCGGGCGGATGGCCCGGGTCGACCGCGATCGTGAGCCCGCGCAACGGGTTCGCCATGTCCGCGATCATGGGCGCACGTCGCACGCGCAGCACGAGCGCGCGTCGTGCGTCATCCCAGATCGCGAGCCAGCCGAACACCGGCTGCGACAGCGTCAGCGTGACGCGGGCGCGGTCGCTCGTGACCTGATCCCAGCTGATGCGGCGGATCAGCGTGTCGTTGCCGATGATGGGCGAGATCTCGGGATTCACCTGCGTGCCGTAGAGCGTGAGCACGAGGGTGCGGCCATCCGGTTCCACGAGAAAGGCGGGGCGCTCGCCGGTGCCGATCACGAGGTCGACCCATCCGGCGGCCGGCAGCACGCGAAAGCCGCCGGTCACGCGACGTGGCCGCGCACTGCCTTCCGCGATCGGCGCCAGGTCGTTGTTGTCGACCCACACGTCGAGTGTTTCGTCGAGCTTCACGCGCGTGAAGCCGCCCTGCCGCCCCGTGACCTCGAGAAGGGTGCCCGGAAAGAGCAGCCACTTGTACGTGCCGTCGGGAATCGTGCGCGCATTCACCACGCGATCCGTGTCGCTGCCGACCGTGCCCGTCGTGCGCAGGGTCGCGAGTGCGCGCCGCACCGGGTCGACGGTCTCCACGGGATTCATGGCGAGGCGCACGGTATCGGTGCCGCGGGCCACGACGACCCGTGCGAGGTCGGTGATGAGGCGCGCGGGGACGTCGGTCGCGAACGTGATCGAGGCGTCGGTCGTCGCATCGGCGGCGCCGAGCGCGGGCTGCGCGACCGGCGTGCGGCCGAGCGGCGGCATCGGGAGGCGCGCGCCATCCGGGCCCTGCACCCAGAGGGTCGCGTTCAGCGGGGCACGCACGCTCACGCGAAGGAACTCGTCGGCACTGGCCCGGGTGCGAGCGGCGGGCAGCAGCGACGCGCTGTCCACCAACAGCGGCCCCGCCGCCGGCAATGACCGGCGGGCAGCCGGGTAGCGCACGCGGAGCGTCTGTCGCACGGACTCCGTGCCACGCGTGGCGACGATCTCGTAGGCCGGCGCCGCCGCGGGCGGATTGGGCAGCCATGCGATGAAGGCACCGTTCGCGGCCACCGGCACGGGGGTCCCGTTGATGGCGAGGGTCGCGTCACCCGACCCGATCGCACCGAGGACGAAATTCGAGTCGCGGCTCGTGATGACCTGGTTGGCGGCGGGGTATTGCACCCGGAGCGCGATCGGAGCGCCCCGAACCGGTGTGACGGGAGGCAGCGACAGGCGGGCCGCATCCGGCGATGCTCCGGGCGCTGGTGTCGGACCGGTGCGGGGGACGGATGGGGCGCACGCGGCCAGTCCCAGCAGCAAGGCAGCCCCGGAGAGGAGCGAGTGCGGGCACAGACCCTGCCGATGGCGACCGACACACCGGCGTCTGGCGCTCTGGCATCCGGTGTCTGTCGTGGTGGCGTACTGGAGAGAGTGCATCCGGTCCAAGGTCGCCGACACGAGTGTCGGAGGGAAGGCGCTCGTGCGGAGCTCGTGGCCCGGTGCTCGCGGTGCGGGCGACGGGTGACTACCGTGTGTGGTCGGGATTTGACCCGCTGGTGAAACGCGCCCCATCTTTACCGTGACGTCAAAACCTACGGCGCGCCCGTCCGTAGTGATGGACAGACCTGCCTTGATCGCATCGGCCCGCCACATGACGCTGTGAAAGCTTCCGTTTCGCTCCCCAACTCATCGCCTTCGCCGCACGCCCCGGTCGTTGTTCGGGTGTACGCGCTGACTGACGTCGGGCATACCCGCGAGCACAATGAGGACACGTTCCTCGTTGCGAATCTCGAAGCCGGCATGCCCCTGGATTTCAACGCCACGCATGTCGAAGTGCCCGTACCGCCGCATGGGCTGCTGTTTCTCGTGGCGGACGGCATGGGGGGAGCGGCATCGGGCGAGTTGGCGAGCAGCATGGCCGGCGACGCGGTGATCGACACGCTGCGAGAGACGTGGATATCGGGCACCCCATCGTCACCCGAGGATTTCGCCGAAGCGCTGCGCGATGCCACGGAAACGGCCAATGCGCGAATTCACCGCTTCTCCCGTGAGCATCCCGAACACCGGGGCATGGGCACGACGGCAACGCTGGCCGGCCTGCTGGGCGATCGGCTCTTCTGCGCCCAGGTTGGAGACAGCCGGGCGTATCTGGTGCGGGGCGGACAGGCGGAGCAGCTCACGAAGGACCAGTCGCTGATGCAGCGGCTCGTGGAAGCCGGGGAGATGACGCAGGAGGAAGCCGACGTGAGCGACCGTCGCAACATCATCCTCCAGGCGCTGGGCCCCGAAGCGCACGTGACGATCGACCTCACGCACCAGCAGATCCGTCGCGGCGACACCCTGATCATCTGCAGCGACGGCCTCTCGGGCCTCGTCCGGGCCACGGAGATCGCCGACATCGCGACCGAGGAAGCCGACCCGCGCGTGATCTGCCAGCGCCTCGTCGACCGGGCGAATGCACTCGGCGGCCCGGACAACATCACGGTGATCGCGGCGCGGTTCGACGGTGACGCACTCGCATCGACGAAGGACGACGACCAGATCGGCTACACGACCTTCCCGCTGGCCCGCACGCTGGCCGACGACACGACCGAAGAGCGCGTGCCGCAGGCGCCATTCCGCAGCGATCCGACGCCGGCCTACGGGACACCGATTCCCGAGGCGCACCCGCTCGAGGAGGAATTCGCCCGGGAGGATCAGGCGAAGTTCGACGCGATCGACGAGACGGTGCAGGAGCGCAAGAAGCAGGTGACGCCGGTGTTCCTCATCCTCGCGGCACTGGCGCTGATCGCCGTCACGTGGATCGCCAAGACGCTGCTGCTCAAGCCGGCGCCGTAAGCCAGCCGCTCAGCCCCTCCGCTTCACCTTTTCGCGCGCACCAGTGCCCGTGCGGCCGCCTGCTGCATCACGCGGTCGCCGCTCCACGCACCGACCGTCGGCACCTCGAGTGCGAGACTGTCGGCGAAGCGCGGGTCACCGAACGACACGAGGATGACGGGGCGCCCCAGCGCCGACGCCTGCTCGGCCACCGTGCGTACGCACTCCGAGGACGACGCCTGCAGCGCCGAGCGCTCCTTGTACGGCAGGTAGTCCGCGAACAGCGCGATCACGACCGGGCCACCACTCGCCGCCGACGGCGCCTCCGCGTGCCGCGCATCGTGATTCGCCGCGCGCAACGACTCCACGAGCGCCGCGGCGCCCTGCGGCATGCCACGCGACTCGAGGTCGTCGTCCACCACGATCACCTCGGTGATCGCACCCAGCGCGGGCAGCGGGCCATGCGACACGCGCAGCACGCGATCCGCGAGCAGTGCACCCCACGCCGTGTCGGCGCCACTCGGGCGGCGCCAGTCGTTCGGCGGTGATGCCCACTGCGCCCACTTGAGCCGGCGGCGCACGCTCTGCCTGATGCGATCGGGGTCGAGGGTGCCATCGTCGAGCGCGCGCTCGAGTGCATCGAGAGTGGTGACGAGATCGCCGGGCGCGAGCAGCACGTCGCAACCGGCGCGCAGCGCATGCACTGCCGTTTCCTGGACCGTGCGATCACCCACCACCGCGGCCAGCGTCATCGCGTCGCTGGTGATGAGATTGTCGTACTTGAGCTGCTGGCGCAGGAGCCACTGCAGCACCTCGCGCGACAGCGTCGCGGGTGCGCGGCTGCCGTCGAGCGACGGGTAGGTGGCATGCGACGTCATCATGCTCGCGACACCCGCGCTGATCGCCGCGCGGAACGGATGCATGTCCGTGTCCTTGAGGATGTCCGCGGCCACGTCGATGCTCGTCACCGCGACATGCGGGTCGCGCGTCGCGCGCCCCATGCCCGGGAAATGCTTCGCGCACGCGAGCACGCCCTCGGCCTGACACGCCTCGATCCACGCGGTCACCATCGGGGCGACACGTCGCGGGTCGTCGCCCATCGTGCGTGTGCCGAGCGTGGGGTTGTCGGCGGTGAAGGCGAGATCGCACACCGGCGCGAGATTCCAGTTCACGCCCATCGTGCGCGCCTCGCGCGCGGTGAGCCGTGCCGCACGTCGCAGCGACTCCATGTCGCCCGTGGCCGCGATCGCGGCGAGCGGCGGCAGTCCCGTGGCGCCACCGAACTGCTGGCCGGCACCGCGCTCGAGCTCCGCGGCGATCAGCAGCGGATGCCGCGACTTGAGCTGCAGCTCCTTCGCGAGCACGCGCACGGC
>JAZKCW010000043.1:8603-20371 GCA_040387895.1 Gemmatimonadota bacterium
GCTTCGCTGTCGAAGAAGACGTCGTCGAATCGTAACACGCGGGTCGCCGGCATCACGCCCGCGAGTTCCGCCTCGATGGCGCGAACGAGCGTCGGGTTCTGCGCACCGCCGCCCGCCAGCAGGACTTCGGTGACGGGCTCCGGGAGGAAGCGCCGGTACTGGTCCGCGATGCTCCGCGCCGTGAACGACACCGCCGTGGCCACGATGTCGGCATCACTCGCACCAGCCTCACGACAACCCGCGATGAACTGGTCGATGTACGACGGGGAGAACAGCTCGCGCCCCGTGCTCTTGGGCGGCTCGGCCGCGAAGTAGGGGTGCGCGAGACAGCCATCGACGACCGACGGGATCGCCGTTCCCGCGGCCGCTAGTGCACCGTCGCGGTCGTAGCTCCAGCCGGGACGCAGCGCACGCGTCACTCCGTCGATCACGACGACGCTGGGCCCCGTGTCGAAGGCGCGCACGATCGGGAGCGCGGCGGTGCCGTCGGCGGACGGACGGCCCATCGCACTCACCGGCGGCACCACGGCGACGTTGCCGATGCCGCCCAGGTTCTGCAGCGCGCGGAACTCGGTCGGGTGCGCGAAGAGCATCGCGTCCGCCATCGGCACGAGCGGCGCGCCCTGGCCACCCGCCGCCACATCGCGCGCGCGGAAGTCGGAGACGACTGCGCAACCCGTGCGCTCCGCGATGCGCGCGGCATCGCCGATCTGCCAGGTGCTGTGTCCCGGTTCGTGCCAGAGCGTCTGCCCATGTGACGCCACCGCCGCGACCTGATCGCGCGGCACGCCAGCATCGGCGAGCGCCCGCAGTGCGGCGTCGGCGAGCCAGTCTCCGAGATCGGCGTGCAGCCGGCAGAACTCCTGCGCGGTGCCCTGCCCCATGGCCCGCTCGAGACGCGCGCGCTCGTCGGGCGCGTACGGGCGGTGCGCGAAGGCGACGAGTTCCGCACGCACGGCACCATCGGACTCCGAGAAGCGCGCGACCGCCGCGGAGATGCCGTCGAGCGATGTGCCGGACATGAGGCCGACGATTATCACGAGGCGCTCGCGGCGTCGATCACCGCTGGCGGTGCGTTGCCCGTGACACGCCGGATCACGCCACCGGCCTCGTCGAGCCGTCGCACGGCCTCGTCGCGATCGATCCCCAACGCCTGCATCACGATGGCGAGCTTCACGACGCCAGCGGCGCGCGCGAGCAGCGCCCGGGCCTCGTCGCGCGACACACCCGTCGTCTCCACCACGATGCGCTCGGCGCGGTCCTCGAGCTTCGCGTTGGTCGCGCGCAGGTCGACCATCAGGTTGCCGTAGCTCTTGCCGATGCGGATCATCGCGCCCGTCGTGATCGTGTTGAGCACGAGCTTCTGCGCGGTACCGGCCTTCATGCGCGTGGAGCCCGTGAGCACCTCGGGGCCGACTACCGGCACGATGAGCAGGTCGCTCACGGCACGCATCGCGTCGGGCGGCGGGCTGCACGCCACGAGGCCCGTCGTGGCGCCCAGTCGCTTCGCCTCGGCGAGGGCGCCCCGCACGAAGGGCGTCGTGCCGGATGCCGCAATGCCGATCACCACGTCGCCGGCGCTCACCTCGTGTTCGCGCATCGCTGCGGCCCCGCCCTCGGCGCTGTCCTCGGCCCCTTCGATCGGCGTGCGCAGCGCGCGGTCGCCACCGGCGATGATGCCCACCACCATGGCCGGGTCGGTGCCGAACGTGGGCGGGCATTCACTCGCATCGAGCACGCCCAGGCGGCCGGAGGTGCCGGCGCCGGCGTAGAGGAGCCGCTTGCCGGCGCGAAAAGCCGTCTCGACGAGCGTGATGGCGGCCGCGATCTGCTCACGCTGCGAGGCCACGGCGTCCGCGACCGTGCGATCCTCGGCATTGATGAGGTCCACAATGACTTCCGCGGGCGACAGGTCGATGTCGGCGGTGCGCGGATTGCGACGTTCCGTTACGCGAGGATCGAGGGTCGTGGCGGGCACGAGAGAGGTGGAGGGGATGCACGCGCGCGGCGCGATGGTCGCATCGCGATGGCCGCACCATGAACGCGAGACTACCTTGTGCGCAGTACCCGGCGGTCGCTCACGGTACGAGAGAGTACGTGACAGTACGTGATGGCACTCGTGATTCCAACTTACGAGTCAGAATGCACGCACCGCAACCCGATTCCCCACCATCAGGACCTGCATGACGCTCCGCACGCTGGCTCTCATCACGCTGGTGTTCTCCGTCACGCTGGCGCCGGTGGCCGACGCGCAGATCCGCGGCATGCCGATGTCGGAGGGCTACTCGCGCTGGTGGATTTCGGGCGGCGCGAACGCGGCCGTCCTGAGTGACATCAACGACGGTGCGACCCGCAGCACGTGGCGGTTCGGCAACGATCCCGCGCTGCTGGTGCGCGGCTCGCTCGAGAAGTCGCTGGACGAGGCGACGACGCTCGGCCTGTCGGTGGCCTACGGGAAGGTGGACGTGAACCTCGTGCCATTCACGACGGGGCCGCTCGACGACGTGATCAGCCCCCTGCCCGTGAGCTGCCAGCAGGGTTGCAGCGCGCAACTCGACCTGTGGTCGGCCATGCTGCAGTTCCGCTCCGGTGGCGGCCCGGGCTTCCACTCGTTCTTCGAAGGCAACGGGGGCGTGACCGCGTTCCGGAACATGCGCACCCGCTCCGACGCGACCGCCATCGGCAAGCCGTCGGGCAGCATGGATCTCAGCGGTACGCTCGGCGGTGGATTCGGGTACACGCTCAAGCCGGGATTCGTCGTCACGCTGGTGCAGGACTTCGGCATCGGCTTTCACAGCAAGGCGGACCTGCCGGAGGGCACGAGCCGCTCGTGGCGTGTCCGGACCACGCGCGCCGCGCTCCGCTTCGCGTTCTAGACGTTCCCGGTTGCACCGCTCCGTACCGCGCACCGCACCGCACTGAATTGCATCGCTTCGCACCGACCCATACCCCGATGACTCCCGCCTCCCGCATCCTGCCGCCCCGCGTCGCGCTCAACGCGACCGGCCTCGTGTCGATCCTCCTGGGCGCATCGCTCGGCTGCTCATACAGTTCGTCGTCGTCCTCCACGTCGAGCGGCATGGGCGCTGGCGCGACGATCGTCGGCGCGTCGGCCAATGCGCCGGCGATCCCCGAACGGGTGGCTGCGCGCTTTCCCGAGGGATGGCGCTTCCCGGCGGGCGCATCGGCCACGTTCGCGCCGCAGGCGATGGCGGTGAGCAACAGCGACGTCGCGAGCATCGCGGCGGCGGAGATCATGCGCGCCGGCGGCAACGCGGTGGACGCCGCAGTCGCGCTGGGCTTCGCGCTCACGGTCACATGGCCCGTCGCGGGCAACATCGGCGGCGGCGGCTACATGGTGATCCGCATGGCGGACGGCCGCTCGGTGGCGATGGACTATCGCGAGGTCGCGCCACTCACGGCCACACGCGACATGTATCTCGACGCGAGCGGCAATCTCACGGACAAGAGCGTGTACGGGCATCTCGCGTCCGGCGTGCCGGGATCGGTGGCGGGCATGGCGGAAGCGCTCTCGAAGTACGGCACGATGTCGCTATCACGGGTGCTGCAGCCTGCGATCCGTCTGGCGCGCGAGGGCTTCATCGTCGACACGGCGCTGGCAGGCTCGATCAGCCGTGCAAAGGGGATGGTGACCAAGTACAGCCTCGCGCCGACGCCGTACTATCCGAACGGCGAGTCGATCAAGGCCGGCGCGCGACTCGTGCAGCCGGAGCTGGCGCGCACACTCGAGGCGATCGCCAATGACGGCACCAAGGCGTTTTACGCGGGCTGGATCGCGGACTCGCTGGTGGCCGAGATGGGGCGCGGCGGTGGCATCATCTCGAAGGCGGATCTCGCGGCGTACAAGCCGGTCGCGCGGACCCCGATCACGACGTCGTTCAAGGGTTACACGCTGCTGTCGATGCCGCCGTCGTCATCGGGTGGCATCACGATGGCGGAAGCGCTCAACGTGCTCGATCAGTACGCGACCCTGCCGGGCTTCGGCAGCACGGGCTGGTTCCACGCCGTCGGCAGCGCCTACCAGCGCGCATTCATCGACCGCAACGCGCGGCTCGGTGACCCCGCATTCGTGAGCGTGCCGGTGGAGAAGCTCACGAGCACCGCGTATGCAAAGGCACTGCGCGCAACGATCGACGACAGGCGCGCCACGCCGACCTCGGAGCTCGAACCGCGGATGCAGCAGGCGTTCCGCGAGCCGACGAACACCACGCACTACTCGGTGGTGGATCGCCAGGGCAACGCGGTCGCGACGACGACGACGCTCAACAACTCGTGGGGCTCGGGCGTGTGGGTGCGCGGCGCAGGCTTCATGCTGAACGACGAGATGGACGATTTCGCCGCGCAGCCCGGCAAGCCGAACATGTTCGGGCTGGTGCAGGGCGAGCAGAATGCGATCCAGCCCGGCAAGCGCATGCTGAGCGCGATGTCACCGACGATCGTGCTCGACGGCAATCGCAACGTGCTGCTGGTGGTGGGCGCCGCGGGTGGCCCGACGATCATCACGGGCACGAGCCAGGTGATTCTCAACGTGCTCGCGAACCGCATGTCGCTGATGGACGCGATGCGGGCGCCGCGGGTGCATCATCAGGCGCTGCCGGATTCGCTGACGTACGAGGAAGGCGGCATCGGGCCGGCGCAGCTGGATTCGTTGCGCGGGATGGGACACGCGATGCGGCGGTTGAGAGCGCTGGTGAATATCAACGCGATCATGCGGGTTCGGGGAGGGTGGGAAGGCGTTCCCGAGCCGAGAGCCTCGGGCGGAGCCCGAGGCTACTGAGCAGGCGGCACGCACCGCACATACTGTCTACTGATTACTGACTACTAGTACTTGGGTCTTTGTACTGAGGTCTTTGGGTATACTGTCCTCTGATCTTGCCGTCGGGAAAGGCAGAGGACAGTACACCCAAAGTATTCAGAAGCGAGACTACAGTACTAGTAATCAGTATTCAGTAATCAGATTACGAGCGCTCGTCCTCCACGCACCAACAAAAAAGTCCCGCGATTTCTCGCGGGACTTTTCCTTATCCACCCACAACTCCCGCAGCTTAGTTCCCGCTGCCCGGCGTCGCCGCTGCGCGCACCGTGATCGGGCCGTCGAGGCGCACCGACACCGTGGCGCCGCTGTTCAGGCAGGTGTCGTAGTTACCCGTCGCTGCTGCGGCTGCCGTACCGGCTGCTGCACCAGCTGCGGCACCGATCACCGTGCCCTTCGTGTTCTTGCCGATCACCTGGCCCGCGATCGCACCGATGATCGCGCCACCGGCAACCTTCTTCGCGTCGTCGCCCTTCGTCGCGCTGCGCACGCGCGTCGTCGAGGCCGACTCCGTGCTCGACTCGACCGGGTACGTCCGGCCACCGAACGTCACCGACACGAGGCGCACGGCGAGCGCCGTGGTGCCGCTCGAGTTGGCCGCCGTCTTGGACTCCGTCACTTCGAACGTGCCCGTCGCGCCTTCGGGAATGTCGATGCCGTTGGTCGCGCTCACGGTCTGCGACAGCGTCGCGGTGAACTTCTCACCGACCTGCTGCGTGTTGCTGCACACCTTGCTGTTCGACGCGAACGTCATGCCCGTGCCTGCCGCGACCGTGCCGGTCACTGGAACCGCCGGCTTCGGAGACGGGGCCGGTGTCGCGGCCGGAGCCGGCGTCGTCGGACGCGGCGCGGGGCGCGGCGTCGTGCGCGCTGGTGCCGGACGCGGGGCCGGCGTGGTGGCTACCGGCTCGGGTGTCGCCGCTGGAGCGGGCACGTCCTGCAGCTGCGGCTGTGCCGCCGTGCTGTCGCCGGCCATCGCGAGATCGCGGCCGAGTGCACTGTCGCCTGCAAGCGTGTCGGACTTGTCACCACCGCCGCATGCTGCAAGCGCGAACATGGCGGCACCGAGTACCGAAAGCGTTGTTGACCGACGACGAATATATTCTGACATAGCCTCTCCTGTTGGTACAGCTTGTGAAACGGTGACGCGTTGCATGGCGAACCTCGCCGTACAACGGAGACACGCGTGAAGCATCCCGGAAGCCACCGTGCATGACGCACTACGCGTAGCGCACTGTGTGTAGCGCACTGTTCGCGAACGACGATGCGCGACAGCTTGTGCAACTCCTTCTGCAAACGTGCGGCACTACGGACACACCGACTGCAGACGACCAGCACACGACCTGCAAACGACGAACGACGGCAAACGACTGAATGGCGCTACCCGCGCGTCAGGCCCTGCGACGCCTCCTCCCCTATTACCACCCGTACCGCCGGCAGGTTGCGATCGGACTGACCTCCGTCGTGATCGCGGCCGCCCTGGCGAGCGTGATTCCGTCCCTGCTCAGGCAAGGCATCGACGCCATGCGCGCTGGCGCCACACTCCGCCCCCTGCTGACGATCTCTGCCGTGATGCTGGTCACCGCCCTCGCGAGCGGCGTCCTGCGTTTCCTGATGAGGCAGCTGCTCAATGGTATCAGTCGCAATATTGAGACCGATCTCCGCCGTGACCTCTTTGCCCGGCTGGTGACCCTCGATCCCTCCTGGTACGTCCGCTGGAGAACCGGGGATCTCATGGCGCGCATGACGAACGACCTTGGCGCCGTACGGCTTGCAGCGGGCCCAGCCGTAATGTACCTCGTCAATACGGTGGCCGGTGCGCTGTTCGCGATGATCATGATGATTCGCATCAGCCCCACGCTCACCGCAGCCGCGTTGCTGCCCATGCTCGGGCTGCCGATCCTCATGATCCGGCTCGGCCGCATGGTCCACGAGCGCTTCGAGGCGGTGCAGTCGCAGTTCAGCGGCCTCTCCACCCGCGCGCAGGAGAACCTGGCCGGCGTCCGGGTAGTCCGTGCCTATCAACAGGAGGCCGCGGAATCTGCCCGGTTCGATGCCCTGGGCAACGAGTACCTGGAGGCCAACATGCGCCTCGCCAAGCTGAACGGCATCATGAACCCGGGATTCGCCCTTCTGGCCGGTCTGGGCGGTGCGATCACGATCGCCGTAGGCGGCCGCCAGCTCATCGACGGACGGATCACGGTCGGCGGTTACGTGGCCTTCGGCATCTACCTCGCGATGCTCACCTGGCCGCTGATCGCGCTCGGATGGACGACGAATCTCTTCCAGCGCGGCGCCGCCTCGATGTCGCGGGTGCTCGAACTCCTCGACGGCGTACCGCAGGCCGTGCAGAACACCGGAACCGCGACCCTCCCCGAGGCGGCGGTCGGGCGCTCCATCGAGTTCCGCCACGTCTCGTTCCGCTACCCTGCGGCGCTCAGCAACAACGTCGACGGGGCCGCCGTCGATGCCGACTATCGCAGCGCGGACGAGAAGCGGGACGATGCGCCGGCAGGTGAGGCGCGATGGATCCTGCGCGATATCTCGTTTCACGTACCGGCCGGTGGCACGCTCGCCATCGTCGGTGCGACCGGTTCCGGAAAGAGCGCGCTGATGGATCTCATCCCGCGCCTGTTCGATCCGCAGGAAGGCGAGATCCTGATTGACGGCATTCCAATCCGTGACGTGCCGCTCGACACGCTCCGCCGGGAGATCGGCTACGTCCCGCAGGAATCGCTGCTGTTCAGCGAGACTGTGGGCGAGAACGTCGCATATGGCCTCTCCGATGAACGGTCGCCGCTCACGGTCACCGCCGAGCGTGCGTCTCCGCGCACCGCGACGGGTGATGCGGAGCAGTCGCTCGCACGCGTGGCGATGTCCGGCGGCGGCGCACTCTCGGAAGTGACCGAGGCGACGGAGATCGCGCAGCTCTCCGACACCATCGCCTCGCTGCCGGAAGGACTCGGCACACGGCTTGGCGAGCGGGGCATCAATCTCTCCGGCGGGCAGAAGCAGCGCACCGCCCTTGCACGGGCACTGGCCCGGCGGCCCCGCATCGTCCTGCTCGACGATGCGCTGTCGGCCGTCGACACGCACACCGAGGCAGCAATCCTGGCGGGGTTGCGCGGCGTACTCTCAGGGCGGACGGCACTCATCGCCTCGCATCGCGTCAGCACCGTACGCGACGCCGACCATATCGTCGTGCTGGACAACGGCATGATCGTCGAACAGGGCACACACGACACGCTCATCGCAGCGCGTGGGCGCTACGCACGCCTTCTGCAGCGGCAGCAGTTGCTGGATGCTATAGAAGCAGGAAGCGACGCAGCCGCCTGATACACGGCCGGACTGCCGGTACAAAAGCGCGCCATTCTTAGCGTGAATCGATGCCGGAGAATGCCGATATCACAACATGATGCAGGATTATAGATCCGGATCGTGACTTGCAACGTAGCCCCGAGACGACCTGCGCATGATGCGCGACTAGACTCTCTCGGAGGTTGCATGTCCGAACGACCAAGGCTCACCATCCCCGACGCCGGGATGCTTGGCACCGCGCGCACCCGGCGCGATGTCCTCAAGATGATGGCCATGGGAGGCGCGCTCGTGATGCTTCCCTCGGCCATCGCATGCAGCGATGACGATGACAACGGCGGCCTGACGGGCCCCGGCCCGAACACCGGCAACGCGGTCACGATCGACTTCGCGAAGCCCGGCGACGTCGGCGTCCTCCAGTTCGCGTACGCACTGGAACAGCTCGAAGCCGACTTTTACACGCAGGTCGTCAACAACTTCAGCGGCTCGACTGCCTTCTCGGCCGCCGAACAGGCGATTCTGACGGACATCAAGTACCACGAAGTGCTGCACCGTGAGCTGTTCAAGGCCGCACTCGGCGCGACGAACGGGTTCACGCTCACGCCGACGTACGGCAACCTCGATTTCAAGAATCGCACGGCCGTGCTCAACGCCGCGCGGGACTTCGAGGACCTTGGCGTCGCCGCGTACAATGGCGCCGGCCAGTATCTCACGGTTGGCGCGAACCTCACCCTCGCGGGCAAGATCGTCTCCGTCGAGGCGCGTCATGCCGCCGTGATTCGTGACCTGATCAACCCGAAGTCCGCCGACTTCGCGCCGAACGCCTTCGATGACGTGAAGCGCCCCGCGACCGTGCGTACTGCGGCCCAAGGCTTCGTCGTCGACAAGCTCACATTCGCCAACCCGCCTGCCACGTTCGCGAACGCCCCGGGCAC
Organism: Gemmatimonadota bacterium; assembly: GCA_040387895.1. Taxonomy (GTDB): domain Bacteria; phylum Gemmatimonadota; class Gemmatimonadetes; order Gemmatimonadales; family Gemmatimonadaceae; genus Gemmatimonas. The sequence goes on from JAZKCW010000043.1 coordinate 17,688, forward strand.
CAACAACACCACAGGCTGAGGAACGCGAACATGACAACAGACACGATGATCAGCAACATCGATCCAGAGATCCTCGACACGCTCGACGCACGCGCGTCGGAAATCGCACAGGGCGCAAGCGTCGACAGCAAGATCGCCGCACTCCTGGCACTCGGCTCCATCCCGATCGCGCTCGGCGCACTGGCCAAGGATGCCTACGCGCAGACGCCGGCTGCGGTGCTCGACGTGCTGCAGTTCGCACTGCTGCTCGAGCATCTCGAAGCCGAGTTCTACACGCGTGCCGTCGCCGGTGCAGGGCTCATCCCCGCGGCTGACCTGGCACTCTTCACCCGGATCCGCGATCACGAGAACGCACACGTGACTGGGCTTCAGGGGCTCATCACCGCCAAGGGCGGCACTCCGGTTGCGCGTCCGGCGTTCGACTTCACGGCAAAGGGTGCGCTGGCCGGCTTCAACTTCACGGGCGCTGGCCAGTACGCCACGTTCCAGGCAGTGGCGCAGGCGTTCGAGGACACGGGTGTCCGCGCGTACAAGGGACAGGCGGAGTTCCTCATCAACGACAAGCCGGCGCTCAGCGCGGCGCTGTCGATTCACTCGGTCGAGGCGCGTCACGCCGCCGTGGTTCGCAAGCTCCGCGGCCAGAAGGGATGGATCACGGGCAACAGCCGCGGTGACCTTCCCCCGTTCACGCAGGGCGTGTACGACGGTGAGGACAACGGCACCCAGGCCACGGTCGTCATCACCGGGCTGCCCGGCGCCGCCGCCAACGGTGGCATCAACGCCGCCACGGAAGCGTTCGACGAGCCGCTCACGAAGGCGCAGGTCACGGCCATCATCACGCCGTTCCTGCCGTAACAGCGGAAGCCGAAAAACGGAAGCCGAAAAACGGAAGTCGAACAACGGAAGCCGGGAGGAGCATCTCCCGGCTTCTGTGCGTCCGGCTTCTGTGCGTCCGGCTTCCGCCGTTCGGCTTCTGCTGTTCGGCTTCTGCTTTTCGGCTTCTGCCGTTTATATGAGCCACGCCGGCGTCAGCGGCTGCAGCACCTTCGCCAGCCGCTCGAACAGCCCCGTGAACATCAGCACGCCGACGACGATCAGCAGCGTACCGGCGATGCGATTGACGAGGCCGAGCTTCGAACGGAACGACTTGAAGAATGCGAGGAAACGCTCGACACCGAGCGCCGCGAGCAGGAACGGCACCGCGAGTCCGAGCGAGTACATCGAGAGCATGACGATGCCCTTCTGCACTTCGCTTTCCGTCATCGCGAGCGTGAGGATCGCGCCCAGCGTCGGCCCGAGGCAGGGCGACCACCCGGCGCCGAATGCCATCCCCACGAGCACCGTGCCCAGGTAGCCGATTGGCTTGTCGCTGAGGTGAATGCGACGTTCCTGCTGCAACGCGCCGAACTTGAACACGCCAAGCATCCAGAGACCCATCACGACCATCAGGACGCCACCGGCGCGCGCGATCCACAGCTGGTAGGCGAGCAGCAACCGCCCGAACGCCGTCGCCGTTGCGCCCATCGCCACGAAGATGAACGAGAAGCCCAGGATGAACAGCAGCGCGTGCACGACCGTCGTGCGGCGCGCGCGTGACACGTCCTCGAGCCCCAGCCCCGTGATGAACGTGAGATAGCTGGGCACGAGCGGCAGCACGCACGGGCTCAGGAAGCTGAGCAACCCCGCGGCGAACGCGATGAAAAGCGTCAGTGATTCAGGCGCCACGTGACCCCGGCCGGTCAGGCCCGCGGCGACAGGTTCCACACAGGCCATGAATCACCAGCCGGTGACGCTGGCGCGTGTAGTCGTGCATCTCGGCGAGCAGTGTCGTCATGCGCTCCAGTCGCTCGTCGCGGAACTCGGTCACGCGCCCGCATGACGTGCAGATGAGATGTTCATGATGGGGTACGCCACGCGACGCCTCGTATCGCTTGAAGCCCTCACCGAAATCGCGTTCCACCACGAGGCCACTCTTCACGAGCACCTCGAGCGTGCGATACACCGTCGCCGTACCGGCGGCCGCACCGTGCGACTTGAGCTCACTCGCAATCTCTTCCGCCGACAGGTGGCGGTCCGTGCCGAGGATGATGTCCGCAATGGCCACGCGCTGCGCCGTGACCGGCAAGTTGTGGTCACGGAGATAGTTGCGGAACGCGTCGCCGTCGTCGGACATGCGCCGGTCAGCCGTTGCGGAGTGCGTGCGCGATCTGCGCGCCGGTGTAGCGTGTCGTATCCGACGCTTCGCCGGCTCGGCGCTGGACACCACGCACCACCATCTCCACGGTGATCAGTGGTGCATCGGCTTCGTCCACCACCGACGCTTCCCACTTGCCGCGCTCGGGCCCCTTCTGCACGAGACGATAGCGTGCCGTGTACACCGTGTGCCGTTCCACCTCGGGCGGCGCTTCCGCGACGTACGCAATGGACTCCTCGATTGCATCCACGGCGATGTGGTGCAGGCCTTCGGGCGCGTACGGCGAATCGTCGTCGGTGGCCGCCGCGTCGATCTCCACAACGTCGGGAGTTCCCGCGTCGACGATCTCCACGCCCTCGCCGCCATCCTCCGACATCTCCACTGTTGCGTCGTCGGTACTCGTCTCCTCTCGCTCCGCATCGTCCGACGCTTCCTGCAGTTCGGCCTCTGGCAGTTCGGCCTCTGGCAGTTCGGCCTCTGGCAGTTCGGC
>JAZKCW010000043.1:20471-59348 GCA_040387895.1 Gemmatimonadota bacterium
GCAGTTCGGCCTCTGGCAGTTCGGCCTCTGGCAGTTCGGCCTCTGGCAGTTCGGCTTCCTGCGTTACTGCATCGTCGAGCGCGAGCACCAGCGGTGCCTCGACCGGTGGGGGCGGAATCACGCGTGCAGCGATGACCGCGATGCCAGTCTCCACCCCGCCTTGCCGCAGTGGGGCAAAGAGATGCAGCTCCTCGATGCGGTCCACCGGCACCTTCGCCACGATCGCCTTGAAGAAGCGCTCCGTGATCTCGGAAATCGGTGCGTCGGCACGATCGGGAATCGCGAGCGACACGATCTCGGGCGCGGTCTCCTCGGCCGGGACGTCCTCGATGGGCGCATCGTCCGACGGGACGCTCGCCTCGATCGAGCCGGACTCGGTCACGTCGTCGGACTCGATAACGTCGTCGGACTCGTTCACGTCGGAATCCGGGAAGACACTGGCACTGGTCACGTGGTGGTGGCCGAAGGGAATTGGCGCGCGGGCTCACCGGCGGCGACGTCGCGCGCCCGGGTATCGAGCTCGCGCTCCACGAACAGGCGGAGAATGTGCAGGAAATCCTGCGCGTTGGTGACCACGCCGAACGCCTGGCGCGTGCCACGATCCTTGAGCTTGGATACGACGAACTCCGAGCTGTCGACGCAGATCGTCGGCAGTTCGCGCAACGGCCCCGGGTCGTTGCTGTCCGGGTGCTCCATCACGAACGACGGGAGCATGTTGCCGGTGGCGATCGCATGGAGCGCGGTCGCGATCATCACGGCCATTGTCGCGCGCGTGGCGTGCGCACGCATCGCATCCTGCGCGGCCACGGTATCGGTGATGACATCGGGCAGCGGACCATCATCACGAATGGATCCGCACAGCACGAACGGCACCTTGTGCTGCACGATCGCGTGCATGATGCCGCTCGTGATGGTGCCGTTGTGCACGGCCTCCGCGATCGATCCTGCCGATCGCACGGCATTGATCGCACGCATGTGCAGGCCATGTCCGCCCGCGCTCGCCTGCCCCGTGCCGGTCATGCCGAGTGTGGTGCCGAACATCGATGCTTCGATGTCGTGCACCGCCACGGCATTGCCCGCGAGCAGCGCACCGACGAACCCCTGCTCCACGAACCACGTCATGTCCGCGCGCGCACGCGAGTGCACGAGGGCCGGCCCCGTCACCCAGATCGAGTAGCCGCCACGTTCGCGCTCTTCCACCAGCAGCCGCGCCATGTGCGTGTAGTCGATCGGCTTCTCGCGCGAGACTTCGCTCGTCATGAAGCGGAACTCACTGCCGTCCTCGGGCTCGGTGAACGCATGTGCGTGCACGAACACCCCGTGCGACCCGTCCTCCGCACTGCCGACGACCACCCGGTCGCCAGCGCGCACCCGGCGGCCCTCGCGAATACGGAGCACGCCGTCGGCGCCGAGCACGATGGCCGAGTCCATGCGCGGCTCGAGCGGCAGGCGCCAGCGCCCGGCCACCTTCACGTAGGTAGGCAGGTTGGTCGTCGAGAAAAACGACTCGGGGAGGACACCGTCGGCCGGCGCAGGCACGAACCGGGCATCCGGGGCCCCGACGAGCGGTTCTCCGGTCAGCTCCGGCGGGCGAAATCGCGTCACGCCAATAAGATGGCCGGTCTGCAGGGGGGCGTTCAAGGCACCGGGCGAGACAGTGTGGAATTCTTTGTTGCGGGGATTGCTGTTACAACAGGCACTGGGTACCTTAGCACTGTGATATAAGGCGGGCCGGCTGCCTGTCCTTCTGCTTCTACCCTGTGGAGAGTCCGATGCGTCCCATGCGCGTTTTCGCCGCTGCCCTCGCCCTGCCCATGCTGGTCGCCGCCCGTCCGCTGGCCGCGCCGGTCCCCCACACGATCGATCGCGCCCACAGCGAGATCAATTTCGTGGCCGACTCCCGCATGCTCAGCGCGCACGGCTTCTTCGCCAAGTGGGATGCCGACGTGGCGCTCGACCCGAAGAACTGGGAAGCCTCCACGGTCGCCATCACCATCGACGCGTCGAGCATCAACACCCGCGTCGAGATGCGCGACAAGCACCTGCGCAGCGACGACTTCCTCGCCGTCGACAAGTTTCCGACGATCACGTTCAAGTCGGTCGAGGTGAAGAAGAGCGGCGAGTCGAAGCTCGACATCACCGGCGACCTCACCGTGCGCGGGACCACGAAGCGCGTCGTCGTTCCGGCTACGCTCGTCTTCTACGAGGGCACGACCGGGCGCTTCCGCGGCCACTTCGCGATCAACCGCAAGGACTACGGCATCGCGTACAACTCGGCCGTGAATCCGATTCAGGACGAAGTGCAGGTGCAGTGGGACATCGCGCTCAAGCAGCCGACCACGACCCCCGCACCAGCCAAGTGAGCTGACAGGGTGCGCAGTGCACGCGACCACGCGTGCACTGCCGCCTGCATGACCGTCTACACCGCTGCCTGCACTGCGCCGAAGCTCGTGATGGTCTCCGCCGCGCTCGCCAGTGTCGCCGGCGGTTGCACGAGCGAAATACGAAAGCGCCCGCGACCCGCCGCCCCGAAAGCAATGCCGGGCGTGACGACGATACCGGGTCCCTCCATGAGGGCCGACACCCAGCCCCAGTCGTCGAAACCCGCCGGCACGGGCAACCACAGGTACATCGTGGCGTTCGGCGCGACGACGTCCCACCCGCCACGCTGCAGCGCGCCCACCGCGGCGTCACGACGCGCGCGATACTCCTCGACGATCGGCGGCACAATGTCGAGGTGGTGGGTGAATGCTGCCGCACCCGCCAGCTGGGACACCGTGCTCACGCCGTAGCCGACGTTCGCGCGATACAGATCGAGACGCGTGAGCGCCGCACGCCCGCCTGCCACGAATGCGATCCGCACGCCCGCCATGTTGAAGCTCTTGGAGCAGGTGTGCAGCTCGACCGCCACGTCCTTTGCACCCGGCACCTGCAGCACGCTCGGTACCTGGAACCCGTCGAATGACAGCTCGCTGTACGCGAGGTCGCTGATCAGGAGCAGGCCGTGCGCCCGCGCGTAGTCCACGAGGCGCTCGAACTCCTGCAGCGGCACGACGGCCGTGGTCGGATTGCTCGGATAGTTCACCACGAGCACACGCGCACGCTGCAACGTCTCGGCCGAGAGACTATCGAGATCGAGGCGCCCGTCGGCCAGCAGCGGCACGAACACCGGCTCCGCGCCGCACAGCGCGGTCGCCCGCGCATACACCGGATAGTAGATCTCCGGCACCAGCACGACCTCGCCGGGATTGCAGTGCGACATGATCAACTCGGCGATGCCTTCCTTCGAGCCGGCGAGCGCCAGCATCTCGGACGACGGATCGATCGATACGCCGAATCGCTCCGCCATGTAGTCCGATGCGGCACGGAGGAACTGCGGGTGCCCCCGGAAGTTCGGATAGTTGCTGAGCGCGCGCTCGGTCGCCGCACGCTGCATGGCCTCGATGACGACGCCCGGGATCGGACCATCGGGACTGCCAATACCCAAGTCGATGAGCGTCTTGCCAAGCGCGCGCTGCGCACTGCGGCGCGCATCCAGCTCCCAGAAGATGTACGGCGGTATGGCGTCGAGCAGTCGTGAAGTCATGCGAAAGGCCGAATGAACGAGGTGAAGCCAGCATACTGACTACTGAATACTGTTTACTGGTACTGAAGTCTCGCTTCTGATTACTCGAATACTGCTGTCTCGGCTGGGAAAACAGAGGACAGTACACCCAAAGTATTCAGAAGCGAGACAACAGTACTAGTAATCAGTAGTCAGTAATCAGAGGGCTGGGATTGGCGGTTACAACAGCCCAACAGGATCACGGTCCACAACTAGACGCAGCTCTCCCTGTTTCTTCACGGGACACTTCTCGGCGATGTACCGGGCCACGCGGGTCATCACCGTGTGCTTCGACGATTTCAGCAGGAAATGCCAGCGCCAGCGGTCCTTGATGCGATCGATCGGGCATGGCGCCGGGCCGACGAGCTCCAGATCGATGATGCGGGCCTTGGCCGCGAGCGCCTTCACCCAGCGGGCCGCCTCGAAGGTTGCCGTCGCCGTGAGGTTCTGGTCCGTGCCGCTGACCACCACGTTCGCGATGCTGGCGAACGGCGGATACGCCGGGCTTCGCCGCGCGTCCAGCTCCTCGCGCACGAATGCATGAAAGTCGTGCGTCACGGCGTGCCGCACCGCGTGACTGGCGGGCATGCGCGTCTGGATGAGGACTTCTCCACCTTTTGGCCCGCGTCCCGCGCGGCCCGCCACCTGCGACAGCAGCTGGAAGGTGCGCTCCGCCGCCCGGAAATCTGGGAGGTTGAGCCCAGTGTCGGCATCCACCACGCCGACCAGCGTCACGTTGTGGAAGTCGAGCCCCTTGGCGATCATCTGCGTGCCGAGCAGGATGTCGACCTCACCGTTGCCGACACGGTCGAGGATGGCGGTGTGCGCCCACTTTCCGCTGGTGGTGTCCACATCCATGCGCGCGATGCGGGCCTCCGGAAACCGTTCCGCCACCACACGCTCGACCTGCTGGGTGCCGAGCCCGCGGCGACGCACCTGCTCGGAGCCGCAGCGCGTACACGTCACGGGCACGGTCGCCTGGTGCTGGCAGTAATGACAGAGCAGGCTCTCCGGCACGCGGTGGTACGTCAGCGAGATGCTGCAGTGCGGACACACCTCCACCTCGCCGCATGCCTGGCACTGCACGAACGAGGCATAGCCGCGGCGATTGAGCAGCAGCAGGCTCTGCTCGCCGCGCACGAGCCGCGTCTCCAGCGCCGCCGCGAGCTTCGGACTCAACACCCCCATCGCGTGATCGAACGGCGCCTGCGGGCTGCGTGCGGCGGTCGCCTCCTTCATCACCGTGCGAAGGTCGATCGTCTCCACGTGCGGTAGCGTCGCACCGCCGGCACGATCCGGCAGCGAGATGAGGATGGACTGGCCACGCTCGGCGCGCTCCCAGCTCTCGAGGCTCGGTGTCGCGCTGCCAAGCACCACCACCGCGCCTTCGGCACGCGCGCGCACGATCGCCGCCTCGCGCGCATTGTAGCGCGGCGTCTCCGACTGCTTGTAGCTCGACTCGTGCTCCTCGTCGACGATCACCACGCCCACATTCTCGAGCGGCGCGAACAACGCCGAACGTGCACCCACCGCGATGCGCCGCTCACCACGCCGCAGCGCCAGCCATGCATCGTAGCGCTCACCGTCGGACAGCGCCGAATGCAGCACGGCCACGTCGTCCCCGAATGCACCGCGGAACCGGTCGACCGTTTGCGAAGTGAGTGCGATTTCCGGAACCAGCACGATGGCGGTGCGCTTCCCATCGCGCAGGATGGCCCGCAGCGTCTCGATGTACACGAGCGTCTTGCCGCTTCCGGTGATGCCGTGCAGCAGGAACGTCTGCCCGGGCGCGCCATTCACGATGGTCTCGACCGCTTCGCGCTGCGCAGCACTCGGGTTGGGCGGCGGCGCGGTTCCCGCGCGCTCCGCGAAGGGGTCGCGCTGCACGATCTCATCGCGGATCTCGACGAATCCGCGCTTGGCCATCGCGGTGATCACGCCGGCCGTGCAACCGGCCTGTTGCAGCAGCGCTTCCACCGGCGCCATCCCGCCCTGCGCCTCGAGCAACTGGTAGATCACGCCCTGCTGCTTCGCACGGGAGAACGCCTTCTCGCGCTGCATCAGCGACGGCAGGTCCTGCAGCAGGCGCGCCACACGACGCGTCTTCGGTGTGGGAATCGACGCCTGCACGCCACTCAGCACCGCCGGCAGCATGCCGCGTAGCGTGACGCCGAGCGGCGCCGCATACCAGTCGGCGATCCATCGTGCCGTCGCGAGCAACGGCTCCGGAATGCTCGGGGTCTCATCCGCGACGGACTCGATCGGCTTGAGCGACACACCCGGCGGCGGCGCCACTTCACCGAGGCAGATTCCGATCTCGCGGCGGTTGTGGAACGGCACCACGACGCGCGAGCCGACAGGAATCGGCATCGCAATGCCATCCGGCACTGCGTACGTGAACGTCCGGAACAGCGGCGCCGGAAGCGCGACCTCCACGCAGCGGACGGCGGCCCGCGTGGCCGTTTGCACGACCAGTCCCGGAAGCGTCACGAGGACACCGTCAGCGTCGCGTCACGCGCGTCGCGTCACACCGAGTCCCGGTGCATCGCCGAGCGTGACACGGCCATCGGGAATGCCCGGGCCGGAGAACGGATCGTCCGCGAGCAGCGTCGCGCCATCGAGGTCGGCGTCGTCGAGCAGCGGCGAGAAGTGCGCGGCGGCCGCGATACCCAACGTCGTCTCGATCATGCAGCCGCACATCACGCGCATTCCGTGCGCGCGCGCCGTGGCGATCATCCGCATGGCCTCCCGCAGTGATCCGCACTTGGCCAGCTTGATGTTCACGCCGTCGACGACGCCTTCGAGCTTCGGGATGTCCGATGCGACGAGACATGACTCGTCGGCGACGACGGGAATCGGCGACCGTTCGCGGACGAAGCGCAGGCCGGCGAGATCGTGCGCCGGGAGCGGCTGCTCCAGCATGTCGACGCCGACGTCGGTGAGAGTCTGCAGCATGCCGAGCGCCTGCTTCGCGGTCCACGCTGCGTTCGCATCCACGCGCAGCGTAGCCTTGGGTGCCTCCTCGCGCACGATGCGGAGCGTCTGCGCGTCGCGCGGGCTGCCAAGCTTGATCTTGAGGATCGGATACGCCGCAGCCTCGCGCACACGCGCACGGAGCGTCTCGTCGTCCGGCGCGATGCCGATGGTGAAGCTCGAGAGCGGTGTCGCCGCTGCGTCGAGCCCCCACATCCGGTACAGCGGCACGCCGAGCCGCTTGGCGGCGAGATCGTGCAGCGCCGAGCTGATCGCGCATCGCGCGGCAGCGTTCCAGCGCAGCTCCCGCTCGAGTTCGCGCTCGACGGCCTCGATCGACCACGCGTTCGCGCGTTCGACGATGGGAGCGAAGCGCGTCATCGCTGACATCACGCTGTCCGCCGTCTCCCCGTAGAACCGACTCGGTGCCGCCTCGCCCCACCCTTCGGCGCCGTCACTGTCGGTGATCCGCACCCACACGGTCTGCCATTCGCTCTGCCCACCCCGTGCGATGATGAACGGGTGCCGTGTGTGAACGGTGACGATCTCGGCGTGGAGTTTCATGCGTGTGTCAGTCAGCGAGGAGTGAGGCCGCCAGTCGGGCGCGCCGCGCGTGCCGAGCGCAGGTCGGCGGAAGCGCCGCTGGCACCCAGAAACGCGATGAGTGCATCCGCCAGCTCGAAGCCGCGGTCGTAGCGCTCGGCCGCCTGCTTGGCGAGGCATTTCATGACGATGCCGCTCAGCACGGCCGGAACACTGGTGTTGGCCACGTCGGGCGCGACCGGAATCTCGTGCACGTGCTTGTACCCCACTGCGTAAGAGTCTTCGCCGTCGAACGGCGGCTTGCCGACCAGCATCTCGTACAGGAGCAGGCCGACGGCGTACAGGTCGCTGCGGCCGTCCACCAGGCGGCCCATGGCCTGCTCCGGCGACATGTAGTGTGGCGTGCCCATCGCCCGGCCCGCCGCCGTGAGCCGGCCATGGAAGCGCGCCGTCGCGATGCCGAAGTCCGTGAGCGCGACGTTGCCGTCCTCGTCGAACAGGATGTTGTCGGGCTTGATGTCCCGGTGCACGACGCCGCGACGGTGCGCGTAGTCGAGCGCACACGCGACCTGCACCGCCACGGCCGATGCGTGCGGTGGCTGCACGATGCGCTGCCTGCCCAGCAGGTCGGCGAGCGAGCCACCAGCGTAGTACGGCATGACCAGGTACTCGATGTCGCCGGCGTTGCCCATGTCGGCGATGGCGCACACGTACGGGTGCACGAGGCGCGCGGCGGCTTCTGCTTCACGGCGAAAACGCTCGCGCATCTCAGGGTCCTGCGCGAGTCCCTTGTGCAGCACCTTGATCACGAGCGGGCGCGAGAGCACGGCGTGACGCGCGAGATACACGTGCGCCATGCCGCCGCTGCCGAGGCGCTTGACGACCGTGTAGCGGTTGCCGGTGGCCTTGCGGAGGTCCTGCAGCTCCTCGTCGGGCACATCGAGCGGCGGCGCCGACACTTCCGGCAGCGGCACGCCACAGCGCGTGCACCGCGCTGCTGCCGCGCGATTCCACGTCCCGCATTCAGGACAGAACATCGGAGCCGGGTTGGAGAAGTGGCGACGGAACGGCGGGACGTGACACCAGCGTCAAAGCACCTTGCGCCAGCGAAGCAGGGCCAGCAGGGCAAAACCAAGTACCAGCTGCACCGTCACCAGCAAGGCAAAGCCGTAGGGCCAGCCGGAGAGCGGGACACGGGTGAAGTTCATGCCCCACATGCCGCTCACCACGACGAAGGGCAGCGACATCGTCGCCACGACCGAGAGCGTCTTGGTGGTCGTACCCAGACGATTGGACACCTGCGTGAGATACGCGTCCATCGTGCTGCTCAGCAGGTCGCGATAGGTATCGAGCGCATCGTTGATGCGCAGCACGTGGTCGTAGATGTCACGGAAATACAGCTGCACATCCGACGTGAGCAGCGCGTTCGGCCGGTTCGTGAGCACGTTCATCACCTCGCGCGACGGCTGCAGGTACCGGCGCAGCGACAGCACGAGTCGCTTCACGAGAAACAGGTCGCGGAGCGCGCTCTCGTCGAACTCGATGAACACGCGCTCCTCGAGCGAGTCGATGAACTCGTCGATCTGCGCCATGATCGGAAAGAACCCGTCGATCGTGTCGTCGAGGATCGCATGCAGCACCCGCTCCACACCACGGTCGAGCAGCTCCGGCGACCGGCGCATGGCTTGCGCGACGCGTTCCACCGACGGCATCGAGCCGGCATGCACGGTCACGAGGTATCGCTTGCCGAGGAAGCAGTACAGGTCCTTCGTCTCGAGGTCGTACGGGTCGTCCGTCGTGGTCGCGAGCGCGACGCCGCGCAGGATGATGAACAGGAACCCTTCGTACTCCTCGAGCTTTACGCGCGAGTTCGGGTTGAGCGTGTCCTCGATGGCGAGCGGATGGAAGCGGAACAGCTTCTCCAGCAGCGCGTGTTGCGAGCGCACCGTGCTGTCGATGTCCACCCACAGCGTGCCACCCTCCGCCATCAGCGCCGCGAGATCACGGGGATGACAGTCGTGAATGTCGTTGCCCTTGGGCGACCGATAGGTCGTGCGCGGCAGCGGATCCGTGCCCGCGGGACTTACGAGCGCGGATGTGGTGGGCATGGGGGCACTTGGCGAACGGGGAGGGCGGCAGGCGGGACCGGCATGCGTGGGAAGCTAGATCAGCGCGTGCAGGTGGACCAGCACCGCCTGGGCCACCGCATCGGGTGCGTACCCGCCCTCGAGCGCACTCACGACCCGCCCCCCGCACCACCGCTCCGCGCGCTCCACCAGCGCCCGCGTCATCGTCGTGACGTCGTCGAGGCCCAGCGTGAATGCACCCAGCGGATCGCCCGCAAGGCAGTCGAATCCGGCGCTGATGATCACCAGGTCCGGCGTGAATCCGTCAGCCGCTGCATCGACGGCGGCAAGCAGGCCGTCGATGTAGCGTTGCGGCGGAAGCGCGGGGGGCATGGGCGCGTTGAACACCGTCCCGAGGGGGCCGTGATCGTCGGCGGCACCGGTGCCGGGATACCACGGCCACTGGTGCAGCGAGACGAAGTGGATCCGGGGGTCGTGCTCGACGAGCGCCTGCGTGCCGTTGCCGTGGTGGACATCCCAGTCCACGACGAGCACACGCTCGGCGAATCCGCGGGCGAGCGCATAGTGCGCCGCGATCGCCACGTTGCCGAACATGCAGAAGCCCATGGCCCGGTTGCGCAGCGCGTGGTGGCCTGGCGGACGTACCGCGGAGAAGCTGCGGAGCGCGCGTCCGTCGAACGCCATGTCGACGCCATCGAGCACGCAGCCCGCGCCCGCCGTGACGGCGTCCCAGGTGCCTTCGCTGATCACGGTGTCGGCATCGAGCTGGCCACCGCCGCCGGCCGACAGTGCGCGGATGCTCTCGATGTATGCGCCATCGTGCGCGAGCAGCAGCTCCTCGACCGTCGCGTGGCGCCCCTCGTGATGAATAAGCGCATCGAACAGCGCGGCGTCGTAGCGGAGCGCACGCGGGATCGCCCGCAGGCGGCCGACATGTTCGGGATGATTCCACCCCGTGTCATGACGGCCGCAATCGGAGTGCGAGATGTAGGCGACTGGCATCAGCGCAGCGGCTCCGGGCGCGAGGTCCGAATGCGCACCCTCAGCGGACGGGCCGGCGACGGCGCGACATCACCAGCAGCGTCGAGCCATCGAGTGCGCCCGCGGCTTCGAGCGAGAGACTCTCGTCGAGCACCTCGATGCCGCGCAGCTTCACCACATACGCGTCGAGCGTCTCCACGTCGGGCATGAGCTCCGCCATCGCCGCCCGCTTAACTTCACGCACGGACGTCGCAGGCATCGCGGTGACGCGCACGGCGTCCCACACTTCGGCACCCTGCACGCGCACCGTCCAGACGCCCGGTGTGTCGGGGCCCGTGAGCCGAATGGCTTCGTCACGAGCGCGCAGTCCATTCACGAACCGTTCGCTCATGACGCCGCCGGGCTGGGTGCGACGGTCGTCGGCTGCGATGCACCAGCCCGCACCGTGTCCCGTCCTTCCGGCAACGCCGACGGCGCGGAGGGAACCTCCGGCTCGGCCGGAACCGGCGGCGCAGGCGGTGGCGCCGGAGGGAGCGAGTCGAGGAAGCGGGCGATCTGCGCATCGAACAGGTATGTCGATCCCGACACCGACGTGCCAGCGTCCGTCGTGCGCGCGGCGATCACGAGCTCTTCGCCGCCCTGCCCGCGCATGGCGATGTACGTCGGCCCCTCCTTCTCCACGAATGCACTGTACACGCCGTTCTGGCGCGTGAAGAAGCGCGCTGCGGCGGCGAGCACGTCGGCCACGGGGAGCGAAGTGAGGCGCTCCTGCAACTGCCGGTTGGACTGCTGATGCATCGTCGAATCGGTAGAGAGTGTCGGAACGGGAATCCGGGCAGGCCCCTACGGGCAGCCCGGATCAGTCGTCGATCGAGAAGACGGCGGTCACGCTGCGTTCGCCGTCATCGTTGCTGCCATCGTCGAAGCGCAACTCGCCACCAAGCCGCAGCGCGATCGCCTTGGCCAGCGGAACATCGAACACGGAAATCATCGGGTGCGGGTAATCCGGCGTGACGCTGCACCGCCATGCGACGCGATGCGCCACGAATCCGCGGCCCAGCTCCACGTCCGCCTGCACGGCACTGCCGCTGTTGCCGCCGCCACACTGACTGACGGCATGGCCGATCAACAGTTCGAGCATGCGCTGCAACCACCGCACGTCGGTGCGCATCACGGGCAGCAGCACGGTCGGCTCGCCGATCGCAATGGGAAGCGTTCGCACCCGGGACCGCCACGTGCTCACGGCGTCCTGCAGCGGCACTCGCGGGTCGACTTCGCCCTCGATCATGCCGATGGTGCCCAGTTCGCACTGCACGAGTTCGCGCGCGGCGCAGGCGGTGGCCGAGGCCGTCGTCAACGCGTCCTCCGGATTGCTTCCCGAGAGCGTCGCCGCGCTCAATCCGCTCGCCAGCTCCTGGGTGAGCACGTCGATGAACTGCATCTGCTCGGCGCGCGCGCGGCTCGCCTCCGCCTGCTGCTTCTCGAGCTCTGCATTCGCTTCGGCCAGTGCGCCGTTCGCCCGGCGCAGCGCGTCCATCGATGCCGCCTTCTCGGCCGTGGCCGCGAGCTGGTCCGCGACCAGGCGCACGAGCGCTTCGGCTTCACCGGAGACGTGCGTCGCATCGGTGAAGTAGAACACGATCGCGCCGAGGACACGGCTCGAACCGATCAGCGGTGCAGCGAGGATCGACTGAAAGCCCAGCTCGTGCGCGACCTCGTACCACGCGCTCAGCGATGGATCCGCGAACAGATCCGGCACGTCCACCAGGCGACGTTCGGCGACGGCCATGCCGCTCGGGCCGTCGCCCACACGCACTCGCAGTGCGCCGATCCATGCACGATGCTTCGCGGGCCAGTCGTGCTGCGCCACGGGCCGCAGCAGGGTCCCGTCGTCACTCAGCTGCATGACGACCGAGAAGGCGGCCCCGAGGATCGGCGTGATGCGGTCGAGCGCGAACTGATACACGTCGACTGCGCGGTCGGCGCGCAACAGCGCCGATGCTACTTCGCGGACGGCGAGGAGTTCGCGTGGCGCGGGGTTGGAATCGGTGTGGCTGGAGCCGGCCGCGATGGCGGCGCTCTCACCGGAGATGCTTGCGGTCATGACAGTCGTCTCAACGCTTGCGCTTGGGAGACAATGGGCGCACTTCGATGCGATGCACCAGCATGTGCGGTGGCGCGTCGAGCACGAATGCCACGGCGTCCGCGACGTCGCTCGGTTCGAGCATCCACGACCTGTTCGTACCCGGCGGGAAGAGATCCGTATCCACCGAGCCCGGCATCACCACGGAGACGCCCACCCCCGCGTCGCGCACCTCGAGCATGAGCGACTCGGCAAATCCCATCACGAAATGCTTCGTGCCCGAATAGGCGGAACCGCCCGCGAAG
Organism: Gemmatimonadota bacterium; assembly: GCA_040387895.1. Taxonomy (GTDB): domain Bacteria; phylum Gemmatimonadota; class Gemmatimonadetes; order Gemmatimonadales; family Gemmatimonadaceae; genus Gemmatimonas. Next base: position 33,048 of record JAZKCW010000043.1, read on the forward strand.
GTGTTGCGTCCGGCGATGCTGCCGATCGTGCACACATGGCCTCGCCCCCGTGCGACCATGCCCGGCAGGATCGCGCGGGTCACGTGATACAGGGCATTCACGTTCACGTCGACCATGCGGTGCCACTCCTGCGCCGTCATCTCGAGAAACGGCTTCATCGTGGCCACGCCGGCATTGTTCACGAGCACATCGACGTGCAGGCCGGTCAGCGCCGTCGCGATCTGCAGGAAATTCGTGATGTCTATCGCGATCGTTTCCGTCTTCGCGCCCTTGGCCTGGCAGGCGGCAGCCGTACGGTCCAGCGCCTCCTGGTCACGGGCCACGAGGATCATGTCATGCTGGTCGGCGAGACGCACGGCGATCGCGTGACCGATGCCGCGCGACGCGCCGGTCACGAGCGCAACGGGACGAGCCTTGGGTGAGACTTTTGCCATAAGTTCAAGATACCTGCGGTGCGTCGTTTCAGGTGGCTTCCGCGGGGCGTCCCGCGCGTGCCACCGGCACATCTGCAATACACTCGCCCGTGCGGATTCCCGGCAGGCGGCCCGAGCCCATCGTGCGTCGCAAGCGGCTCACGCCGCCGGGTTCAGGGCGTCTTGACCAGCGGCACCGTCATGCGGAAGCCCTCGCGCAGCGAGTGCGTCACCCTACGCGAGCTTCGTCGCGAGATACCCGTTGAGCTGCGTCATGTCGACACGGTCCTGCGCCAGCGTGTCACGGTCACGCACCGTGACGCTGCCGCTCGCACCGGTCTCGGTATCCACGGTGATGCAGAATGGCGTGCCCACTTCGTCCTGGCGGCGATAGCGCTTGCCGATCGACCCGGTCTCATCGTAGTCGACCGCGAACGACTTGCGCAGGTCGCTCACGATCTTCCGTGCGATCTCGGGCTGGCCGTCCTTCTTCGTGAGCGGGAAGATGGCGGCCTTGATCGGCGCGATCTTCGCACTGAGACCGAGCACGACGCGACCTTCGTCCTCACCCTCGACGCTTTCCTCGCGATACGCATTCACGAGTGCGGCGAGCGTGACACGATCGGCGCCCACCGACGTCTCGATGACGTACGGGACGTAGCGCTTGTTCGCCTGCTGGTCGAAGTACTCGAGCTTCTTGCCGGAGAACTGCTGGTGCTGCGACAGGTCGAAGTCGCCGCGATTGTGCACGCCCTCGATCTCCTGGAAGCCGAGCGTGCCGCCGAAGTCGAACGTCACGTCGAAGGCCGCGCGTGCGTAGTGCGCGAGTTCGCCCGCGGTGTGCTGGTGGAACTTGAGCCGCTCCGGTGCGAGGCCGAGTGAGTAGTGCCACTCCATGCGCGCGGCTTTCCACGTCTCGAACCACTCCATGTCCGTGCCGGGTTCGACGAAGAACTGCATCTCCATCTGCTCGAACTCGCGTGTCCGGAAGATGAAGTTGCCGGGCGTGATCTCGTTGCGGAACGCCTTGCCGATCTGCGCGATGCCGAACGGCACCTTCTGGCGCATCGACTGCTGCACGTTCAGGAAATTGACGAAGATGCCCTGCGCCGTTTCCGGCCGCAGGTAGACGATGCTCGCGCTCTCCTCGAGCGCGCCCATGTACGTCTTGAACATCAGGTTGAAGTTGCGCGCTTCGGTCAACGCGCACGCGTCGTGCTGGCCCGGCTGCTTGCTGGGCTTCTGCGGGCAGCGCGCGTCCTCGAGCTTGTCGGCGCGAAAGCGGCCCTTGCAGGTGCGACAGTCGACGAGCGGGTCGACGAAGCCGGCGACGTGACCGCTCGCCTCCCACGTGCGCGGGTGCATCAGGATGGCAGCATCGAGCCCCTCGATGTCGTCGCGCGCGCGCGTCATCGCGTTCCACCAGTCTTCCTTGATGTTCTTCTTCAGCGCGACGCCGAGCGGGCCGTAGTCCCACACCGATCCGGTGCCCCCGTATATCTCGGAGGACTGGAAGATGAATCCTCGCCGCTTGCAGAGCGACACGAGTTTGTCCATCACGTCGGGAGTCGGGGCCATCGTGTTTGTGCGTGGGGAGGTGAACTACTGGTAGCTACTGGTAGCTGAGCAAGTCGGCGACGATCATCTCGCCGTGGTCGCGTCCATTCTCGATGAAGATGCGATTCGCCTGAAATCCGGACGCAATCACTCCCGCAAGGTAGACACCCGGAACCGGTGTCGCCATCGTGAGCGGATCGTGTGCAGGCACGCCGCTTTCGGGGTCGATCGGGACGCCGACCTGCTGCAGCAGGCCCGTCTCCGGGAGATAGCCGGTCAGCTCGTAGACCTGCGTGGCCGGCACCCGCTGCTCGCCGTCCGGACCGTGCACCACCACATGATCCTCGGTGATCGCCGTGACACGCGACCCGTACAGCGCGCGGATCTTCCCTTCGCGCAGCCGCGCCTCGATCTCCGGGCGCACCCACGGCTTCACGTTTGGGTCCAGGCTCTCGGCAAAGTGCACCATCGTGACGTCGCCACCCGCGCGGTACATGTCGAGCGCAGCGTCGACGGCGGAGTTGCCGCCGCCCACGACGACGACCTGCTGCTTCCAGGCGTAGTGGCCGTCCTCGTAGCCATGCCGCACGTGCGGGAGCTCCTCGCCCGGGACGCCCAGCCGGTTCGGCCGTCCGAAGTATCCGGTTGCGACCACGATGGCGCGGGCGTGTGTGACCGACGTGCTGCCGGTGCGCCGCGAAGTGTGCAGGAGCCACGATGGCCGGCCGCGCGTCGGCCCGTCGCCCGACATGTCGTGTGCGGCCTCGAGCCGGTCGACGGTCTCGTACTGCCGCACGTCGAGCTCGAAGAGGTCGGCCACGGCACGGTAGTAGGCGAGCGCATCCCGCCGCGACGGCTTCTCGGTAGCGACGATGAACGGCACACCGCCGATCGAGATGCGATCGGCGGTGCTGAAGAACGTCATGTACGTGGGATAGCCGGTGATCCCGTTCACGATGGGACCGCGGTCGAACACGACGGCGTGCAGCCCGGCTTTCCTTGCCGCCACCGCTGCCGCCAACCCACACGGACCTGCCCCGACGATCGCCAGGTCGATCGTTTCCATCGTACCGCTCGTCATCCCCTGCTCCGTCGCAGAAGCGCTGAACGCAGCCGCACCGGGCGCATTGGCGCCCGGTGCATCCGCCTTCACACGCTTACATGGCCACCGATGATCTGGTCCCGTCGCGTACCTACGGAGACGAACGCGATCGGGGTCTCACAAAGTGCCTCGATCCGGTCGAGATACACGCGCGCGGCCGTCGGCAGGTCTTCGAGCTGCCGCACGTCCTGCGTCGGCTGGCGCCACCCGTCGAACCACTCGTACACGGGCACTGCGCGCTCGAGCATCCCGAGATCCGCCGGGAACTCCGTGAACAGCTCGCCGTCGATCTGGTATCCGGTGCACACCGCGAGCTTCTCCAGCGTGTCGAGCACGTCGAGCTTCGTGACCGCGAGCCCGGTCAGGCCATTCACACGCGCCGCGTAGCGGACGACGACGCCATCGAACCAGCCACACCGGCGGGGACGCCCGGTGGTCGCGCCGAACTCGTTGCCGAGCTTGCGCACTTCGGAGTGCAGCGGCTCCTCGAGCTCGGTCGGCAGCGGGCCATTGCCCACGCGCGTCGTATACGCCTTCACGACGCCCAGTGCGTACTGGATGGACATCGGCGAGATGCCGACGCCGGTGGCGGCACCACCGACGGTGGTGTTGCTGGACGTCACGTACGGGTACGTCCCGTGATCGATATCGAGCAGCGAGCCCTGCGCGCCTTCCAGCAGCACGGCCGCGCCGTTCTTGATCGCGCGATGCACGCACAGCCCGACATCCTCCGCGATCGCGAGCAGTCGCGGCGCGAGGGCCTGCAACGCCGCCATCGTTTCATCGACGGACGCACGCGTGTCGGAACCCGAGCGTTCGAGCTGCCAGTTCGCGCGTGCGACGCCGGCGGACACGAGCTCACGCAAGCGGTCCGGCGAGCGCAGGTCGAGCACGCGCACGCCGCGGCGGGCCACCTTGTCCTCGTACGCCGGGCCGATGCCACGCCCCGTGGTGCCGATGGCCTTGCTCGCGGCACTCGCCTTGTCGACGAGCTTGTGGTACGGCATGACCAGATGCGCGCGTTCGCTCACATACAGGCGGCCTTCGACGTCGATACCGTCGGCGACGAGCTCGTCGACTTCGGTGAAGAGCGTTTCAGGGTCCATGACGACGCCGTTCCCGATGGCGCACCGCACGCCACCGTGCATGATGCCGCTCGGGATCTGGTGGAGCACGAAGGAGCGGTCACCGATATGCACGGTGTGGCCGGCATTGGCGCCGCCCTGGTACCGCACGACCCAATCGGCCTTTTCCGCGAGCACGTCGACGAGCTTGCCCTTGCCCTCGTCGCCCCACTGCGCCCCGACCACTACCACGGTCCGCGTCGTCGTATCGAACATGTCAGACTCTCCGGCGGCGCTTCGGCCGCGCACAAAAAAACGCCCCGCGGACAACCCGCGGGGCGTTGAGTGAATCTAGTCGGGGAGTGGGGGCTGGCAACCGACCGGGGCGGGGAGAGTGTCTGGGGGGTGGTGGGTGCGCTTGGCTGTTCGCTGACTACCGGGGGCTGATATGGCTGCGCGTGGCGAGACCAACGTGGATCGGCTGTCAGCGGCAGCTGCCCGCACCAGCGCCAGCGGTGAACTGAAAGCTGACAGCGATGGCGGTCAGCTATAGCGAAAGCGGCCAGATACCTGGAGGCCGCGGCGTCCACCGTTGCAACCCGATTGTTCTTCCTTCGGGCTTGGCCGGGAGCTCAAGCTGACAGCTATGGCTGTCAGCTGAGGGTACCGCCCCTGGCAGCTGGCGCTCACAGCTGCCGCTGACAGCCGATGCACGTTGGTCTCGCCAAGCAAAGCGACACCTGCCCTGGCCGTCAGCACACAGAGGAACCGACCCGTAGCCAGCAACTTGCCCCCCAAACCCCGTCCCCTACCCCGCCACCGCCACCGACAGCACCAGCACCGCCACCACCAGCCCGATCCCCACCTTTGTCGCCGCCGCGACCGCGCGACCCACCAACGCGCCCGTCGCCACACGCGTCGGGTCCCCCCGCGTCTCCTTCGCCACCGTCAGCTCCGCCAGGAACGCTCCCGCGAATGCCCCGGCGAACGCGCCGATGAGCGAGCCGATCACGGGGAGCGGCACGCCGATGATCGCGCCGACGATGCCGCCGATGATCGCGCCCCAGGACGCCCGCTTCGACCCGCCGAAACGCCGCGCGTATTTCCCCGAGATGCTGAACTCGAGGATTTCCGCGATCACGACCAGCACGCTGGCGGTCACGATGGTCCAGAAGCCGATCCCGCCCAGCGGAACGAGAATCCAGTACAGCAACGCGCCACCGAGCATCACCCACAGGCCGGGAAGGCCCAGGGGCACGGCGATCAGGCCGGCTAGCAGCACGATGCCAAGCAGGGTGATCGCTAGCATGCGACGGGGTGTGCGAGGGTGTCGGTGGGCATATGCGACCCTACGCTCCCGAGAGAGGCATGTTTCGGAAGCCCGTGCCTGGGCAGGATCAGCTTGGCAGCAGTCCGGCGGCCGCGAGCCGTGCCCGCACGCCGGCCAACTCCTCCCCCTCGACCGGCAGGAGCGGCGCCCGCGTTGGCCCACCAGCGAGTCCAACCAGGCTCATCGCGGCCTTGATGCCGGCCGGGCCAAGCGCGCCCGCGATCTCGGTCGCCAGCGGTGCGAGCCACGCCTGCACGCCTGCAGCCTTCTCCGCGTTACCCGACCGATAGGTGTCGATCATCTGTCGCACCGCCGGGCCGGCGTAGAGCGCGATCGCGAGGATGGCCCCCGACGCGCCGGCCGTGAGTGCCGGCACGACCGTCGCGCCGCTGCCCGTGAGCACGCGGAATGTCGGGCTCTGCGCCTCGAGATACTGGGCGAGCACCGGCAGGTTGCCGGCGCTGTCCTTCATGCCGATCACGTTGGGATGCTGCGCGAGCTCGTGCACGAGCGCGGGTGAGAGCACCACGTGCGCATACACGGGAATGTTGTACAGCATGATCGGCAGCGGGCTCGCATCCGCGACGGCGCGGAAGTGTGCGACCAGCGCCGCCTCCGACATGCGCTTCAGGTAGTAATGCGGCGAGACGACGAGCGCTGCATCGGCGCCGATGTCCTTCGCCATGTGCGCCCGGGCGATCGTCTGGCGCGTGCTCTCGCTGCCGATGCCGGCGAGCAGCCACTTGTCGGCCGGCACGGTCTGGCGCGCCAGTTCGAGCAGGGTCCGGCGGTCGTCATCGTCGAGCAGGGCGGACTCACCACTCGATCCGGCAACGAGCACCCCGTCCATCCCATGCGCGAAGTGCGCTTCGAGGTTGGACGTGAACGACGCGCGATCGATCGCACCGTCGGCATGGAACGTCGAGACGGCAGGCACCATGAGCCCGCCCAGAGGAGTAGTCGGCATGAGGGAAAATAAGAGAAGGAGAAGGAGAGAAGGAAAGAGGGAGAGAAGGAGAGTCGTCCTCTCCCTCTCTCCTCTCTCCCTCTCAACTCCCGAACAGACTCTCGAACCCACTCCCGAACACCGTGTCGCCGCCGAGCGGGCTTGGGCTCGTCACCGCCGCATGCCCTGTCGGACTCGTCAGGATCGGTGGCAGGTTGGCGCCCGTGCCCAATGGGTTGTGCCCCATGCCCGACGCCGGCGCTGCGCCGACGGCTGCCATCGTGCCCGTCACCGACGGTTTGCGAAGGTCGGGCTTTGCCGCCGGCGCCGCCTTGCCCATGCGGAAGCCCAGCTCGAAGTCTGCCGGCCGCGTCGCTGCCGCGAGCGCGATCTCGAACGCGACTTCGCCCGCGTTCACGAGCTCCGCGAGATGCTGGTCGAACGTCTGCATGCCGTACTGCGAGCCATCCGTCATGTAATCGCGGATCTCCGCGATGCGGTTCTCGGCGATCAGGTCGCGGATCGTCGGCGTGACCACCATGATCTCCGCGGCGACGACGCGCCCCTGTCCGCTCGCGCGCGGCAGCAGTCGCTGCGACACCACCGACTGCAGCGACTCCGCCAGTCGCATGCGCACCACGTCCTGCTCGTTCGGCGGGAACATGGCGACGATGCGCATGATCGTGCTCTGCGCGTCCGGCGTATGCAGCGTGGACACCAGCAGGTGTCCCGTCTCCGCGGCCTTCATCGCGGTGTCGACCGTCTCCGCGTCGCGCATTTCGCCGATCAGGATCACGTCCGGATCCTGGCGCAGCGCCGCACGCAGTCCCATGCGGAAGCTCTCGGTGTCGATGCCGATCTCGCGCTGCGTGACCGAGCTCTTGATGTCGTTGTGCAGGAACTCGATCGGGTTCTCGAGCGTGAGGATGTGCTTCTCGTAGCTCGCGTTGATCTCGTTGATGAACGCCGCCATCGTGCTCGACTTGCCGCTGCCCGTCACGCCGGTCACGAGCACCATGCCACGCTCCGCATGCGCGAGGCGCGTCATCACGGATGGGAGGCGCAGCCCCTCGAACGTCGGGACATTCTCGGGAATCACGCGCATCACGACGGAGTGTGCCGCGCGCTGGCGGAGGATGTTCACGCGGAAGCGGCCGACACCGGGCGACGCCCACGCCGTGTCGTGGTCCTGCAGCGTATCGATCGTCGCGCGCTCGGCTTCCGTCGCCATGAGATGCAGGGCGATCGCTCGCGTCTGGTCGCCGCTGAGCGTCTGCTTCGTGAGTGCCACGAGACGGCCGTCGATGCGCGCGCGCACGACGTCGCCCGCCTTGATGTGCACGTCGGATGCACCCCGATCGACTGCTGCCTTGATGATGCGATCAATCGCCACGATTCGCCCTCTGCTCCGTGAAACGCGCTGCGTGGGGACAGGGCGCGGTACGGAGTCGACGTCGCGTGGCGGAGTCCCGGCGCGGGAACGCTGTGCGAGGTCGCTAGTAGCCTGCGTCGAGATCCACGACATTGCGTAGCGGTCGTTCCGCTACCCAGCGCCGCCAGTTGTCTTCGAACAGATCCAGGGCACGTGTCCATTGCCTGCGCGGCGACACCCCCGAGACGTGCGGAGTGATCAGGACGCGCGGGTGATGCCAATACGGACTGTCGGCGGGCAACGGCTCGGTGCCGAAGACATCCAGCACCGCCCCGCGCAGCCGCCCACTCCCCAGAGCCGCGACGAGCGCCGCATCATCGATGAGGCCTCCCCGCGCTACGTTCACGACGATTGCCGCCTCCGGGAGCAACGCCAGCCGGCGCGCATCGATCGTCGCGCGGCTGGAATCCGTCAGCGGGGCCGCCACCACCACGACATCGGCCTCCGGCAGGAGCCGATCGAGATCGTCCGGCCCGCCGACCGCGGCGAATCCGTCGGGGATTCCAAGTTCAGGACGACGCCGGATTCCGGTGCAGGTGCAGCCGAGCGCGGTGAAGCGACGCGCGACCGCGGAACCGATGCCGCCGGCACCGACCACGAGGATTCGCAGTTCGTTCAGCTCGTGGATGTCGGTCGTCGCACTCGTGAACGGCAGCTGGTTCCACACCGTGCCCGCCTGCTGACGCACGGCGAAGTCGAGTCCGCGCGCAAAGTGCAGCACGCCTGCGAGCACGGTATCGGCCATGGGTTCGGCATACACGCCTGCGCTGTTCGTCAGGGTGATGCCACTCGCGCGCAGGGCGGGCGTGATGGAATTGCCGACGCCTGCCGATGCACTGTGTGCCCAGCGCAGCATCGGTGCGTGTTCCACGAGCGGGCCCGGAACGCCGAAGCCGAAATATGCTTCAGCCTCCGAGACGGCGCGGATGGTCTCGTCGCTCACGACGTTCGTGCCGTCACCGGAGGAGATCGTCGGCGCGGTGATCACCACCGTTTCCCATCCCTTCGGCGCGGTGGCCGTCAGCCGTTCACGTGCCCACTCCGGCAGGCGCTGATGCGGCGCACTGCTCATCAGATCGACGACGAGACGCTTCACGACCTGCATCACGCGGTGGTCGTGACGGCGGGTGGTGCCGCGGAAGGTGCCGGCGTGTCGAGTCCCATGCGTTCCCGCGTTTCGTCGATCGTGGTTCGCGCGATCGCACGCGCCGTACGTGCGCCGTCGGCGAGCGCATCGCGCACGCGATCCGGCTCCGCGTCGAGCTCACGCGCGCGAGCCTGGATTGGTGTGAGTTCGCGCATCATGCCTTCCAGCAACACCTTCTTGCAGTCCATGCACCCCCAGCCGGCCGTACTGCACTGCACGGCCACGTGATCCACGACCTCAGGCGGATTGAATGCCTTGTGCAGCTGGTAGATGTTGCACACCTCGGGCCGGCCCGGATCCGTGCGGCGCACGCGCTGCGGGTCGGTCATCGCCGGGCGCAGTTTCGCCCAGATCTGCTCTTCGGTCTCGAGCAGGCCCACGGTGTTGCCGAGCGACTTGGACATCTTGGTGCCACCGTCGAGGCCCATGATGCGACGCGTCGGCGTGAGCAGTGGCTTGGGCTCCGGGAAGAAGCCCTCGCCGAAGCGCGCGTTCCACTTGCGTGCTGCGTCGCGTGCGAGCTCGAGGTGCTGCACCTGATCCTCGCCGACGGGTACGGCATCCGCACGATAGAGCAGGATGTCGGCGGCCTGCAGCACCGGATACATGAGCAGGCCGGCGGGAATGCTCTCCATCTTGCCGGCCTTGTCCTTGAACTGCGTCTGCCGCTCGAGATCGCCGAGCGGCACGAGCGTCGTGAAGATCCAACCCAGCTCGGTGTGCTCCGGCACGTCACTCTGCATGAACAGCGCGGCTTTCGCGGGGTCGATGCCGGCGGCGAGCAGCGACTTCGCCATCTCCCAGCGCCGAAGCCGCAGGAGCGCGGGATCGTAGTTGCCGGTGATGGCGTGGTAGTCGACGACGCAGAAGAGCGCGCCGGGATGCGACGACTGCAGCGCGGCCCAGTTCTGGACGGCGCCGAGGTAATTTCCGATGTGCAGTTCGCCCGAGGGCTGGATGCCGCTGAAGATCCGAGACATGCCCAAACGTAACCGCACGCCTGCCCTTCATCACGCCTCACCCTGCTGCCGTGCAACTCTCGCACACGCCCTCCGCCACCGACCTCGCCTTCTGGCTCGACGCTGCCCGCCGCGCTGCCGCCGAGGCGGCGGCATTCATCGAGGAGCGCTCCCGCTCACGCCATGAGATCGTGTGGATGGAGAAGGCCGCGACAGACTTCGTGAGTGCGGTCGACATCGGCGCGGAGGAGCGCATCCGCGCCTCGCTGCTGGCATCGATTCCGGAGCTGCGCATCGTCGGGGAGGAGCTGGGCCCGAACGGTGACACGGGCTCTGGGCTCACGGCGATCGTCGACCCACTCGACGGGACGTCGAACTTCCTGCACGGCTACCCGTCGTACTGCGTGTCGATCGGCATCGCGATCGATGGGGTGCCGGTCGTTGGCGTCGTCAACGACGTGGCCCGCGGCGGCGAGTACACGGCAACGGCGGGCGGCGGCGCATTCGTGGACGGGGTACCGATGCGCGTGAGCACGACGTCACGCACGACGCGCGCACTGGTGGGCACGGGCTTCCCCTTCAAGTCGGAAGAGGGAGTGCGCCAGTACCTCGGCCAGCTCGAACGGCTCATTCCGCAGGTCTCGGGCATGCGACGCTGCGGCGCGGCCGCGCTCGACCTCTGCGACCTCGCACGCGGCCGCTTCGACGCTTTCTGGGAGATGAGCCTCGCCCCGTGGGACGTCGCCGCAGGGATCCTGCTGGTGCGCGAGGCGGGCGGCATCGTCACGGACATGGACGGGAATCCGGCGCCGATCAAGTTCGGCCCGATCATCGCGAGCAACGCGGTGCTGCACGAGTGGTTTCTGGGGATGCTGCAGGGGTAGACGTTGGCATTTGGATGCGCGGAGGACCAAGGAGGCGCCGAGAACAGCAACGGCGAACCACGAACCGGGGCACGCCGAGAGGATCGCGGCGAGCCCCTCTTTTCTTTTCTTTATGGAGTCTGTGGCATGCCACGGAGCCGCCCATGAAAAGTGAATGGCACGAGCGCCGTCGCCCTCACCCCTCCGCGCCTCTGCGCGCTGTTCTCCGCGCCTCCGCGTGAGGCTGTAGAAACCCGCGGTTCGCTGCGCCACTCCGTGGTCTGCCCCAATCTCCGCGTGAGACGCCGTTGCTGTTGCAGTACCTTTCGGTAGCTTCGCCGCTTCCCGCTCCAGCCGCTGCAACTTTCCTTCGCCGCCGCTCATGATCGAATGCGTCCCCAACTTCTCCGAAGGCCGCGACCCCGCCATCATCGCTGCCATCCGTGACGCCATTGCCGGGACCGAAGGAGCGCACGTACTCGACGTGTCGAGCGACCCCTCCCACAACCGCACGGTCATCACGTTCGTCGCTGAGCTCACCGCCGCCGTGCCGGCGGCGATCGCGGCCATGCGCGTCGCGCGGGATCGCATCGACCTGACAGTGCACCAGGGTGAGCACCCGCGCATCGGTGCCACCGACGTCGTGCCGTTCATTCCGCTCGACGGCGCCACGATGACCGACTGCATCGCGCTGGCCAAGGAACTCGGGGCGCGCGCATACAGTGAGCTCGGCATTCCGGTGTACCTGTATGAGCGTGCGGCATCCACACCCGCGCGCGAGAATCTCGCTGACGTGCGTCGTGGACAGTTTGAAGGCCTGCGCGACGAGGTGCGAGTCAATGCCGCGCGGCGTCCCGACTTCGGCGAAGCTGAACTGCACCCCACCGCCGGCGCCACGGCCGTCGGCGCGCGCCCGTTCCTCGTCGCCTACAACGTCTACCTGGGCGACAAGTCGAACCTCGACGTCGCGAAGGCCGTGGCCAAGGCGATTCGCGGCAGCAGTGGTGGCCTCAAGTTCGTGAAGGGGCTCGGCCTCGAGGTCGATGGACAGGCGCAGGTGTCCATGAATCTCGTGGATACCGAAGCGACACCGCTGCATCGCGTATTCGAGATCGTGCGCATGGAGGCGGCAGCGCACGGTGTCACACCGACATGGAGCGAGATCGTCGGCCTCGTGCCGGAGCGCGTGCTGCTCGACGCCGGCGCGCGTCATGTGATGCTGCGCAATTTCTCGAAGGGCATGATCCTCGAGCATCGCGTCCGCGAAACCGTGGCCGGCGGGGAAGCGCTCGACGCGTTCGTGGGGCGTGTCGCGTCACCCGTGCCGACGCCGGGCGGTGGCAGCGTCGCCGCACTGGCCGGCGCACTCGCCGCCGCACTCGCCGGGATGGTGGCGGGACTCACCGTCGGGAAGAAGAAATACGCGGCGGTCGAAGCGGAGATGGGCGACGTCGCCATCAAGGCGAGCGAGTACCGCAATGCGCTGCAGCGCTACGTGCAGCTCGACGCAGACTCCTACGAGAGCGTGCGCGCGGCCTACGCGATGCCCAAGGAACCAGCGGACGCAGCGACAGCACGCGCCGCCGCCATCCGCGATGCGCTGTTCGGCGCAACGCGAGTACCGCTCGAGAGCGCCGAACTCGCGGCCAGGGTTGCCGACCTTGCTGCCGCGGTCGCGGAACGCGGCAACACCAACGCGGCGAGCGATGCTGCGGTCGCCGGTCTCATGGCGGAAGCCGCGTGCAAGGGCGCGACACTCAACGTCAAGATCAATGTGGCCTCATTCGATGCAGGCGATGCCGCGGCCGGCGCAGAACTGCTGGCGCAGGCCAATGCGGCCGTTGCCGTCGCATCCGCAGCGGCCGCCCGTGCCGTGCGCGCCGCCGATGCGTCCATCGTCGCATCGGCGGGCTGACCCGTTACCGCGTTACTTGCTCCACGGGGGCGTGATGCTGTTGCTGCGCGCGTACGCGATCGACTGACCGAGGTGCTCGTGCAGGTGCGTCGTCGTGAGGATCCACAGGTCCTGCACCGGCGACTTCTGCCCGAACATGTTCACCGTCTCGGTGAGGTTCGACGTCTGTGTCTTGGCCATCGCGTTGGCCAGGTGCGTGAATGAACGTTGCAGCTCCACGATCACCGAGTCGCGCGACAGCGGGCGCTTCTCATATGCCTCGACGGACTTGAAGTCGGTGAGCTTGATGCCCGTGGCCGCGGGGGCCGTCGTGCCCGCGAGCGCCGGCAGCAGGTAATTGTCGGACGCGACGTGCAACATGACTTCACGCACCGAGCGCGCACCGGCAGACGGTCGCCAGTCGTACTTGTCGGCCGGAATCGCCTTCGCGAGGTCGACCATTTTGCCGGCGAGGCCGTCGATGTCACGCATCAGGGTGACGACCAGCGGCGCGGTGGTGGGCAATGCCGCTTTCGGAGCCGCCGGTGCCGCCTGCGCACCCAGCGACATGGCTGAACCAGCGAACGCAGCCGCGCACACGGCAAGCGTTGCAACACGGGCGTATTTCATGTTGTGCTCACGGAGATGGGGGATACGACATGTGCCTGAATCGTACGCCGATTCAGGCACTTCGCAATCCGCTGTCCGGCTTCTGCCGTTCGGCTTCAGCAGTTCGGCTTCTGCCGTGCGGCTTCTGCTGTTCGGCTTCAGCCTCTCCCCGTCAGTATCCGCGGCCCTTCATCCGTGATCGCCACCGTGTGCTCGAAGTGCGCCGACCGCTTCCCGTCCGCTGTCACGACCGTCCACTTGTCGCTCAGCGTGCGCGTCTTGGCCGTGCCCACGTTCACCATGGGCTCGATCGCGATCGTCAGGCCCGCGACGAGCCGCTTCCCGCGCTTCGGCTTGCCGTAGTTCGGGATCTGCAGCTCCTCGTGCGGCGAGAACCCCACGCCATGGCCCACGAGTTCGCGCACGATCGAGAACCCTTCGGCCTCGACCAGCGTCTGGATGGCGGCGCCGATGTCGCCGACATGGTTGTCCGGGGTCGCCGCGGCAATCCCGGCCGCGAGCGCGCGCTGCGTGACGTCGAGCAGTCGCTGCGTCGTCTCATCGACGGCGCCGACGGGGACGGTGATCGCCGAGTCGGTGTACATGCCGTCGAGCTTCACGCCGAAGTCGAGCGACACGATGTCGCCCTCGTTCAGGACGCGCTTCTTCGAGGGGATGCCATGCACGATCTCCTCGTTGATGGAGATGCACACGCTGCCGGGAAATCCGTAGAGGCCCTTGAACGCCGGCTCGGCGCCCTTGTGCGAACGGATGAACGCCTCGCCGATCGCGTCCAGCTCGAGCGTGCTGATGCCGGGACGCACAGCCTCGCGCATCCGCTCCAGGGTCGCGTGCAGGATCGTTCCTCCACGCGCCATGATCTCGATCTCACGCGGCGACTTGAGCTGTGTCGCTGGGGCAGAACTGGTCACGTGACCTTCCTTGTGCTGCAAACCAGGAACGCTGGCACTCAGACCGCTTTGGCCTTCAGTGCCTCGAGTGCCGCGATGGCGCGCTCTTCGACTTCCGCGAGCGTGCCGAGGGCGTTGATGTGCGCCAGACGGCTGCCGTTGTCCTCGTACCACTCGATCACGGGCGCGGTCTGGTCGCGATACACCTGCAGGCGCTTGCGCACTGCATCGGGCTCGTCGTCGCGCCGGCGCACGAGCACTCCCGTCCTGCCATTCTCGGTGCAGGGCTCGCCGGGCTCACGGCCGAAGAACGACTTCTGGCACACATCGCACGTGGTGCGGCCGCTGAGACGGCGCACGAGTTCGTCCTCGGCGATATCGAACAGCAGCACGGCATCGACCTGACGGCCGAGGTCCGAGAGGGTCTCGCTAAGGCCTTCGGCCTGCGGCGTGGTGCGGACGACGCCGTCGAGAATCACGCCCTTAGCGGCCGACGGCGCCGCGAGCGCTTCCTTCATGATGCCCATGATGACACTGTCGGGCACGAGGTCACCGCGGTCCATCGCAGCCTTGGCCTCGAGCCCGAGCGGCGTGCCATCACGCACGGCAGCACGCAGTACATCACCAGTCGCGATCTTGGGAACACCAAGGCGAGCTGCCAGCAGCTCGCCTTGTGTTCCCTTGCCCGCGCCCGGAGGTCCAAGCAGGACGATCACCATTCGATTGACTGCTCCAGAGCGAGTCGGGAGGAACCGCTCAGAAGCCGGACTGCGTCTGGCGGCCGCGGAAACGTACGCGTCCCTTCTTCATGAATCCGTCGTACTTCCGCAGCAGCAGGTGCTGCTGCATCTGCGCCATCGTGTCCAGCGCCACACCGACGACGATCAGCAGCGACGTGCCGCCGAACGTGAACGGGACGTTGACGATGAGCGCGATGATGCTCGGAATCAGCGCGATGAACGTCAGGAACAGTGCGCCCGGCAGCGTGATACGCTCGACGATCTGCTCGATGTACTCGGCCGTCTTCGCACCCGGCTTGATGCCCGGCACGAATCCACCCTGCTTCTTCAGGTTCTCGGCCAGGTCGACCGGATTGAAGATGATGGACGTGTAGAAGTACGTGAACAGCACGATCAGCACGGCCTGCACGACGAAGAACAACCACGGGCTCGGGCCCGCCGGATTGAACATCTCCGCCCACTCCTGTGCACGGGCGTTCCCGCTGAACTGCGCGAGCATGCCCGGGATCACGATCACCGACTGCGCGAAGATGATCGGCATCACGCCCGCGGTGTTGATGCGGAGCGGGATGAAGTTGCGGGCGGCTTCACGCTGCCGGCCACGCGCCATCGTGCGCTGGGGGATCTGGATGAGGACGCGTCGCGCCGCCACCGTGATCGCCACGACACCCGCCACCACGCCGACCATGACAATCGCCAGCACGACGAGCGACAACGGGGACACGGCGTTGGTGCTGATGTAGCCGAACGTCTGGATGATCGCGGGCCACATGCCCTGCACGATCGAGAAGAAGATGATCAGCGAGGCACCGTTGCCGAGGCCGCGCTCCGTGATCTGCTCACCGAGCCACATCACGAAGATCGCGCCGATCGTCAGGATGAGCATCATCTGCGTGATGAAGCCCGCACCCGGACGGGACACGGCACCGGCGAGCGACGACGTGAACAGGGCGAACCCGTACGCCTGCACCATGGCCAGCACCACCGTGAGGTAGCGCGTGTACTGCGTGAGCTTCTTCCGGCCCTCTTCGTCCTTCTGCATCTTGTCGACCGTCGGCAGGACTGCGCCGCCGATCTGCACGAAGATGCTGGCTGAGATGTACGGCATGATGCCAAGCGCGAAGACCGTGGCCTTGGACAGGCCACCGCCGACGAACATGTCATAGAGGCCCAGCAGACCGCCGCCCTGGCCCTGACGGGCGAAGTAGTCGGTCAGGGCTGCCACGTCGATGCCGGGCGCGGTGATGTGCGCACCGATCCGGTAGACCACCAAGCACAGGAACGTGAAGGTGATCTTCTGCCAGAGTTCCGGCGTCCGGTAGATGTTGGTCGCCGCCTGGACGGCTGCGTTGTTCTCTTGCGCCATGAGCGCGGAACTCCCTGGGAGTGGAGTGCTTAGGCGTCGACGCGGCCACCGGCCGCTTCGATCTTCGCCTTCGCTGACGCACTGACCTTGACGCCGCGCACCGTGAAGGCGCGGGGAACGTCACCGTTGGCGAGCAGCTTGGCCGGTGCGTGGCCAGCGCGGATGAGCCCCGCGGCGACCAGCGTCTCCGTCGTCACTTCATCGCCCGACACGGCGGCGAGGGCATCGAGGCGCACGACCTGCGCGTACTCCTTGAACGGGTTCGTGAACCCGCGCTTCGGAATGCGGCGCGTGATCGGCATCTGGCCACCTTCGAAGTGCGGCTTGCCGCCACCGGGACCGCCGTGGCCGGACCGCGCCATGGAACCCTTGTGACCCTTGCCGGACGTCTTGCCGGTGCCCGAACCCGGGCCACGGCCGATGCGCTTGCGGTTGCGATGCGATCCCGGGGCCGGCTGCAGGTTGTGCAGGCCGATGTGCCCGATCTCTGGCGTGTTGTCACGCGTGTTGCTGGACGTAGCCACTTAACCCTCCACCGGTGTCACCGACACCAGGTGACGAACCTTCTTCAGCATGCCGCGCAGCGACGGGGAGTCCTGCTGCACGACAGTCGCCTGATGATGCCGCAGGCCGATTGCCCGAAGCGTGAGACCCATCGTGGCCGAATGGCCGATGGCACTGCGGACCTGCGTGATCTGGAGCTTGCCGGCACCGGCCTTCTCGAGCTTCGGCACGGTGGCCGGGCCCTTGGACGGATGCCATACGAATGTACGCGGCATGGTTACGCTACCTCGACGGCCGCGACGGCCGCCTTGCGGGGATCGATGATCGTCGAGCGGGACTTCGCGCGCGACCGATAACCGATCTGGCCGACTTCCACGCCGCGCTCCTTTGCAGCCTGTTCGACCGTGATGAGATGCTGCAGGCCGTCGAGGGCCGCGAGCACCATGTTGTGCGGGTTCGTGCTGCCGAGCGACTTCGTGAGGATGTCGTGAATGCCGCAGCACTCGAGCACCGCGCGCACGGCACCACCGGCGATCACACCGGCACCCGGCGCGGCGGGCTTCATGAGCACCTTGCCTGCGCCATGCTTGCCGACGATCTCGTGCGGGATCGTGCTGCCCGTGAGCGGGATCGACACCATGTTGCGACGGGCGGCTTCGACGGCCTTGCGGACCGCTTCCGACACTTCGTTCGCCTTGCCGGTGGCAAAGCCGACCTTGCCCTGCCCATCGCCCACCGCGACCAGCGCGTTGAACGAGAAGCGACGGCCACCCTTCACGACCTTCGCGACGCGATTGATCGCGATCACGTTTTCTACCAGGTCGCTCTGTTCGCGCTCCTGCTGCGGTCCGCCACGGCCGCCGTCACGGCCACCACGGCCGTCACGTCCGCCGCCCTGGCCGCCTTCGCCGCCGGGACCACGTCCACGTCCACCGCCGCCACCGGGGCCACCACCGGGACCGCCGGGCCCACGGCCACCGCCGGGACCTCCGCGACCACCGCCGGGACCACCACGACCGCCACGGCCACCCGGGCCGCCACCGCTACGTGCACTGCCGCCACCCGTGCGCGCGCCGCCCGTTGGGGCTCCACCCTGACTCGATGCGTTTGCCATGTTAGAACTCCAGGCCTCCCTCACGGGCGCCATCGGCCACGGCCTTCACTCGGCCGTGATACTGGTATCCGGCACGGTCGAAAACGACCTTGGCGATGCCGGCGGCCTTCGCCTTCTCGGCAACCGACTTGCCGACAGCGAGTGCGCGTTCCGACTTCGTGCCTTCCATGCCTTCGCTTCCGACCGTCATCAGCGTGCGCTGCGAGATGTCGTCCACGATCTGCGCGTAGATGTGCTTGAGCGAGCGGAACACGACGAGACGCGGACGCTCCGTCGTCCCACTCACTGCCTTGCGCACACGAAGGTGGCGGCGCTTGCGGCGCTCTGCCGTCGTGCGAGGAATCGCGATCTTGGCCATTACTTGCCTCCCGCCTTACCGGCCTTGCGGCGAACGACTTCGCCCTGATACTTGACGCCCTTGCCCTTGTAGGGCTCCGGCTTGCGGAAGCTGCGAATCTCCGCGGCCACCTGGCCGACGAGCTCCTTGCTGGCACCGTCGATGATGACCGTCGTCGGGTTCGGCGTCTTGATCGTGACGCCGGCCGGAGTCTTGTACTCGATCGTGTGCGAGAAGCCGAGCGACAGCAGCACGCCGTACGGCTTGAGCTCGGCCTTGTAGCCGACGCCCGAGATCTCGAGCGTCTTCGTGAAGCCCTTGCTCACGCCCTCGACCATGTTCGCCACGAGCGTGCGCGACAGGCCGTGCAGCGCCTTGTGGCGCTCCTCGTCCGACGGGCGCTTCACGAGGATCTCGCCATTCTCCATCACCACTTCCATCTCGGGGTGCAGCGTCCGCGCGAGTTCGCCCTTCGGGCCCTTCGCGGTGACGGCACTGCCCTTGATTGAAAAATCCACTCCGGCCGGAACCGGGATCGGGCGCTTGCCGATACGTGACATGTCGGCGTCTCCTTACCAGATGAGGGCGAGCAGCTCGCCCCCGGTGTTGGACGCACGCGCCGTGCGATCCGACATGATGCCCTTGCTGGTGCTCAGGATCGCCATGCCGAGGCCGTTACGCACCCGGGGGATCTCCTTCGAACCGACGTAGCGACGCAGGCCGGGCGTGGATACGCGCTTGGCTTCTCGGATGACCGACTGGCCACCGTGCGCATACTTGAGAATGACGCGGAGGACGGGGAACCCATCCTCGATCTCGACGGTGCGGTAATCCTGGATGTAGTGGTTCTCCTTCAGGATTCGCGCGATCTCGACCTTCATCTTCGACAACGGCATGTCGACGCGGCGATGCTTCGATGCGCATGCGTTGCGCAGGCGCGTCAGCATGTCGGCAATTGGATCGTTCAGGCTCATGCTTGAATGATACTCCTATGGTATCCGGCTTTGTCCGGACCTGTAGGAAGTGAATAAGGCAGAGAGGCAGAGAGGGGGGAGGGACAGAGGGAGTGATGACCACTCTCCTTCTCTGCCTCTCTCCTTCTCTCCCTCTCAGGTTTACCAGCTCGCCTTGCGCACGCCCGGGATGAACCCGTTGAGCGCCATGTCGCGCAGGGCGATGCGGCTCAGGCCGAAGTGGCGCAGGAAGCCACGCGGACGGCCGCTCATCGCGCAACGGTTGCGGATGCGCGTCGCCGACGAATTGCGCGGGAGGCGGGCCAACGCGTTGACCGCGTCACGCTTCTCCTCGTCCGTCGCCTTCGTGCTGCTGATCGTGGCCTTGAGCGCTGCACGCTTGGTCGCGTAGCGCGCCACGATCTCCTTGCGCTCTTCGTTCTTGACGGTCTTGCTCGTCTTTGCCATCGTCTCGTCGGTGTCGGTTATGCGGCCGCAGCAGCGGCTTCCGCCGGCTGCGGAGACTTCGGAATCACGGGCTTGTCATCGCCACGGAACGGCATGCCCAGCTTGTGCAGCAGCGCCATCGCGTGCGCATCCTTCTGCGCGGTCGTGACGAACGTGATGTCCATGCCGTGGATCGACTCGACCTGCTCGTAGTTGATCTCCGGGAAGATCATCTGCTCCTTGATGCCGAGCGTGTAGTTGCCACGGCCGTCGAACGACTTCGTGCCGAGGCCGCGGAAGTCGCGGATACGGGGCACGGCGATCGTCACGAACCGGTCGAGGAACTCCCACATCTTCGCCCCGCGCATCGTCACCGAGGCGCCGATCTCCTGGCCCTCACGGAGACCGAAGTTCGACACGGCCTTCTTCGCCTTGCGCCGCACCGGCTTCTGCCCGGTGATGAGCGCGAGCTCCTCGACGACGATATCCAGCAGCTTGGGCTGCTTGGCCGCCTCGCCCACGCCGCAGTTGATCACGATCTTCTCGATCGTCGGGATCTCGTGCACGTTGGTGAAGCCGAACTGCGTGGCGAGGGCATCGCGCACGGTGCTCTCGTAGTACGTCTTGAGGCGCGGTGCGGCTGCCGTCAGCTCGGCGCCGGCATGCGCGCGCTTCGTGAAGTCGCCTGCGGCACGTGACTGGCCGGCAGCCTTCTTCGACTTGCTCTCGCCGGAACCCTTCGGCGGGCCGCCCTTGGCTGCGCCGCCGCTCTTGTTGCCGGCCTTGCCGCCCTTCGCGCCACCCTTGTCTCCACCCTTGCCGCCGCCGGACTTGCCGCCGGCCTTTGCCTGTTTCGCCATCGTCTATGCTCCGGTGGTCAGCGTGAGCGGGAAATGACTTCGCCGCTCTTCACGCCGACACGTTCCTTGGTGCCGTCGGCATCGATGCGCTTCTTCGTGCGCGTCGGCTTGCCGGTCTTTGCGTCGAGCAACATCACGTTCGACGCGTGGAACGGGGCGGCCATCTCGATGATGCCGCTCTGCTCCTCGGGCCGACGGGCCTTGCGGTGCTTCTTCACGATGTTGATGCCGTCCACCTTGATGCGGCCCGTCTTGGGGTACACCTGAAGGACCTTCCCTTCCTTCCCCTTGTCGTCGCCGCGCATCACGCGCACGGTATCACCCTTCGTCACGTGGATCGTTTCGCGCGACGCCTTGAGGGCGTGGCGGCCGGCGCCGAGGCGCTGGCCACGATCCGTCTTGTAGTACACGTTCTTGCGCATCTCAGAGCACCTCGGGCGCCAGCGAGACGATCTTCATGTACCGCTTCTCGCGGAGCTCACGCGCCACGGGACCGAAGATACGCGTCGCCTTGGGCTCGCCGTTGTCGTTGATGATCACGACGGCGTTCTCGTCGAAACGGATGTAGCTGCCGTCCTTCCGCCGCGTCTCCTTCACCGTGCGCACCACCACGGCCTTCGCGACGTCGGACTTCTTCACGGTGCCGTTCGGGAGCGCGTCCTTCACCGCCACGATGACCCGGTCACCCAGGCCCGCATAGCGACGGCGCGTGCCGCCGAGCACGCGGATCACCAGGGCGCGCTTGGCGCCGCTGTTGTCCGCCACCTTTACCATCGATTCTTGCTGGATCATATCCCGGGCCCCTTAGCGCGCGCGCTCGACGATCTCGACCAGGCGCCACCGCTTGTCCTTTGACAAGGGCCGGGTCTCCATGATGCGCACCGTGTCGCCGAGCTTCGCCGAGTTCTCCTCGTCGTGAGCCTTCAGGCGCGCCGTGCGCGTTACCATCTTGCCGTACGTGGGATGCGGCATGCGACGATCGATGCGCACCACGACGGTCTTGTCCATCTTGTCGCTCACGACCAGCCCGATACGCGTCTTGCGTGCGGTGCGGTCGAGTTCTTCAGCGCTGCTCGCAGCGTCCGTAGCGTTCTGCATGTTTGCCATCGTTCTGATAACCGGTTAGCGGCCGCGGGCCTTGGTGGCCTTCTTCGCCGCCGCCTTCGTGGCGGAGCCCTTCGTTGCGCTGCCCTTCTTCGCCGCGCCTTTCTTGGCCGCGCCCTTCTTCGCGACCGGGGCCGCCGCGCTCGCCCGCACGATCCCGAGCGCACGCTCACGCTGGATCGTGTGCAGGCGCGCAATGTCCCGGCGCACGCTGCGGAGCCGCAGCGGCTCCTCCAGCGCTTCCGAACCCGCGCGGAAGCGGAGACGGAAGCGCTCCTCCTCCAGTTCGTTGATCCGAGTCTTCAGCTCGTCGTCGGCCAGGCCGCGGAACTCTTCAGCTTTCATGGGCTACCGCCTCCTCGCGAACGACAAACTTGGTCTTCACACCGAGCTTCGCAGCCGCGAGGCCCATCGCCTTTTCGGCGAGTTCCCGCGTCACGCCCTCGATCTCGAACATCACCCGGCCCGGCTTCACGACGGCCACCCACATCTCGGGCGATCCCTTGCCCTTGCCCATGCGGGTTTCCGCCGGCTTCTTCGTGATCGGCTTGTCCGGGAAGACCCGGATCCACACCTTGCCGCCGCGCTTGATGTGACGCGTCATCGCAACGCGGCACGCCTCGATCTGCCGGCTGGTGACCCACCCTGGCTCCAGCGCCTGCAACCCGAAGTGCCCGAAGGACACCTCCGATCCGCGGTGCGCGAGCCCCGTGGTGCGGCCCTTGAACATCTTGCGGAACTTGACCCGCTTCGGACTCAGCATCGTCTAGTTCCTCAGTTGCCGGTGGAGTACGTCTTGCCGCGACGGTCTTCCACGATCTCACCCTTGAAGATCCATACCTTCACACCGATGGTGCCGTAGGTCGTCTTCGCCGTGCTCGTGGCGTAGTCGATGTCGGCGCGCAGCGTGTGCAGAGGTACACGACCCTCGTGGTAGCCCTCGACGCGCGCGATTTCCGCACCGCCGAGACGCCCACCCGCCTTCACCTTGATGCCGAGCGCGCCCATGCGCATCGCGCTCTGGACCGCACGCTTCATGGCTCGGCGGAACGAGATACGCTGGGAGAGCTGCGCGGCGATGTTGTCGGCCACGAGCTGCGCCTCGACTTCCGGGCGCTTGATCTCTTCCACGTTGATCCCGACTTCCTTGCCCGTCAGCTGCGCGAGCTCGTCCCGCAGCTTGTCGACTTCCGCGCCCTTCTTGCCGATGACGACACCCGGGCGACCCGTGTGCACCGTCACCACCACCTTGCCCGGCTTGCGCTCGATGCGCACGTCGGCGATGGCGGCGTTGTCGAGACGCGCCTTCAGGTACTTGCGGAGCAGCGCGTCTTCCTTGAGCAGCGCCGGCATCTCCTTCTTCGCATACCAGGTCGAGCGCCAGCTCTTCGTGACACCGAGGCGAAACCCGATCGGATTGGTCTTCTGTCCCATTAGCGCACCGCCTCGGCGATGAAGATCTCGACGTGAGACGTCCGCTTGATCATCGGCGTCGCACGGCCCATGGCCGCCGGCGTCCAACGCTTGAGCTTCGGACCCTCGTTCACGATGGCCCGCGTGATCACCAGTGCATCCTCGTCGAGGTTGGCATTGGCGGCACGAGCCGCTTGCTGCGCGTTGGCCACGGCACTTAGCAGCGTCTTCTCGATCTGCTCCGATGCGTGCTTCTTGCTGAACTTGAGCAGGGCCAGCGCGTCATTCACGCGCTGCCCGCGGATCTGGTCGATGACTAGGCGCATCTTGTACGGCGACTGGCGCGTGGTGCGCTGGATCGCGTGTGCCTCGATGCCGGTCTTCATGGTGCTCTTGGCCACGGCTTACTTGCCTCCCTTCGGCACGCCGGACGCCTTCTTGTCCGCCGCCTTGTTGCCCGCGTGACCGCGGAACAGGCGCGTGGGCGAAAACTCGCCGAGCTTGTGGCCGACCATGTTCTCCGTCACGTAGACCGGGATGAACTTGTTGCCGTTGTGCACGGCGAACGTATGACCGACGAACTCGGGGAGAATCGTGCTCGCGCGCGACCAGGTCTTCACGACCTTCTTCTCGTTGCGGCCATTCATCCCGAGCACTTTGGCTTCGAGACGCTCGGCGACGAACGGACCCTTCTTGATGCTTCTCGACATATGGGTTCTCGATTCTCGCTAGCGGATCACTGCGTCGCTTTGCCGCGCTTGCGGCCGCGCACGATGAGACGCTGCGACGACTTCTTCTTGTTGCGCGTCTTGACACCCTCGGGCTTGCCCCACGGACTCACCACGTTACGACCACCGCGCGTACGACCGCCGTGCGGATGGTCCACCGGGTTCATCACTTCACCACGCACCTTCGGGCGCTTGCCGAGCCAACGGCTCTTGCCCGCCTTGCCGTGCGACTGCAGCTCGTGCTCCGAGTTGCCGACTTCTCCGATCGTGCCCATGCAGTTGCCGTGCACCAGGCGCATTTCCGTGCTGCCCATGCGGAGCGTCACGTACTCGCCTTCCTTGGCCACGACCTGCGCGAACGCACCGGCCGACCGCGCCATCTGGCCACCCTTGCCGATCTTGAGCTCGATGTTGTGCACCGACGTACCGAGCGGCACTTCCTTGAGCGGCATCGCGTTGCCGACACGGAAGTCGCTGCCGGGTCCCGAGACGATCGTGTCGCCCTGCTTGAGCCCCTTCGGGTGCAGGATGTAGCGCTTCTCGCCGTCCGCGTACTCCACCAGCGCGATACGCGCCGAGCGGTTCGGGTCGTACTCGATCTCGCGCACCGTGGCGACCATGCCGAACCGGTTGCGCTTGAAGTCGATGATGCGGTAGTTGCGCTTGTGTCCACCACCGATGCGGCGCATCGAGATGTGGCCGTGATTGTCGCGGCCGCCCGACTTCTTGATCGGCTCGAGCAACGACTTCTCAGGGGTGCTGCGCGTGATCTCGGCGAAGTCGGACACGCTGCGGAAGCGCGTACCACCCTTGCTGACCGGCTTGAACTGACGAATGCCCATTTCGCTTAGCCCTCGAAGATCGCGATGGAATCGCCAGCACGCAGCTTCACGATCGCCTTCTTGGTGTGGGGACGACGTCCGATCGACTGGCCGACCCGACGCGCCTTGCCGCGCGCGTTCGACGTCCAGACGCCCGTGACCTTCACGCCAAAGAGCTTTTCGACAGCTTCCTTGATCGTGTACTTCGTGGAATCCGGGGCCACCTCGAAGGTGTACTCACCGCGATCCTGATAGGCGGCCGACGTGCTCTCCGTGATGATCGGGCGCACGATCGTGCGATGCAGGGTTGCCATCGCTTACTCCTCCGACGTGGTCGGGGTATCGCTCAGCGCCGACGCTTCGATCACGACGACATCCGACCAGAGGATGTGGTACGTGCTGGCATCGGAGTAGGGCATGACATGGGCGTGCGCGAGGTTGCGCCCGCTCAGATAGACGTTCTGCTTCACACCGTCCGTCAGCAGCAGGACCTTCTTGTCCGCTGCGCCAATCGACGACATGAGGGCCAGCAATCCCTTCGTGCTCGGTGCCGACCAGTCGAGCGCGTCGACCAGCACGACCGCGCCCTCACGGGCACGCGCGTTGAACGCGCTCTTGCGCGCCAGCGCCTTCACCTGCTTGGGGACCGTCTGGTTGTAGCTGCGCGGGATGGGACCGAACACCGTACCACCGCCCGGCCAGTTCGGCGCGCGGATCGAGCCCTGACGGGCGCGTCCGGTGCCCTTCTGCTTCCACGGCTTCTGGTTGCCGCCCGTGACCTTGCCGCGCGTCTTCGTGGCGGCCGTGCCCTGGCGACGGTTGGCGAGGAACGCCTTCACGGCCTGGTGCATCACCGGCACGTTGACGACACCGTCGAACGTTGCCTCGGGCAGCGGACGCGTTGCGCCCTTCTGGCCCTGCGCCGAGTACACGGGCGCTTCGAGAGTCTGAGTTTCAGCCATCGGGATCAGCCCTGCTTGCGCAAGAAGACGATGCCGTTGGTCGGCCCCGCCACGCTGCCGCGCAGATAAATGAGGTTGCGCTCGGCGTCGATCTTCTCGATCCGAATGCCGATTGTCGTGTGGCGTACGTTGCCGTACTGGCCAGGCATCTTCTTGCCCTTGATGACGCGCGAGGGGTTGGTACCTGCGCCGATCGATCCGGGCTTGCGATGCTTCGTGTTGCCGTGCGTGTTCGGGCCGCCGTGGAAACCGTAGCGCTTCACGACACCCTGGAAGCCACGGCCCTTGCTCGTGCCTTCCACCTTCACCTTCTCACCGGCGGCAAAGATGCCGACCGTGATCGTATCGCCCACCGTGTAGGCCGGGATCTCCGGGTTCTTGCCCGGGGCGTCGTCGAGACGGAACGAACGGAGCACGGCAGGCGGAGCATCGAGCCCGGCCTTCTTCGCATGTCCGACTTCCGCCTTCGAGGCGCGATGTCCCTTCGGCGTGCGCTCGCCACGCTTGTTCTCGCGGGCCACCTTCTGGGTCCCGTATCCGAGCTCCACCGAGGCGAACCCTGCCGACTCCGTCGTCATGATCTTCGTGACGGGATTGGGCATGGCCTCCACCACGGTGCAGGGCACTTGCTGCCCCTGCTCGTTGAACAGCTGGGTCATCCCCAGCTTCTTGCCAATGATGCCGATCATGAACACTCCAGTACTGCGTACGGGTCGCGGACAGTG
>JAZKCW010000044.1:0-115414 GCA_040387895.1 Gemmatimonadota bacterium
TGACGTACTTCCTCGACAACGAGACGAACGCCGACCAGGCGAACCTGCTGGCGCGCGCGGCCCTGTACCAGGGTGATTACCGTCGCGCTGCACGTTTCGTGGACGAACTGCGCGCCGTGACGCCCGAAGACATTCGCAGCGCCGCGCGCAAGTACATGACGAACGTGCGCTGGGCATACGTCGGCGATCCGGCGCGGGTCACGACGGCTCGGCTGACACGGTTCTAGCAATCCTGCAGTTCTCCCACTCTCCCTCCATGCCCCGCTTCTTTTCTCTCGCCGCGGCCGCCGCGGTCGCGCTGCTGCCGCTGCACGCTTCGCTGTCCGCGCAGTCGTCGCCGTACACGGTGTCCGCACCGGCACCCGCCGGGTTCGATCGTGCACTGGCCCAGCGCGTGGCGCAGGAACACCTCACGCGACTGATCGCGATCAACACGCAGAACCCGCCCGGCAACGAACTCAAGACGGCGCAGTACTTCGACTCGGTGTTCGCGACGATCCCCGGTGTGGAGCGGCACGTGCTCCCCGCCGGCGAGGGGCGTGCGAACTTCATCGCACGGTTGCGTGCGGGGCGGCCGACGGGCAAGCCGGTGCTGGTGATGGGACACATGGACGTGGTGGGCATCGACAGCACCAAATGGACGACGCCGGCGTTCACGGCGACGATCAAGGACGGCTACCTGTACGGCCGCGGTGCGATCGACGACAAGGGCATGCTCGCCACGGTCACGGCGGCCCTGCAGCAGCTCGCGCCGCAGCGCGACGGGCTCGATCGCGACATCATCTTCGTCGCCACGGCGGCGGAAGAGGGTGGCCCGGGCGTCGGCATCGACCTGATCATCGAGAAGCACTGGGACCTCATCAAGGACGCGGAGTTCGCGCTCAATGAAGGCGGCCGCGTGCGCGTGGCGAACGGGATGGTGCGCTCGGTGAACATCCAGACCACCGAGAAGATGTCGTACAACATCGTGGCCACGGCGAAGGGGCCAAGCGGGCACGCGTCGGTGCCGCTGCCGGACAACGTGCTCGCGGCGCTCGCGCGCGCGGTGTCACGTGTGCACGAATGGAAGGCACCGGTGATGCTCAACGAGATCACGCGGACGTACTTCGAGAAGCTGGGCCGCATCGAGGAGCGGACGGCGTTCAAGCTCGCGATGCAGCGCATCTCGAAGCCGGGCGCGACCCAGGCGCAGATCAATGCGGCGGCCGCGGTACTGTCGCAGGAACCGCTGCACAACGCGGTGCTGCGCACGGGCCAGTCGCTCACGCTCATGAACGGCGGCATCCGCAATAACGTGATTCCATCAGAAGGCTCGGCGACGTTCAACACGCGCGTGCTGCCGAACGACGACGTGACGAAGATCGTGGCCGCGTTCAACCGCGTCGCCAAGGAGCCGGCGGTGACGTTCGCGCTCTCCGGCGAACCGCGGGTGTCGCCACCGGTCTCGCCAATCACGTCGGCGCTCTACCGCGCGATGGAGCAGTCGGCGCTGGCAATGGCGCCCCGTACGACGGTGATCCCGTTCATGTCCACAGGCGGCACGGACGGCGCGGCATTGCGCGAGAAGGGCATCCCGACCTACGGGATCCTGCCGATGCCGTTGCCGATGGAAGACGAGCTGCGCATGCACGGCGATAACGAGCGCGTACCAGTGCTCGCGATCGGCTGGGCGGCGGAGTTCGTGTACCGGACGCTGCAGACGGTGTCGAAGGGCAAGAACTGAAACGGCAACCGCGTCTCAGGTGGGGATTGCAGTGGACCACGGAGGTACGAGGTGAGCCGCCGGTTTCTACAGCCTCACGCGGAGGCGCGGAGAACAGCGCACGGAGGCGCGGAGGGGTGTACGCTGCTGTTCTCCGCGGCTCCGTGGTCCTCCGCGCCTCCGCGTGACGCTGTAGAAACCGGCGGTTCGCTGCGCCCCTGCGTGGTCCGCCGTAATCTCCGCGTGAGAGCAGTTGCTGTTCGCAGTTGCAGTACCGGTCGCGAATGCTCGCCACAGTCTCAGCGTGCGCCTACCCGCGCCCCTCCAGCCGAGCCACTCTCGCTTCCAGGCTCGCGAGACGATCGGCGTCGACTCGAGTCACCGCCGCTGGCGCAGGAACCGCCGCGGCCGTCGCGACCACGCCACCCGCCCGCCGCGCGGCCGCGTTCAGCAGCAGCCGGCCCGGCGCGCCCATCCACGTCAGCCGAAAAAGCCGTTCGCCGACCGGCGCCCGGATCGGACTACGCAGCAGCAGCGGCAGGGCGAACGCAATCATCAGCGTGCCACTCACGAACATCACCGTTGCCGCGAGCGGCACCGTGTAATAGCCCGGCCGGATCTCCACCCGGAACTGGCGCGCCCAGTAGATCAGCACCGGCGCGACCAGCAGCATCATCGACGCGATGATCACCGTCGTCCGGCGCGCAGTGCGTGTCGGCGCATGCGAGCGGAGCTGCTGTCGCCGCGCGTTGCGTTCGTCGAGCGTCGACTGAAAACCGCGCATCACATCGGCGACCGTGAACCCTTGCCCGAACAGGCGTCGCGCCTCGCTGAACGTCTGCGCCACGCGCATCGACAGCACGCCCACGATCATCACCAGCAGGATCAGCGGATCGTCCGAGTCGGCTTGTCGCACGACCGTGAGCACAAAGAAGGAAACGAAGAGCAGCGCGAACGCGACCACCAGGCCAAGTGACTCCGCCTCCTGCGCGAACAGACGCACGGCAACCGGAACCTCGGGCGCTGCGGCGTTCGCGACATCGAGCGCCTCCACCAGTGCGGGGGCGTCCGGAAAGCGCGCCGTGCGATCCTTGGCCAGACAACGGTCCACTGCACTCGCCAGTGGTGACGGCAGGTCTCCTCGCAGTGATGCGAGCGGTGGAACGACCTCCGTCAGCTGTCGCACCAGCAGCCGCTGCACGCTGTCGCCCGAATACGCAGGCTTGCCGAGCAGCGCGAAGTAGGCCGTGAGCCCGAGCGAGTAGAGGTCGCTTCGCCCGTCGAGCTGTTCACCGGCCGCCTGCTCCGGGCTCATGAACTCCGGCGTGCCCACACTCTCGCCGACGCGTGTCATCGCAGGACTCGTCGGTGCACTGTTCACCCCGCGTGACACGCCGAAATCCATCAGCAGGGCGCGGCCCGTGGCGCGCTCCAGCATGATGTTGTCGGGCTTGATGTCGCGATGCACGACCTCTCGGCCGTGCGCATAGGCGAGGGCGTACGCGATGTCCTGCATCATCCGCACGCACTCGCGTGCGCTGAGGGGCCCCGCGCGCCCGACCCGCTGCGCCAGCGTTTCCCCTTCCACGAACCCCATCACGAAGGCGAGCAACCCTTCGCCCTCCTCGACCGCGTGCACCGGCACGATGTTCGGATGCGAGAAGCTCGCGGCCATGCGAGTCTCGCGGACGAAGCGCTCGCGCAGCATCGCGTCACTGGCGAAGTCGCGCGGCAACACCTTCACGGCGACGTTGCGATCCAGCTGGAGGTCGCGCGCCAGGTACACGGTGCCCATGCCACCGCGCCCGAGTTCCCGCTCCACGCGATACCGTGCGCCAAGGGCCGTCGCGACATCCCGCATTTCCTGATCCGTTGCCGTCATCGGGAGAACATACCGGTACCGCCGGGTACGTCAAACGACGGGACACTTGCCACGCCAGTTGCCGCGCCAGTTACCGCGCCGCTTGCCATCACCGCTTGCCATCACCGCTTGCCGCGCCGCTACGAAGCCGTCACCTTTGGCGCACCGTTGTGCCGCGATCTCGGGGCGCGACCCGCATGTTCACTCTCTCCGGATCCAGCGTGTCTTTCCTGCTTGGACTTCGTACGGCGAAGTACTCCGCCGCCGATCTTGGACGCGCCAAGGCGTGGTATGCGGAAGTGCTGGGCTTCGGCCCGTACTTCGATGAGCCCTTCTACGTCGGCTTCAATGTCGCCGGATACGAACTTGGCATCACGCCCGACGAACCGGCGGCCGGCGATGGGCATATCGCCTACTGGGGCGTCGATGATGCGAGTGCTGCCTGGGTGCGACTGCTCTCCCTTGGCGCAACCGCGCACGAGGCTCTGCAGGACGTCGGCGAGGGCATCCTCGTCGGGTCGGTGCGCGACCCGTTCGGCAACGTGTTCGGTATCATTCAGAATCCGCATTTCACCCTGCCGTGACGCGGCTGTCCTGACGCTGCCCTGACGCTGCTGCCCTGACGCTGCAATGACGCGGTCGTCGCCCTGCGTCGCCGTTGCCGCACCGCTCCACGAGGATCGCATGGAAGACACCGCGCAGGACACCGCTTCGGTTCTGCTGCTCGCCGCCGGTGATGGCGCGAAAGCGCGACTGCACCTGAATGGCGCGCACGTCACGAGCTGGTCGCCGGCCGACGAGACCGAGGACCGGCTGTTCGTCAGCGTGAAGTCCGGTTTCGGGCCGGGTGTCTCCATTCGTGGCGGCATCCCGGTCTGCTTTCCGCAGTTCGGCAGCACGGGCCCGCTGCCGCAACACGGATTCGCGCGCGTGTCGCCGTGGACGCTCCTGCACAAGGAAGAAGGCGCCGACCACGCCGTCGCCGTCCTGCGATTGATCGAATCCGATGCGACACAGGCGCTCTGGCCGCACCCGTTCAGCGCCGAGCTGACAGTGGCGATCGGTGGCACCACACTCGATGTCACGCTGGCCGTCACGAACACGGGCGACGCGCCGTTCTCGTTCACGGCGGCACTGCACCCGTATTTCCGCGTTGCGGACGCCTACGCGTGCGAGGTGATCGGGCTCGATGGCGCCTCGTACCGTGACGCGTTGCGAGCGGGCACCGTGCACACCGAGACCGCCCCGGCGCTCGCGATCACTGAAGCCATCGATCGCGTGTACTTCGCGGTGGATAGCCCGGTCACCCTGCGGGAACGCGATCGTGGGCTGCGCATCGAACGCCGGGGATTTCCCGATGTCGTCGTGTGGAACCCCGGAAAGGCCGGCGTCGACAGCCGCGCGGATTTCCACGAGGGCGACGAACGGCGCATGGTGTGCGTCGAGGCGGCCGCGGTGCAGCATCCGATCGTGCTGGCGCCGGGCGAGGTGTGGGAGGGCGCGCAGCGAATGACGACTGAGTCGTCCAGCCGTGGGGCGTGAGGCCTCCAGGCGTGCGACGTGCGACGTGAGACGCGAGATGTGATGGGCTACTCCGGTGCGAGGAGTCCGAGTTTGCGCGCGACGTCCGTCGCCTGCTGGTACACCTTCTTCGCCTCGGCCTCTCGCCCCGTGCTCGCCAGCGCGTTCGCCAGCGACTGCCCCGTGTAGGCATAGGCGGCAGGCAGCATGGACGACGCGTTGTCCACCCAGTCGCGTTCGCGCAGCAGTGCAGCGTGGCCGCGATACGATGCCCAGAGCTCGCGCGTTCGCTCGGTGTCGACGTAGCGATCGAACACGCGTGCCGTACCGGCGCGTGATGCCGCCGGCTCGGCGACCAGCCGCTGCGCGAGCCCCTGTGTGACCACGAACTCGCCCAGCCCCAGCGCCTGCGGATAGTTGCCGAGCGAGAAGTACACGGGCCGGGCCGGAAACGTGTCGGCGATGAGACGCAGCACGAGAAGCTGGTCGCGCGTGACGATCCCGGGCGGCACGGATCCTCGTATCTCGCCATGCCGGAACTCCTGCGTCTCGCGAACCTCGATGTAGTGCGGCACCCCGTCCGCTTCACTGTCGGACAGCGCGAGCACTGGCCGCGTCGGTGGTGTGCGCTCGCTCGACCCGTATGCCGCCAGACCACGGCCGTCGTACGGCTCGACACGCGCACGCAGGAGCTGGCGTACGTACCAGTCCGTGCCGAGGTACGGCACGAGCACGACGCTCACGTCGCGACGGACGCCTTCCACCTCCTGCGCATACCAGAGCGGAAACGAATCGTTGTCGCCGTTGGTGATCAGGATGCCGTACGGCTCGACGGACGCCAGCAGGTCCTGCGCCCATGCCGCCGTGAAGTGATGGTCGTCGCGTGGTGCGAAACGATAGTTGCCAAGCAGCGGGATACAGGCGACCAGGAGCACCGGCGCAGCGACTGCCCACGCGCGGCGACTACGACCGTGACCACCGACCGACGAGGGGTCGGTCGGCAGTGCAGCACCAGCAGCTGCAGAAGCAATCCACCGCCACACCGCCGCAATGCCGACTCCGATCCAGACCGCGAGCGTGGCGAAGCTCCAGACGTAGAAATAGTCGCGATCGCGGACCTCTCGCGGAACCGAATCGCCAAGCTCCACCGCCTGTGACCATCCGTAGCGGAAATTCAGGTAATAGATCAGCGCGGGTGTGAAGGTGATGATGAGCGGCGCGACGAAGCAGAACGAGTCACGATCGCGCTTCCAGTGCGATACCGCGCCCAACGCGGCCAGCAGCAGGAAGGCGACGGCGAGCGTCTGCTGTACCGGCTGCTGCGTCGCTGGCGCATCGCGCCACCACTGCCACTTCCAGTAGAGCCACCACATCCCGAACTGCGCATCGAGCGGTGCCTGTCGAGCGGCAACGGCGTGCCCACCGTACTGCTCGCGGCGGATGTTGGCGGACAGCCGGGTCCATGTGGTCGCACTCAGGATGCAGTCGACACGCGGTCCGCCGACACACGCGGTCGGCTCGCCCTCGTTGATGACGGGATTGTGCGAAGCGCGAATCGGCTCGTAGAGAAACGGCGTCAGACCGATGACGAGCGCGAACGCTGCAGCAGTCATGGTGCGCCACCGGAGGAGCGCGGACGGGCGGCGCAGCAGCACCAGCGCGCCCACGGCCGGCAGGGGCAGGAATCCCGCAGGATGGTTGGCGTACCCGAGCCCGCAGAGATACGCGACCATCACGAGGAGAAGGTCCGCGCGTCGCGAACCCGCTGGTGCGTCGAGCCACCGCAGCGACAGCCACGCGCAGAGCGCGACGCCGAGCATGGCCAGCGTGTACACCTTCTCGTTCACCACGCTCTGGTTCCACACCGAGAACGCCGTGGCACCGATCCACGCCGCCGCAACGGCGGCGACCACGCGCGCACACGGCGGAAGCCCGCTGCCCCGCAGCGACCGATGCGTGACCAGGAACCAGAGGGCTGCCGATACTGCGCTCGTGGTTGCGGCGAGCAGGTTGACGCGCCCTGCATACGACAGCGGCAGCCGCAGCAGCGCACACGCCTCGGCGAATACGTGCGCCACGAGCACGAAGAGCGGATTGCCGGGCGGGTGCGGGATGCCCAGAATGCGCGCCACGGCGATGTACTCACTCGTATCCCACATCGCGGTCGAGGGCGCGAGTGTCGCGACGTACAGCGCGAGGACCACGAGCCCGACGAGGGTGGCCGCGCCGTACGGCGGGACGATGTCCTCCGGCTCGAAGACGGGAGTGTCGGCGTCGGGCACCGGTGAGCCGCGCGTCCCGGTGGCGCGCCGCAGGTAGTACGCGCGCAGCGTGATCGGGACCAGCACGAGATACCCGACGACGAGCAGCGTTGCGGCGGCCGTCGTGCCGCCGCGCCAGAGATCGAGATACCCGGCCAGGAGGCACGCCAGTGACACGAGCGCGCACCCCAGAGGGTTCCCGCGTGGTAAACGCGAGATGGGAAGCATGAGATTGTGTGTGAGTGACTAGATCGAGTCGATCCGCACGCGCGTGTTGCCTGAAGCGCGACTCGGTTGCGCGCGCGTGTTCACGACGTAGGCGAACCGCACAACGTCGCGGGGCACGATCACCTGTGCGTACCAGGCGCCGTCGGCGCGGCGCTGCATCGCCGTGGCCCCACGCTGCCAGGCGTTGAAATCACCGACCACCGACGCGTCCTGAACGTCCGGGCCGCGCAGCACCAGCTCCACCACCCGCAGCGTGTCGCGCAGGCCGGCACGAAACGCATCCTGCAACGACGGACTGGCGACCGGCAGCACGGTGTCGCGCAGCACCGTTGCGGAGGCCGTGATGGTGTTCGTCATGCTGGTGTTTGCCATGCTGTCGACGGACCCGATGCCCCGGATACCGACCACGAGTGCGAGCAGGCTAGCGAGTGCAGCGGTGCCGAAGGGAGTCAGAAGGCCGCGGCGATTCCAGCGCGACGGCCGCATGGGCGCGCTGAGCTGAGTGCGGGCAACGACGGCGGTGCGACGCGGTGCAGACTCCCGGCGCACACGCTCCATGATCGCACTCCGTGCAGCGCTCCGGCTCGGCACCGGTTCGAGCAACAGCGACTGCGCCCACGCAGGCAACGACGCGCACGCCCCGTCCTGGCCCTCAGGATCGTGGCCACGATCGTGGTCACGCTGGTCGTCGCGCTGATCGTCGCACTGATAGTCACGCATGCAGGTGCTCCGAAAGCAGGGTGCGAAGCCGCGTGCATGCCCGCTGCACACGCATCTTGAGGGCGGAAACGCCGACCCCGGTCACGGTCGCCATCTCGTCATAGCTCAGTCCATCGGTGAATCGAAGTACGACGGCCTCACGCTGCTCGGCCCCGAGCTGTGCGAGCGCGGAAGCGAGCATCTCCCGCCGTTCGGCTTCATCGAGACCCGACTCCGCACTCGCCGTCGGCTCGAGCAGCGCGTCGAAGTCCACCGGTGCGCCGGACACTCGAGGGTCCTGGCGTGCGCCCCGGGCGCGATGGGTGCGGCACTGGTTCACGACGATGCGGAGCAGCCAGGCGCCGAAACGCTCCGTCTCCCGATAGCCCGCCAGCCCTCGGTACGCCCGCACGAAGGCCTCCTGCACCGCATCCTCGGCGTCGTCCGAATCCCCGAGCACGCCGGTCGCCACCTTGAGGCAACGCGCATGGTGCCGGTCGACCAGGGAGGCGAATGCCTCCACGTCGCCGGCCAGCACGCGGCCCACGATAGCTGAATCCGGGATGCTCATGCCCAGTAACTCGACTTTCGGCGAAAACGTCACATCGAACCTGAAGGAATTCTGCCACCCGGACGTCGGCCGCGTCACCATTGAGGAGCCTCGGCGGTGAGGGGGCATGCGCCGTGCATTCGGCGGGAGTACCCCTGCGGCGTCGAGGCTCCCCATAAGCCCGATGCCCCGTCCGCCCGCTCTGCACGCGTCCAATGTTCAAACTCATCAAGCAGACCTTCTCGAACTTTCTCGACGATCGCGCTCAGACTATGGCGGCGGCGCTCGCCTACTACACGGCGTTCTCCCTGCCTCCGCTGCTCGTGCTCATCCTGCTCGTGCTCGGCGCTGTGATGGATCCTGCCGACCTGCAGGGTGATATCCAACGCCAGCTCGGGACGCTCATGGGTGTAAAAGGGGCCGAACAGGTGAAGGGTTTGCTCGAGCAGGCGCAAAGACCCGCAACCGGCGGCGTGCTGCCCACCATCATGGGCATCTTCCTGCTGCTCTTCGGTGCGACTGGTGTGTTCGGCGAGTTGCAGGCCGCACTCAACAGTGCGTGGAAAGTCGCACCGGATCCCAAATCCGGCGGCTGGAAGAATTTCGTGAAGAAACGGCTGCTGTCGTTCACGATGGTCTTCGCCGTCGCGTTCCTGCTGCTGGTATCGCTCACACTGAGCGCCATGATCTCGGCGTTCGGCAACGTGGTGAGCAACATGATGGATGGCGGGTTGAACCAGACGGTCATGTTCGTCTTCGACCTGACGCTCTCGTTCATCATCTTCAGCATCGTCTTCGCGACGATCTTCAAGTTCGTTCCGGACGCCAAGATCGACTGGCACGACGTGCGCGCGGGCGCGATGGGCACTGCCGTGCTGTTCCTGATCGGCAAGTTCCTGATCGGCTTCTACCTGGGCCGCAGCAATCCCGGCGAGGCCTACGGCGCGGCGGGTTCGCTGGCCATACTGCTGGTCTGGCTCTACTACTCGTCGATCCTGCTGCTGCTGGGCGCGGAGTTCACGAAGGTCTGGGCCGATGCACGCGGGCGTGGCATCAAGCCGGAGAAGGGCGCCATCAGCACCGAGAAGCCGACGGAGAAGAATCCGGCACTGCAGAGCGCCAACGCGACGTTGCGCGAGGCCGAAGCGAAGGCCTGAGCGTCAGGGGTGCTGGCCACCGCGAGCGGGTAATACCCGGATCGGGAGGGTGGCCAGCAGGACGCTGGGTGCCGGCCACGGCGGCCCGACACGTACTTCGAGACGCATGTCGCCAGTGGTCGCTGGCGTGAGTTCGACATCCAGTGTCTCGCCGATACCGAGTTGCGCGCGTGCCGGTCCGCTGCCGCGCACCGAGGCGGGGAGCGCTGCGCCATCCTTGGCGACAGGGCGCCACTCCGTGAGTGCGCTGTCCCGAAACACCCGCACGTGCAGCGCCGCACGGCTCACGCTCATCTGCACGAAACGAAGCCGATAGGTAGTACCGAGCTGCAACGAGAGTGGTGCTGGAGCCGCGCGCCCGTTCACCAGCGCGAGTCGGCCCTGCTGCGCGAACTCCGTCGGCGCCGTGATCAGGATCGGCAAGTCCGTCGCGACGTCACGCCTGGCATCCGGTTCACTCACGATGATGACGCCGGCAAGTCCCGCGAGCTGCTGGCGCTCCTCGTCGGCATGCGTGTGATAGATGAACGTGCCCGCACGCGGTGGCGTGAACCGCACCACGAACGAATCGCCCGGTGCAATCAGCGGGGTGACGCGCCGCGCTGCACCACTGAAGCCCGGGACGCCATCGTAGTAGCTCTCCAGTTCGATGCCGTGCCAGTGCACCGCCGTCGGCTCCGCGAGACGGTTGACGACCGTGATGCGAACCGGACGCCCGCGCTGGAGATCGAGGGTCGGGCCAACGCCCAGCCCGGAGTCGGCTGGGGGCTCGGCGCCTCCCTCGTGCCACGCGTAGCCGTAGAACGGCACGCTGTTCGAACTCCCGCGATTCGGGCGCACGAGCAGTCGCATGCTCCTCTCCGTCGCCACGCCGCCGGCGCCGGTTCCGGCCCCGGCAGCGCCTCGTGAACGTGCAGTCGCCCCGGCGCGAGCTGCGGCGCGAGCTGCGGCGCGACCACGTTGCACGTCGATGCCCAGTACGAGTCCGTTCATGCCATCCTTCGCATGATTCGCGTGCGCGCCTGCCGCCATCGCTGCCGGGCGCGCAAGTCCGAGGCTCCCCCGCGGCCCGAAATGTTCGGGAATGTGGCAGTGAAACAGCCAGTTGCCGGCCCGCTCCGGAACCCACGTCACTCGCATCGTGCTGCCGGCCGCCATGCTCTCCGTCACGGCCATGTTCCCGGTGCCAGGCGCGTAGACGGTGTCGCGCCTGGCGTCGCCGCGGCTGTCGACGCGGAAGTAGAAACCGTGCAAGTGCATCGGGTGCAGGTCGGCGGACGCGTTGATCACGCGCCACCGCACCGTGTCACCCTCGGTGTGGTGCAGTCGCTCCGTATGTGGCCACGAGCGCCCGTTGATCACGGCGAGC
This sequence comes from Gemmatimonadota bacterium, assembly GCA_040387895.1. Classification (GTDB taxonomy): domain Bacteria; phylum Gemmatimonadota; class Gemmatimonadetes; order Gemmatimonadales; family Gemmatimonadaceae; genus Gemmatimonas. The sequence continues at coordinate 11,349 of JAZKCW010000044.1, forward strand.
ACGCGTTGACGGTGCGTCATCGCGCGGTGCACGGTGTCCGTCCACATGCCCATCACGAACACACGATCCCGCGTGGACCTCGCAGCGCCATCATCGACGACCAACGCCCCGGTGAGTTGCGCATCCTCGAGCGTGCGAAAGTTGATCGCACGGCGCGTGGTCGTTCCCCAGTAGTAGTACGTGCCGGGTGCCTCCAGCCGGAAGCGCACGCTGCGGCGTTCACCGGGTGCGAGAACGAGTGGTGTGCCCGGTTCTGCTGCGGCGTTCGTGCGATCGTGCAGGCCGTACACCAGCAGCGTGTCGTGCAACGCATTGCGCACACTCACCTGCGCCTCGGTGCCGGCCGGCACACGCACGAGCGGTCCCGGAATCTCGGCGGGGCGTCCCTCCTCGGCGAATGCGGGGACCGACGCACCTGGTGCGCTCTCGCCATCCGGATGCCACGTTGCGACGCGCGCATCCAGGCGCAGCGTGAGGTGCGTACCGCGCAGCGTTCCGGCCGGCCGCCGGTTGTCGTTCGGTCGCACGCGCTCGATGGCGTGCGCACTCGCAAACGCACTCGCGACGCGACCCTGCACGACAGGGGCGACGACCGCGCCACACAACACGGACAAGCTCACGACGTGAAGCACCAGGCGTGTGCGCATGCTCACCCGCAGTGTCTGGGAGACCAGGGGCAAATCCCGAGACTGGCAAGCTACGTCCGCCTGGTGCTCCCGGCGAGGGCGTCCCGGCGAGGGCGACCTTTGCCCTAGCCGTTCCCCTCGTCGTCCGCGTCCGGGTCCGCATCCGCGTCCTCGTCCTCGTCGTCCTCGTCCACGTCGTCCGGTGAGTCGAGCAGGGCTTCGCCGTGGACTTCGTCATCACGCGTGACCGCACCTCGGCCCCGCAGGCCATGTCCGATGGCTGCGTCCTCGAGCTCCTCGATGGTGCGCGGCTCACCGCCGAATCCCATGTCACCCTCGTCGTCGACCGAGCGGTGCCGGGCGCCCGTATCGATCGTGTCCATGGGATCGCCGCCGGGCTCGAGGTCGACCTCCTCGATGCCGTCGCCGCCATCGGCCACGCCATCGAGGACGCTCTCGTCTCGCAGTGCGGCCGGCACGTCGAGGGCATCGAGTTCATGCACGTTCTCGAGTGCCGGATCCGTGTATTCGTCGTGAATGATTCCTTCGTCCGAGGGGAGGTCCGACGGGCGATCCTCGGACTCGGGGCGGGGCGCTGGAGTGGCGGGCATCAGAAGCGGTTCTCGTCGTCGTTGGTATCCGTCGCGTCCTGACGGCTGGTGCTGCCGGTGACATCCCCAAGCCCGGAGTTTCCGCGATTTCCGCGATTGCCGCCGTCATTCGTCGACTCACCCGAAAGGGCGACTTCACGATCGATGGTGGACGATCCCGTGCCTCGCACGTTGCCGGTCATGCCGGCGACCTCCCACGCATGTCCGCTTTCGGCCATCTCCTTGAACTTCTCGAGCGCCATGCGCACCTGACGGTCCGGCGACTTGCCGAACATGCGCGCCACGAGCTCGCCGAGCTTGCCGGCGGGCGGCTGCGCCTCGAGGGTCACGAAGATCTCGGTGTCTCCGCTGGGCGCGTCGCGGAACATCACCGTGCCGTTGTTCGGCACCTGCGCGGGCTCCACCGCCTGCCACGCAATCCACTCGTTCTCGCGCTCATCGACGATCTCCGCGTCCCACTCGACCTTCATGCCGGCCGGCCCCTTCGTCACCCAGTGTGACTTCGTGTTCGACAGCACGTCGACGCGTTCGAGATGCGTCATGAAGCCGGGCAGGTTCGAGAAGTTGCGCCACGCCGCATAGAGCTCCTCGCGTGGACGCGCAACCTCGATGCTGTGCCGCACGTCGACGGACTTGGAGTGATCGACATCGGCGACCGTCCCTGCGATACGCTCCTGGTCGGTCGACACGCCAAGTGCCCCATAGGCATGGCAGTGTCCCGTGGCGCCGCGATAGAGCAACTCTGCGCCGACAGCAGCGAGTCCATAGCCCGCGCGGTCGCGACGCCTGAGCCCGTACACCGTCAGCAGGCCGCCAAGCACGGTCGAGAACAGCCGCTCCCCGCGTCCGACATTCACGCGGGTCGCGCGTCCCTCGCGCGCCAGCTCGCGCCGCTCGCGCCGGCGATCCGCCGCGTTGTCATTCATCACTCGTGTCAGCGTCGTACCCATGTCGCAGCTCCTCGGAAATGCATGGTGATCCGGTCGTGGACCCGCACGATCCGATGGAGATCGCGGACGCCACGTAGCGAGGTGCGGATCGGGCAAGAATCACACCGATCTCGAACATCAACGCGGCACGCCGTGCGCACCTCGTGGAGACATCGCATTGGCGCATGGCTTGCCGCTCGGGCTCACATGCATCTCGTTCAACTGCTCCTGCCCGTCACCGGTTCGAGCGACACCGCAGCCCGCGTGCACGATGCGCTGCACAGGGAACTCACGGCCCGGTTCGGCGGTGTGACCGCGTACTCGCGCGCTCCCGCACATGGTGTGTGGCAACCGGAAGCGGCAGCGCCCGAACATGACGACGTCGTATTGGTCGAGGTCGTGGCGGAAACGCTCGAGGCCGAATGGTGGCGCGAACTCCGACTGCGGCTGCAACGCGAACTCGACCAGGAGAGCATTCTCATCCGTGCGATCGCACTGCAGATGCTCTAGCGCGTGGGGCTACCGCTGACGCCAGATGCCGGACGCCGGACGTCAGCCCCTCACGTCTGGCGTCCGGCGTCTCACGCCTGGAGCGCTCAGGTCGAGCGTCGGCGTCCGCTGAAGAGCGTGATGGCCAGGGTCACGATGAACAGCACCAGGAAGACGTAGAACAACATCCTCGCGATCGCCATCGATGTGCTCGCAACCCCGCCGAAACCCATGAAGGCAGCGACGACCGCGACAATGAGAAACCCGAGAGCCCAGCGAAGCATCGATCCTCCGAACGGACGATAATGACGGCACGCAGGCATTTCGCCGTGCGTGAAGCACGGGCTGCGAAGCCTGAACGAATGTCACCGACGTGCACCCTTCATGCCGCCGAGTCCGTTTCGGTGGGGGCGTGATGCCCTCCGCTGATTCCGCTACCGTACTCTGGCGTTCTCTACCGTCCGCGGGCAGCCAGCACGCGCTGCACGTCACCGAGCGTGACACCCGTGGCCCGCAGCGCCACCAGCGCGTGGTAGAACAGGTCCGCCGCCTCCTCCGCTGCCCGCTCCGAGTCCTCATCGCAGCAGGCCACCGTCAGCTCGACGGCCTCCTCACCCAGCTTCTTCAGCCGCAGGTTGCGGTCGGCCAGCAGCTTGCGCGTATAGCTCGTCGACGCGCCCGGGTCGCCCGCGCGGCGGCCAATGATGGCATCCGTGTTGGCGAGGGCATCGGGAATCAGCGCGGTCTCCCGAAAGCAGGACACGCTCCCGGTATGACAGGCCGGCCCGGCCGGGCGGACGCGCGCGAGAATCGCGTCGCCGTCGCAATCGGGGGTAAGCGACACCACGCGCTGCACGTTGCCGCTCGTCCCGCCCTTGTGCCACAGGCCGCGCGTGCGGGACGTGTAATGCATCTCGCCGGTGGCCAGCGTGCGCTCGAGTGCCTCGCGATTCGCATGCGCCACCATGAGGAGCGCACCGTGCACGACATCCTGCGCGACGACGGTCACGAGGCCGTTGCCCTTCGAGAAGTCGAGCGCATCGAGGTCGAGACCGAGGTCGAGGGTCGCCCCGACGGGAACCGCATCCTTCACTTCTCCTCCAGGATCGATCGGGTGATGCCCGCGAGGGCGGCGTTGGTCGCGATGGCGCTGCCGCCAAACGCGCTCGCTTCGCCGCTCCACGAGGTGAAGACGCCGCCGGCTTCCGTGATGATCGGTTGCAGCGCCGCCGCATCCCACGGGTTCACGATGTCGTCCACCATGATCTCCGCACGCCCGGTGGCGACGAGCAGGTAGCCGAAGCAGTCGCCCCACGTGCGCGCGACACCGGTCCGTGCCGCCAGGGTGCGCCACTGTTCGCCACGTGCCGGACGCTCGAGAAACCGGCTGTCGGTCACGAGCGCGGTCGCTGTCGCGAGGTCGGACACGCTGGACACCGCCGCGCGTGCACCATTCCACCAGCAGCCTTCGCCCGGGGCGGCCGCCACGAGTTCGCCGACCGCGGGATAGCACGCGGCACCGGCAAGCACGGTGTCGCCCTCGCAGCAGGCGACGAGCGTGCCCCAGAGCGGCACCCCGCGCACGAATGCCTTGGTGCCGTCGATGGGATCGAGGATCCAGCGCCGGCGTGCACCGACGCCGCTCTCGCCAAATTCCTCGCCCATGATGCCGTCGCCGGGAAAGCGTGCGGCGATCCACTCGCGCGCCACACGCTCGGCCTCGCGGTCGGCAATCGTCACCGGAGAACCGTCGCCCTTCGTCTCCACCGCGAACGACGAGCGATACCAGCCCATCGCGACCTTGGCCGCCAGCTCGGCCACTTCCGACGCCGCCTGCAGCAGCGTGCCCGTCGATGGGTCGCTCATGCGGCCGCCACCGGCAGAGCACCACGCACGGGCAGGCCCGCCGCTGCCATCGCACTCTTGAGCGCGCCGACCGTCGTGACGCCATCGTGCAGGATGCCCGCGACGAGCACGGCATCCGCACCACCAGTCACGACGGCATCCACGAGGTGCGACGCCTGGCCAGCCCCGCCGGAAGCGATCACCGGCACGGCGACCGCATCGGCCACGGCACGCGTCAGCGTGAGGTCGTAGCCCGTGCGCGCACCATCACGGTCGATCGACGTGAGCAGGATCTCGCCGGCGCCGCGTGCCACACACTCCTGTGCCCACGCAACCGCATCGAGCGGCGTCTGCTCGCGCCCGCCCTTCGTCCACACGCGCCATGTGCCATCATTGTCGCGCTTCGCATCGATGCTCGCCACCACGCACTGCGCACCGAACCGCTCGGCCGCCTCGGTCAGCACTTCCGGACGCGCGACGGCGGCGGAATTCAACGACACCTTGTCGGCGCCGGCACGCAGTGCGCGCGCGACGTCGTCGGCGGTGCGCACGCCGCCGCCGATGGTGAGCGGCACGAACAGGCGTTCCGCCGTGCGACGCGCGACATCGAGCAGCGTCGCACGCTCCTCCGCGCTCGCCGAGATGTCGAGGAACGTGATCTCGTCTGCGCCCTCGGCCTCGTACCGCTCCGAGAGCGACACCGGGTCACCGACATCGCGCAGCCCCTCGAACTGCACACCCTTCACCACGCGTGACCCCTTCACGTCGAGGCACACGATCAATCGTCGCGTCAGCACCGGTTACGCCTCGCGCACGTCGAGCAGCACGGTGCCCTTCGTGCTGAATACCGCACCAGATTCCTTGAGCGCGTCGCGCAGGGCGAAACCGAGTGCCTTCACCGCAGCCTCGACGACGTGGTGCTTGTCCTTGCCGCGCAGCACGCGCACGTGCAGCGTCGTGGCCGCGTTGTCGGCGAACGAGCGGAAGAAGTGATCCCACAAGGCATTCGGAAGTGGCCCGCGATAGTACGGACGCCCACCGATGTCGAGCACCACCTGCACGAGCGCATCGTCCATCGGAACGGTGCGCTCACCGAAGCGCGCACATCCGGCAGGTGCGAAGGCCGCGACGGCGCGGCCAAGCGTGATGGCGACATCCTCGATCAGGTGATGACGCAGGTCGCCGGTGGCCTGCACATCGACGTCGATGCCCGAGTAGCGCGCGAACGCCACCAGCATGTGGTCGAGAAATGCGTCCCCCGTGCTCACGCGTGCGACACCCGTCCCGGCATTGAGTTCGCAGCGGATCTGCGTTTCCTTCGACTCCCGGATCACCACCGTCATTCGCCGAACTCCTCTGCCAGGCGGCGTGGGTCGAGCACGCCAGTGTAAAGCGCCATGCCGAGCACTGCGCCGGCCAGGCCACGATGTTCGAGCGCGCGCATGTCATCGAGTGAAGTCACGCCGCCGGATGCGTATACCGGCCATGCACTCGCTTCCGCCACTTCTTCCATGAGCGGCAGGTCCGTGCCTTCCATCCGCCCCTCGAGATGCACCGCGGTCACGAGCACGCCCGCCAGCGGCAGGCGGTTGAGCTCTTCCATGAAGTCGATCACGTTGAGGCGCGATGTTTCCGCCCAGCCGCGCGTGACCACGAGTCGCTCGCGCACGTCGGCAGCGACGATCAGCTGCCCGGGAAACCGGTTGGCCATCTCCACGCGCCAGTCTTCGTCTTCGACGGCCCGCGTGCCCACGACCACGTACGTGGCACCATCGTCGAGCAGGCGTTCGATGCGCGATTCCTCGCGCACTCCGCCGCCGACCTGCACCGGTACGTTGCTGTCACGCAGGATGTCGCGGATCACGCCGGCGTTGTCGCCACGCCCCGTGGCCGCGTCGAGATCGACGATGTGCAGCCGCGTGAGGCCGACGCGCGCCCACTCGCGCGCCACGCTGTACGGATCGTCGAGGCGCACGCGCTCTTCGGCGTAGTCTCCGCCGACCAGCTGCACGCAGTTTCCCTCGCGAAGGTCGACCGCAGGTATGGCGATCACGGCTGCACTCCGGTGACGGTGGCCTGCGACCGCCGCGCGCCGGACGGCGGCTGCGACTGCGATTGCGACTGCGATCGCGCGAGGTCGAGGAACAGGTGAACGAAGCGCACGCCGGGGGCGCTGCTCTTCTCTGGATGAAACTGCGTACCCATCACGCTTCCCACCCGCACGCTGGCCGGGAACCGGTCGCCCTGATGTTCACTCCACGCGACCACCTGCCCGACACCGTCGCCTTCGGGGCGGCAGACGTAACTGTTCGCATAGTACGCGGTGTCGAGGCCGGCGCCCGTGATCAGCCCATCGCGTACGTCATCGAGGCTGTTCCAGCCGATCTGCGGCACGCGCTCCGCATCGATCTTCGTCACGCGACCCGGAATGATGCCCAGTCCTTCGCCCGGTCCTTCGTCACTCCCGTCGAACAGCAGCTGCATGCCAAGGCAGATGCCGAGACAGGGCAGGCCGTCGCGCAGGGCACCTCGCATGGCGTCGAGACCGGGACGCATGCGGTCCGCTGCCGGCGTGAACGCACCGACGCCCGGCAGCACCAGTGCGTCGGTATCCTGCACCGCCAGCACGGGATCGGTTTCCACGTGCACCGTCGCGCCGCCCGATTCGAGCGACTTCACGAGCGAGTGCAGGTTGCCCGCCCCATAGTCGAACACCGTTACACGCAATGGCGCCCGCAGCGAAGCACCATTCGGGGTGGAATCCACCAGTCCGTCGGCCATCATCCGTTCGTCTCCGCCAGCGAAGGCTGCAGTGCCTCGAGAAAGCGCTCCATGTACTCCCACGGCCCAACGCTGACGCGCAGCGCATCGCCGACACCCGGCAACCCTGGAAACGGTCGTACCGCCACGCCGCGTGATCGCAGCGCCTGTCCGACCGCCACACAGTTGGCCACGGGTACACACAGGTAATTCGCGTGCGACGGGAGCGGACTCAGTCTCATTCCGCGCAGCTCCACCGCCAGACGCTCGCGCAACGAGACCGCGAGGGCGACATGCTCCGCGACCCACTGGCGGTCGCTGCGCAATGCTGTCGTCGCTACCCGCTCGGCGAGTGCGTTGAGCTTGTAGGGGCCGCGCGACTTCTCGACTTCCATCACGAGTGCAGGCTGTCCGATCGCGTACCCGATCCGCAGCCCCGCAAGGCCGAAGGCCTTGGACATCGTGCGGATGATCAGCACGCGGTCTGAGCGCGACAGCAGGTCGACCGACGACACGCCCGCGAACTCCGCGTACGCCTCGTCGATGAATACGACGCCGCTGCTCTCCGCGATGGCGCGCTCGAGGGTCTCACGCGCCACCAGCGCGCCCGTGGGATTGTTCGGTGAACAGAAGTACAGTACACGCGGATCGGCCGCGAGCAGACGGTCGATGTCGGGCTGGTGCGACGGCAGCTCAGGTACCCCCAGCCACGCGAGCGCATTCATGCGCGCGAAGATCGGGATCATCGCGAAGGACGGCTCCGACCCAGCGACGAGGTCGCCCGGTTCACCGAAGGCGCGCATCGCCGAATCGAGAATGTCGTCCGAGCCGCATCCCGTCACGATCATGTCCGGCGTGACGCCGGTGTAGTCGGCGAGCTCGGTCTTGAGTTCCGCTGCGTAGAGCGACGGGTAGCGCGTGATGCCGGAGACTGGCATCTCCCGCAGCGTCCGTTCCGCCATCGGCGGCAGGCCCCACAGGTTCGTGTTGTCGGTGAGATCGAGATCCACCGGGGTGCGCTTCGGGTCGTACAGCGGCACCGCGTCGTAGGCGGCACGCGCGATGCTCAGTCGGTCCATGGTTTCCGGGGTCATGCGTTGTCCCGCGCGGCATCCGAAGCAGTGACTGTGGCAGCATCGCTGCGCAAGGCGCGCGCAGCGGCGGCGTGCGCCGGCAATCCCTCTGCATCGGCAAAACGCGCCACATCCTCCGAGAGGCTGGCGGCGGCATCGCGCGAAACACGCTGCCATGTGGTCCAGCGGACGAAGTCGAGTGTGGAGAGGCCCGAGTAGCAGCGCGCCGCACCCGCCGTCGGCAGGACATGGTTGGCGCCCGTCATGTAGTCGCCGAACGCGACGCTGCTGAAGCCGCCCACGAACACGGTGCCAGCACTGCGCAGTGCGCCGAGTGTCGCTTCTTCCAGTTCGTCGCGGACCAGCAGCAGCAGATGTTCGGCAGCCCAGCTGTTGGCGAACGTCACCGCTTCGTCGAGCGTCGGTGTGGTGAGCACGGCGCCGCGAGCCCGCAGCGCATCACGCACTACAGCAGCGCGCGGCGTTCCCTCCACCTCCGCTGCCAGGGCCGTGAGCACGGCATCAGCCAGCGCGCCTGCACCTGCGCCGCCGATGATCGCGACGACTGCAGCGTCGGGATCGTGTTCCGCCTGCGCTACCAGCTCCCGCGCGATGGTCGCCGCGTCGGCACTGTCGTCCGCGAGCACCAGCAGCTCTGATGGCCCCGCGGGAGCATCGATGGCCACACGCGACACCAGCTGCAGCTTGGCCTCGGCCACATACGCGTTGCCCGGACCCATGATGCGATCGACCTGCGGCACCGACTCGGTGCCGAAGCCCATGGCCGCGATCGCGCCGGCGCCGCCGATCGCGAAGACACGCGTGGCGCCGGCAAGTGCGGCTGCAGCCAGGACCACCGGTGACGGTTCGCCGGACGGTCCTGGCGGCGAGCAGACGATCACTTCGCCGACACCGGCCACGCGCGCGGGGATGGCGCCCATGAGCAGTGAGCTCGGGTACGCGGCGCGCCCGCCCGGCGCGTAGATGCCCACCCGCGCCAACGGATCGGGGCGGCGCCCCACCACGATACCCGGCTCGGGCGATACCTCGGTCTCGCGCGGGAGAAACGCGGTGTGCACCGCGGCGATGTTGCGCGCCGATCGCTCGAGACTGGATCGCAGCGCGGGATCGAGCGACGCCAGCGCTTCATCCCAACGGGCGCGCGGCACTTCGAGCGCATTGAGCGCCACTCCGTCGAACTCCTGCGCGAGTTCACGCAGCGCCGTGTCACCGCCGGTGCGTACCCGGTCGACGATCGTAGCCGTTCGCTCGCGAACCACCTGGCTCGTCGCATCGCTCCGATCGGTGATCGCAGCGCGCGCCTCCAAGTCCAGCGCGGCCAGCGTGCCGACGGCGCGAAGCATCGTGGGCTCGCCCAGGGTGACGGCCGACGTGGACGGGACAGCCGAGACGATCGTGGTGGTCATGGAATCAGCCGCTCGATTCGGGTGACGAGAATTCCTTCTCCACCCAATGCACGAAGCTGCGAGATGGTGCGGTAGATCGTGTCGGCGCTGACGACGGCGTGCACCGCGACGAACTGCGAGTTCTGGGCGAGGTCGATGACTGTCGGGCCATTGAGCCCCGGGAGCACTCCGCGCACGCCCTCGAGCGACGCGCGGGGCACGTTCGCCATCAGGTAGCGCTGCCCCCGGGCGCGGATCACCGAGCCGAGCGCCGTCACGAGATCGTTCAGTTCACGCTGGCGCGCCGGGTCGCCATTGCGGGGTCCCTTGGCGGTCGTCACGAGGTGGGCGCTCGACCGAAGCACGGTCTCGATCTCCTTCAGGCCGTTCACGCGCAGTGTCGAGCCTGTGGAGGTGAGATCGATGACGACATCGGCAATGCCCAGGTGCGGGGCGATCTCCGCCGCGCCGGAGACCGGCACCACCTCGACCGGGCGCCCCCGCTCCGCGAAGAACTTCGCCGTGATGCGGGGAAACACGGTCGCCACCCGGGCTGGGCGTTCGGTCGTGCCGATCTGGTCGACCGAGGTCACGGCGCCGTCATCCTTGGCCGCGACGACGAGCCGGCATTTGCCGAAGCCCAGGTCGAGGTGGGAGACCAGATCGCGTTCCGACTCGCAGACGAGATCCCAACCCGTCACGCCGACGTCGGCAGCGCCATCCGCGACGAACTCGGGTATGTCCTGCGCCCGGACGAAGATGGCTTCGAACTCCCCACCCAGCGATGCCGTGAGCGCCCGTTCCCCAGAGGAGCGGACTTCCAGCCCCGCGTCATTGAAGAGTTCGCGGGTGTCTTCGTTGAGGCGACCCTTATTGGGCAGTGCAATTCGCAGCATGGACGATGTCGAAAGTTGGAGCGCCCGGGAGCGCGACTGGGAACGGACTGGAAGCAGCTGGGAGCAACGCTACGGGACAAACAAAAAGCCCGTCCGGAGAGGACGGGCCAAGGAGCGAGCGGGGCAGCGGTGGCGACTGGAGTCGCTTACCCGCGTGCGCACATCGCGTCCCGACCCGCCGGGCCGTGACCGTGATGCGCATGATGATGGACCGCGACCGCACACAGGGCCCTGCTGACCGCCGGATTGGTGGCCGATGGCGCTGGTGTGGCGGAGGCTGTGGAGACGATCAGCATGCCGGAGCGTAGCGGGGCGGGACTGAGAGGTCAAGCGCCGCCGGCGCCGCCCGTGTCGGATTCCGGGGGAATCGTGACGCACGCCCTTTGCGCCGGGGAGGGCTTGTGAATAACTTCACGAGGCTTGCAGGGCCCTGCAAGCACAGGGGCGAGGGCGACCGATCTCCTGTCGATGGAGTTCATTTGCGAATAGGCTTTTGGAGGCCTCTCGACATGCGGTTTCTTGGATTTGCAGTTGTGACGAGCGCAGCGCTGCTTCTCAGCGCTTGCGGTGACAAGGCCGACACGGCCGCGACGCCCGAGACGGGTGCCGCGGTTGCGACGCCGGCCGCCGATCCGGCAGCCACCACGCCGGCCACTGCCGGCACGATGATGCCGATCACGGGCGAGACGAAGGAAGTGAAGATGTACGGTGACGCGACGGGCTACCGCTTCGACCCGGCCGACATCACGATCAAAGCCGGCGACGGCATCAAGTTCACGTTCGTCAACGGTGGCCCGCACAACGTCGCGTTCGATCCGACGCTCGTTCCGGCCGCTGCAAAGATGCAGCTGATGGCCAACATGCCGGAGCAGGCTGGTGAGCTCTCGGGCAAGATGCTCCTCGCCGAGGGCGAGTCCTACACGATCTCGTTCGCGGGCGTCCCGGCTGGCACGTACGATTACTTCTGCACGCCGCACCTTGCCATGAACATGAAGGGCAAGATCACGATTCAGTAAATCGCTGTCCGCCACGTGCCGGTTCGCCGGCAGGTGGTGCACGTCGACATAGCAGCAGATACATGCAGATGGTTCGCGGGGGCTGGCGCAGAGCGCTGGCCCCCGCGTTCGTTAGTGAGCCCCCATGTCCCCACCGACCGCACCTTCCGACGCTCCCTCCGGAGCGGACTCTCCCGTCGCGACTGCCGTGAACAGCGGCGGAGCAGTCCCGACGGGTGCGGGCCCGGTGCAGGATGTGGTGAAGGAGGAACGACGTGCCCCCGGCCGGCGCGGTGCTGCGTGGCAACGCGCCGCCTGGATGTCCTCGCGCGCGCGCAATGCGACGCGCCGCGGCCCGCTCATCGCGAGCGTTGGCGGGATCGTCGTCATCGCGACACTCCTCGTGCTCGTGCTGCTGCCGCGCGAGGTCGATCGTGCGCTGCGCGTGCAACTCGCGCGCATTCCCGCGTCCCGGGACACGGCGCCGCTCCTCGCGGCGCTCGAGGGCGCACGGACGCGAAACGCGGCCGCGCAGACCATGGCCCGCAGCACACGCGTCGCTGCCAACCCGTCCGCTGTCGCGCCCGTGGCCAGTGCACTCGGCTCGGCCGGCGACAGCAGCGTGCTTGCACGCGATACGGTCGGAGTCGAACTGCAGCAGCGCCTCACGCGCGCACGCGCGGCACCACTCGCGGAGAGCTACCGGGCGCTGGCGGAATCGCCGCTCGTGCAGGCCGACAGTCGCGTGCGTGCCATCGTCGACTCGCTCGACCAGACCGACCGTGAGCGCGAGGCGTACGCTGCCCTCGGCGGCCCCGACGCACGGTACGCAGCACTGACTGCGCGTCTGGCGGCACTCGGCGGACGCATCGTTCGAATCGCCGAGGCGAAGCTGGCGGAACGGCAGCAGGAGTTGCTGGCGCGTGCGGCCGCTGATGCGACGTCCGCGGCAGCAACCGCCGCAGCAAGTGTCACGACCGTATCCGGCGCACCGGTGACATCAACAACACCGCCGGCGAACGCCACGACGCCACCCGCGGGCGCCACCGTCACACCGCCCGCAGCACCCTCTGCGCCGGGTGCTGTGCCCCCCGTCGCGACGGGGGGTAGCGTGTCGCCTGGCACTGGCGGAACCGGTAGCGTCACCGCCACCACTCCTCCCGGTGTGCCCGCGGCGGCGGGGACCGCTGCCGACAGCACCATCGCACTGGGCGCCGGAACACCGCTGCTCGCGACGCGTGTCGAGGTGGTGGACACTGCACTCGTCAACGCGGCGGCAGCACTCGCGGACACCGTCCTCACGCTCGAACGATCCCTGGCGGTGATGCGCCGGACCAATGCGGCCAACGAGGAGCGTCGTGCCGCCGTCCGCGTACGGACCGGCGTCGCCGTACCACCCATCGCCATGCTCGTCGCGGCGCTGGTCGTGGGCCTCGCGATCGGATACGGGAGCGCCATCGTGCGCGAACTCCGCCGTCCGACAGTCGGTGATGAAGGCGAAGTGGAGCGTCTCACGCACGCGCGGGTGATCGTGCATGCCGGTTCGCACGATGCCACCCGCGACGTGCGTACGCGCCGCCGCGCGGACCGTGCGCTGTCGCCGGCGCTCGACCCGACCGCGGAGGCGTGGCAGCAGCTTCACCTCACACTCACGGGACTCGGCGACGTCGTGCGTTCTGCGCGCGTGATCGCGGATCAACCGCTGCTCGGTGCGACACTCACGATCAACCTTGCGGCCGCCGCGGCGCGCGAGTCGCGCGCGACGCTGGTAGTGGAAGCCCCGTCTCGCACACCGCTGCTGTCGTCGCTCCTGCGCCAGAACAAGCCGCGCGGGTTGCTCGATGTGCAGCAGGGACGCGCCGAGCTTCGGGAGACGATCACGGAAGTCCCGATCGGGCGCGACGTCGCGATCGACGTGATGTTCGCCGGTGCCCCCGTGCGCAACGCACCGCCGGTGGCCAATCGCAGTGAGCTCGGGGAGGAGCTGCGTCGTGTCGCCGCGCGCTACGATCTCGCACTCGTGATGGGCGACGAGTCGGCCGATGTGGGCATTGCGGCACACGACGTGATCGTCTGCGCGCGCCTCGGCGTGACGTCGCTCGAATGGCTCTCGCGGGTCACGATCCAGGCACGGAGCAGCGGTCATCGCCTGCGCGCCGTGCTGCTCTGGGCGACCGACACGCCAACCGTGTAGCCGCGACGACGGCTCCATTTCCCGGCTGCCTCCCGCTACTCTCCGTACGATGTGGGCTGATTCTCTCCTCGCGCTCGAGCGCGGGCATCTGCTGCGCCTCGCGCTGTGGGGCGGTGCCAGTGTACTCATCGGCACGCTGTTGCTGGTGTGGATCGCGGTGCGGCGCGCCGAGGTGCCATTGCTGCGTCACTTCGCGATCCAGACCGCCGCGTGGGGTGCGATCGACCTGCTGATCTGCCTCTGGGCCGGCCGCGACGTTGCGATGCGCGATTTCGCCGGCGCGCAGCGCCTGCTCAACGTTCTCTGGTTAAACACCGGCCTCGACGCGGGGTACATCGCGGTCGGTGCCACCATCGCACTCACTGCCTGGCGCTGGGGCAAGAGTCCCGGCGGCATTGGCGCAGGTCTGGGCATCATCGTGCAGGGGCTTGCATTGCTGCTGCTCGACATCCGCCTGATTGCAGCCATCGGGCCGATGCAATAGAGAACTGCAGAAGCGGGACCGCAGAAGCGGAACGGCAGAAGCCGGAAAGCAGAAGCCGGACCGCCGAGGAGTTCAGTTCCCGAGCATCCGCTTTTGTGGTTTCGCTTCTGCCCTTTTGCTTCTGCAGTTCCGCTTCCGCAGTTCGGCCTCTGCCCTTCAGCCTCTGCTTCTCGATGGAACCCTCGATCCCCGATCTCAGATCCGTTCCGCGCCCCGCGGCGTATGCACAGTTGCTGGAGATGCAGGCGCTGCTGCTGGAAGGATCGAACGATGCCATCGCTGCGATGGCGACGATGAGTGCACTGCTGCATCACGCCTTCGGTCATCTCTGGACCGGCTTCTATCGCGTGGTGGAGCCGGGTGCACTGCTGCGCGTGGGCCCGTATCAGGGATCGCTCGGTTGTCTGGACATCGCCTTCGGGCGCGGTGTCTGCGGTACCGCGGCAGCGGAACGTCGAACCGTCGTGGTCGCCGACGTGCATGCGTTTCCGGGTCACATCACCTGTGATCCCCGGTCACAGAGCGAGATCGTGGTGCCGGTCTTCGACGCGGGAGGCGCGTTGATTGCAGTGTTCGACATCGACTCCGGCGTGCCCTCGTCATTCGGCGAAGAGGATCGCGTGGGACTCGAGGCGTTGGTAGCCTGGTTCGCCCGCGCGCCGTATGTTCCCGTGTCCGCCTGACACCACGCCGCACCTGCTCTCGCCGACGAGTCGCAGCATGACCGGTTATTCCGATCGCATCAACCACGCCTTCGCGTTCGCCGCGAAACACCACGACCAGCAGGTGCGGAAGGGTACGCGGTTGCCGTATCTCACCGGGCCGGCCAACGTCGCGGTGATTCTCACGCGCTATGGGTGCAGCGAGGAGACCGTGGTCGCGGGCATCCTGCACGACGTGATCGAGGATGCGGTGCGTGACGGCTGGACGCGCGACATGCTCGAGGAGCGCATCGGTCGCAAGTTCGGCAACAGCGTACTGGAAACGGTGCTGGCCGTCTGCGAACGCCGTATCGATGACGACGGTGTGGAGCTGTCGTACGACGATCGCAAGGCGGACTACCTCGACCGGCTGTCGCTGGCGAGCGAGGAGGCACTGTGGGTGTGCGCCGCCGACAAGGTGCACAACGCCAACTCCATTCTCTCCGACCTGCGCCGCACGTCGTTTCCCGAGACGGTGTGGGGCCGCTTCTCCGTCGGGCGCGAAGGCACGGTGAAGTGGTACGAGCGCGTGAGCGAACGGCTACGTGGGGTGGGGTTCACTGCACCGATCGTGAGTGAACTCGAGAGTGCGGCCCGGGAACTGGCAGAGGCGGAAAAGCAGAAGCGGAACGACGGAAGCTGAAAGGCAGACGCTTCTGCCGTGCTACCTCTGCAGCACCGCCTCTGCCGTCTCGCTTCTGTAGGTCCGTTCAACGTACTCCTCGAGAATTCCCAGGAACTCCTCGACGATGCGGTCGCCCTTGAGGGTCGTGAAGAGACGCCCGTCGACGTACACCGGTGCCTTCGGCTCCTCGAACGTCCCTGGCAGCGAGATGCCGATGTTGGCGTGCTTCGATTCGCCCGGCCCGTTCACGACGCAGCCCATCACCGCCACCTTCATCTCCTCGACGCCCGGGCGCACGGCCTTCCACACCGGCATCTGCTCGCGCAGGTAGCCCTGGATGTCCTCCGCCATGTGCTGGAAGAACGTGCTCGTCGTGCGGCCGCAACCCGGGCATGCCGTCACCTGCGGTGCAAAGCTGCGAAGGCCGAGCGACTGCAGGATCTGCTGCGCCACGAACACTTCCTCGCGCCGGTCGCCGTTGGGCTTGGGCGTGAGTGAGACGCGAATCGTGTCGCCTATCCCTTCGCTCAGCAGGATCGCGAGCGCGGCGCTGCTGGCGACCACACCCTTCGTGCCCATGCCCGCTTCGGTGAGGCCGAGGTGCAGCGGATAGTCGCAGCGCGCCGACAGGCGTCGGTAGCATTCCACCAGGTCCGGCACGACCGAGATCTTGGCGCTCACGATGATCTTGTCATGCGCGAGGCCGACTTCCTCCGCCAGCGTCGCGGAACGCAGCGCACTCTCGAGCATCGCATCCATGTACACGTCCTTCGCGTCGCGCGGCACGGCGCTGTTCGCGTTGGCGTCCATCATCGACGTCAGCAGGTCCTGGTCGAGCGAACCCCAGTTCACGCCGATGCGCACCGGCTTGTCGTGCGCGATGGCCACATTGATGATGGCCGTGAAATTCGCGTCGCGATGCCGCGAGCCCACGTTGCCCGGGTTGATGCGGTACTTGTCGAGCGCGGCGGCGCAGTCGGGATACTTCGTGAGCAGCAGATGGCCGTTGTAGTGGAAATCGCCGATCAGCGGCACGTCGAGGCCACGGTCCTGTAACCGCTGCCGGATTTCGGGGACGGCCCGTGCCGCCTCGTCGTTGTTGACGGTGATGCGGACCTTCTGGGAGCCCGCCTCGAACAGTGCCGCCACCTGCTCGGCCGTCCCCGCGGCATCGGCGGTGTCGGTGTTGGTCATCGACTGCACCACCACCGGGTGGGAGGCGCCGACAGCAACACCGCGAACGCGGACAGTGGTCGTGGGACGACGGATCACGGGAGACACGAGACAGGCACCTTGATGGAGCGGGGCAGACACAGGGCAGACGCAGGGCAGAATGCAGACCGAACGCCAGGCGAATCGACCAGGGTTGGCTGCGGACCGGAGTGGTACCGGTTACTTAAAGGTAGCGCGCTCAGCCCGGACCCCCCAACTTGCCCCCATGACAGATTTCGAATCGACGCCGGATCCCACCAGGGGGACGTCGTCGGATGTACCCCCCGCGAGCGGCCCGGCTGGCCCGGGCGCGGGCAGCGCGAAGCCGCCGGTCAAGCCTTCCCTCGGGCGACGCCACTGGGGCAAGCTGACGTTTCTCGTGCTGTTTGGGGTTCCGCTGCTCGGCATGGTGGTCTGGGCCATCATTGGCCTGAACTGGACGTACTCCAGCGGCGACCGCCCGGGCACGGTGGCCAAGATTTCCCGCAAGGGGTGGCTGTGCAAGACGTGGGAAGGCACCCTGTACACGGATATTGTCAAGGGATTTCAAACCGACAGCTTCAATTTTACCGTACGCAGCGACTCGTTGGCGGCCGAGTTGGGGAAACTCAGCGGCAAGCGAGTTGCAGTACACTATGAGCAGCACAACCTGGTTCCCACGAAGTGCTTCGGAGACTCGGAGTATTTCGTTACCAGTGTTCGTGTACTGCCCGAGTAGACGAATGAATACTCGGAACCGACGTCCTGGGGTGGGGTGGAAGCCCCGGATGGTCTTTAAACAATTTTGGAGGAAGTCATGAAGCGTTCGCTGCGTTTGATCGGACTTGCCGCGTTGGTCGCTCTTCCGGCCGCGGTCTCCGCGCAGGAGAGCACGCGCCCGGTGTCCTTCGGAGTAAGCGGTGGACTTTCCTTGCCGGTCGGCGATTTCGGGGAAGGATTTGATTCCGGATTCAACATCACGGGACATGTGGCGTTCAAGCCGGCCACGTTCACGAACCTGAGCTTCCGCGGTGATGTCGGCTACGACCGGTTCGCCGCCAAGAACCTGGATGACGTCAACTTCCGCATGATCAGCGTGACCGGCAACGCCATCTACGCGTTTCCGCAGGCGACTCCTGGTATCGTCCGCCCGTATGTGCTCGGCGGCGTGGGTGGATACAACGGCAAGACGACGGGCACGGTGCTCGGTCAGGACATCGATGACAGCGGAAGCACGGAAGTCGGCATCCAGGGTGGTGGCGGCATCAACTTCCAGCTCTCGGGCTTCGCGACGTTCATCGAAGCGAAGTACGTGAACATCTTCTCCGACGGCAACAGCACCGGCTTCATTCCGATCACGTTCGGCATCCGGTTCTAGTCGCAACTGTTGGACTGCAGCACACAACGGGGCCGGCATTCGCCGGCCCCGTTGTCGTCTGTTGTCGTTGAATGTCGTTGAATGTCGTTGCATGCATTTGGGTCTATCGACCCATGTGCCCCATGGCTGAACTCCCTACGATACCGGAGAACGAGCGTGTGCACGGTCGTGCGCACATCGCCCACTCCTCACTATCAGTCAGGGAAATCATGCGTCGCTCCCTCGCCCTCCTCACGTCCGTCGCTGCCCTCGTGCTTTCCGGCTGCTATCACGCGGTCGTCACGACCGGCCGCCCCGCTGGCGATGTCACCATCAACAAGCCGTGGGCGAACTCGTTCGTGTATGGGCTCGTGCCACCTCCCGTCACCGAGACGGCGCAGCAGTGCAAGGGTGGCGTGGCCAAGGTCGAGACGCAGCAGTCGTTCCTCAATGGGCTCGTGGGCGGCCTGACGTTCGGCCTGTACACGCCGATGACGATCAATGTTACCTGCGCGAGCAGCACCGCCATGCTGCCCGGCGCGCCGGCGCTCGACGTCGGCACTGTCGATGCCGCCGCCACCTTCGAGCAGGCGATCAAGCTCGCGGACAAGATCAGCGCACCCGTGTACCTCAAGTTCTGACCGGGCGCACATCTGCGGTCGCACGGACATCCGCGCCATCGCAGGGTTCGTAGCGGGATAAACATCGGGGAGCATGGCGTCCGGTCGTGCTCCCCGATCAGTTTATCTCTATGCAACAGACATCTGCGGGGTCGGTCATCGTCGTCGGTGGCGGGGTCGCCGGCCTGATATGCGCCATCGAGCTGCATCGCGCCGGTCGCTCCGTGCTGGTGCTGGAAGCCGGTGAAGACGTCGGTGGCCGCGTACGCACCTCGATCGTCGACGGCTTTCGGGTCGACCACGGCTTTCAGGTGCTCTTCACCGCGTATCCCACGCTCGCTTCGTATCTCGACATGCCGTCGCTCTCCCTGCGGCGGTTCCAGCCGGCGGCCCGTATCGTGCGCGATGGACGCGTTTCGCTGATCGGCGACGCGATGCGTGATCCGCTCCGTGATCCGGGACTGCTGCTCGACACCGTGCTCGCGCGGGCCGTCCCGTTGGGCGACAAGCTGCGACTGCTGGCGCTACGCCGCTTCGCAAGCGCGCTGAGCATCGACGAGTGCTTCAGTGCACGCTTCGACGGCGTCAGCACGCGCGAGTTCCTGCGTGGGCGAGGATTCAGCGCTGATGTGATCGACGGATTCTTTGCGCCGTTCTACGGAGGAATCTTTCTCGACCGCACGCTTGGCACGAGTGCATCGGTGCTCCTCTTCACCTTCAAGATGCTCGCGGAAGGTGACACGGCCGTGCCCGCGCAAGGCATCGGTGCGATCACTGCGCAGTTGGCATCGCAACTCCCGGCCGGATCCGTTCGCGTCGGCGTACCCGTCGGCGCGATCGACGCAGCCGACGGCCGTGTGCGCGGCGTCGCGTTAGTCGACGGAAGCCGTTTCGAGGCGAACGATGTCGTGCTCGCAACGGATGCACCCGCGGCCGCCGTGCTCGCGCGCACACTCGGTATCGCCCTTCCGGTCCCAACCGGCGCGCGAGGCTGCTCGACGGTGTACTACTCGGCCGCGCGCTCGCCGCTGCCCGGTCGTGCACTCTGGCTGCAGGGCAACCCGCAGGGTGTGATCAGTCATGCGGTGACCCTCACCGACGTCGCACCGGAGTACGCCACGAGCAGTGAACCCGCAGGCTCGCGAATGCTCCTCGCCGCCACGGCCGTCGGCGACGCGGCGGACCTCGATGACAGCGCACTCGATGCGGGTGCGAGGCGTGACATCGCCACCATGGCACAGGCGTCTGGCGACCGGGGTCTGGCGTCCGAGCCGTTGACACGTCTGGCAATCTGGCGTGTACCATACGCGCAGTTCGCACAGCCTCCCGGATGGCGCGAGCATCGCCCCACGATTTCATGCGGCGTACCCGGGCTCTGGCGCGCCAGCGAAGTGCTGCACTCGAGTTCTCTCGAGGGGGCTGCGCGCGGTGGACGCGATGCCGCCCGTGCACTCCTGCAGCAGTCACAGTCCGGCCACTCCGGCCACCACGCCTGACCACAGCACGATGACACTCCCTCGATCGAGCATGCTCCACCCCGCCGTCACACGGGTCGCCCGCTTCACCCGCACCATGTGCGTCGCGCTCTCGATCGCGACCGTCGCGGGAGCCGCGACAGCTGGTGCGCAGGCCCCCGGCGTGTCGCACCCCGCCGATGGCCCGTCACGGATCATCTCCGCAAATCCGTTCCTGCCGTTGTTCGGCTACTTCAGTGGCGAGTACGAGCAGCGCATCAAGCCGAACGTCGCGTTCGCGATCTCGGGTTCTCACGTGAAGTTCGACAGCCGTCGCTACACGAACTTCGATGTGAAGCTGCGGTTGTACCCGAACGACCAGGCTCTCAACGGGTTCAGCATCGCCACGTCGCTCGGGGCTGCCTCGATCCGTCGGGACGCCGGTACCGACTGCGATTTGTTCGCCGACTGTCGGCAGGTGGAAGCGCGGACGTTCGGCAGTCCATCGTTCGCCATCGAGGGTGGCTACCAGTGGTTGCTCGGTCGCACGAAGTCGACCGCGATCACCGCTGGTCTGGGCGCCAAGCGATACTTCGGCGGCTCGCGCGAGGATTTCAGCGGCATCGAGCGTGTCGTGCCGACCGGCCGACTCTCGATCGGATACGTGTTCTAGTTCATGCGCGTGCTCTGACGATAAAGCGGGACGAGTGCATTGCACTCGTCCCGCTTTCTGCTGCTGGATGCGGGTGCATCCCGCAGTGTCAGGCTAGAACTTGAACGAAAGTCCTGCGTACAGGAGCGGGATGTCGTTCGCGCCGAGCTGGGCGAAGCCCATCGTGCGCTCGGTGAACGCATACCGCGCACCGATCTGGATGCCAAGACCGACATCACTGTCGCTCTCGGAGAGGTTGAACGCACCCGGGGCGCTGCCTTCGTAATCGACACTCGTGCGGATGATGCCGAGGCTCAGGCCACCATAGAGGTCGAGCTTCGGCTGCGACGGCAGGGCGAGGTGGAGATTGCCGATCGCCATGATCGGCACCTGCGTGAACGTGTAATCGAAGCCGGGGGTGAAGCCGACATCGCCACGCACGAAGCCCGCAAATGCACCGACGCCGAGGCTGAGTGTCGGCGTGAACTCCTTCACTCCCACTTCGAACGAGCCGCCGATGCCGAATCCTTCGTAATCTCCACCGGTCAGGATGCCCACGGAAACGATGCGCGAGCCCTGTCCGAATGGGCGGGCCGACATTTCCTGCGCAAAGGCGGCGCTCGGGAGCAGCATGGCCGCTGCAACGGCTAACGTGCGGGAGAAGTTGGTCATGTACCTTGAGTCTGAGGTGAGGTTGGCCGCGATCGATGCGGCAGTCAGGCGAGCAGAAACAACACGTTGCAGCCCGGCTCGTCAACCGATACGGGCATAATGCAATAATCGATTCAACTCGGCACGAACGGCCAGCCGATCCCGGGTTCAGGCCGGATGCGTAAGTCCGAGATACGGTGCGAGATCGGTCAGGCGGTGCACCACCGCATCGGCGCCGGCCGCCCGAAGTCGTTGTTCCGGCATCACGTCGGCAAAGCCGAACACCCGCATGCCGGCAGCATGCGCACCCGCAACACCGAGCGGACTGTCCTCCACCACCACGCATCGACCCGGTGGAACGGACATCCGGCCCGCCGCGTGGAGAAACAGATCGGGCGCCGGCTTGGGACGGGCAACATCGGCCGAGGAGAAGCGCTTGCCCTCGAAGCGACCCAGCAGGCCTGCTGCTTCGAGCTTCACGCGCATCAGGGGATGTTCGCCGTTCGACGCCACGCAGTAGGGCGTGCCGGCGGCGTCGAGTGCATCGAGCAGTGGAACGACGCCCTCGACGGCCTGCAGTTCGCCGGGGAGCACCGCGGCCACGCGGCTGCTGTAGCGATCGAGGAGATCGTCGGGTGGCGCATATCCCAGTCGTTCGGTGATGATCTCGACGCAGCGCGGCATCGAGTTGCCCACGAAGGTCTCGAACATCTGCGGCAGCGTGAAGTCGAGCCCGATCTCCCGCAGCAGTGCGGCGAACTCGCGATTGGCGATGCGCTCGCTGTCCACGAGCACACCGTCACAATCGAAGATCACCAGGTCGTACGGACGTGCACTTCCGCGCGCGTCGCTCAGCGCAGCTCCAGCACGTTGCCGCGAACGGCTTCGGCCGGCTCGAGGCTGCGTCGCGCTTCCTTCACTTGCGCGGCCACCGCATGTGGCCCGGTGCCGCCCGCCACCTCGCGCATCGCAATGGACGCATCGGGCGAGAGCGCCTCGCGTGCGTCAGGTCCGAACAGCGGGTGCGCTTCCGTGAACCGTTCGCGCGGCAGCGTGTCGAGCTCCACGCCCGCCTCCTCCGCCGCGCGCACGAGCGATCCGACTGCGCCATGTGCTTCCCGGAACGTCGCCCCCTTCCGCACCAGGTAATCCGCGAGATCGGTCGCCATCATCGCACTCGAGACGGCGGCACGCATGCGCGCGCGCTCGAAGCGAAGCTCCGCGATGGCCCCCGACATGGCCGGCAACACGAGCAACAGCGTGTCGACCGCGTCGAACATTGCGCGCTTGTCGTCCTGCAGGTCCTTGCTGTAGCCGCTCGGCAGGCCCTTGATCGTGGCCATCAGCGAGACGAGGTCACCAAGCACACGCGCCCCGGAGCCGCGCGCGAGCTCGAACACATCCGGATTGCGCTTCTGTGGCATCATGCTCGAGCCGGTGCTGAATCGATCACCGAACTTCACGAATCCGAATTCGCTCGAGCCGTACACGATGAGGTCTTCGGCGATTCGCGAGCAATGGGCGGCGGTCATCGCGCAGGCGAAGAGCGTCTCCGCCACGAAGTCGCGGTCGCCCGTCGCGTCGATGCTGTTGGCGGAGATCGCCGCAAAACCGAGCGACTCCTTCAGCAGCACACGCGACACGGGAAACGCCGATCCGGCGATGGCGCCCGATCCCAACGGCAACACGGCCGCCGCGCGCGACGCCGAGGCGAGGCGCGTCCGGTCGCGGTCGAGTGGCCAGAAGTGCGAGAGCAACCAGTGCGTGCCACTGACCGGCTGTGCACGCTGCAGGTGCGTGTACGCGGGCAGGATGGCGTCGCTCAGACTCTCCGCCTGCGTCAGCAGGGTGCCCTGCAGGTCGCGCACCGCCGCGTCGAGCCGCGTGCAGGCGTCCATGGTCCACAGGCGCGACGCGGTCGCCACCTGATCGTTCCGCGAACGGCCCGTATGGAGCTTGGACGCCACCGATCCCGCCTCCTGGTGCAGGAGGCGATCGATCATGGTGTGAATGTCCTCGTCCGTCTCGACCGGCTGCTCCCCGTTCGCGAGGCGCGCCCCGACCTTGTCGAGGCCCTGCTCCAGCGCCGAGCTCTCGTCCATCGTGAGCACACCGGCATTCCAGAGCGCGAGCGCCCACGCCTTCGAGAGCCGGATGTCGTGCGGCCACAGGCGGAAGTCGGTCCCGATGGAACGATTGAGCGCGTCGAGGAGCGCGGACGGACCGCTCGCGAAGCGACCGCCCCACAACTTGTGCTGGGCCTCCTGCTGTGCCTTCTCCGGCGCGTCGGCGACGGGAACGGCGGTGTCACCAGCCATCTGGGGGAGCTCCGGGCCGCAGCCGCGACCGGTTAATTATGCAAAATCTGGCTGCCTTTCTGCATAAAGCTGCAGTGTGGCGCCCGAGGAATAACGCGGATTCGGGACCCCGGCGCAACGGTTCCACTCCAACGGTTCCGCTCAGCGGATGTAGCCCCGCAGGCGCTTCACGGTCTTGCTCCCGCCGGCGGCCGACCGGCAGATCACGAGCACGGTGTCGTCCCCGGCAATGGTGCCCATGATGTCCGGCCACTCCAGCATGTCGAGCGCCTCGGCGACCGGCTGCGCACCAGAGCGACGCGTGCGCGCCACCACCAGCACACCGACCCCTTCCGCTCCGGTGAGCAGTGTCGGGAGCATCGCCTCGAGCTCGGCGGTCGACCCGTCGTCGTGGCCCTCAGAGAATGCGTAGCGGACCCCGCCGCTGTCGTCCGGAATGCGCGCCAGGCGCAGTTCGCGCAGGTCACGGGACAGTGTCGACTGCGTGACGTCCCATCCCCGCTTCGCGAGCTGCTTCCGGAGCTCCTCCTGGCTCGCGACAGCGCGCGCGCCCACGATCTCCCGGATGACCTGCTGTCGTTGAAGCTTTTCCGCCACCTCGCCTCCCGCCGTGCCGGCGCGTTCAGGAATTCGTGTCACGAATGGTACACGGATGCCGTGCGTCACACCCTGCAGGCGTCCTGCGGCGCATCTGCGGTGCGTCCCGCATTACATACGCCCGGCGGCGACGGATTGACAGGGGGCTAGTGAGAAATTATGCATTATTGGTGCATAGTATTCCTATCGGAGTTCTCGGTGCCAGCGGGTACTCGGGGCGAGAGTTGTGTGCGCTCGTCGCCGGTCACCCGCGGCTGTCCCTCGCCTTTGCCACTGCCAACACGCAGCGTGGCACCACGTTGCGTGTACGCGCCGGTGGCGGTGTCCACGACGTTCCCCTCATCGGCCCCGACGAGGCGGACCTGTCGAAGGCGGAGCTCGTGTTCTGCGCGCTGCCACACGGCGCATCCGCAGAATGGGCGGCCAAGGCCGTTGCGGCCGGCGCCCGCGTCGTCGACCTGTCGAGCGACCTGCGGCCGGGCTACGGCGGCACGGGCCACGGGGCACCGCCGGGCCTCCCGGCCGATGCGCCGTACGGCCTCCCCGAACTGTTCCGTGACGGGATCCGCGGCGCGCGCGTGGTGGCCAACCCCGGCTGCTACGCCACGAGCATTCTCGTTGCACTCGCGCCGCTCGTGCGCGCCGGCCTCGTCGCACCTGGCGCGACGGTGTCCGTGGCGTCGGCCAGCGGCGTGAGTGGCGCGGGCGCTTCGCCCAAGCTCGAGCTCCTCTTCGCCGAGGTGACCGAGAACTACCGGCCGTATGGCGTCGGCAACTCGCACCGGCACCTGCACGAGATGCGCGCGACACTCGCCACGCTGGGTGCGGACGTGGACCTGCTCTTCACGCCGCACCTGCTTCCGATCGACCGCGGCATCCTCAGCACCATCACCGTTCCGCTGACGCGACCGGTCGCCGACGCGCTCGCGCCCTTTCGCGAGGCGTATGCGGGCGAACCGTTCGTGGAGCTCACGACGGACCTGCCGAGCACTGCGGACGTGGCCCATCGCAATGTGGTGCGGATCGGTGCCCGGGTTCCGGAGGGCATGCGTTCGCCGACACTCGTGGTGTTCAGTGCCATCGACAACCTGATGAAGGGTGCGGCCGGTCAGGCGATGCAGAACGCGAACCTGATGCTCGGTCTCGACGAGCGTCTGGGATTGCAGGCGTGAGCACCAGCCCAATCGTCGTGAAGCTCGGTGGCCGCACGCAGGCGGATCCCGGTTTGCCGGCGGCGCTGGCGGGGTTGTGGGCATCGTCGGGTGGCGCGCTCGTGATCGTGCATGGCGGCGGCGATCAGATCAGCGCCCTGCAGCGCATGCGCGGGGAGGAGCCGGTGTTCGTGGGTGGCCGACGTGTCACGACGGCCGGTGCGCTGGAGCTCGTGCGCATGGTGTTGTCGGGGCTCGCCAACAAGCAGCTGGTTGCCGCGCTCGTCGCTGCGGGCGTGCCGGCCGTCGGAATCTCCGGTGAGGATGCCGGGCTGCTCGAGGCAACGCCGATCGATCTCGGCACGTTCGGGTTCGCCGGGACGCCGTCGCGCGTGGACCGACGTCTCACGGACTCCCTGTTGGCGTCCGGTTTCCTGCCGGTGATCTCACCCGTTGCGCGCAACGCGGACGCGACGGTCGGTGGGGCACTGAACGTCAACGGCGACGATGCGGCGGCCGCGATCGCCGCCGCACTCGGCGCGCGCGAGCTGTTCCTGCTCGCGGATGTTCCCGGTGTGCTGGACTCGGCCGGCGCGCGGATCGCTTCGTTGTCGCCACAGGAATCGCAGGCGCTCGTCGCATCCGGAACGGCTGCCGGCGGCATGGCCGCGAAGCTCGAAGCGGGCGCACTGGCGCTCGATGGTGGGGTAGCACAGGTGCGGATCGGTGATCTCGCCGCGCTCACGGTGCCCGAGGCAGGTACACACATTCGCCCAACTTCTGCAGGCCGCTCATGACTCCCTCGACGATGACCTCTCGTACTGCACCAGCGTTCGGCACGGCGACGGATGCGCCCGACACCAGCGCGACGCCGGCCGTTCCCGCACCGACCGCGGTACCATCGGCGCCGCCGACGGCGATCCTCGGCACGTACAAGCGGCAGGCCCCGCTGTTCGTGCGTGGCGAAGGCGTGTACATGATCGACGAGACTGGCAAGCGCTACATCGACTTCGTCGCGGGTATCGCCGTCTCCTCGCTCGGGCACGCCGATCCCGGCGTGCTGGGCGCGATGCGTGAGGCCATGGAGACGGGGTTGATCCACACCTCGAATCTCTATCGGACCGCTCCGGGCGAGAGCCTGGCCGAGTGGCTCGTGTCGCATTCGTTCGCGTCGAGCGTGTTCTTCGCGAACTCCGGCGCCGAGGCCAACGAGGGTGCGTTCAAGTTCGCACGCCGCTGGGCGCGCACGACCGGCCATCCCGCCAAGCATGAGATCGTGGCGTTGCGTGGCGCGTTTCACGGGCGCATGCCCGGCACGCTCGCGGCGACCGACCGTCCCGCGTATCGGCTTCCGTTCCGTCCGCTGATGGGCGGCGTGACGATCGTCGAGCGCGATCTCGAGGAGTTGCGCACGGTACTCGACCCGGAGACGGCGGCGGCAGTGATCGTCGAGCCCATTCAGGGCGAGGGCGGTGTGCGCGTCATCGACCCGGAGTTCCTGCGCGGGCTGCGTGCACTCACGCGTGAGCGGAACGTGTTGCTGATCCTCGACGAGATCCAGTGCGGGCTCGGTCGCACGGGTTCGTTCTTCGCGTACGAGCGGCTGGGCTTCGAGCCCGACATGCTGACGATCGCCAAGCCGCTCGCGAACGGCCTGCCGATGGGTGCGATTCTCGTGAGCGCGGACGTCGCGGCGGTCATGCAGCCCGGCGATCACGGCACGACGTTCGGCGGCGGTCCCCTGCTCGCGCACGTGGCGCACCACGTCGTGCAGCGACTCGCCGAGCCGGCGCTGCTGTCGCACGTGCAGGAGACGGGCGCATGGTTCGGCGAGCAGCTGCAGGCGATGGCGGATCGCACGGGGCGCGTCCGCGCCATCCGCGGCAAGGGCCTGATGTGGGGAATGGACACGCACGAGAGCGCATCCACCATCGTCGCGCGCGCGTTCGAGCGCGGGCTGCTGCTGGTGACCGCTGGCGACCACACGCTGCGTTTCCTGCCGCCGCTGGTAATCTCGCGCGACGAGTTGTCGGCGGGACTCGCGATTCTCGAAGAGGCGATGACGGCGTAGCGGCGTGGTGCTGCACGGTGCTGCACGGTGCTGCACCACGCCGCACCGCTGACGAACGGCGACGCACCGCGGATGCACTGCTCGCGCTGCCGGCGAATCCGCGTGCGCTGCACGCGGATTTTTCGCTTGCCCTAGTGCTCCGCAAACAATTGCGCAATATTGTTTGCATCTTCACGTGCCTCCGTGAAGTGTGCGGGACCGGCGTTGCGCTCTGCGCACGCGTGCGGCCGCAGCAGTATCGGACCTGCGGGTTTGCTCTCCGGCGGTTTGCACCTGTCCTGACGCGTCGATCCGGCGGCGCGTTCGAGGCCGGACAGGTGGCCGCCGGATGAGCACCTCCGGCACGGGATGACGCAGGGTGCGCGCGTTAGCTTCCAACGCATGACGCTCTCCCAGCTCGTCGCCGCTGCACTCCTTGGCGCGGCCCATGTCTCGCTCGTGCCGGCGACTTCCCGTGCGCAAACGGCCGCGGCACCGCGACCGGCACCGCCGTCGCAACAGCCGACGCAACGGCCCACGCAACAGCCCACGCTCGTCGTCCAGATCACCGTCGATCAGCTGCAGTCGGAGTACCTCGACCGCTATGGCGCGCAGTTCACGGGCGGGCTCGCGCGGCTGCTGAAGCAGGGCGCCCGCTTCACGAACGCCTTCCATGACCACGCGAGTACCGAGACCGCACCGGGGCATGCGACGCTGTGGTCCGGCCGCCATCCGTCGCGCACCGGCATCGTGCTCAACGAGATCGGTGTGCCGGACCCGCAGGCTCCGCTGCTGTTCGGCCGTGGTGGTGGTGCGTCGCCGTACCGCTTTCGTGGCTCGACCTTCTTCGACTGGGTGCGCGCACGGGATCAATTCAGCCGCGCACTGTCGGTCTCGCGCAAGGACCGCGGAGCCATCCTCCCGCTCGGCCGCAACAAGCAGAGTGTCTACTGGTACTCCCAGGAGGGCCGGTTCACCACGAGCCGATGGTATGCCGATACGCTCGTGTCGTGGGTCCAGGCGTTCAACGCGCGCGAGTTCCTCAAGCCGTACCTCGGCAAGGAGTGGACGCTGCTGCTGCCCGCGGCGGCGTACGCCGAAGCGGATTCCGTACGGATCGAGCATCAGGGTGCGGATTTCGTCTTTCCGCACAAGCTCACCGCGGAGCCACGGGCCGCCGGTGTGGAGTTCATGGAGTTCCCCTGGATGGACGACGTGACCGTCGACTTTGCGCTGGCGGGCGTCAACGCACTCGAGTTGGGGAAGGGCCCGCGCCTCGACGTACTGTCGGTGTCGCTGTCGACCACGGACGCCGTGGGTCACCGGTATGGCCCGGACTCGCGCGAGATCCACGATCAGGTCCTGCGCGTCGACCGTGCACTCGGCCGGCTCATCGATTCGCTATACACGCTGCGTGATTCCTCGCGCATCGTGTTCGCGCTCGGCTCCGATCACGGCGTCGCTCCCTTCCCGGAGCTGCGCGTTCCCGGCACGGATTCGACGCGTGGCCGCGTCGACCTCCGCCCGATCATCGCCGCCGCACGGAGCGGCCTCGTCGCCCGCGGCGTGGAGACGGATGCACTGCTCCTGCAGTCGAACATCATTTCGCTGGACCGTCGCCGCCTGTCGGCCATGGGTGTCGACACGGATTCCATCGTGACGGCGCTGCGCGCGGCAATCCTGCGCGTTCCGGGCGTGCTGCGTGTCGATCGCGTCGCGGGACTCGCCGCCGCCGCTGCGCGCGGGGACAAGCTCGCGCGGCGCTGGCTGCATGCGATCCCACCCGATCTCGATGCGGAACTGACGGTCACGTTCAAGCCGTACTTCTACACGTTCACGACGCGGTACGCGACGCACGGCACGCCGCACGACTACGACGCGCACATCCCCGTGATCTTCATGGGCCCGATGTTCATCCCGGGCCGCTATGACGCGCCGATCCGCTCCGTCGACGTCGCACCGACGCTCGCGGCCGCGCTCGGTCTGACGCCCACGGAACCGCTGGACGGACGCGTGCTTGCCCACGTCCTGCGAAAGCCGGCATTGCAGCCGACGCAGAAGCCGGTGCGCTCGCGATGACGCCGGACGACGACGGCTCTCCGCCACCCCTCCAACGCGCGTTCGACGAACTGCGGTTCGGTGCCGGTCGCACGCTCAACCTCCGGGCCATGCAACCCACGGCGATCCAGGCGGCATCACTGGCCGAACAGTGGCTGCGCTCGCTGCAGGTGCAGGGCGCGGAAGAGGCGCTGCTCGTCACGGGTCGCGGGCGCAACAGCATCGAAGGGTACTCGCCGGTGCGCGAGGCGATCGTGCGCCTGCTGCCCTCGCTCCGCCGCCGCAACGTGATCAGCGGATTCGCGGAGCATACGGCGGGCTCGTTCGTGGTGACGTTCGCGCCGGTGCGCGCGCTGTTCGATGCCCCCAACCGTCGCCGTGAGAAGTCCGAGCGCGTCGTGCCGCCCACACCGGCAGCACTCGCAGCACTCGACGCGGAAACGCTGCGGCAGCTCCGTGACCTGTCGACGTTCGTGCTGGCCTCGCTCGGCGTCCATGCGCCGACGCCCGCCATGGTGAAGGATGAGATGACCCGGCAGTTCGGTGCGCTCAGTGCCGCCCTGCCGGACGATGGTGACCGTGAGGCACTGCTGCAGCAGGCAATGCAGCGGGCGCTGGAAGAGTACGAGCGCGACCTGTAGATCTGCATAGAGATCAGGCGGCCCCAGCCCGTTTCCCCGAACACACTGGAACACAACGTGAATCAGGTCGGACGAAACACCGTTTGGCGAGCGAATGCGCTGATCCTCGCCGCTGCAGGTTTTCTCGGCGCGACCGTGCCGATGGGGTCACTTCGGGCGCAGGCTCCGCGCACCGGAGCGGGGAGTGGCAGCGGCCCGGGGCTGATTGGCTTCGGCCCGACGATGGCGGCGGCACAGCGTCAGGCCGAAGCGGATGCGGTGAAAGGGCCGCAGCCATCGCGTGCGCGCTCGCACTCGCAGGCGCTGTCGAAGGAACCGCATGTCGCGGGCGCACCGGGGCAGGCGAACACGCGCGACTACGTGATTGCCCAGATGAAGGCGATGGGACTCGAGACCGAGGTCCGCACCTACGACGTCTGGCTGCCGCATGCGACGGCAGTGAAGGTGACCCGCATGGGTCGCGACACGTTGGCCCTCGATCTCACCGAACCGGGCATTCCCGGGGATCCCGTCACCATGATGCCGCAGTATCTCACGGTGAACGGCTACAGCGGCGCGGGCATCGCCGAAGGTGAGGTGGTGTTCGTCAACTTCGGTCTCATCGAAGATTATGCGACGCTCGATTCGCTGGGCGTTTCGGTAAGGGGCAAGGTCGTGCTGGCGCGATATGGGCGCAGCTTCCGCGGCATCAAGGCGCGCGAGGCCGAAAAGCGCGGGGCCGTGGCGACCCTCATCTATACGGACCCGCTCGACGACGGCTTCTCTCGCGGCGACGTGTATCCCGACGGGCCGATGCGCCCGGAGCGCGGTGTGCAGCGCGGCAGCGTATTCAACGGCACAGGCGACCCGCTCACCCCGGGCTACGCGAGCAAGCCCGGTGCGCCGCGTCTCACGCCCGACCAGACTGCGCTCGCAAAGATTCCCGTCGTGCCGATCAGCGCGGCCAACGCCCGGCTCCTGCTCGAAGGAATTCGCGGGGTCGATATTCCGGCGAACTGGCAGGGGGGATTGCCGCTGCGCTATCACATCGGCGCGGGGCCGGTGCGCGCGCGTGTCGAAGTGGTCACCGACGCGGCCACGCGCGGTACGAAGCCGATCTTCAACACGCTCGGCTACCTGCGCGGCACGGAGTTCCCCGACGAGTTCGTGTACATCGGTGCGCATCGCGACGGCTGGGGCGCGGGTGCCGCCGACAACGTGAGCGGCACGGTGAGTGTGCTCGAGGCGGCGCAGGCGCTCTCGGATCTCGCCCGGCGAGGCGTGCGACCCAGGCGCACCATCGTGTTCGCCACATGGGACGCGGAGGAATGGGGGCTCGTGGGGTCGACGGAGTACGTCGAGGACGATTCGCTCCGCCTCATCAAGGGAGCCGTCGCGTACTTCAACCAGGATGTCGCGGCGCAGGGGACGCAATTCGGTGGCGGGGGATCGCCATCGCTGCGCGCGACGCTGCGCGATGTCGTGCGCGGGGTGCCGGAGCCCAAGGGTGGCACGGTGTACGCCGCATGGCGCCGGGCCAGCGGCACGACCAGCGACTCGCTCGAGCCGGCGATGGGCGATCCGGGAGGCGGCAGCGACTTCGCGGGCTTCTACAATCACTTCGGCATTCCGATCGCCGATTGGGGCTTCGGTGGTCCGTCCGGCACGTATCACTCGGCCTACGATACGTTCGCGTGGATGGAGCGCTTCGGTGATCCCGGATTCCTGTACCATGCGACAGCGGCGCGGGTCGGAGCGGCCATGGCGCTGCGCATGGCCAACGCAGACATCCTCCCGTACGACTATGCCGAGTTCGCGCGGACCATGCGGCGCTACATCGCGCCGATGAATCGGGCGTTGGCCGCGAAGAGCTGGGACAGCACCTCGACGCGTCCACTTGCCGAGGCCATCGCGCGGCTCGAGACGAGCGCCGTCCTGTTCGCTGCCGCACGCGACAAGGCGCTTTCGTCGGACATGCCGAAGGCGGCGCGGGAGGCCACCAATCGCGCGCTGCTGACGGTGGAGCGCGGCTTCGCGCGGCCGAGTGGGCTCAAGGGGCGCGCGTGGTACCGTTCGCTCATCTATGCCGCCGACATCGACAACGGCTACTCGACCATGAACTTCCCCGGCGTGAACGAAGCCGTGCGCGCGGGCGATCGTGCGCTCGCCTCGCAGGAGCTGGCTGATCTCACCGCACGCTTCATCGCGGCGGCGAGTGCGATGGACGCGGCCACGCGCCTCGTGCAGGGACAGCGCTCACGATGACCCGCGTAGAGACGACCGGCTCGGCGTTCGACCCGCGCTACGCGCGGCAGCACACGCTGCGCGGGTTTGGGGCGGCGGCGCAGGAGCGGTTGACAGCGTCGCGCGTGCTGGTCGTCGGCGCTGGCGGACTCGGTGCGCCGGTGTCGATGTATCTCGCGGCCGCAGGAGTGGGCGCGATCTCGATGGTGGATTCGGATCAGGTCGACCTGACGAACCTGCACCGGCAACTGCTCTACGGGACGCGCGACGTGGGGCGTCCTAAGCTCGATGCTGCGCGTGAACGTCTGGCCGACATCAATCCGCACGTGACGCTCGCGACCCACGACACGCGGCTCACATCCGGGAATGCCAGCGCGCTCGTGCAGGGACACGACATCGTGGTCGATGCCACCGACAACTTTCCGGCGCGCTACGCCATCAACGACGCCTGCCTCGAGCACGGGGTGCCGTTCGTCTACGGCAGCGTGGCGCGGTTCCAGGGCCAGGTGAGCGTATTCGCGTCGGGCGACGGCCCGTGCTACCGCTGTCTCTTCCCGGAGCCGCCGCCACCCGGCTCCGTGCCGACCTGTGCCGAGGAGGGCGTGCTTGGCGTCGTGCCGGGCATCGTCGGTCTGCATCAGGCCAACGAGGCCATCAAGCTCATTACAGGAATCGGCACGCCACTGGTGGGGCGGTTATTGCTGCTGGACCTGCTGGAGAACGATTTTCGAAGCATTGCCATTGATCGACGTGCCAGCTGTCCATTCCACTCTCAGTCCGGAACGCGTGTGAACAGTCCCATTTCCTTCTCGTCGCCGGTTCCGCAGCTCACCGCACCGGAACTGGCAGCGCGACTCCAGAGCGACAGCGCGCCACAGGTGATCGACGTGCGCGAGCAGTGGGAGTACGACATCGCACACCTGCCCTCGAGCCGCCTCATCCCGCTCAGTGAGTTGCAGACGACGGTGTCGTCGCTCGAAAAGGACGGCGATTACGTGCTGCTCTGTCATCACGGCATGCGCAGCGAGATGGCGGCGCAGTGGCTGCAGGGGCAGGGGTTCACGCGCGTGGCGAATCTCGCCGGCGGCATCGACGGCTGGGTGACGAACGTCGATACCACCATGGCCCGGTACTGATGGTGTGCGGCTGATGGTCTCACACTCCATGCGTTCCTGATCGCATGCGGGTACGATCGCGAGTGGTGCTGGGCGCAGGCATCGTGACGGCGGCGGTCATGGCGCTTGCCGGGTGGCGTCGCCGTGTGCGCGACAGCTTCGAAGGGCGCCATGCCGGGCGGTTCTCGCTCTCGGACGATGGCATCGTCCACGGCGCTGAACCCATCATGCTGCGCGGAAGCCCGACGCACGCAGTGCTGCTGCTGCACGGCTTCAACGACACGCCGCAATCGCTGTCGGCGCTGGCCAGCCGGCTGCATGCCAGAGGGTGGACGGTGTACGCACCGTTGCTGCCGGGACATGGGCGAAGCCTGCCTGCGATGGCGGACGGGCGCGCCGCTGCGTGGCGCGCGCATGCACGCGGGAGCTACGATGGGTTGCGAGAGCAGTACGAGACGGTCGTGGTGTGCGGGCAGTCGATGGGTGCCGCACTCGCCGTGGAGCTCGCGTCCGAAGTCCCGGACATCCCCGCGCTCGTGCTTTTGGCGCCCTTCATCGGAGTGCCGACCGCGCTGTCGCTCAAGTTCACGGCCACGTGGCTGCTGCAATCGCTTGCCCCGTACAGCACGAGCACCGGTGGCGAACGCTCGATTCACGACCCCGAGGCGCGGGCGCTCGCACTGGGCGCGGGCGTGGTGACGGCGCGCCTGCTGCACGAGCTGCGTGCAGTCGCGAAGAGTGCACAGTCGGCGTTGCCGCGTGTCACGATGCCGGTGCTCTACCTGCAGTCGCGGGAGGACAACCGTATCCGCGCCATCGACGCGGAGCGCAACTTCCGCCTGCTGGGCAGTCGAGAGCGCGTGCAGCGCTGGCTTACCGGATGCGGCCACATCATCTCGGCCGACTACTGCCGGGAGGAAGTGGCACGCCAGACGAACGAGTGGCTGGTTCGATGGGCGGGATCACCGATGCCAGCGATGTCGGACGCTCCCGGCGCGCAGCCGACGGTCACCGGCGAGTCCTGATGGCGCCCGTCACGCCGCCCGCCGGTCCGGCGTTCGTGGGTGGCGCCACGGGATATGTGGGCCGCGAGGTGGTCGCGGCGCTGCGTGCCCGTGGCGTTCCGACCGTGGCGCATGTCCGGCCAGACTCGAAGGAATTGCCGGCGTGGCGTGAGCGTTTCGCCGCACTGGGGGCGGAGACCGATACGACACCGTGGGAGGCGGAGGCCTTCGCCCGCACCTTTGCCGAACGCCGCCCCGGGCTCGTGTTCGCTCTGCTCGGAACCACCCGCGCCCGGGCCGAGGCTGGTGGGAGCTCCGCCGCCGCCGAGTACGAACGGGTGGACTACGGGATGACGCGCATCATGCTCGATGCGGCCGTCGCGAACGGGAGTCCCCGTTTCGTCTATCTGTCGGCCGAGGGTGTGCGGAAGGGAACCACCAATCCCTATCTGGCAGTTCGCTCCAGGTTGGAGTCAGAGCTGCAGGCGAGCGGCCTCCCATGGCTGATCGCGCGGCCGGCGTTCATCACCGGCCCGGACCGCAGCGAGGATCGTCCGATCGAGCGGATCGGTGCGCTGCTGACCGATGCGCTTCTCGATATGTTAGGGGCGCTGGGCGCCCGGCGTCTGCGGGCACGCTGGCATTCGCTGAACGGACCGGAACTGGCGCGCGGACTCGTGCACCTTGCAGTGGATGGCAGTACCCTGAATCAGACTGTGCACGCCGACGCTTTGCGGAGTCCGCAGCCGACGGCGTAACCCTTACTCCCCATGCCCATGCGAATCTGCGTCGCCGCTGAAACGGCCCCGCGTGAACAGCGCGTTGCGCTGACACCCGACAGTGTAGCGAAGCTGGTGAAAGCCGGGCATGAGGTCGTGGTGCAGGCGGGCGCCGGGCGGGCCGCGTACCACGACGATTCCCAGTACGTAGCCGCCGGTGCGCAGATCGCACCCACCGACAGCGCGGCGCATGCGGGTGCGCACGTCGTCGTGCGCGTGCAGCGCCCCGACGA
Organism: Gemmatimonadota bacterium; assembly: GCA_040387895.1. Classification (GTDB taxonomy): domain Bacteria; phylum Gemmatimonadota; class Gemmatimonadetes; order Gemmatimonadales; family Gemmatimonadaceae; genus Gemmatimonas. The sequence continues at coordinate 47,077 of JAZKCW010000044.1, forward strand.
ACGCGAAGTCGCACTGATCCCCGAGGGCGCGACCCTCGTGTCGATGATGCAGCCCGCGACCGCGGCACCGATCGTCGCAGCGCTCGGTGCACGTCGCGTGACGGCCCTCGCGCTCGAGCTGGTTCCGCGCATCACACGTGCGCAGAGCATGGATGTGCTCTCGTCGCAGGCGACGGTGGCCGGATACAAGGCGGTGCTCATGGGCGCCGCGATGCTGCCGCGCTTTCTGCCGATGCTCACCACGGCCGCCGGATCGATCACGCCGGCCAAGGCCTTCGTGATCGGTGCCGGTGTCGCCGGGTTGCAAGCCATCGCGACGGCGCGTCGCCTGGGTGCCGTGGTGTCGGGCTTCGACGTGCGCGCGGCCGCGGCCGAGCAGGTGAAGAGCCTGGGCGCGACGTTCGTCGCCACCGATCTCGTGAGCGCGAGCGCGGAGGACAAGGGTGGGTACGCGAAAGCGCAGAGCGACGACGAGCAGACCCGCACGCTCGCGGCCATCGGCAAGCACATCAAGGATCAGGATCTCGTGATCACGACCGCCGCGATTCCCGGGCGCGCCGCGCCACGGCTGATCACGGCGGAGATGGTGCGCACCATGCGGCCCGGCTCCGTGATCATCGACCTCGCCGCGGAAACCGGTGGCAATTGCGAGCTCACCGTGCTCGGCGAAACCGTGAACGAAGGCGGCGTGCTCGTGGTCGGCGCGGCAAACCTGCCGGCCACCATGCCCACGCATGCGAGCCAGATGTACAGCCGCAATGTGCTGACGCTGCTGACGCACCTGACGAAGGACGGAGCGCTCAACATCGACCTCGCCGACGAGATCACCGGCGCGATGACACTCACCCATGACGGCCAGCCGCGTCGCTAGCCTGACGACGGTCTATTCACCCGGAGAGCGCCATGACTGCGACCGGCATCATTCAGATCTACGTGTTCATTCTCGCCGGCTTCGTCGGCTTCCTGCTCATCTCCAAGGTGCCGCCACTGCTGCACACGCCGCTCATGGCGGCGACGAATGCGATCAGCGGCATCTCGCTCGTCGGCAGCATCGTGCTCGCGGGCGGGCAGTACGGCCGCGTTGCCACGATCCTCGGCGTCGTGGCGGTCGCGTGCGCCATGACGAATGTGGTCGGTGGATTCATCATCACCGACCGCATGCTCAACATGTTCAAGCGCGGTGACTCGAAGACCGGCGACAAGGGCGAGAAGGGGAAGGATGGTGCCTCCGGGACCACCTCCGGCGGGGCCGCGTGATGGAGAGCGTCGCCACGCACGGCGGGTCGCGCGAGCTGGTCATCCAGCTCACGTACCTCGCGGCATCCGTGATGTTCATCCTTGGCCTGCGCAGCCTGACGAAGCCCGATCAGGCGCGGCGCGGCATGCAGCTCGCCGCGGTGGGCATGGTGCTCGCCATCGTCGGCACGATGCTGCAGCAGGAGATCCTCACCTACACGTGGATCATCACGGGCCTCATCATCGGCTCGATCATCGGCTACCCGCTCGGCAAGTTCGTGCCGATGACGGCGATGCCGCAGCGCATCGCCTTCTCGCACATGTTCGGCGCGCTCGCCGCGACGCTCGTGGGCATCGGCGAGTTCTATCACATGTATCAGGCGGGGCTGCCGGCACCGGCCGACAGCGACGTGCGCTTCAAGATGGCCGCCATCGGCTTCGAGGTGCTGTTCGGTGCGCTCACCGTGTCCGGCAGCTTCATGGCGTTCGGCAAGCTGCAGGAGTTCATCACCGGGCGGCCGGTCACGTACAAAGGCCAGAACATCGTCACCGGCCTGCTGTTCCTGCTCGCCGTCGGCTGTTTCGTGACGCTGATCGTCGACCCGTCAAACACGCTCGCGTTCTACACGATGGTGCTGGTGTCCTTCATCATCGGCTTCCTGTTCGTGCTGCCGATCGGCGGTGCCGACATGCCGGTAGTGGTGTCGCTGCTCAATTCGTACGCGGGTCTCGCGGCGGCGGCGACGGGTTTCGCGATCGGCAACAACGTGCTGATCATCGCGGGCGCGCTCGATGGTGCGTCGGGTTTCATCCTGTCGATCATCATGTCGAAGGCGATGAACCGCTCCTTCGGCAACGTGCTGTTCGGTGCCTTCGGATCGGGCGGCGGCGCTGCGAGCACGCGCACCTCGGAAGGACTCACGGCCAAGAGCATCACGGCGGAGGATGCGGCGGTGCTGCTGGCCTACGCCGGCAAGGTGATCGTAGTGCCAGGCTACGGCATGGCGGTGGCGCAGGCGCAGCATGCGGTGCGTGAGCTCGCCGAGCTGATCGAGAAGAAGGGCGGGGAGGTGAAGTACGCGATCCATCCCGTCGCCGGCCGCATGCCGGGCCACATGAACGTGCTGCTGGCCGAGGCCAACGTGCCGTACGATCGCATGTACGACATGGAGGAGATCAACGAGCAGTTCGCGGAGACGGACGTGGCGGTCGTGATCGGCGCCAACGACGTGGTGAATCCGGCGGCCAAGACGGACCCGGCGAGCCCGATCTACGGCATGCCGATCCTGAAGGTGAGCGAGGCCAAGACGGTGATCGTGCTCAAGCGCTCCATGAACACGGGCTTTGCCGGTGTGGAGAACGACCTGTTCTTCGATGACAAGACGAGCATGCTGTTCGGCGATGCGAAGGCGTCGCTGACGAAGCTGGTGAGCGAGGTGAAGGCGCTGTAGTGGTGCGCTCGGGCTGGCGTTGGTGTTGGGGGTTTGGACGCGGGTGTGGTGTGAGGCAGCGGGGACCAGCGCCGTGATCGCCCTTGGCGATGCGCATCGACAATGCCTTGCGCTCCACGAATGCACCGAGTCGTCCACAGATCCTGCGTGCCGAGACAGGACTCGGCGAAGCATCCCTCGCCGCGAAATTGCGTGGACTTCTCACCCCGATGGGTCGCCTCGCGCGCTGACAGCCTGCGGCCGCGAGCCCCGCGTGTGCGCGGCGGCCGGGCTGCGTGCCCCGCAGCGAGTATCTGAGCGGCGCTAAGCCGGGGGACCCCGGCGCGCCGCGAAGTCCACTCGCGAAGGGGTATGCAGCCCGGACACCGCGTCGAGCACAAAGCAGCGTCCAAAGGCGTTGTGTCCTCGACGAAGGCCCGTCGTGCTGCCGTGTCCGCCGATACCGTGGCGGGCCCCACGGGCGTAGGTTCAAGTGGTGAGAGATGTGCAGTTGGAGCTGCAAGTGTTCACGCGTTCGATTCCTGTTGGACCCTGTTGGAGTGCTGAGATGCCCGAGTTCGGAAGTTGGGGCAGCGACTGGTGGAAGCCGGTGCTGTTCGTCGTCGTCGCCGGTCACATCACGAACGTGTGCGTGACCCTGTTCCTGCATCGTGCGCAGACCCATCGCGGCGTGCACTTTCACTATCTCGCCGAATTGCCGATGCGCGTGTGGCTGTGGCTCACCACCGCGATCCGCACGAAGGAATGGGTGGCCTGCCACCGCAAGCATCACGCGTTTGCCGATCGCGAAGGTGATCCGCACAGCCCGCTGGTCGAAGGCTTGCGCAACATCCTTCTCAAGGGCGCGTTCTACTACCGCAAGGCCGTGCGGCAGCCTGGCGTGCTCGAGAAGTACGGCAAGGGCACCCCGAACGACTGGCTCGAGCGTCACCTGCTCGACAAGCGCAGCAGCATGGGCATCCTGGTCATGCTCGCCATCGACATCTGGCTGTTCGGATTCTTCATCGGCCCCCTCGTGTGGGGCGTGCAGATGATCTGGATTCCCCTCTGGGCGGCCGGCGTGATCAATGGCGTTGCGCACGCCCTCGGCTACCGCAACCACGACGTGAAGGACGAGAGCCGCAACATCTCGCCGATCGGCATCATCATCGCCGGCGAGGAGCTGCACAACAACCATCACGCCGACCCGCACAGCGCGAAGTTCTCGCACCGTGCCTTCGAGTTCGACATCGGCTGGATGTACATCAAGCTGCTGTCGTTCGTCGGCCTCGCGCAGGTCAAGTATGCGCGCCAGGGCGCGCACGTCCGCGTGACGGAGTAACCGATGGCCGAGATCAAGACCGTCAGCTGCACCCGCTGTGGCGAGACGCGCGAAGGGTTCGAGCGTCCGCCGTTCCCGGGTGCGATCGGCGCGCGCATCGTCGAGGAGATCTGCAAGGAGTGCTGGGGCACGTGGCTCAAGCAGCAGACCATGCTGATCAATCACTACGGGCTGAACGTGATGGACCCGCAGGCGCGGACGTTCCTCACGCGCAACATGGAAGCGTACCTGTTCAAGACCGGGTCGGCCGACGGTGTGGACACGTCCAAGCAGGGTACGATCACGCACTGACCGCGGACCCGCGGTTGCAGCTGGTCCAGAACGCCAAAGCCCCGGTCGATGACCGGGGCTTTGGCGTTACTCAGTTCACTCCTGCGATGTAGCGGGCCAACCGTCCACAGCTCGTGCACTTGAGCGTGACGTGGGAGTTCGGTGGAGGTGGTGAGTTCACCGGATCCCGGTCGATGCTTCCGGAGCATGAAGGGCAGCTCAGGGGCAGTCCGCTACGGTCGGCTGCGATCAAATGCAGCGCCTGTGCCGGATTGAAAGTATTGGGTCGTGGCTTGCGCATCCCGTCTCCTCGTCAAGGGCGCCGGCCACTAGAGCGTACCGGCGATGCCTGAAGATACTCAATCCTGGAGCGGTCCGGCACCGGCGAGGCCAAAGATCCTCGCGCTTTTCTAACCGATGTCACGGCTTTTCGCCAGTTAGGCGGGATCTGTTCGGTTCCTGCACGCCGGGTGACCGACCGGCGTGCCGGAACCGCGTGATCGGTCTACGGGGCGAGCGGATCCTTGCCGAAGTTGCGCTTGGAGAGCAGGAGCACCGCATGCGCCGCTGCGTCCGTCAGCTGGTCGAGGATGGTCACGTTGACGTTCGCGAGGCTGTCGCACAGGAGCCGGAAACACGGGTCGAATGCGACGCCAGGCGTACCCCCGAAGGTTGCCGCCAGGGCCGGCGTCTTGACGGTCGAGGTACCGGCATCCAGCCCACCCACAGGAATTCCGAGCGCGGCAAATGGCGCATAAGTCCCGGGGAGTTGGCCCACGGAGGACGCGACCGGCAGGTCGGCCGTGGCAAAATACGCGCTGAACAGCCCCTCGATCGCCCCGGACCCGACGGGTGCACCAATCTGGCCGTCGGATCCGTCCCCATCGTACAGGCTGCGAATGCCATTTGCTGAGCCGAGCACGTCGAACGCGAGCATTGCGGAAACGCGTGCCTGCTCGGCCGCGCTCAGGCTCTCCACGTACTCCGCCGCGCCAAGATTGTCTGCCGGGCCGAAAGCGAACCATCCGAACCGCACCCGGTTTCTGGGACTGCGCTCCCTTTCCGCGAATGTTTCTGCGATCTCGACCATGGCTGCCGCGCCGCTGCTTTCGTTGATCATCGGGCCGTATTCCGCCAGGCCGCGCGACGATCCCACCACCACCACCCGATCAGGATCACCGGACCGCGTTTCGGCGATGACGTTCTGCGCGGTACGACTCTCGGTGCCGTAGTCGGTACGGAGTCGCACGGAGACGCCCGTCGGCCCGTTCAGCACACCGTTGCGGAGGGCATTGCCGACGGCGAAGGTGGTGCCGACCACGGCTTCGTGGACTAGAGCGGGAGTGAGCAGGTTGCCAGCGATAAGTCCGGTACGATCCGGCGCGCCATCGTTGAAGATGATGTGCCCGACGGCGCCGGCGTTGCGCGCGTTGATGACCTTGTCGCGATAATCGCAGGCCCCGCGCTGCATGAGCGCGATGGAGCCCGCAGGAAATCCCGCAAAGTCTGCGGCTTCGCATCCGCTGGTCGACTGATTCACCATTGCCGGGATGACGAGACCCACGGCCACGAGCGGCGCCGTCACATCGGCCGCGCCCGAGTTCGTCATCGTCTTGAAGTCGACACCGTCGACGTACGTGATTGCCGGCGAGATCTGCTGCAGCAGTGGCGGTGTACGATCGCCTACGAACGGGTAGTCAAAACTCTGAACGCTCACGTCGTACCCGGCCGCGAGCATGCGCTGGCGAATGTACGCCACGGTGGCGGCGTCGCCCGGTGACCCTGAAGCGCGCGTGCCCCCATTCGCATCGGCGATCTGCTGGAAGGCGGCCTGGTGCTCGCGCACACCCTCCACCGTCACGGATTTGAGGAAATCCTTGGTCTGCGCAAACGTGCTGACATCGCTGCCGTTGGAGAGCAGCGGTACCACAGCAGGTTCGGTCAGTGTGGCGTCGGAAGCGCTGTTGCAGCCCACTGAGAATGCGCAGGCTCCGACTAGCACATAGAGCGCGCGGGCAGAAAACATTCGCATGGCGATCACTCCACATAGTCGTGAAAATGACATCAGGACCGCCATCATACGCCCGCTTTCCACAAAGCGCTATTACAGCCGGAGGGACGCCCTCCTCAGTCCCATGGCTGAGGTCGCCGCCAGAGCTTCCGCCCGAGCCGCCACGACCGCTTCATCGACATCTCGTTGTCGCCCCCCTTCGGAAAGAGCTCCGGGTCCGCGAACTCGTCGAGCATGTCGGTTGCCTTGGCCGACGACTCGTCGGCCCAGTGCACGATCTCCGCTTCCGGCGTCATCGGCTGCACGGGGCTGCCGAATTCGAGCGCACCATGATGCGACAGGATGAAGTGCAGCATCTCGTCGCGCTGCGCCGTCGTGAACGGCACCTGTGCTGCGGTCACCCGCCGGTCGAAGAGCAGTGCGCCCAGCGTGACGTGACCGAGCAGCATGCCGGAGGAGGTGTGCGCAAAGCCTTCCGGATGGATGCAGTACGACTCGGTCTTGCCGATGTCGTGCAGCAGTGCGCCTGCCACGGCGAGATCCGGATTCGCGCCACGCACCGTGCGCGCGATGTGGCGCGCGATGGACGCGACCTCGTACACGTGCAGCAGCAACCCGCCGAGTTGCGAGTGATGCCCCTTCACCGAGCCGGGCGTGCGTTCGAACTGCACGCGAAACGCGTCGTCGGCGAAGAAGAGATCCACCGCACGCCGGATCGACGGCGCGCTGATCGCGAATCGCATCTTGTCGATCGCCTCCCACACGCGGTCCGTCTCGACCGTGATGCGCTCGAGAAAATCAGCGGGATCGAACTGGTCGACCGGCAGCACACGCAGCGGCGCAGTGACCTGCAGCTGCCGTTTGCGCGCGGACTCGTCGCCGAACTGGCCGATGTCGCCGATGACCTGCACGACGCGCCCGCGGTCGGCCCCGCTGCACCAGTCGAGCTTCTCCGACCAGATCGGCGCGGTATCGATCGACCCAGTCGCGTTGCCAAGGGTAAGAACCACGAAGGGCAGGCCGGCGCGCGTCATTTTCTCGGAGCGCTCGCGCACGAGGAACTCGTGCTGCACACGGTCACCCTGGGATGCGCCGCGGAGGTCGAATGGAGGCATGGTCAATAGTCGAGTATGCGTGCGACGGATGGCAAGGGCCGGCGACACCGGCAGCGGTACGGACCAGCCCGCGAGAGACAGGTCATTCGACCCTTGCGCGGATGGTTCATTACAGAGAGGCTTTGATATGACGTCCCAACGACACTTCGCCGTCACCGCGGGCTCCGACGCCGGATCCGCCACCGGAACTGCTGCCGGAGCCGCCGTAGACGAGCACGACCGGGCGCCTGAGGGCGCGCCGAACGAGACCCACGGTCCGTTCGATGGACACACGCCGGACCTCGATCCCACGTCGGCTGCGGCACTGCGACTCTGGGTGATCATGTCGCGTGCGCATTCGGCCATCGCGGCCCATGCCGCGGCCGACGTGGCGCGCCATGGGCTGACGCTCGCCGAGTTCGGCATTCTCGAGGCGCTCTACCATCGGGGGTCCATGCTGCTGGGTGAGCTGCAGCGCCGGATTCTCGTCTCGAGTGGCGGCATCACCTTCCTCGTCGACCGGCTCACGGCCAAGGGCTTCGTGGAGCGGCGCACCTGCGAGTCGGACCGGCGTGCCCGCTATGCGGCGCTGACCCCCCGGGGCGAGGCGCTCGTGGCGGAGATCTTCCCGGCTCACGCGGCGGCGCTGACGCGGGCCATGCGCAGTCTCGACGCCGACAAGCAGCATCAGGTCGCGGACTGTCTCCGCATCATGGGTACGGAGGCGGCCCGCATGCCGCTGCCGGTCGTGGTCTCGACCAAGCCTCGCCGGGACGGCTGACGCGCCGGACCGGCTGAGATCGAAGGGCTTGACTCCGTTGTCTCCGTAGATAACTTCTCAGCACTGAGATAAGCTGGCCGCTATGGCCGGCCTTCGTGCGGTCAAACGTTATCCCGGATCGGGAGCCCTTTGCGGGCAGGAGTATGAGAATGCAGTGGACCTTCGACCCGGCGCACAGCCAGATCCAGTTCTCCGTCAAGCACATGGGCATTTCGACCGTGCGCGGCACCTTCCAGCAGTTCTCCGGCACGATCGACGAGGAGAACGGCGACGTGAAGGGCGTCGAAGTGTCGATCGATACCGCGTCGCTCAACACGGGTGCAACGCAGCGCGATGATCACCTGCGCAGCGGCGACTTCTTCGACGCTCCCGGCCATCCGACGGCCACGTATCGCCTGACCAGGTTCGAGAAGCAGGGCGACGACGTCGTCGCGCACGGCGACCTCACCATTCGCGGCGTGACGAAGCCGGTCACGCTCAAGGGCGAGATCAACGGCCCCGCGAAGGATCCCTGGGGAAATGCAAAGGTCTCGGCGACACTCGAGGGGAAGATCTCGCGGAAAGAGTGGGGCCTGGTGTGGAATGCGGCGCTCGAGACGGGCGGGGTATTGGTGAGCGATGAGGTGAAGCTGTCGATCGACGCCCAGGCGATGGCGGCCGCGCCAGTGGCGGCGTAAGCGCGGCACGTTAGTAGTGCGTTGCTGGCGGGAGGGGCTGACGCTGGTGCAGGCAGCTGCCGCTGGCAGCGTTAGTGCCGGGATCTCGCCACGCGCACAATCACGTCGCACCGCCAATCCGCGACAACGCCCCGTGCAAACCCGTGACGTGACCTGCGGTCACGTCACGTACACCACATCTCCATCCCCATCGATCCCCAGCTCCTGGTGCAGCCCACACACTCCGCACACCAGGACCGCATGCCACTCCTCCCCGAACTCCTGACGCAGCGCCGCCGTCGGCTCGCGAACCGCGAGCTTGCGATACGTATACTCCCGGCAGCTGACGCACGCATGCGCGCGGGCGATGCGCTCTGCGCGTTCACGCGTGATCGACACGCAGGCCCTCCATCACGATCCGGATTTCGGGGTGTCGCTGCCGTCGCCGATGCGCGGCACGCTGGGGTATCCGAGGCCTGACGACGACTGTCCTCGCGTGCCCGGCGCGCGCGGTGTCGCGGCATCGTCGTGCTTGCGGCCCTCGCCCGTCGCGTTGAGCAGCTCGCGCAATCCACCGAGTGCGCCCATCACACCCGACGCCTCGGCCGGCAGGAAGATCGTCGTGCCCTTGCCCTGCGTGAGCTGCGGCAGTGCCTCGAGATACTTGAGCCCGAGCAGGTACATCGCGGCCTGACCTTCGGGAAGTGATGCGGAGATGCGCGTGATGGCTGCGGCCTCCGCCTCGGCGATCGCCATGCGCGCCTCCGCCTGGCCCTGCGCGCGCAGTACGCTCGCATCGCGCTCGCCTTCCGCCTTGCGCACCTGCGCCTCGCGCTGGCCTTCCGATTCGAGAATTGCGGCGCGCTTGAACGCTTCCGCGTTCGTGACCGACGCACGTCGCTCGCGCTCCGCACGCATCTGCAGCTCCATGCTCTGCTGGATGTCGCGCGGTGGCTCGATGCTCTGCAGCTCCACGCGCGTGACGTCGACCCCCCAGCCGATCGACGCTTCCTCGATCACCTCACGCATGCGCTGGTTGATGATGTCACGGCTGCCGAGTGTCTGGTCGAGCTCCATCTCGCCGACGATGTTGCGCAGCGTCGTGCGCGTGAGCGTCTCCAGCGCGTACGGCAGGTTCTGGATCGCGTACGTCGCCTTCTGCGGATCGGCGATGCGGTAGTAGAGCACCGCATCGATGTCGATCGTCACGTTGTCCTTCGTGATGACGGGCTGGCTCGGAAAGTTGAGCACCTGCTCGCGCAGGTCGATGCGCGTGGTGGCACTCTGAATGAGCTTCTGTGCGCCGCCGAGCCCCATCTCGAGGAAGCGCACGTCGATGGAGCGCGGCCGCTCGATGAACGGGATGAGCAGGTTGAGGCCCGAGCGCGCGATGCGATCGAAGCGGCCGAGCCGCTCGATCACCATCACTTCGGCCTGCCCGATGATCTTCACCGAGCTCACGAGCAGCGCCAGGATCAGCGCTGCGACAACCAGGAGCGCTATCAACATGAGGTCACCTCCGAGAGAGTGGTGCCCGCGTCGGTCCGTGCCGGAACGTGCGTGCCGGTCAGTCCTTCCAGTCGGCCACGAACAGGTTCGTTTCGCCTTCCTTCGCACCGGCGCGATTCGATGCCCAGATCAGCTTCTGCCCGTCAGGGCTGAACATCGGGAATCCGTCGAACTCGGGATTGGTGGTCACCTGGGTGAGGCCGGTGCCGTCGAGGCCGACGAGATACAGGTCGAAATTGCGGCTGCGGGGATTCTTGTGGTTCGAAGAGAAGATGATGCGGCGCCCGTCCGGCGTCCACGAGGGGCCGAAGTTGGCGCCGCCGAGCGACGTGATCTGCTTCTGGCCTGACCCATCCGCATTCATCACGAACAGCTCCATGCGGTTCGGCCGGATCATGCGCTGGCCGAGCAGCTCGCGGTACGCGCGCAGCTCAGCGGTGTCCGTGGGATGCCACGCACGGTACACGATCTTCGTACCGTCGGGCGACCACCACGGTCCGCCATCGTAACCGGGCGTCGTCGTGAGCTGCCGGACGTCCGTGCCGTCCACGTTCATCGTGTAGATGTCGAGATCTCCGCCCTTGAGCGACGTGAACACGATGCGCTTGCCGTCCGGGGAGAGCACACCTTCGGCCGTGTACACGCCGTAGTTCGTGAGGCGCTTGAGATCCTTGCCGTCGCGCCCGACCGTGTAGATGTCGAACGGGTCGATGCCCCACACATATCCCTTCGATGGATCCGGGCGCGGCGGGCATGCCGTGTCGGCGGCGTGCGTCGATGCGAAGAACAGCCGGTTGCTTCCTGGCAGGAACCAGCCGCAGGTCGTCTTGCCGCCGACGGAGACCTTGCGCAGCTCGCTGCCATCCGCGCGCATGGTGTACTGCTGGTCGCACGTGCGTCCGTCACGTGTGCTCTGAAACGTGATGAACTGGCCGTCCGCGCTGAAATACGCTTCCGCATTCTCGCCACCGAAGGTGATCTGGCGGAGCGTCGAGAGGTTCCGCTCGCCGGTGTCGGCGGCGACGATGCGGGCAGCAGGCGATGACGCGGACGCGACGGACGACGCAGGCGTGACGGCGGCCGGACGACAGGCACCAAGCAGGATGGCCAGCGCACCAGTGAGTATCGCGCGTCCAGAGAGCGCGGAAGGATGGAGAGCAGTTCGCATAGTCATAACCGTAAACGACGCGAGGTCAGGGCGGCATGCCCAGACCTCGCGTCCTCACATCGACTTCACCCTCGAACTGCTGGCCGGCCCCGCGAGTCGCCCGGCGCGCGTCAGGTCAGTCGTTGCGCTTGGCTGGTGCCGGCGGACGGACAGCAGTCAGCGAGCCGGCCGCCGTGAACACTTCCTGCTGCGTGTTGGCCTTGCGGAGAATGTCCATCGCGCGACGGAGCTGCACGTCGTCCTTGAGCGTGTGACGGCGCACCGTGGTGTCACCGAACGCCACGCGGGCGATGCGGTTCTCGAGGTCGCGGTCGACGTAGCTGGAGCCGGCATCGAAGATGGCCTTGTCGACCTTGACCGTGTCGGCGACGAGGCGACGGAAGAGCTCTTCACGCCACGCCGGATCGACGCGGAAGTTCGGCGTCACCTTGCTCTTCTGCTCGTCGGCGATCTCGTACAGGCGCGTCAGGTACTTCTGGCCCTGCGGTGCGAGCGCGCGGCCGAGGGTCTGCTCCGGCGTCGAGAGCGTGTCTGCCGCGACGATCACGTCGGGGGTGATGGCACCGCCGCCGTACAGCGTGCGACCCGACGCCGACTTGTACTGCGGACGCGCCTTGCGCACCGAATCGGTCTCGAGCGAATCCGGCAGCACTTCGACGTACTGGCCGTCGGCCGTCAGCTTGCGCTCCTTCTGGATGGAGCGGCCGGACGGCGTGTACCACTTGCCGGTCGTGATCTTGAGGGCGTAGCCGCCGTCGAGATTGTAGACGCTCTGCACGAGGCCCTTGCCGAACGACGTGGTGCCGAGGACGAGCGCGCGATCGTAGTCCTGCAGCGCGCCGGCGACGATCTCGGACGCGGACGCGGAGTTGCCGTCGACGAGCACGACGAGCGGGATGTCCGAGGCGAGCGGCTCCTTCTCGGAGACGAACTTCTGGAACTCCGTGCGACCACGCACCGAGAGCAGTTCCTTGCCCTTCGGCAGGAACAGGTTGGACATCTCGAACGCCTCCTCCAGGATGCCACCCGGGTTGCTGCGCAGGTCGATCACGATGCCCTTGGCACCCTGCTTCCGGAGCGACTGTACCGCGGTGCGGATGTCGGACGTCGTCTGCTCACTGAAACGCTCGAGGGGCACGTAACCGACCCGATCGTCGAGCATCATCGAATAGCGCACGGCCGGGACATGAATCTCGGCGCGCTTGAAATCGAGCTTGATGGGCTGCGCGACACCGGGCCGTGCGAACGTGACCGTCACCGGCGTCCCGACGGGGCCGAGTAGCAGCTTCTGTGCGTCGGCGCTGCTGAAGTTGCGTGCGTTGACCGTGTCGATGGCGAGGATGCGGTCACCCTCGCGAACACCGCGCGATTCCGCAGGCGAGCCCTGGAAGACGCGCTGGATGGTCACGTAGCCGGAGACCGGCAGGATCTCCATGCCGATGCCTGCGTAGCGGCCATTCGTATTGCGCGAGAACTCTTCGAGCTGTTTGGGGCTGAAGAGTTCCGTGTATGGATCGTTGAGTTCCTTCACGAGGCCGCGGGCGGCCTTCTCGTACAGCGCCTGTGCGTCGAGCGTGTCGACGTAGCGCAGGGCGACGAAGGTGAGCACCTGATCGAGGAGCTGGGCGCCGCCGCGTGTGGTGCGGGACTGCAGGGCAAACCCGCCAGCGAGCACGGGGAGCAGAACCAGGCCAGCGAGGGCGAACTTTCGAGAGCGGATCATGCGGGTGCTCGCGTGAGGGGGACCGGGAAAGCTAACGATTGTCGTACCGGGGGGCGAAACGAGGGTTCCGACCTGCGCGATCGATTCAGACCCCACGCATAGCCACCATCATCCATCAACTATCAACGATCATCTGATGGCCATCATCTATCATCTGCTGGAACGCCGGCGACTGTTAAAGCCAGCTGACGGCTGATGGCGTCCGGATGATGGTTGATGGCTGCTGGTTGATAGAGACTGTGGGGACGAACCGAATCTGTGATCATTGCTGTGGTGTGATGGAGGGCCGGTGCCCTGCATCACACCACTTCACACCTTATCACACCTCGTCCCGCGGCCGGGACGCCAGCACGTAGTCGACGTGCCAGACCCGGTCGTACTGCCGCACCCCGATGTCCCGGACCAGACCGGCGCTCAGCAGCATCTCGTGCGCTGGCTGTAGGACACGTTGCAAGTGCGATGGGTAACGCTGGGTGAGCGGCAATTGTTCGGCCAACCGTTCCAGCGATACGCGCCAGGAGAGACGATCGCTGGCGCGGGCCGTCTCCAGAATGCGGTACAGCCGTCGTGCCACCGGGGACGACAGTGCGTGGTATCGGGCCGACGACAGGGTGACGGTGTGGCGGGCCAGCAGGTTGGCCCGGAGGACCGGCGACAGCACGACCCGCGCATCGCCGGGCTCGCCGGCCGCCAGGTTACCGAACAGGTGCAGCTGCTCGCGGTCAGCCACCCGGCGGCGCTGCACGGAGACGGCGCTCAGTACCGTGAAGCTCACGTCCGCATAGGCCGTCGACGCCGACCAGTAGGCGCCCACCGATTCCAGCGTGGTGCGCTCGAGGCGCGCGAGTGCGGCCCGCAGCTGCTCGTAGGTCCGCCCGTCGGCGCGTCGCCCCATGCTGCGCAGGAACGAGTGCAGCGTGAACGTGACGGAGCCGTCAGGGGGTGCCCCCGCCTCGTTGTAGCGGTGCAGCACCTCGACGTACACGTCCTGGTCGAACGTGCCGGGCAACCGGTCGCCGGGTGCGGGAATGACACGCCACCGCCCACCATTCTCGGCAGTGAACGAGACGGGCGTGTCGTCCGCCGAATCGCTCAGGCGGAAAAGCGGCATCTCCTCGAGGGCACGATCGAGGATCACGCCGCGCACGGCAGGGCGCCGGCGTGCAGCGAGTGTCATGAACGGAGGAAGCTGGACCTGAAGCGCGTCATGCGCCAGAGGGACGGCAGTGCAACGACAGTGTGGTGGACTCCGACGCGCGGGATGCGACCTATGCCAGCACCAGGGCCTGCCCGTTCACGTTCCGGGCGAGGGGGCTCGCCAGGAAAGCCACGACATCCGCCACGGACTCGCGTTCGACATACGACGTCTTGTCGCCCATCGCATCGATGTTCGCCGCGGTTCGCACCGCCACCGGCACTACGGCATTGGCCCGGACCCCATGGTCGCGTTCTTCATGTGCGACAGCGGACATGAGCGCGAGCACACCGCTCTTGGCCGCCGCGTACGCGGCCATGCCAGACGGATCGCCACCCGGCATGGCCGCCACGGAGCCGAAGTACACGAACGCACCCTTGCCCTGGCGCACGGCGGGAAGGAACGCACGCGTCGCGCCAAACGCCGTGTCGAGATTGATGACGAACTGTTTGTGCCAGGCGGCAGGATCACTCGCGTCGATCGGCCCGGTCATGCCGAATCCGCCCGCAGCGCAGACCACGGCATGCACGGCACCACCGAACCGATCACGTGTCGCTTCGATCACGCTCTCTGCGGCGGCCTTCGCGGCGTCGGCGTTCGACAGGTCGGCCGCATGCGCGCTGACGGTAAATCCGGATTCACGCAGCGCCTCGGCGCGCGCATCGACATCCGATTGCTTGAGGTCGAGCAGGGCGAGCGTCGCGCCACGCTGCGCAAACGACAGCGCGAGCGCTTCGCCAACCTGGCCCGCGCGGCCGACGCCGGTGATGACGACGAGCTTGTCGGTAAAGTCCATGAAGAGTGCCCATATGAAGGTTGGCGTGGACGACTTCAACCACTTTCCGCTAAATCAGTTCGTATCTGCGGAAAGCAGTTGCAGTTTGCCTTCAGCGTTGCCACAAACAACCCTCAGCGCGCCACGATCTCCCGCAACGCGTCCGCCACCGCGTCGAGACAGTTCGCCACGCCGCCCACGGTATGATCCCCCATGTGGCCGATACGGATCGACGTCGGCTTGAGCTTGCCGTAGCCGCCTCCGATCACGAAACCGCGTCGTGCCACCGCTGCCACCACATCGTCGCCACGTACGCCGACCGGCAGCGCGATCCCCGTGACCGTCGGGGAGCGCAGGCCGTCCTCGGCGATGGTGCACAGCTCGATGCCGAGTGCGTCGCGCGTGCGGGCGATCCATTCCTGCGTGTATGCGGCCATGGCCGAATGTCGTGCCCAACGGGCCTCGATCCCTTCGCCGTGCACGATCGCCTCGGCCTGTGCGAGCGTTGCGTAGAGCAGGGAGATCGCCGGCGTGTTAGGCGTCTGGTGCTTCGCCGCGTACTGCTCGAACTCGAGCACGTCGAAGTAGCGCCCGCGTGCCGGTGCGAGTGCGGCGCCCCGGATGAAGCGCTCGCTCACCGCCGCGAACGCGAGGCCCGGCGGCAGGGCCAACGCCTTCTGCGACCCCGTGAGCAACACGTCGATGTTCCACGCGTCCGTTTCCACCGGAGCGCCCGCCAGGCCCGTCACGCTGTCGACCAGCGTGAGCGTGTCGTGCGCGCGGGCCAGCGCGGCGAGTTCGGGCAGCGAGGTCAGCACACCCGTACTCGTCTCCGAGTGCACCACCGTCATGCCGGCGTAATGCCGAGCGCGCAGCGCCGTTTCGACGTCGTCGAGCCGCACCGTGCTGCCCCATCGGGCATCGACGGTCGTGACGTCGCGCCCGACGGACCGCGCGATGTCGGCGAAGCGATCCGAGAACGCGCCGTTGACCAGCGACAGGATCGGGCCCGGCGGTGCGCAGCGCACCGCCATCTCCATGAAGCCGGTGGCCGATGAGGTGCTCACGAACACCGGCCGGGTGGTGCGGAAGATCGGCTGCAGCAGCGAGACCATCCGCCCGAACATCGCTTCGAACTCGGCGCCGCGATGCGGCAGCATCGGCGCGAGCATCGCCTCGAGGATCTCGCGACGCACTTCCGTGGGGCCCGGCAGGAAGAAACGACCGAACGGCGCAGCGTCCATCGGCGCGGTCGCGATCGGTGCCGTCATGGACTCCCTTCCATGAGCAGCGAGTACAGCGACTTGAAATCCGTGGCTTCCGCATCCGCGACGGCGACGACCGCCTCGCGGCGTGTCACGCCCGTGTACGCGATGAACGCATCGCTCACTCCGCGCACCGCGGCGTCGGTCGAGCCGTCGCCGACCATCACCACCGGCCGCGTGAACTCGCCGCGCAGCGCGTGCAGCACCTGTGGTTTGCCCCGCGTGGTGGCCAGCGGCTGGTCGCCACGCAAACCGGCGAATGCCCCCGTCGTATCGAAATCGATGTCGACCGCGTGCACGTCCTCGTCGTCGACACCCAGATGGTGCGCGAGGGGCAGGATGGCCTCGCGCAGGCCACCACTCACCAGGGCAAGCTCACACCCTGCTGCCAGCAGCACCGCACAGAGCGCGCGCGCGCCGGGCTGCACCGCGGCCACGTATGCGGCGCCGAGCTCACGCAGCTCGTCGCGGGTGGGGCGAATGAGTTCCAGCCGGCGGGTGTACACCGACTCCAGCGGAATCGCGCCCGCCATCGCCTGCTCCGTCAGCACGCGGATCTCGGTGGCCAGTGGCTCCCCTCGGCGTTCCGCGAGCCAGTCGACGCCCTCGATCGACGCGACCGTGGAATCGACGTCGAAGATCACCGCGCCGTAGCGTGCGCGCGACTGTGCCTGATGCAGGCTTCGTATACTCACAGCACGTTCCCTGGTGCGAGCAACCCGTGCGGGTCGAGCTCGTTCTTGATAGCGCGCATGAGACGCAGCCCCGTCGCACTCATCTGCATCGGCAGCCAGCGCCGCTTGATCTTGCCGATACCATGCTCTGCAGCGACCGTGCCGCCCATCGCCAGTACCTCGCGCAACGTGGCTTCCACCACGCCCTCGATGCGATGCAGTTCGTCCGCGTCACGCGCGATGAAATTCTGGTGCGGATGTCCGTTGCCGGCATGTCCGTACGCGACCGCCTGCTCGACGCCGTGCGCCGCGGCGATCTCGCGTGCGACGCGCAGCGCCTCTGCCAGTCGCGGGTAGGGCACGGCCCAATCCGTCGACACCTTGCGGCCACCCGCCGCCCGGAACGCGGCACCGCGTTCGTTCATCGTTGCCGGAATGGCGTGACGCAGGCGCCGCGCGTCGCGCAGCGCAGGCGCCGAATCGTACACGCGGATGTCATTCGCCAGCGCCCCGTGCGCTTCCGCGAGTGCAAGCCACGCATCGAGCGGCAGTTCATCGTCGGCAGCATGACCACCCACGGTCGCACCGGTCTCCTCGACATACACCATCGCCTCGGCAGAAGCCGCCCAGCCTTCGGTCCCTTCCGCAACGCGCGCGATCGTCATGGCGCGGACATCGAAGAACTCGAGGCAGCGCGGGTACACCTCGGCCGAACGCCGGGCCGCCACCACGAACGCGAGTGCATCGGACTCCCGTGCGAACGGCACGGCGAGGCCGAGCACGTGCGTCGGCAGCGGCAGCAGTGCCATCTCCGCCTCGACCACGACGCCGAGTGTCCCCTCGCTGCCGACGAACCAGTCGACCGGGTCGTGCGCGATCGGGAAACCGACCGTGTTCTTCTCGAGATCCGGCCGACGCAGCTCCAGTGTCTCCCCGTTCATCAGCAGCACCGTGAGCGCGCGCACGTGCGGGCGCGTGGCGCCGTAGCGCAGCGAACGCGCACCCGACGCATTGCAGGCAATCGCACCGCCAATGGTGCTCTCCTCCTCGCTCGTCGGGTCGGGTGTGAAGAGCAGGCCTGCAGCCTCGGCAGCGCGGCGCACATCCGCGACCAGAGCACCTGCACCGACGCGAACGGTGCGTTCGACCGTGTCGACGGGGCCGATGTGCGACAGGCGACGCAGCGACAGCAGCAGGCCGCGATCGGTAATCGAGGCGCCGGTCGTGCTGGACTGCGCGCCGGCGGGCGTGACCGGCGTGCGCTCCGCTGCAGCCTCGCGCAGCAGTTCCAGTGTCTCCTCGGCGGTCTCGGGACGGGCGACCGCGGCCGGGAGCATCTCCAGCCCCGACGCGTCCCGCGCGTACGCGCGCCGCACGTCCTCGTCAACCGAGCGCGCGCCCACTAGGCCGCCGCCGTGGGTGCCATCGTCAGTCGGCGCGGAAGTTGACGATGCTTGCCGTCAGCACGTCGGGCAGTTCGAGCAGGGCGCGACGTGTCTCTTCGTCCACCGTGCCGTCGACCGACACCGCAGCCAGGGCATCGCCTCCCTGCGCCAGTCGTGCCTGGTGATACTCGGCGATGTTCACCCTGCGCTCACCCAGCAACGTGCCGACGCGTCCGATCACGCCCGGCACATCCTGGTTGGTGAGAATGAGCAGCGTGTGCTTCGGGTTCACGTCGACGTGGAACGACCCGATGCGCGTGAGACGCGGCGCACTGCCTTCCGCGGCGACACCCGCCACGGCCAGCTGCTGCATCCCACCGGAGAGCGACACCTCGATGCCACGCGGATGCCCGAGTTCCGTCGACTCCCCCACCGAGAGCTCGAGCCCGCGCGCCTCGGCCAGGCTGCGCGCATTGATCAGGTTGAGACGCTCGGATTCGATGACGCCTTCGAGCACGCCCGCCGACACGGCCGCCAGCAATGCACCCGCGCCGTGGGCGAGCCCGGGGCCGACGCGCAACGCCACACGACGTACCGCGCGCATCCCCTGATCGGCGAGCACCGCACGTGCGACGGCGGCGGCGCGGCGCGCGAGGAGCATGGCCGGCTGCAGGTCGTTCCATCCGCCACTGCCGGCCGCGACGTTGATGGAGCGCGACAGGTCCTGGCGCAGGAGCGCATCGCGCACTGCGATGCAGACGTCGCGCGCCACGTTGCGCTGCGCTTCCACCGTATTGGCGCCAAGATGTGGAGTGAGCAGGATGTTGCGCGCGCCGCGAAGCGGATGGTCGGCGGCGGGCGGTTCGGTGTTGAACACGTCGAGCACGGCGCCACGCAGGCCGTCGGCCTCGAGCGCGGCCGCCAGCGCCACTTCATCGACGATGCCGCCACGCGCCATGTTCACCACCACCGACCGTGCCGGGAGATGACTCAGCTCCCGCTTGCCGATCATGCCACGCGTCTCGTCGGTGAGCGGCGTGTGCACCGTGAGGATGTTCGCTTCGGCGATCAACGCGTCGAGCGACGGTGCGCGCCGTACGCGCAGCGCCGTGAAGCGTTCGTCGGCGATGTACGGATCGAACGCCACGACCGTCATGCCGAAGGCGTGGGCCCGCGTGGCGACTTCGCCGCCGATGCGCCCGAGCCCCACGATGCCGAGTGTCTTGCCGCGCAGTTCGCGCCCCATGTACGACGCACGATCCCAACCGCCGTCCTGCATCGTGCGCGCTGCCTGCGGCAGCTGCCGCAGCAGGCCGATCACCGCGCCGAAGAACAGCTCCGCGACGGCGACCGTGTTGCCGGCCGGCGCGTTGATGATGGCCACGCCCAGCGAGGTCGCGACATCGAGGGCGATGTTGTCGACGCCGACGCCGGCGCGGCCGACCACGCGCAGGCGCTTGGCATGCTGCAGCACTTCCGCGGAAATGCGCGTGGCGCTGCGGCCCACGATCGCGTCGTAGTCGCCGATGCGCCGCAGCAGTTCATCCTTGTGGAGCGTCGGGACTTCATCGACCTGCAATGCCGGTTCGGCAAGCAGCAGGGCTACGCCCTCGGGGTCGACGTCGTCCGTTACGAGTACACGAAAAGAGGCTGGAGGGAGCTCAGCTCCCAAAGTCGTTGCGTCCGAGGGCATTCCGCAATGTATCGCGCATCGCGATGAGGAGGTCGTCGCGCGATGCCGGCGAATCGTCGCGCACGTGCAGCTCGACGCCATCGGCGACCGCCAGCCGTCGCCACGACGCGAGTCCATTGCCGTCGCGCGGGACTATCGGGTCCATATGGAGCGTGAGCGCCGGTGCGAGCGATGCGGCCACGCGACGTTCCAGCGCATCCCCGGTCACCTGCTGCATCTCGTTCTTGATCGAGTCGAGCGTCTGGCCTTCACGCTGGCGGATCTTGATGGCTAGCAGCTGGAGCAGATGGCGATAGCCATACGTGGCTGCGGTCCCGGCACCTTCGGGCCGGTCGAGCAGACGGTTCGCCACGTAGAAACGCACAGCGCGTGCACTGGGCATCGCGCGCGCGGACGCGTTGGTGGGCTTCATGCCTGCAGCATCGACCAGAGATGCCGCGTGTGCGGCAAGTCCTCGTGCATTCCAGGGGGCAAGACGCGCATGTGCGCGCAGCAGTGGTACGGGAGACTCGGCCATGGGCTGCGGAATATACGGGTCGCCCATCCGTGAGGGCGAGCGGCACCGGAAAATTTGCTGCGAGAATCGCCGTGAGATGATTGCAAGGTGTGGATGCGCAGCAAAATGCCGCGGCGCGCCATGCTGGCGCCGCGGCGTTTTCGCTTCATCCACCCGCGCGCTCCCCGCACGCTACCTGCCGGTCCACGACGATGTCACGGCACCCGGTCACCAAGCCGCCCGAGTGACACTCCCCAGTATCACCACCACCCTTCGGACGACCTGGCGATCACCGGTGCCGTGTTCGTCGTACATGCTGCTCACGCAGTCTTCTACTGATGTCCAGCCAGCGATGTCTCGAACGCCGTGCGCACGCCCGCGGTGCCCGCGTGTGCGGCGATGGTCGCGAGATCAACCGGCTTCTCCAGGAACTGCACGGCGCCCAGCCGGAAGGAGGCCTGGCGGTACGAGTCGTCGGGATATGCCGTGAGCACGAGCGTCATCGCATCCGGTGAGAGCATGCTCGCGAGGGCCATCACCTGCAGGCCACCGTCGCGCTTGCCGCCGAGCCGAAGGTCGGTCACGATCAGATCGAAGCGGTGCGTCCGAAGCAGCGAGAGCGCTTCGTTCAGAAACTGTGCGGACGTCACGACGTTTCCTTCGACCTCGAAGAGCTCGACGAGCACATCGCGGATCGAGCCTTCGTCTTCGACGATCAGGACGGACTTCCCGGAGTCAGCAGAAATGTTCATGCGACCGGTATAGGCGAGATCCGATCCCGTAGGAGCGGGAAGGCGCAAGCGTATCGGCCACAAGAGGTTGGGCCGGTTCGACGTCACATTGCTGATCCGGCGACTGTCCGGGAATCGTCCGATTCTACGCCGCGTGTACGATTTCCGGGCGTACGAGAGTCGACAGCGTGATTCCGGCAGTCCGGGGTCAGCCGATCTCGGGATACTTCTTGAGCTTTTCGAGCAGCGTCGAGCGGGCGATGCCAAGGTCTCGTGCCGCCTTGCTCCGGTTTCCGGCGGCCGCCGCCAGTGCCGCGGTGATCGCCGCGCGTTCGGCTGCTTCGAGCGTGAGCGCGCCATGGGACGTCAGCGCCCGCGGCGACGGCGAGGAATCGCCAGCGCTGTCGATCCCGGCGACTTCCGGAAGTCCCAGGTGTTGACGCTCGATCGGGCGCCCGTCGGCGAGAATCGCGGCACGCCACAGGGTGTTCTTGAGTTCGCGGATGTTGCCGGGCCAACTGTACTCCTGCATCACCGCCACGGCGGATGTGCCGAGTGACGCGCCACGTGGCAGCAGCCGGGCCGCCAGATCCGGAATCGCCTCGGGCCGCGAGCGGAGGGTCGGCAGGGTGAGGGTGAGCACCTGCAGACGATAGAAGAGATCCGCGCGGAACCGTCGCTCGGCGACCGCATCCGCCAAGGGCTGGTGAGTGGCGACGATGACGCGCGCCGCCGACCGGAGCACGGTCGTTCCTCCAAGCCGCCGAAACGTCTGCTCTTCGATGACCTTGAGGAGCTTTGGCTGGACCTCGAGGGTCGTGTCGGCCACCTCATCCAGAAAAACGGATCCTTGTCCCGCGATCTCAAAGAGACCTCGCTTCGCCTGCTTCGCGTCGGTAAACGCTCCTCGTTCGTAGCCGAACAACTCGCTCTCGAAGAACGTCGAGGACAGAGACGCACAATTCACCTCGACAAACGGATACTGGTTCCGTACCGAACGATCATGGATCTGCCGAGCGACGTAGCCTTTCCCAGTGCCCGTTTCGCCTTGCAGCAGCACCGGAGCATCGACGTTCCGCGCAGCCAAGTCGATGAGATCGGCCAATGTGTGGGCCAGGCGAACCGGCCCTGCCACTTCCGTGGGATCGCTGCCAGTTCCTTCGCGCGCACGCTGCCGAAGCATTGCCAGCTCCCGGCCCATCCTCCCTCGTTCGGCGGCCCGGACAACAGCCAACGCCAGCACTTCCAGGTCGACCGGCTTCTCCAGCACATCCGACGCGCCCTTTTGCATTGCGCGCACCGCCGTTCGCACATCGGCGTGGCCGGTGAGCAGCACGACACCGACGTCCGGGTCATCCGCGCGCAGCGCTTCGAGCGCCACCACCCCGTTCGCGTCGGGCAGCTTGAGGTCGAGCAGCACCACGTCCGGGGCGTGCTCCGCAGCGAGCTTCCGTCCCTCCGTGGCCGTGCCCGCGCCACGCGCGGTGTACCCGTAGGTCTCGAAGAATTCGACCAGCGTATCCCGGAGAGACTCGTCGTCCTCCACGATCAGCAACGACAGGGTCACGGTGACCCGGTGCCGGGGAGCGAGACCGTGAGCGTGGTACCCTGTTCCGGCGTGCTGTCGATCATGATCGAGCCGCTGTGCTCCTCGACGATCCGCTGGCACAGCGCGAGGCCGATTCCGCTGCCACCGGTCTTCGTCGAGTAGAAGAACTCGAAGACGTGCGGGAGGACATCAGGCGGAATGGACGGACCGCCATTGGACAGCCGGCAGCGCCATCCGGCCGCCTGCGTCACCAGCGACGACAGCACCAGCTCGCTGCCATCCGGGGCCGCCTCGCAAGCGTTGAGCAGGATGTTACGGAACACCTGGCCGAGCTGCTCCGGATCGAGCCGGCAACGCGCACCGTCCCCCCTCGTTCGGTGCAGCGTGAGCGCCTTCGCCTCGAGCCGCGCGCGCTCGCCGTCGATGATGTCGTCCCAGACGGTTTCCGGATCACCGGCCACCAGGTGCGCAGCGTTCGGCCGCCCGAATTCCAGCAGCTCGCTCACCATGCGGTTCAACCGCTCGACTTCGCGCAGGATGCGACCGACGTTCTTCACCACGACGGCGTCATCGCGCGAGCGCAGCCCGAGCAGCTGCGCCGCTGACGAGATGCCGAAGAGCGGATTGCGCAGTTCATGCGCGACGCCGGCAGCGACCTCGCCGATCGCCTCGAGGCGCCGCTTCTGTTCGACGCGCCGCACCAGCCAGGCGCGCTCGATGGCCACGGCAGTCTGCGCCGCGATGACCGACAACACCCGCTCCGCTTCCTCGAGCGCCTGCGCCGACTCGATCGATTCGGCCTGCAGCGTGATGGCGCCCAGCACGCCTTCTGCGCTGATCAATGGTGCCGTGAGCTCGAGCCCGGCCACCGTGTGGTCGAGGACGACCGCGCCCTTTGCCAATGCGTCGAGCCAGGTGCGCAGGAGGCGGCGTTCGAGCATGCCCGTCCCGTCGTCTGCCTCCGGGTAGCCTTGCCGGTGCGTGATCCGGAACTCCGCCGTCTCGTCGTCGGCCAGTGCGATGACGAAGCCTTCCGAGGGAATTGCACGCCGAAGCTGGATGGCGACTTCCTCGTAGACCCGGTCGAGCGAAATGGCCTCGGACAGCGCAATGCCGGTGTTGATCAGCGCTTCGCGCGATCGATGACTCGGGGTGATGTCGACCGTCGAGAAGACGAACCCCGTGACGATGTCCTCCTGCTCGATGGCCGTGACCTGCATGAGGAACACCCGCTCCTCTTCCGGCGAACTGCACGGAAACTCCCAGCGCACGACGGGCACGCGGCGCTCGGAGAGGAGCGCCATGGCGCGCTCGATCTGGTCGCGCGACGCCTGATCCGACACCCCGTCGAAAACGGACCGGCCGAGGACTGCATCCTCGATGGCGATGCCAGGCGCGCCGTTGGCTGACGCGAAACGCGACCAGGACCGATTGGCCGACGTGATGCGCCCCTCGAGATCGATCGACCAGACCGTGATTGGCAGTGCGTCGAGCACGTGCCGAAAAAACGGGGCGTGCTCGAGCGTGATGACGGCATTGTGAGCGTCAGTCATTCCACGAAACTAGCGGGGCGCGGATCTCTCCGCGCCCCGAGTACTCATGCCCTGCGTTCGTGACGACGAGCCGCCCTATCGGCGACGCGCCGCCTTCTTCGCCGCCTTCTTCGGAGCCGCCTTCTTGGCCGGTGCGGCCTTCTTGGCGGGTGCGGCCTTCTTTGCGGCCGCCTTCTTCACCGGAGCGGCCTTCTTCGCTGCACCCTTCTTCGCCGGCGCTGCTGCCTTCTTGGCCGGCATCGCCTTCTTGGCCGGTGCGACCTTCTTCGCGGGCGCCGCCGCCTTCTTTGCCGCCGCCTTCTTCACCGGGGCCGCCTTCTTCGCCGGCGCCGCAGCCTTCTTCGCGGGCGCTGCCGTCTTCTTCGCCGGCGCAGGCGACTCGGCCTGCTTCGTCACGATGGTTCTCGACGCGCCCTTGGCCGCGACCTTCGTCGCCGTCTTGGGAGCTGCTGCCATGACTTCCGCGACCGGTTCCGCAGCGGGCGCCGTCTTGGCTGCCTTGGCCGCCTTGGGTGTCTTGGCTGCCTTCGGTGCCTTGGCCGCCTTCGGCGGGCCCGACGCCTCGAGATCGAGATCGTCGTCCCCGAGGTCGAGATCCATGTCCAGATCGTCGTCCATCACCGCATCGTCACCCGACCCACCCGTGTCGTCGGCGAGATCGTCGGCGACATCGTCGGCCGGATCATCCGAGACGTCATCCACCGGCGTGATGGCCTTCGGCGCAGACTTGGCCTTGGGCGCCGGACGTGGTGCGCCCGGATTCTTGGGCGGCCGGCCGGGGCCACGACGCACCATCGGGCGGCCGAAGAGGTCGTCCTCCTCGTCCTCCTCGTCGGACGACTCCTCCTCGAAGCTGTCGGAGTCCTCCTCGTCGTCGTCCTCGTCGTCGTCATCGGCGCTGTCCCACAGGCTGTCGCCGTCTTCGGAGGGCATGCCGTAGCCATCCTCCTCCTCGTCTTCGTCGTAGGACGAGCCGCCGTAGCCACCCAGCTCATTCTGCTCGTACTCACGACCGATGAACCGGATCTCGTCGGACATCTCGTCACCACGCGGCATGACCGCCTCCCCCTCTCGTAAATGGGTGTACTCTCATGAGTACACCCTAGTACATAGACAGCGCGCCACAGTCAAGCGCCGATGCGCGGAATTCCTGCAACGGCACCACGTCGGACCACGGCGCCGAGTGCGTCATAGGCGCGCGGATCCAGCAGGCGTCCCGTCTGGGTGCGCAAGTAATCGAGCGTCGCAGCCGGTGTCATGGGGTCACGGTAGGCGCGTTTCGAGGTGAGCGCGTCGAACGCGTCCGCCGCGGTGAGGATGCGCCCGCCGATCGAGATGCTTTCGCCGGCCATGCCGCGGGGATAGCCGCCACCGTCCCAGTGCTCGTGATGATCGCGAACGAACTCGAGGGCCTCGCCCAGGTGCTGGAGTGGCGCGAGGATGTCGATGCCGATGCGCACGTGATCCTTCACGTGCGCGAACTCCTCCGGCGTGAGGGGCCCGTCCTTGTTGAGGACGGCCTCGCGAATCCCGATCTTGCCCACGTCGTGCAGGCGGCCGGCGAGCCGGACACCCTCAACGACCGTCTCGGGAAGTCCAAGTTCGGCGGCGATGGCCGCCCCGAGCTCGGCGACGCGATGCGAGTGCCCGCGCAGGTACAGGTCCTTCGCCTCCATCGCGTTGATGAGGGTCTCGGCGATGCTCACCGTGAGGTCGCGCAGTGCGCCCTTCTCCTGCTCGAGCTCGAGAGTGCGTGCCGCCACCTCCTCCCGGATCATGCGATCGACGGCGCGACGTTCGATGCCGCGCACGCGCCGGTTGAGGGCACGCTCGACAGCCGCCTGCAGGTCAGGCAACTCGACGGGCTTGGTGAGGTAATCGAACGCGCCGGAGGAGAGCGCATCGGTGGCGCTGTTGGCGTCATTCACCGCCGTCAGCATGACGATGCCGAGATCGGCGTCGATCGCGAGTGCACGCGGCACGACGTCGAGCCCACTCACCCCGGGCATCCGCAGGTCGCAGATCATGAGCGAGAAGCGGCTTGCCGTGAGCATCTCGAGCGCGACATCGCCGGATTCCGCCGTCTCCACCTCGAATCCGCGCGTACGCAGGAACCGGCTCAACGCGAGCCGGATGGTGGATTCATCGTCGACGACGAGAATGCGCCGGAGCGAATCGTCGGCAAGTGCCGCAGCGGCTTCATCGATGGCCTGCAGCGAACGGGACGGAGTAGTTGTCATGCGATCAGGGGGCGCGACGTGCTAGCCAACCAGGGACGCAGGCGCTGCGTCGCTGGATGTTCCAGGTTGCGACGACAGCGAGTCCGCCGCAGGAAGTGAGATGGTGACCGTGGTCCCGACACCCGCTTCGGAATGCACGTCGATGGTTCCGCCGTGCGCCTGCACGATGCCGTAGCTCACGCTGAGGCCAAGTCCGGTGCCGACACCCTCCTTCTTCGTGGTGAAGAAGGGCTCGAAGATTCGCCGCCGCACATCCGGCCGCATGCCGGTGCCGGTATCGACGGCTTCGATGTGCACGACGCCCGGCTCCGCACGCGTGCGGAGCACGAGACGGCGTACGGGCATCGCATGCATCGCGAATTCCGCGTTGCCGATGATGTTGAGCAGCACCTGCTGCAGCTTCTGCCGGTCACCACGCACGCGCGGTGCTCCCGGATCGAGTTCCAGCACGACCTCGACCGCCGTGTTGCGCAGGTGATACGCCCGCAATCGCAGCGCCTGCTCGATCAGGTCGTTGACGTCCACGGGACCGGCGCCTGGTTCCGTGGTGCGCGCGAAGATCAGCAGGTCCCGGATCACGGCCTTCGCGCGATCGCTCTCCTGCTTGATCAGGCGCACGGACTCCCGCTGGTCGTCGCCGAGGGGCTCCTCGAGCAGCATCTGGGCGAACGCGGAGATACCGGTGAGCGGATTGGCAATCTCGTGCGCGACTCCTGCGACGAGTTCGCCGAGCGCCACCATCTTCTCGGTGTTGCGCAGCTGTTCCGCCATGCGGCGATCGGTGCTGACGTTGCGCACGCTCACGACCTGGCCGATGTGGTCGCCATCGTGCGACGCGAGCGGACTCACCGTCACGGCCGCCGGGAACTCGCTGTTGTCCCGGCGACGGTGCACATGTTCGGCGAGGCTCACACCGGACTCGACGAACGCAGCGTTTGCGCGCCGCTCGGGCCGGGTGTCGACGCGGGCGACGAGCTGCTCGAACTGCATCTCCATCAGTTCGGCCTGCGTCCAGCCGTACTCGCGTGCCGCCGCAGGATTCGCGTACCGCACACCCATGCGGTCGAGAATGAAGATCGGGTGGTCGATCGTGGTGAGGGCCGTCGCGAGCAGATGCTCGCGCTCACGGGCGAGCCGCTCCTCGTCGTCGAGCAGCAGCGCGTCGAGCGCGAGTGCCAGTGAACTGGAGAGCCGTTCGAGCGTGATCCGGTCGCGTCCCGAGAGTGGTGCGCCGCGTGCGGCCGTCGTCACGAGCACGCCGAGCGTGCGATCGCGCGCGGCGAGCGGCACGACGAAGCACCATTCCTCCGGCAGCGATTCCGCGGCAGCGGGCGCCGCGATCTCGCTCAGGTCGGCAATCTCGAGCGGCCGCCCCCGCGGCGTGAGGCCGCTGATGGCGCTGCCGGCGGGTGGGCGATGTCCGAGCAGCACATCGAGCGTACCGCTGGTGGCGATGTACTCGATCATGCCGTCGCGGCCGCGCGCCACGCCGATGGCCTTGCCGATCGAGGGCACGAAGCGATCGAGCACGCGCAGCAAGCCCGTCGCACCATCCGCGAGGTTGGCGGATTGCAACGTCACGCGCGCGAGTTCGGCGGCGCCTTCCGCGCGCTGACGCTGGAGCTCCTGCAGCGTGAAGAGGCGCGACGTCTCGACCGCGGTGCCGGCCTGCCGGGCGAGAATGGTGAGCAGGTCGAGATCCTGCGGGTCGAACTCCTCATCGTCTGCGGAGATCAGGCGCAACACGCCGGACGTCCGTGTGCCGAAGCGCACGGCCGCGCACAGCTCGATGGCGCCCCGCGACCAGTATGGCGTATCCGTGAGGTGCGCGGCGCATCGCGACACGCCGCTGGCAAAGGTGTCGTCAGCGACGGCGCGTTCCTCGTCGGTCGCATCGGGGTGTGCCACCGCGACGCCATCGCGCACGGTGAGCACCCGCTTCAAGCCATCGCGGGTAGCGGCGAAGATGTCGCAGCGCGCGCTCGGGATCACGCCGCGCACCGCGTCCGCAATCATGAGCGGCAGCGCGTCGCCCGTGGCGACATGCGTGAGCTGCTGCTGCGCGCGGGCCAGCGCCGTGAGGCGGTCGGCGCGCCGTTGCAGCTCCCCGAACTGCATGGCATTGCGGAACGCCAGTGCGACCTGCGTGGCGACATCGGCCAGCAGCTCGCGCTCCGACTCGGCGAATGTGCGCGGGCTCGTGTAGCGCAGGCTGAGCAGGCCACGGGGCGCGCCACCGATGAACAGCGGCAGCAGCGCGGCCGCGCGGATCCCGGCACGCTCCATCAGCGCCGTGGTCGCCGTCGCCTCGGCTGTCATCCCGTGCGGCGGAATGTCCGAGTCGTCGATGAAGACTGCTTCGCCCCGGTCGACCACCCCGCCGCTCGCGGAATGCCAGAACTGCGAGAGCACGTCGTCGACGCGCACCGTGCCCGCCCCCCACTGGAATTCGAGCCGGGCGGAGCGCAAGCGCGCGTTGGCCTCGTAGAGGGCGATGCCGTCGGCACCGAAATCCTCGTGGAGGATCCGGGCCAGCCCTTCGAACAGGGAGTCGTGTGAGGGCGCGTCGACCAACACCCGCGCGATGCGGGTCAGCACCCCGTTTCTGGGGCCGACCTGCGCGTCTCCCCTGGCCGTGGGACCTGAGCCCGGACCCGTCACCGCTACACTCCGTGTCGCCTAGTCGGTGAGCGTCACTTCAGGTTCTTCGCTTCCGCGACGGCGCGATCGATTTCCGTGCGGTGCTGCTGATAATCCTCATTCGCGCGCGCCAGTTCCTTGTCCGCGACCTGCACGAGCAGCCGGCTGTAGGTGCGCTCGCCGGCCGCATCACCGGCGACCCGTGCTGCCCGCGCCGCGAGCACGAGACCCAGCAGGTTCGACTGCTGCTCGGCGAGGATCGTATCCGCCTGGGCGCGCATCGTCGGCAGGTCCTTCGCGAGTTCGGCCACGCGTCCCATGTGATAGCGCTCGTCGATGGTCATCTTGTCGATCATGCCGTGCGCCGCGACCGCCATCGTCGCGAAGAACGAGACCAGGGTGTCCGCCTGTCCATTCTCGGCGGCCGTCATCGCGCGGATGTACAGGCGCGACGCGCTCTCGTTCGGCGTCATCTTGTTCAGGTCCGGCATGCCCTGCGCGTTGAGCGGGGGCGCGCCCTCGGGACCGCCGGCCGCGGGCGCAGCACCGGCCTGCCCGTCGATTGCCGAGGTGGCCAACGAGTTCGATGAGCCGTCGATTGCCGAACCCTTGGCCGCGCCGAAGTTCTGGCCGGCGAAGTACGCGACCAGGGCGACCATGGCGACGAGCGCCACGCCCCAGGGCAGCATGCTGGCGCCACGCGCTGCGCCGCCCCCTCCGGCAGTCAGTGGTGCACCTTCACCGAACGGGGTACCACAGCGATGGCAGAAGCGTGCGCCGACCGCGAGGGCCGCGCCACAGGCCGCACAGAAACCGGCAGCAGACGGGGAGGGCGAAGCGCCGCTGCCCCCGGGATTGGACGTTGATGTCATGACGTCGGTAAGGTACCGGAAGGCGAGCCGCCGAGTCCACCGTGTCCTCGTGTTCGTTTGTACAATTCCACGTCGTCCGAACCCTCCATCCCGCGCCCGTGCCCCGTTCCAGCCGTTCTCTCGTCCCGACCGATCTGAGCGGCGCCACAGCGGCCGACATCCTGGAGCTGGCCGAGGCGCAGCAGACGCGTTTCCTCCGCCTGCAATTCACCGACATCCTCGGCGTCATCAAGAACGTCGAGGTGCCGGCGTCGCAATTCCGGAAAGCGCTCGGCAACGACATCATGTTCGACGGGTCGAGCATCGCGGGCTTCGTGCGTGTCGAAGAGTCGGACATGCTGCTGGCCCCCGACCTGTCGACGTTCCAGATCTTCCCGTGGGGCGATCCGTCCTCGCGCGTGGGACGCGTGATCTGCGACGTGACGATGCCGGACGGCACGCCATTTCTCGGCGATCCGCGCGGAACGCTCAAGCGCCAGCTCGCCCGCGCGGCGGAGCTGGGCTACACGATGAATGCGGGCATGGAAGCGGAATTCTTCCTCTTCAAGCCGGCGGCGGATGGGCGGCCGGCCACGGATACCCACGATGTCGGCAGCTATTTCGATCTTGCGCCGATGGACCTTGGCGAGGATTGCCGTCGCGCCATCGTCGACACGCTCGAAGGCATGGGGTTCGAGGTGGAGGCCGCGCACCACGAGGTGGCGCACGGGCAGCACGAGATCGATTTCCGTTATGCCGATGCGCTGCGCACGGCGGACAACATCGCGACGTTCCGGTTCGTGGTGAAGCAGGTCGCGCGACAGTTCGGGCTGATCGCGTCATTCATGCCGAAGCCCGTGTTCGGGCAGAACGGCAGCGGCATGCACACGCACCAGTCGTTGTTCAAGGGCGGGCAGAATGCGTTCTGGGACCCGCAGCGCGAGTGGTCGCTGTCAAAGACGGCGCTGCACTACATCGGCGGGCTGCTGCGCCATGCGCGCGCGATGTGCGCAGTGACGAATCCGCTCGTGAACTCGTACAAGCGCCTCGTGCCGGGCTTCGAAGCACCAGTGAACGTCGCGTGGAGCATGCGCAACCGCTCGCCGATGATCCGCGTGCCGGAGCGCCGCGGCGCTGGCACCCGTCTCGAGCTGCGCACTCCGGATCCGAGTGCGAATCCGTACCTCGCGCTCACGGTGATGCTCGCGGCGGGACTCGACGGG
This sequence comes from Gemmatimonadota bacterium, assembly GCA_040387895.1. GTDB lineage: Bacteria > Gemmatimonadota > Gemmatimonadetes > Gemmatimonadales > Gemmatimonadaceae > Gemmatimonas. The sequence goes on from JAZKCW010000044.1 coordinate 78,567, forward strand.
CTGGCAACCGAGGCAGACTGGCGCGAACCGATCAACACGAACATCTGGGAGATGTCGTTCCGTGAACGCCGCCGGTTGCGCGTGGACGACCTGCCGCAGGACCTGAACGAGGCGTGCGATGAGCTGGAGAAGGACGACGTGCTGACGGCGGCACTGGGCGAGCATGTCGTACAGCAGTTCCTGGTGGCGAAGCGCGCCGAGTGGCGGGAGTACAACCAGCAGGTCAGTGCGTGGGAGCTGGAGCGATACCTGGCCCGCTACTGAGCTTTTGGCTCAGTGTCTGGCGTCTGCACCACCCTCGTGGCCCACTCCATGCGCTTCATCCCAACCACCGCCGCGCCTCCGGCGCGGTGTTTCCCCGACTGGAGTTCCGCGTGAAGCCCCTCGTCCTCCTCGGCGTGCTCGTCGTTCTCGCTGGCGGTTACATTCTCCTGCGAGGGTTCTCCTATACCAGCGAGCGCGACGTGGTGAAGGTCGGCCCGTTCCGCGCCGCTGTGGAAGAGAAGCAGGTCGTACCTACCTGGGTCGGCGGTCTCGCGGTCGGACTTGGCCTCGTCATGGTCATTGCCGGATCCGGCGGCCGCTCCCGCTCCTGACACTCCCGAACACCTGTCGAGACTCCCGTGACCTCATCGCTGCTCCGCCTCGTGCGCCCTCGTGCGCCGCGTTCCCGTACGCTCGCCGCGCTTGCCGGCGCAGCGGTATTCGCGTTCTCCACGCCGACCGTCGTGCGCGCGCAGGCCGCGGAGGGTCCGTCGCTCGTGGTGCTGGTGCGTCACGGAGAGAAGGCGCCCGAGCCGGCAGCGGATCCCGTACTGAGCGCTGCGGGGCAGGAGCGCGCGAAGGCGCTGCTCGAGGCCATGTCCGGCACCCAGCCGACGGCAGTGATCGTGTCGGCGACGACGCGCACGGCATCCACCGCGGCACCGCTCGCGGCGAAGTTCGGCATCACGCCGAAGACGATCTCGCTCGGCGGCGGCACCCCGACGCACGTGCAGGCCGTGGCCGACGCCGTGCGCGCGTCGCGTGGAGTCGTGGTGGTCGTGGGGCACAGCAACACCATTCCGGCGATCGTGAAGGCGCTCGGCGGCCCCGCGATGCCGGACCTGTGCGATGCGTCGTATGCCACGATGTTCCTGCTGCAGCCGGCGAAGGATGGCAAGCCCGCGCAAGTCGTGCGCGCGCAGTACGGCCTCGCCGATCCGCCAGCGGCGACGGCGTGCGGCACGATGCAGTCGCGCTGATCCTGCCGATCGCGCGACCCGCACACCCGTGACCGACGAACAGCACTCCACACGTTTCGCCGATCACTTCTCCGGCGTCTCCAACAGCTACGCCGCGTTTCGTCCGGCGTACCCGGAAGCGTTGTTCGATGCGCTCGCGGACATCGCCCCATCGCACGCGCTCGCGTGGGACTGCGGCGCCGGCACGGGGCAGGCCTCCTTGCCCCTGACGCATCGCTTCGCGAGCGTGATCGCGACCGACGCGAGCGAGTCGCAGATCGCGCAGGCCACGCCACACGCGCGCGTGGCGTACCGTGTCGCACCGGCACACGAGAGTGAACTGCCCGAAGGAAGCGTCGGTCTCATCACCGTCGCCCAGGCACTGCACTGGTTCGATGTCGATGCGTTCCACTGCGAAGCGCAGCGGGTGCTGGTGCTGCACGGCATCATCGCCGAGTGGACGTATGCGCTCGCCGAAGTGCCGTCCTCCGGCGCGATCACCGAGCTGATCGCTGCATTCGAGGCACGGGTGAGCGCGTGGTGGCCGCCCGAGCGCCAGCATGTGATCGATGGCTACCAGTCGCTCGCATTTCCGTTCACGCGCGTCGAGCTCGGCAACTTCTGCATGGAAGCCGACTGGTCGCCGGAGCAACTGCTGGGCTACCTGGGAACGTGGTCTTCGGTGAGCCACATGCGGAAGGAAACGGGAGAGGATCCGCTGCTGCAGTTCGCCTCCGACCTCGAGCGCGTGTGGGGACGCGTGCCGTTGCACCGGTTCAAGTGGCCGTTGGCCCTACGGGTCGGCCGGAACGAAGCACCGCCACCGCCTCTTCAACCGCGGCCACGCCCAGCGTGATAGCTTCGGGGATGTCCATCCCCATTGGCGTGGTGACGGTGTCCGACCGCGCGAGCGCGGGCGTCTACGAGGATCGCTCCGGACGGGCCATCGAGGAGACCCTGGGCCGCTGGCTCGCGTCCTCGTGGCACTCCGAATACCGGCTGGTGCCCGACGAGCAGCCGCTGATCGAGGCCGCGCTGCGGGCGCTCGCCGACGAAACCGGGTGCCCGCTGATCGTGACGACGGGTGGCACGGGGCCGGCACCACGCGACGTGACGCCGGAAGCCACGGCGGCCGTCTGCGAACGACTCATGCCGGGCTTCGCCGAGCAGATGCGCGCGGTGTCGGTGCGTGCCGTGCCGACCGCGATACTGTCACGACAGATCGCCGGCACCCGTGGACAATCGCTCATCATCAACCTGCCCGGAAAACCCGCCGCGATAGAGGAGTGTCTCGGCGCCGTCTTCGCGGCGATTCCATATTGCATCGAGCTGCTGGGCGGGCCGCGACTCGCGACTACCGCCACCGCTCCCTCGGTTCATCGCCCCACTGGAGCCTGACCATGTCCCCTGCGCTCACGCTGTCGCCCGACCTGCTCAAGATTCTCGTGTGCCCCAAGAGCCGGTCGCCGCTCGAGCACCACGCGGGCCCGCCCGAGTCACTCGTCTGCCGGACGTGCCGGCTCGTGTACGCCGTGCAGGACGGCATTCCGGTGATGCTGATCGACGACGCGCGCACGCTGGACGATGCCGAGTTTCCACCTCCGTGACTCGGGAGTGGACGCCCGACACCGTGCTGCCGGAGTTCGAGGCGACCGTCCTGCCCCTCGGCAGTGCCGATGACGGTCCGCTGGTGGCGACACTCGTGCGACTGCGGTGCGAAACGCCGGTGCGACGCGCCGTGCTCTACGTGCATGGATTCATCGACTACTTCTTCCAGTCGCATGTCGCCGACGCGTTCGCGGAGTTCGGCTGGGACTTCTATGCCCTGGACCTGCGCCGATACGGGCGCTCGCTCCGACCGGGCCACCGTCCCAACTACTGCACGAGTCTCGCAGAGTACGACGCCGAGATCGGCGCGGCCATCGCCATCATTCGCGACGAGGACCGGCACGACACGCTCGTGCTGATGGGACATTCCACCGGTGGGCTGATTGCCGCGATGTACGCGCATCGTGGCGCCGCGCGTGACAGCGTGAACGGGATCGTGCTCAACAGCCCGTTCTTCCGATTCGCCGAACCGGCGTTCCGCATGATGCTGCTGCCGGTGGCCGGCGCACTCGGCGCCGTGATTCCCTGGGGCGCAGATCCCACGGGCATCACACCGCATTACGGCGAGAGCCTCCTGCAGGCGCACCACGGCGAGTGGACGTACGACACGCGCTGGAAGCCCGTGCGCGGATTCCCGATCTATTTCGGGTGGGTACGCGCCGTGAGAGCGGCGCAGGACATCGCGGCGCGCGGGCTCCGGCTCCGCAGCCCGGTGCTGGTGCTGCATTCGTCGGCATCGATGATGGCCGGTTCCGCCTGGCGTGACGAGTATCTTGCGCACGACATCGTGCTGAACGTCGACGACATGCGCCGCATCGGGCCGGGCCTCGGCGCGGACGTGACGATGCGCGAGATACCGAATGGCGTGCACGACCTGTTCCTGTCGCCCGAGCCGGCGCGGAGCCAGGCTGTGGGCGCGACGCTCGCATGGCTCGACGCACGCTTTCCGGCGACGCAGGTGTCCGCGTCGCCAGCAACGGAACAACCCTGAGTGCCCGTGAGTGCCCTGTGAACCCATCGAACAGCTCCACCGAGCGGGACCGCGCCGCATCCGGCAGTGCCGCAGCCGGCAGTGCCGCAGCCGGCAGTGAAGCATCCGCCAGCGCGGTACGCGACATCGCACTTCGATTGCTCGAACGCGAGCTGTCAGCGGTGGAGCGCGAGATCGTGGCGTACCCGGACGATCAGGCGCTCTGGCAGGCCGTGCCCGGCCTTGCCAATGCGGGTGGCAATCTCGCGCTGCACCTCGCCGGAAACCTCCGCCATTACGTGGGTGTGGTGCTCGGTGGCAGCAGCTTCGTCCGTGACCGGGACGCGGAGTTCAGCGCACGCGGCATGACGCGCGCCGACGTCGCCGCGCAGGTTCGCGATGCGCGCGCACAGGTCGTGCGCGCACTGCAGGCCCTGCCGCCCGAGCAGTTGGAGCGCACCTACCCCGTGGCCGTCGGCAACGGGGTCGAATTGCGCACCGACCTGTTCCTCATGCACATCGTGTCGCACGCGGCCTATCATCTTGGCCAGATCGACTATCACCGGCGCGCCGCGACGGGCGACGGCACGACGGTCGGCACGCTGCCGCTGGCAGCGCTCGCAGTGCCGATGCCCACGATCGACGAGGAGGGAGCGCATGTCTGACGCCGACGGGTCGCATCCGCATGCGTCGCATGGAGACGCCTTGCACCCCGCAACGCGTGTCGTGCGTGCCGGGCTCCCGCACCCCGCGGCGGGTTCCCCGTACATGCAGGGCCCGACGTTCGCGGCCACGTATCACACGCCGGGTGATCCGGCGGCCGCCTCGTTTGCGTATGGTCGCTTCGACAACCCCACCTGGCGCGCCTACGAGACGGCGCTCGAGAGTCTCGAAGGAGGCCCGGTCACGCTGTTCGCATCGGGCATGGCGGCCAGCGTCGCGGTGCTGTCGGTCGTGCTCTCGCCGGGCGCCAAGGTCGTGATGCCGAGTGATTGCTACTACACGACGCGGCGGATCGCGGCGGAGCACTTCGCGACGCTGGGCATCGAGATCGTGCTGGCGCCGACCGCGGGCGATGCGCAGGCGGCGCTGCTGCAGGGTGCTGCACTGCTCTGGCTGGAGTCGCCCACGAACCCGTCGCTCGACGTATGCGACATCGAGCGGCTGTGCACGCTCGCGCACGAGGCGGGTGCGCTCGTGGCGGTCGACAACACCACGGCCACGATGCTCGCGCAGCGGCCGCTGGCACTCGGCGCCGACTTCGTCGTGATGTCGGATACCAAGGCCATGAGCGGGCACGCAGACGTGATCCTTGGCCACGTCGCCTGCCGCGACCTCGCGTGGGCCGAGCGGATCCGCACGTGGCGCACGCGCATGGGGTCGATTCCGGGGCCGATGGAAGTGTGGCTCGCGCACCGATCGCTCGGCACGCTCGACGTGCGACTCGCGCGGCAGTGTGAGAGCGCGATGACCATCGCGACCTTCCTGGGCACGCATCCGGCGGTGTCGGCCGTGCGCTACCCGGGCCTGGCGACAGATCCATCACACGCGATTGCGTCGCGGCAGATGACACGCTTCGGTCCCGTGGTGAGCTTCACCCTGCGCGACCAGGCGGCCGCAGAACGCTTCTTCGCGCGTGCGACGCTCGTGCACGAGGCGACGAGCTTCGGTGGCATTCACACGAGCGGCGAGCGTCGTGCGCGGTGGGGAGGCGACGACGTGCCGGCCGGCTTCATCCGCCTGAGCGTCGGCGTGGAAGACGTGCGCGACCTGCTCGCCGACATCACCACGGCGCTCGATCATGCACACGATCATGTCGCCCCCGACACCAGCAACATGAACTCCTCGCATTTCCGATCCAGCCATGCCACGTCCTGAGCCCACGAACCGTCCGCTCGACACCAAAGGCCAGTCGCAAGGGCGCACGACCGCACTCATCAGCGTCGGCGTCGCGCTCGTGCTCGGCATCGCGACGTGGTTCGGCCTCAATGATGCGGCCGACTCCGGCGTCGCGCGGCTCGCGCGCATCGACAAGGTGCGCGCCGGGTGCGAGGAGGGGTGGCGTGGTGCGCGCAATGCGCTCGATACGGCGAACATCGACCGGTTGTCCCTGCCCGACACGATCGACAAGGGGAGCAGCGCGGAGCTGTCGCGATGCGCCAACCTTCGCCCGCAGGGGTTGCCGACGCGCATGCCCAACCCGCGTGAGATGTCGGGTGAAAAGATGCCCGGCGGATTGCGCTGAGGAGCGGACCCCATGAACCGAGCGTGGTGGTTGCTGCTGATCGCGGGCCTGCTGGAAGTGGTGTGGGCCGTCGGGCTCAAGACCTCCGATGGCTTCCGCAAGCCAGGTCCGACCGCGATCACGGTGAGTGCGATGATCGCGAGTTTCTACTTCCTCGCACAGGCGCTCAAGACGTTGCCCGTGGGTACCGGCTACGCCGTGTGGACGGGCATCGGTGCCGTCGGCACCGCGATCGTCGGTGTGCTGGTGTTCGGCGAGTCGCGTGACTGGGGGCGTGTGCTGTCGATCGCGCTGATCGTGGCCGGCATCGTCGGGCTCAAGATCACGTCGAAGTAGGAGCGGCGCTGTCGGGGCGCACCACGTAGCGCCCGCGGGTCGCGAGATACTCCAGCCACAGCAGTCGCGCGGCGACGCTGCGCCATGGTGCCCAGCGTTCCGCAAATGCCGCCTGTTCCACGCGTCCTGGTGACTTCGGCAACGCCAACCGGTCGCGCAACGTCACGGCCAGGGCGAGATCGCCCTGCGGCCAGATGTCCGGACGACGCAGCGCCATCAGGAAGTAGATGTCCACACTCCAGGGCCCGAGCCCCGGCACTTCCAGCAGCATTGCGCGCGCGGCGGCATCCGGCGCGCGCGACACCAGCGCGAGATCGAGGCGTCCGTCGAGAACACGTGTGGCGAGCGCGTCGCAGAACGCGGACTTCTGCCGGGTGAGCCCGAATGCGCGCAGCCCGTCCGCACCGAGCGCAGCGATGGCCTGTGGCGACATGCAGCCCGCGTGCCGCGCAAGGCGCTTGTACAGCGTTGCCGCGGCGGGGAGCGACACCTGCTGTTCGAGAATGATGTGCACCAGCGTGGCGAATCCCGGGCGGCGCGCCCAGAGTGGTGGCATTCCCCACCGCGCTGCAATCGCGGCCAGCCACGGGTCTCGCCCGACCAGCGCGCGCACACCGTCCTGCAGCGTCGCATGCGAGAGGTGACGTGACCGCTTCATGACCGCTTCATGAGCGCCTCACGATCGCTTCACGACGCGCCAACACGCGCCACGACTGCATCGCGTGCGCATTTGGGCCGCATCAACGCGTCGCGCACCCTTGCACGACGGCCACTGCGTTCGCGACCGGCCGCTCACCGGTGGGATCCGAGGTGCGGTTCACGACAGCAGAACCAGATGCCCGCGCCACTACCATCGCACTCGAGCCGCCGCCGTCGAGATTCACCCCGTCGCGCGCACCGAGCCCACGCAGCAGCGACGCGGTTTCGCGCAGGCTCATGCCGGCACTGTAGCCGGGCTGGCGCCCGTCGATCACGACCATGAACACGCGACGCCCGCCGGCGGCGACGCCGATCGCGGTGCGCGGATTGACGCCGCGGAAGCTCGCATTGCTCACCGAATCTACTGCGCCGACGACCACGCTGTCACGCAGCAGCACCGGCATTCCGCCTACGGCGTGCCTGATGTCGCGCGGAGTGATGTCGCGCGTCACGCGCACCGTGTCACCCACCACCACCGTTCCCTCGGCTGCCGGTACCTCGATCAGGAAGAGCGTATCACCGCGTGCGACTCGTGACGCGGGTGCAGAGGCACCGGCCGGTGATTCGGCCGCAGCACGAACGACGTAGCGATCGCCGTCGGCAGACACGGGCACGAGTGTGCGCACGGTGCCCGTGATCGTGCTGTCGAGCGCCACGCCCCACCGCTCGTCGACAATGCCCGGGACGTTTCTCGTCGGCCGGTTCCACGATGTGACCAGCATGCTGCCGCGCGAACCCGTGACCGTCGCACGCACGGACAGGGTGCCGATGTACGGTGTGCCGTCGCGGTGCACCCCGAACACCGGTCGTGCGATCGGACCGCTGATCAGCTGCCCGCTTTCGATGTGTGCGCCGGTGGGCACACCGGGTGGCGCGAACAGAAAGAAGTCGGCGTTGACCGCCGCAATCGGCGTGACGCGTGGACGCAGACTCGCGAGGAGCGAACTCGTGGTGCGACGGCCTTCCGCACCCGCGGCGCCCTTGACGCTCTGCAGGCTGACGCAGGCGGTGAGGTCGACATCGAGCACGAACGCGCGCCAGGGCGCAGACAGATTCACCAGGCGGTGCAGTTGCACACCGGGAGCCACGCGTTCCGTGATGATGCTGTCGGCACCGGTACCGCGGAATGCGTCGGTGCCCCCTTCGGCCGCACGCGCTACGGTCGGGCGCGAGGAGGCGGTGCCTGATGCACAGGACGCGAGCACCCCGGAGGCGAGCGCGCCCGCTGCGATCACCGCAACCCGGCGCCGCGTCACTCCGGCCCTCATGCGACGACTGCTGTCCGTGCACCGGTCCGCGCGTGCACCGGCAGCACCACGATGAAGGTCGACCCTACGCCGATCTCGCTTTCCACGGTGAGGTCGCCGCCCATGCCACGCGCGAGGTCACGACTGATGGCGAGACCGAGCCCGACGCCGTCGCGCGTCTGCGTCACGCTGCGATCGAGCTGCACGAACGGGTCGAAGATGGCCTGCAGGCGCTCCTCGGGAATACCCGGCCCGTCGTCGCGCACGCGGATGTGCACCGTCTCGCCGTCTCGGTCATAATCCATCCCGATGTGGCCTCCATCCGGCGTGAACTTGATGGCGTTGGTGAGCAGGTTGAGCACGACCTGCTGAAGCTTGTCGCTGTCGGCATACACCGTCATCAGCGGGTCGCTCTGCCGGAATGTGAAGCACAGCCCCTTGTCGCGCATCTGCGGCGCCACGAGCGGTTCGATGCCGGCCAGTGTCTCATCGACCGGAATGTCGTGCATCGCATAGCGCACCTGACCCGCATCGACCCGCGCGAAATTCAGCACATCGTTGATGAGCCGCAGCAGGTGGGCCTGGCTGCGCGCGATGCGCGTGAGCGCGTCGTGCTGCGCATCCGTGACCGGACCGTGAATACCCAGGTCGAGCAGCTGCGCGTACCCGCCGATCGCGTTGAGCGGCGTGCGCAGCTCGTGACTCATGACGGCCAGGAAGTCACTCTTCGCGCGGTTGGCATCCTGCGCATCCTCACGCAGTCGCTCGGCCTCCGTCATCGCCAGCTGCAACTGCTCATTCGACCGTTCCAGCTCGATCGCGGACCGGCGCGCGTCCTGCAAACGGTCCTGCAGCTGCGCGCGTGCCTGATCCACTTCCGACGCCATCTGGTTGAAGCTCTTCCCGAGCCGCCCGATCTCGTCGGGGCCCACGAACGGCACCCGCCGCGCGTAGTCGCCCTGCGAAATCGCCTCGGCGGCGTTCGTGAGTGCCGCGAGCGGGCGGGCGACACGCCGTCCGATCACGACCGAGACGATCGATCCGACGATCGTGAGGAGCACGCCGAGGCCGGCCATCGTGACCACGAGTTTGCGCGCGCCGACATGCACGGCGCTGAGGGGCGTCTCGACGAACACCACCCAGGGCATTCCGGGCACTTCTGCTTCCGCACCGATCACACGGCCGGCCGGACTATCGTAGAGACTCCCGGGGCCGATACCGGAACGCGGAACACGTGGCGCCGTCGGCACTCCCGGCTCGACGATCCATGCTCCGCCGTCCACATCGTGCGCGAGCAACGTCACGTCTGATGTCGCGACGAGTTCGACATACGAATTCTCGCCGCTGGCCATCACGACCTTCTGCTGCTGGGCGATGTATCCGACGATCGTTGTATCACGCGTGATGGGTGCGACGACCCAGTACAGCGCGCTCTTGCCGTCCGAGTACAGGTCACCCACGATGATCGAGTCGCGCCCCGGCAGCTCGCGAAGACCAGGCCGCGGCACGGCGATGAGCGTGGCGTCGATGGCCTGTGTGGTATCGGCCGTTGCATCGCCTGCCGATTCGGAGGGGGCAGATGGAGACGCCGCTGCGGACGCGGATGCCGACTCGGATGCGGATGCCGCGGCGGCCGCCGCTGCGGACGCCGCCGATGGCAGCGCGATGGTCGGCGCGTGCTCATCGGACAGATCGGTGCCGACGTGCAGCAGCTTCCTTCCGGTCGGCGTCCACAACTCGATGGGAAGCGTGGAATCCTGTGCACTCCGGCGGGCCGCATCGAGCAACGGGCGCGCAGCGGCGGCAGCGCGAGGCAGCCCTTCACCATCAGCCGTGAACACCGCCACGACGCGCGCCTTCCGCGCCAGCGAATCGATGGACTTCTCATTGCGCGTGCGCAGCGCTGCGGCACGCGAGGCCAATTCCCCCGCCGCCCGCGTGAGCCGCTCACTCACTTCGAGCTCGGAGGTGCGTGCGAGCGTGCCGTACGTGAGCGCCAGGGACATTGCCAGCACCACGACGATGGTGCTGGTGATGAGCAGCGTCAGTTTCTGCTCGAGTGACAGTGACCGCATTACGCCTGCTGCATCGGACGGGGGGGATACGACACCATGCAGCAACTCCTGTCGAAAGAAGCGTCAGCCCAGCAACTCCATGACTGATGCCGTCAGATAACGCAAACCGAGATCCAGCGCGCGCTCGTCGATCTGGAAGCGCGGATGGTGATGCGGATGGACGATGCCGTCCGCAACGTTGCCCGCACCCACGAAGGCAAAGACGCCCGGCGCGCGCTGCTGGTAGGCCGAAAAGTCCTCCCCTCCCATGGTCGGACGCATCGGGACGAGGGTCGCCTCGCCGAACGTCCGCCGCACGACATTGGCGAGACGCTCCGTGAGCACCGGATCGTTCACCACAGGGCGATAACCCCGCTCAATCACGAATTCGGCCGAGGCGCCGTGCGCATCGGCAATACCCTTGATCATCCGGTCCATCAGCTCCGGCACCCGCTCCCGCAACGAAGCGTCGAAGGTGCGGACGGTGCCGGCGAGGTACGCGGTATTAGGTATCACGTTAAAGGCTGTGCCCGCTGCGAACTGCGTCACCGAAACCACGACAGGGTCGAGCGGGTCGACCGCGCGTGAAACGATATGCTGCAGGGCCGTGACGATCTGTGCGCCGACGACGATCGGGTCGACAGTGTCGTGCGGTATGGCGGCGTGTCCCCCCTTTCCGGTGATAGTGCAGTGGAAGTTGTCCGGCGCCGCCATGGCCGGCCCGGAGATCAGGCCGATCGACCCAAAAGGCATGGTCGACCAGACGTGCAGGCCGATGACCGCCTCGACGCCGTCGATCACGCCGGCGGCGACCAACTCCTCGGCGCCACCCGGAGCCAGCTCTTCGGCATGCTGGAAGATGAAGCGCACTTCACCGTGCAGCTCGTCGCGATGACGGGCGAGCAGTGTCGCCAGGCCCAACCCGATGGCGGTGTGTCCGTCGTGACCGCACGCGTGCATCGAGCCGGCGACCCGTGACCGGTACGGAACGTCGTTCTCCTCCGCGATCGGCAGGGCATCGATGTCGGCCCGAACCGCGATCGCCGGGCCCGGGTGCCCGCCCCGCAGCACGGCCAGCACGCTGGTTTCCGTGGGCTGGCTGACTTCGAACCCGCCGATGGCCTCGAGCGTCTCGCGGATGAACCGGGCGGTCTCGTGCTCGTGAAAGGCCTCTTCCGGGTGCATGTGCAGGTGACGCCGCCATTCGACGACCTGCGGGGCCAGTGTCGAGGCTTCGTCGAGGAGCGCCGTCGTATCGAGCGTCGATCCTGCGGCCGGTCGCGTGGGCTGGGCGGTGCTGGTCATGATGAATCCTTGTCTCGGGGAGCCAACCTGCCCTGAGAAGGTGACCGAGGCGCCTGGCACGCGCCATTGGCGCAGCGCTCCGGGCCGTTGCAACCGGGCACGGGACGGTTACGTAGGTTGTCCCATGACTCCTAATCAGGTGACCGTGCAGACACCGGCCGCTCCTGCACCGCCCAGTGCTCCCAACGCGCCGGCCATTGCCGGCACGCGGGGCAGCGACATGATCCCGCCTGGCGGCTTCACGCAGGCATTCGTCAACGCGCTGAACGCCAAGCGGAGCACGCTGTCAGAGCAACTGCGTTCGGCGCAAAGCCGTCGGGACGATGTCGCCGAGGATCTTCGCAAGGCGCGCAGCGATGCGGAACGCGCGGGACTGGAGCAGCGCCTCGGCGTGCTCGACAACCGGCTCGCCCAGCTCGAAACGGACATCGCGGCCAATGGCCAGATGCTGGCTGCGGCTCCCGGCAACATGCTGTCGCGCGCCGGCACTGCCGTCGATCGGCCGCGGGACGGCGGCGCGGGCCCGTTCTCGTCCGGTCAGCTGACGGCGATCTCGATCGTGTTCACGCTGTTCGTGATGGCACCACTCGCGATGGCGACGGCGCGCACGATGCTCAAGCGGTTTGCCCAGCCGAAGCCAGCGCCCCAGATCCTCGAGAGCTCGGCACGTCTCGAACGCATGGAGCAGGCAGTGGATGCCATTGCCGTGGAAATCGAACGCATTTCAGAGGGACAACGCTTCGTCACGGGTCTGATGGCGAAGCGCGGAGAAGTCCCCGCGCTTGCCACTCAGTCGTCCGACCCGCTCTAGCCTCGCATCACGAGCGCCTGGAGTCTGTTACGGCTGGATCGCCGTCGTCGGCTTGAGCACCAGGTTCTCGATGAAGAACTCCATCATCCGGCTTCCGGTGAGCGCAGTGTGGCCGGCGTCGGGCCCGACCTGCACCTCGAAACTCTTGCCGGCGCGCTGCAGGGCGGAGATCAGCTGCATCGTGTTGGACGGATGCACGTTGTTGTCGGCGGTGCCGAAGTAGAGCATCAGCCGGCCCTTGAGCTTGTCGGCGTACTTCATGGCGCTGCCGGCATCGTAGCCGCTCGCATTCTCCTGCGGCGTCCACATGTAGCGCTCGGTGTAGATCGAGTCGTAATTGCGCCAGTCGGTCACGGCCGACATCGCGCTCGCCGCCTGGAAGACGTCAGGGTGCCGCAGCAGCGCGAGCGCCGAGGCGTAGCCGCCGTATGACGTGCCGAAGATGCCGACGCGCGAGAGGTCGACGTACGGGCGGTCCTTGAGCGCCTTCACGCCCTCGGCCTGGTCGTCGACTTCGACGGTGCCGAGCTTTCCGTAGATCGCATCGAGGAACTTCTTGCCGCGACCGGCGGCGCTGCGCGAGTCGAGCGACAGGACGATGAAGCCGAGTTCCGTGTACGGGTTCGGCATGGTGAACGTCTCGCGCGCGCCGTTCGTCGCGGGGCCGCCGTACACCGTGACGAGCACCGGATACTTGCGCGAGGGGTCGAAGTTGGACGGCTTGTGCAGCATGCCGTGCAGCGTCGTGACGCCGTCCGCGGCCTTGTAGGTGTAGAGCTCCACCGTCTTGAGGCCGAGGCTGTCGAACTTGCGCGTGTCGCTCTTCGCGAGTTCGCTCACGATGGTGCCGTTCGCGTCGAGCAGGCGCGTGACGGGAGCCTTGTCGTGGGTCTGCGCGACGTCGACGAAGAAGCGGCCGTCGGGCGCCATCGTGACGGTGTGGTTGAACGCCGGATCGGTGAGCCGCTTGTCGCCCTTGCCGTCCAGGCCGACCCGATGGAGCTGCATCATCATGTGGTTCGCGCCGTCGCGCGCCATGTAGTACAGCGCGTTGGCCTTCTCGTCGACGCGGACGATGTTGGCGGCCTCGAACTCACCCTTCGTGAGTGTCGACAGGAGCTTGCCGCTCATGTCGTAGAGGTAGAAGTGCTTGAAGCCCGTGCGCTCGCTCTCCCAGACGAAGCGCTGACCATCCGCGAGGTAGCGCATCTCGGGAATGTTCTCGGTCCAGCTGGGCTTCCACTCCTCGCGCACGACGACGCGGCACTTGCCAGTGGCCGGCGCGCACGCGGTGAACTCCATGACATTCTGCCGGCGGTTCGTGCGGTTGAACGTGATCGCCTTGCCGTCGGGCGACCAGCGGACATTGTACACGTAGTGGCCGACGACATCATTGTCGAACGCCTTGCCGTCGCGCACGTCGATCTTCATCGACTGCTTCGTGGCCAGGTCGTACACGAACAGGTCGACGATGGGATTCGGCGCGCCGGCCTTGGGATACGCCTCGGTATCGAGCGTAGCCTGCACCTTCGTCTGGTCCATGCCGAGGTAGTAGTCGGGCACGGGGCTTTCGTCGAAGCGGTAGTAGGCGATCGCGGTGCCGGCCGGATTCCACCACATCGCGGTGTTCTGGTTGAGCTCCTCGCCGTACACCCACGACGCTGTGCCGTACTTGATGCGCTTCGTCTCGCTGCCGTCGCTGGTGATCGCCATCTCGTTGCGGCCCGACGTGTCGCTCACGAACAGGTTCCGATCGCGGTAGAACGCCTTGCGTGTGCTGTCGGGCGAGAGTGCCGACGCCACCTGACGGCCACGTGCGGGCGCACCACCACCGCGGCCACCGCGTCCGCCGGCTGTCGCTGCCGCGGGCGGAGCCTCTGTGGTCTTCTTCGTCGCGACGTCGTAGCGCCAGCGCTTGCCATCCTTCGCGTAGTCGAACGACTTGCCGTCCGTCGCCCACGTGACACCGAGCGTGCCGAGGGTGACCGACGAGCCGATGAGCGGCTGCATGCGCACGTAGCGCTCGTAGCCGGGCATCGTCTTGAGGCGATCCTGGGCGGACAGCGCCGCGGGCAGGACGGCGGGGAGGAGCAGGCTCAGGAATGCAACGCGGCTCGAGCGCGCGCGGGTACGGAATGCCATGCGGGGGTTCCTGCGGCGGGGGACGGACGGAATGAACAGACCCGGGAAAGCTACGCCGATTCCGAGGGCGTGGCAGGCGTCTGGGACGGGATTCGCGCCGGAGAGCGGTGCGACCGCGGGCCCCACCTGTACCGAGACGGCATAGTGCAGGCAAATACGGCTTGTCTGTGCGTGCCGCTTGAACTGCAGGTAAGCGGATTTGAGCGGATGTAAACAGATGAAAACGGATCTGTCCGGCGCATGCGACGACGCCACGGTGCGCATGGCAGAAACGCGTTTCTTGGTCAGAAACGAGGGGGCTGGGAATTGCGCGGAGCCCCACAAAAAAGAGGACGACATCGCGTGCTGATGTCGTCCCTTCCTCGTCTACGGAGCAGATCCGCTTGTATCGGTTCCTATCCGCTCAAATCCGCTTGCCCGCAGTTCAAAGCGGAATGCACCGCAACCCGCCTACTCCGGCGGCAACGGGCCCGCGATGCCCATGGCCTGCTGTCGCGGATCGTTCCGGCCGTGCGTGGCCGCGAACAGCTGATCGATCGGAATCTTCGGCGTGCGGTCGGCGAAGAGCAGGCCGTTTGCCTCCTGGTACGTGTCGGTGAACTGCGTGTAGCAGAACCCCGCCAGCAACGGGAGCCGGTGAAAGGCGCTGATCAACGCGGCGTAGCGTGACGCGAACTCGTCGGCGGACTCGCTGCGTGAGTAGCCCCACGTGCTGCGCTCGTCCGACGCGAAGGCGATGCCGCCGCACTCCGTCACCATCAACGGCTGCCCGCGGTGTTCGTATCCCTCGAGCGTGATGAGTCGCCCGGCCGGGCCCACCTGCTTGAGCAGCTGCGGCACCACGTCCGGCGTGTCGTAGCGGCGCTCGATGCGACCCGGATCCGCGTCGTAGTCGTGAATGCCTATGATGTCCGTCGCCGCACTCTCCCAGCCATCGTTTCCGACGACCGGGCGTGTCGGGTCGAGCGTCTTGGTGAGATGATAGAGCGCCTGCACGTAGTGGCGCTGCGCCTCGATGGCGGGCAGGTCGGGCACGCCCCAGGACTCGTTGAAGGGCACCCACGTGACGATGCACGGATGGCTGTAGTCGCGATCGATGACCGCCGTCCACTCCCGCGTCAGCCGGTCGACCGACTGCTTCGTGAACCGGTACGCACTCGGCATCTCCTCCCACACCATGAGCCCGAGCGTGTCGGCCCAGTACAGGAAGCGCGGATCCTCGATCTTCTGGTGCTTGCGCACGCCGTTGAAGCCCATGGCTTTCGCCAGCTCGACGTCGCGCTTCAGCGCCTCGTCCGACGGCGCCGTGATGCCGGACTCCGGCCAGTACCCCTGGTCGAGCACCATGCGCAGGTAGTACGGCCGGCCGTTGAGCATGAACCGGCCCATCTGCGTGCTCACGTTCCGGATGGCCGTGTAGCTGCGCACCGCGTCGATCAGCTCCCCACGACCACCCCACAGGAACAGCTCGGCCTTGATCAGTACGGGACGTTCCGGGCTCCAGAGGATCTCGTTGCGGAAGTCGTCGATGCCGGGATCCGACAGCGCGATGCGCCGGTGCACTTCGCCCGCGATCACGGTGTACGTGTCGTCCGCGAGTACCCGGTCACCTACGCTCAGCTTGACGTTGAGCCGCAGCCCGTCGCGACGCAGCCCCTGGCACCAGGCTTCGACGCCGATCTCGTAGCGCTCGAGATTCGACGTCCAGCGGATGCTGTCGATCCACGTGGCGGGCACCTTCTCCATCCACACCGTCTGCCAGATGCCCGTCGTGCGCGGGTACCAGATGCTGTGCGGATTGAGCTGCCAATCCTGCTTGCCGCGCGGCTTCGCCAGGTCGTGCGGATCATCCTCGGCGCGCAGCACGATCGTCGCGCGTTCGCCCGCGCGCACGAAGTACGTCATGTCGATCGTGAACGGCGTGTAGCCGCCTTCGTGGAAGCCCGCGGGATGTCCGTTCACCCACACCACCGCCGCGTAGTCCACCGCGCCGAAGTGCAGCAGGATCCGCTCGCCGTCCACGAGGTCGGGCACGGTCACCTTGCGACGATACCAGCAGCTGCGATAGAAGCCGGTGTTGCCGATGCCGCTCATCGCGGTTTCCGGCGCGAACGGCACCTGGATCGTATCGGTGAACTTCACCTGCGACGGGACGCTCCAGACTGCGTCGACGTCGATCGCGAACTCCCACGGGCCGTCGAGCGACTCCCATCCCTCACGCTCGAGCTCGGGACGCGGGTAACCCCGGGGCCCGTTGACAGGGTTCGGATCGATCGAGTCGGACGGCGGAAGCGCTATGCGCAGGTCGCTCGAGGGCGACGGAATCGAAGAGGAGTCCAAGGGCAGTTGGCGACAGGCGAAACGAAGTCATGTAAACAAGCGAATGCTGCCGTGCCCTGCACGTCCAAGGCCAACGGCTCAGCCGCTCGACAGCTTACGTCGGGCTACGCCAACCTACGCCGGCAGGTCGTCTGCGACGCGGTCACCCAGCATGGTCGCCTTGCCCAGCAGCGGAAGCATGCCCGGCCGCACGCTTACTCCACGCAGGCGCTCGTAGTTCAGCCGGAACAGCTCCACGACGGCGGGAATGTCGTGCTCCGTGCGGATGCGCACGCTGACCCATCCCGTGTGCGGCAGGGTGCGATGCGCCTCGGCGCGGCCCGCACTCACCAGGTCGCGGCGCAGGCGCACCGGAAACGGGAGATCGGCAACCCCGCCCGCATGCACGTGGCCCATCTCGCGACGCGCAACACGATACTCGACACCACCATAGCGGTGCGACGAGACCTCGACCCCCTCCCATCCGCGGAGGATGGTGGTGAGCAGATCCACTGCACGACCGCCGGTGCCTTGCCCGGTGCCGCCAACGTCAGGATATCCCACATGCTCTCCCGGTAAACACGATCGTCCTTCGGGTCGCCGCCACTAGCATGCAGCGCGACAACGCAAAGCGCGAGCCGACATGCCACATTTCTCCGTGCACGTCACATTGCATCGACGGGGATTGGCCGCACGAATCGTGTCGCGACCCCGGCTCGGGCGCGCTAACGTTGCGCCATGGACACCGCCATGGACACCGCGATGCACAACGAGACAGCTCCGTTTCCGCACATCGACTACGCCACGCCCAGCCCGACGGATCCACGCCTGCGGGCGGTGCTCGCGCGCGATCGCTCGCTCGATGGTGCGTTCGTGTTCGGCGTCACGTCGACCGGCATCTACTGCCGCCCATCATGTCCGTCCCGACGCCCGCGCCCTGATCGCGTGCGCTTCTTCCCCAGCCCCGCGAATGCGCGCCTGGCAGGATTTCGCGCATGTCTGCGGTGCAAACCCGACGGGCACCACCCGGATGCAGCAGGCGCTGCCACGCGTGACACCCCGACGCGCGACACTGCGACGCGCGACACTGACACGCGCGACGCCACCACGAGCGACCCCAACACGCTCGCGGTCGTGCAGGCACTCCACGCGCTCGAGCGCGCAACGGATCCGATTCCGCTGGAGACGCTCGCCCGGGGTGCGGGCATGAGTCGCGCGCACTTTCAACGGGTCTTCACGCGCACGGTCGGCTGTTCGCCACACGAATGGCAGACGTCGCAGCGTGCCGAACGGTTGCGCGCAGGGCTTGCGGCGGGCGCGCCGGTGACGAGTGCCGCGTTCGCCGCGGGCTTCGAGTCGCTGCCGAGTGCATATACGGCAGCGGAGCATCATCTTGGCGTGACGCCGGGGGTGCTGCGCCGCGGTGCGCCGGGCGAAACGGTCTTCTACACGGTGGCCGAGTGCGCACTGGGTCATGTGCTGGTGGCGATGACGGCGCGTGGTGTGTGCCGCGTGATCATGGGCGACCGCGCCGATGCGCTCGTGGAGCAGCTGCAACGCGAGATGCATTCGGCGACATTGGTCGTGGATGATCCGGCCGTGCGCGAGACCGCGCTCGCGGTGGTGCGCGCGGCCAGCGGCGAGGCGTTGCAGCACCCGCTGCCACTCGACCTGCGCGGGACGGCGTTCCAGCAGCGGGTGTGGAAGGAGCTGACGCGCATCCCGCGTGGAGAGACGGTCACGTACGGCGAACTCGCACGGCGGATCGGAGCGCCGGGCGCGGTGCGCGCGGTGGGCACGGCATGCGGGGCCAACCCGGCGGCGGTGATCGTGCCGTGTCACCGCGTGCTGCGCGGCGACGGATCGCTCGGGGGTTACCGCTGGGGCGTGGAGCGCAAGGCGACGCTGCTCGAGTCGGAGCGGGCGCCGGATTCGGGCGATGCGACTTGAACAGCAGGTAAGCGGATTTGAACGGATAGGAGCAGATGAAAGCGGATCTGTACGGTGCACATAAAAAGAGAGGACGACATCAGCCAATCGATGTCGTCCTCTCTTTGTACACGGAGCAGATCCGTTCTTATCCGTTTCAATCGCTGTTCAAAATCCGCTTACCTGCTGTTCAAAGCGGAATGAACCGCATCCTGCCTCACACCGGGAACAGCATCTCGCGGTAGCGCGGCAGCGGCCAGAACGCGTCGCCGATCGTGACTTCGAGTGCATCGGACGCCGCGCGCACCTCCGCCATCGCGTCGCACGCCGTGCCCGTCAGGTACTTCGCCTGCGCGTGTGCGTCGTCGTGCAGGCCTTCGGCCTTGGCGATCGCCTTCGCGATCTCGTTCCGTGCCTTCTGCAGTGCCGCAACCTGCTTCGACGTCGCGTTCGCCGCATCGACCAGCGGCTGCACGTTGATGCCGCTCGTGCTGCCGTTGCTCGCGGCGCCGGTGAGCTGACCGAGGTAGGCGTACGATGCCGGGAGGATCTGCGTGTCGACCAGCTCCTGCAGCGTGTGCAGCTCGATCAGGATGTCCTTGATGTAGCGCTCCAGCCGCACGTGGTAACGGCTCTCGAGCTCGACGTCCGTCAGGATGCCGGTGCTGTGGAACAGCGCCTTCGCGCTGTCCGACAGCAGCTGCTCCAGCGCTTCCGGCGTGCGACGGAGGTTGAGCAGGCCACGCTTCGCCGCCTCGACGACCCACTCGTCCGAGTAGTTGTTGCCTTCGAAGCGCACCGCCGCCGTTTCCTTGAAGGCCGCGCGCACGACCTTGAGCACTGCGTCATCCGTGCTCTTGGTGGTCTCGAGCTCGGCGCGCAACGCCACGATCACGTCGCCGATCGCTTCGGCAACCGCGGCCTGCAGCAACATGACCGGGAAGGCAATGCTCTGCGACGCGCCGACGGCGCGGAACTCGAACTTCGCGCCCGTGAACGCGAAGGGCGAGGTACGGTTGCGGTCCGTGTTGTCCTGCTCGACTTCCGGCAGCTTGGCGACGCCCAGCTGCAGCATCGCCTGCTCGGCGTTCGACGCGGACGTCTTGCCGCTCGCGATGTCGTCGATCACGCCCGTGAGCATGCTGCCCACGAACGCGGAGATGATGGCCGGCGGAGCCTCGTTGGCGCCCAGGCGGTGTTCGTTGCCGCTCACGGCAATGCCGGCACGCAGGAGACCGGCGTGCTTGTGCACACCCTTGAGCACCGCCGCCAGGAACAGCAGGAAGCGGAGGTTCTGGTGCGGCGTCTTGCCGGGCTTGAGCAGGTTGGTGCCATCGAGGTCGTTGTCGGCGGTGATCGCCATCGACCAGTTGCAGTGCTTGCCCGATCCGTTCACGCCCGCGAACGGCTTCTCGTGCAGGCTCGCGTACAGGCCATGGCGCTGCGCGACGCGCCGCAGGACCGACATGACGAGCTGGTTGTGGTCCGTCGCGACGTCGGTGTCCTCGAAGATCGGCGCCATCTCGAACTGGCACGGTGCGACTTCGTTGTGGCGCGTGACGATGGGCACGCCGAGCTTGTACAGCTCGAGCTCGACTTCGCTGATGCACGCCTGCACGCGCTCCGGAATGCCGCCGAAGTAGTGATCCTCGAGCTGCTGGCCGCGTGGGGGCGGCGCGCCGACCAGTGCGCGGCTCGCCATCACGAGGTCCGGGCGGAGCGCAAAGTGCGCGCGGTCGATCAGGAAGAACTCCTGTTCGGCACCGAGCGTGGTGGTGACGCGCTGCACACCCTTGTCGCCGATCATGGAGAGCAGTTCCATGGCGCGTGCCGACAGCACGTCGGAGCTGCGCAGCAGCGGCGTGACCTCGTCCAGCGCCTCACCGTTGTAGCCGATGAACACCGACGGAATGCAGAGATACTTGACGCCACCCGTCTCCGAGATGAACACCGGCGATGCAGGGTTCCACGCGGTGTAGCCGCGCGCTTCCCAGGTGGCGCGCAGGCCGCCGGACGGGAAGCTCGAGGCATCGGGCTCCGACTGGATGAGCTGCTCGCCCGTGAACGACTCGATCGGGAGCTTGCTCTCGTCGAAGTTCAGGAAGGCATCATGCTTTTCGGCGGTGAGGCCGGTCTGCGGCTGGAACCAGTGCGTGAAGTGCGACACGCCGCGCGACATCGCCCACTCCTTGATCACCTGCGCGACGACGGGCGCGATGTCGGAGTCGAGCTTCTTTCCGAGGCGAATGGTGGCGGCGAGCTTCGCATATACCGACTTCGGCAGCTTGGCGCGCATCTGCCGCAGGCTCAGCGTGTTGCACCCGTACCAGCTGCTGATGGGCTGCTGGATGCCGTTCTCTTCGGGACGTGCAGTAACGCGGACGGGGCGCTGCGTGATCTCGCGGAGCGCAACCGTGCGTGGATTGATCGGAGTGGCCATGACGTGGAGAGGTCTCGGGATCAGGACGGAATCGATGAGCGATCAGTGCTGTTTGGTGCGACGTGCATAATCGGCAGAAAAATGGTGACGGTCGAGTAGAAATCCAAGACTATCTCTCAAAATGTCGGCATTGCTGTGCAAAACATGCGCGCAATGTGGAACACTCTGGCCCGACGTCGCTAAATGGCGAACATAAACCGAACAAAAGTGGGACGGGCCAGCAGATGGCAGCCGGCGGCAAACCTGCTACCATCAGGAGTGTCTCGCATCTCCCCCCTGATTCCGGTGGCCGTCCTCGCCGCCTCGTTGTTCGCCGCCGCCTGCGGCAACGACGACGCTCCGCGCTCTGCGCCACCAGCCATGGCAGCGGCCCCGGTTCCGCGCGCGCCGGAGCCCGGTGATTCGCTGTGCCCACGGGATGGTCTGTGGAAGGCGTGCGCGCTTGAGGACCGGATCGACAAGGCCGGTCTGCCGATCAAGGCCGCCAACGACACGATGACCGTGGCGTACCTCAACGCGCCGGGCGTGCGCTATCGGGTGGGCAGGACGGCGTCGCTCGTGGTGTTCTTCTACAAGGACTCGGCGTCCGCGGCCCGCGACGTGGCCCCGCTGGATACGGTGCGCCTCGGCGTGCAGGGCGACACGGTCGGGGTGTGGGGCTCGCGGCCATCCGACGTGATCCGCTCGTCGAACATGATCGCGGTGCTGCTCGACGCGACCGCGCTGCAGACGGAGCGCATCCGGCTCGCGATCACGGCCGGCGCGCCGCAGCCGTACGCCGATACGCCGCAGACGCTGCCACCGGCGCCAGTCTCGCGCTGATCTCGCTCAGCGCGACGCCTTCCACTCCTCATAGGCGCGCGTAACCACGGCCGCGCCCAGCACGATCCCGACGCGTGTAGCGAAGAACCCACGCGCCTTGGGTGCACGTGCGGCTTCGGGGCGCCAGATCAGCGAGGCGCTGGTGCCAGCCAGCACGCCGGCGATGAACGGCAGGTCAGGGCGTCTGCTCCCATCGGTCGCACGGAGCGTGAAGGTGCGGGTGATGCCGCAGCTGACCGCACGCCGCACACCGACTCCGCACGGCGAATGGTCATCATGCCATGGCAGCGCCCGCCCAACAGCGAACTGCACGCCTTCCTCCACGGCCGTGAAGCCGATCTGGTCGCCGACGCGCTTGCCGTAACCGCTCCAGGTGCGCGGCCATTTGGTGGGGCTGCCGATGACCTGCCCACCGAGCGATGCGCCGATCATGCCGACACCGAGCATCGCGAGATGTGACGCTGTGGACGGAGTGCGCGCGTCGATCGCATGCGCTGAGTCGGGCGATGCGCTCTGTGGAGCACCCTGCGCAGCGGATGTGCGTGCGGCCAACGTCACGATCGTGCCGAGGGCGGCAGCAAGCGCGGCGGTACGACGGATTGAGAGCGAAGCAATCATGCCGGAAGGTACTCGCGCGCAGATGGGCGCATCGGCGGCGTCTGGAACTGCGAACTGCTTTCCGCGGATTCGCTCGGGCGACTTGAACTGCGTTCCGCAGATACGAACTGATACGAACAGAAACGACGCAGATCGGTGCGGCGCGTGCGATGGGAGCACGGTGCGTGTAGCGGGATCGTGCTTTCTTGGAAACAGCATGCGGGGGCTGGGACTCGTGCGGGGCCCCACAAAGAAAAGAACGACGCCGGCCCTGCGCGTCGTTCCTTGCCCCTTCACCGCCCAGATCCGCGTCGTTTCCGCCTAATCAGTTCGTATCCGCGGAAAGCCGTTGCAGTTCAAAGTCGCACGCACCGTCACTACCGGCCACGCACCGCCGGCTCTGCATCTGCCGGTGACAGCGCGTCGTTCGTCCACGCGACCGCCTGCGTGTAGTACTCGCCGATCTTCGCGGGGTCGACGCCCATCTCGCCGGCGAGTTGCGATGCGTGCTCGAACAGTCCGAGCTCGTACGCTTCGGCGAAGCCCAGCGCATCGGCGTACGGCCCTTCACGTTCCAGCAGTGCGCGCGTCGCCTCGTCGCTCAGGATGACGCGCGTGAGGATCTCCGGCAGCGGCATGCGGAAGACACCGTCGAGCAGCGAGAACAGGCCGACGAGGAACAGCGTCCCGCCATCGCGCGTGGGATTCGCGAGCTGCTCCATCAAGCGTCCGCGCTCCACCGCCTGACGCACCAGCTCCTGGTCGACGCCCGATGTCGAACGGCGCGACGCGGCGACTGCCACCGCGAGCCAGCGCTGGAAGGCGCTGCGGCCGATGAGACGCAATGCCTGGCCGATCGAGCTGACGCCCCGCATGCCGACTGCCGCGGAGTTCACGAGCCGCAGCAGCTGGAACGTGAGCACCGGGTCCGTGGCCAGGACATCCTCGAGCTGGCGGTCGTTCACGTTCTGGTCGCGCGCCATGCCCATGAGGCGCATCGCGGCCACGGTCGACTGCGGCAGGTCCGACGACGGAAGCGGTTCCGGCCGGCTGAAGAACGAGCCCTGGTACGCGTCGAAGTTCAGGCTCTTGGCCACCTCGTACTGCGTCGGTTCGTAGACGTGATCGGCGACGAGACTCGGCGGGGTGATGCGCAGTGCGGCGCAGGCATTCCGGATCCGTTCGCACACCCGGCCGATCATCACCGGGTCCTCGCATCGCACATCGACCCGCGCCCACGACGCATGCGGGAGCAGCAGCTCCGACGGCGACGGCTCCTCCGTCAGGTCATCCAGGCCGATCACACCACCGGCGTCGCGAAAGCGCATGATGGCGGCGAGCGTCTCGTCGTCCACCACGAGGTGCGACGGGAGGAGCAGGATGGCCACTTTCGGGCTGACGATCGAAAACGCGTTCTCCAGCAGCTGCGCACGCGAGCAGGACAGAAACGCCGGAAACGGTCCGCGCACCATGTCGAACGTGCCGCTCAGAAAGCTCTGCGCGAAGGCGTGACGCCCATCCTCGGAGTCGCGAAAGCGGATCTCGTAGCCGAGAAGGGAGCCTTTCGCGGCGAAGATGGGTTGGCGAACGAGACAGAAATCGAGCATCTGGGGCCGGCTGGCAATTCAGGTATGAAGCACGGGACGCGTGGGTCGTCCGCGGAGTATCCTCTCCAAAGACGAGGATCGGCTCGTGGCGAAACGATCTTGACCATGCCCGCACTCTTTGCCGGAGTTCGGTAGATTTCGCCGGTCCCCGGTGTCGCTCGTGACAC
The DNA here is from genome assembly GCA_040387895.1 of Gemmatimonadota bacterium. Taxonomy (GTDB): domain Bacteria; phylum Gemmatimonadota; class Gemmatimonadetes; order Gemmatimonadales; family Gemmatimonadaceae; genus Gemmatimonas. The sequence continues at coordinate 103,088 of JAZKCW010000044.1, forward strand.
CTCTGTCCGGCTGTACCCGTATGGTGTCTGCATCATGATTCCCACCATTCTCGAAGGCGCCCTGCACCGCGGCTGTGGCGGCCGATATGCCCTCAACACGGAAACGGTCTCGATGCGCATGAGCGGCATGGCTGCGGATGTGACGCGGGAGTTCTACCGTTGCGAGAAGTGCGGGCACGAGCAGCGCACCATCGACCAGCGTGAGGCGGCCGAGAAGGCGGCGGTCGAACGCATTCGCGCGGTCCACGACCTGCTCACGCCGAAGGGGATCAAGTACCTCCGCGAGTCGCTGGGGCTGACCTCTGCGCAGCTGGCGGACCTGTGCTACGGGACGCCCAAGGCCATCGTGGAAGGGTGGGAAAAGGGTAAGTACCTGCAGAATCGCGAAGCGGATGCGCTGCTGCGCAGCCTGGAGTTCCCCGAAACGCTGCAACGCCGTGCGGCGAAGGCCGGGGTGACGCTCCCGTCGTCCGCTGACGCGATGGAAGGCAAGGAGCCGGTATCGCACTGATCGAGACAGCATCGCTCACGCGCCGTTACGGTGCCGTGGTCGCACTCGATGACTTGAGTGTGGCCATCGAGCCGGGTATCACGGGGCTCGTGGGCGCGAACGGCGCCGGCAAGAGCACACTCGTGAAGATTCTCCTCGGCCTCGTCGAGCCGACGAGTGGATCCGCGACGGTGATGGGCCACGACGTGACGCGCGACGGACGCGCAATCCGTGCGCTCGTCGGTTACATGCCGGAGCACGACTGCCTACCGCCCGACATGAGCGCGACGGAATTCGTGTCGTTCATGGCGCGATGTTCAGGGTTGCCGCAGGGCGCCGCACGGGAGCGGGCGGCCGAGACGCTGCGCCATGTCGGACTGTTCGAGGAACGCTATCGCCCGATGGGTGGCTACAGCACGGGCATGGCCCAGCGCGTGAAACTCGCGCAGGCGCTCGTGCACGATCCGCGCATCCTCATCCTCGACGAACCCACGAACGGACTCGATCCGGCGGGTCGCGACGAGATGCTCGCGCTGATCCAGCGCACCGGTCGCGAGTTCGGCATCTCGGTGCTGGTGTCCTCCCATCTCCTGGGTGAACTCGAGCGCATCTGCGAGGGTGTGGTGCTGGTGGAGCAGGGGCGACTCCTGCGCGCGGAGCGGCTGGGTGCGATCACCGGGGCGACTGGGACGCTGATCGTGGAAGTCGATGGCGATCCGGCGCACTTCGCGGAACGGTTGAACGCGCGTGGCGTGAAGGCGCATGCCGATCGTCGCCGGGTGATCGTATCGGTGCCGCCAGGCGACGAGATCGCGTCGCTGCAGGCGTGCTGCGATCAGGTGCGCGACGCGGCTGCCGACGACGGCGTCGGACTGCTCCGGCTCGAACGGCACCGCGGCAAGCTCGAAGACCTGTTCACCGCCGGAGAGATCACCCATGTCTGACGCGATGCGCGATAACGCGATACGCGATAACGCGATGCGCGTGACGGGCGAATCGACGATTCACGACCTCGGGTACCGGCGCTACGAGGGCGCGCGTGTCGGTGCGACCGGTGCGTGGGGCGCGCTGTTCCGTCAGGGGTTCCGCGCGATGTTCGGACTGGGCCGGCCGGCCAAGGCGAAGGCGGTCGCGGCATTCGTCTGCGCCGCGAGCACGCTGCCGATGCTCGGGCAGGTCTCGGCGGCGTCGATGTCGCAGGGCATGATGAGTATCCGCCTCGGCGGCTTCGTCGCGCCCAACATCATACTCTTCGCGCTGTTCGTCGCCGCGCAGGCGCCGGAGGTGCTGAGCCGGGATCAGCAGCATCGCGTGCTGCCGCTCATCCTGACGCGCGACGTGTCGCGCTTCTCGTACGCGAGTGCGCGTTTCTGCGCGATCTTCGCTGCGCTGTTTCTCGTGGCGCTCTGCCCGCTGCTGCTCTACTTCCTCGGCGAGATCGGGATCTCCGCGGATCCGGCGAAGCAGTTCTCGGAGACCGGGTGGAAGTTCTGGCCCGTGCTCGCGCAGGCCGGGCTGACGGCGTCGGCGATCGGCGGGATGGCGGCCGCCCTCGCGAGCTGGACGCCCCGCCGCGCCTTCGCGACGGCGGCGATCATCGGGGTCTTCCTCGTGACGACGGCGGCGGGGCAGATCGTGCAGGAGATGTCGGGTGACGCGCGGCGAGTGCGCGTCGATGCGGCACTCATTGCACGCGAAGCGGCCCGCAGCCCCGCGGAGCGCGCCGAGGCGCTGAAGGCGGATTCGATCCGCTCCGCGGCGTTCCGGCGCCCCGGGCCGTCGGTCGTCGAGACCGGGCCACAGACGGCAGCCGACAGCACCCGCGCCGCGGCGCGGAAGGCGCGACGGCTGCTTCCGGATTCGATCGTGACGGTCGTCGAAGATTCGGTGATGCGCGGAGAGTCCGGGCGCGAGCGTTCGATGCGGCGAATCGGCGAGATCATGAGCCCCCCGATGGCGTTCGAGACGCAGGCGATGCTCTTCTTCGGCGAGACGACGCGCCGCATGGAGCGGCTCGTGCCGATCCCACTGTGGCAGTACGCGCTCTATCACCTCGGCCTCGGCCTGGTCGGCGCCCTGCTGCTTGCCCTGCGGATCTGGCGGGTGCGCGCATGACGACGAATGGAACCTCGCTCGGGAGCTCCTCCGGGACCCCGCTCGAGTTTTCCGGCGTGTCGCACTGGTACGGCGACGTCGTTGCGGTGAACGAGATCAGCTTCACCGTGAGCCCCGGCATCACCGGATTGCTCGGACCGAACGGCGCGGGGAAGAGCACGCTGCTGCAACTGGCGGCCGGGCTCCTCGCGCCGTCGAACGGAAGCGTCCGGGTATACGGCGAATCGCCGTACGCGCGACCCGATGTGTACGCGCGCGTCGCGCTGGTGCCGGAGCGCGAAGCGCTGCCGGGCATGATGACGGCACGCGGGTTCGTCGCGTCGCGTGCCGCGCTGCTCGGGGTCGAGGACACGCGCGGCGCTACGCAGCGTGCGCTCGAGATGGTGGAGATGGATACCGCCGCCGACCGCCGCATCGACGGGTTCAGCAAGGGAATGAAGCAGCGCACGAAGCTCGCGGCCGCGCTGGTGCACGGGCCGAGCCTCGTGCTGCTGGACGAGCCGTTCAATGGGCTCGACCCACGGCAGCGGCTGCAGATGATGCGCCTGCTCGAGGCGCGTTCGCACGAGGGCATGGCGGTGCTGCTCAGCTCGCACATCCTCGAGGAGATCGAGGGCGTCGCGAACCGGATCCTCGTGATGATTGCAGGCCGACTCGCGGCGAGTGGCGACTACCGCACGCTGCGGCGGCTGATGACCGACCGGCCGCACACGGTGCGCGTGCGGTCGAGCGATGATCGCGCGCTCGCGGTCGCACTGCTCACGAGCCCCGTGGTACTGGGGCTCGATGTCGAGTCGACGGGGCTGATCATCCGTGCGACCGACTACACCTCGCTCGCGCGCGCGCTCGCGCCAGCGGCTCGCGCGCAGGGCGTCTCGCTGTTCGAAGTGCGAGCGCTCGACGAATCGCTGGAACACGTCTTCGCCTACCTGGTGGCCCGATGAGCGCGCCCACGTCTCCCGCCCTCCGCCCACTCGCGCGGAAGGCTCCGCTCGGTGCGAGCCTGCTCGCGCTGATGCGGCTTTCCGTGGCGCGCACGTTCACGCCGATGCTGTCGGCGGCGATGGCGGCGCTGCTGCTGTTGCCGTTGCTCTTCGCGCTCGCGTGGCGCGCCAACATCCCGTCGGACGCGGACATCGCGCAACTGCTCGCGACACGCCTCGATCAACTCATCCTCGCGCTTGCAACGCCGTTGACTGCGCTGCTCCTCGGCACGAGTGCGCTGAGCGCAGAGGCGGAGGATGGGACACTTCTTTATCTCGTGACGACCACGACGCCGCGGTGGTGGATCGCCGCGTCACGCGTGCTGTTCGCGTCGACGCTCGCCGCCCTGCTGTCGGCGGCCAGCGTGGCGGCGACGGGCTTCATCACCTCGCCATCGGAGGACCCGGCCAACGTGATCCGCGCGTTCGTGGTCGCGGCCGCATTCGGTGGAGCGACGTACGCGGCGCTGTTCACGGCGCTCGCGCTCCTCGTGCGGCGCTCGCTGATCACGGGCCTCGTGTACGTGCTGTTCTGGGAAGGGATCCTGAGCCAGACGTTCCCCGCGCTCCATTATCTCAGCGTGCGCCAGTGGTCGCTGGCGATCGCGAAGCGGCTCACCGACGCCTTCGACACGAGCGAGGCGGCGGGGCCGTCGGTGCGCGCCGCGCTAATCGGCGCGACGGCCGCGTTACTGCTCGCGGTGGTGATCGGCGGCCGGAAGCTGAACACGCCGCGGATCACGCGCATCGGCACGTAGGCTGGCAGACCTGCACGGTTGCATGCTGGGCGATGAACAAAGGCAACTGCAACGGCCTCGCGCCGAGGCCGCAACGCATCGCAGATGGCGCAGCGTACTGCGAGTTTCTACAGCAGCACGCGGAGGCGCGGAGGACCTGGGAGCCGCGGAGGTCCGGCATCCGGCGAGTTCGGTGCCGATGCTTTTTTGAGGGGTGGCGCCGCCGCATGCGACGGACCCACCAATGAAAGAAAAGGGGGCATGCCGAGAAGTTGTCGGCGTGCCCCCTCCGCGCCTCTGCGCGCTGTTCTCCGCGCCTCCGCGTGCTGCTGTAGAAAGCCGGGATTCGCTGCGCCGTCTGCGGTGCTCGGCAGTCTCTGAGTGCGAGCAGTTTGCTGGTCGCCGTCGCCGTTAGCCGCGCCCTATCGCTGCATTGCGGCCCGCAGTTCCAGGTCCGGCAGCGCCTTGCGCAACACCGTATCGACCTGCGACAGGCGCGTGGCGGCCGATCGCTCCGTTAGCAGTGCCTGGCGTTGCGTAAGGTCCAGGTCGATCATGCCTGCGATCGCGAACGACACCAAGCCCGGGTCGTCCGGTAGTTCCGGGTAGGGGCCACGCTCCTCGCCGTTGAGCTTGCGCACTGCCGTGATCACCTGCTGGAAGCGCGACACCACTTCGTCCGCGGCGACGGCGAGTGCCACACGCGGCACCGTGTCCTGGTCGCTGAACGGCAGCACGTCGGCGACGTTGTACTCGGCCGGGTCCTCGACGAACGCGTCGAGCGTGAAGCGTTCGCGTCCCGTGACCAGGATGTTGGCGCGACCGTCGGGCATCAGCTCGATATCGGAGACTTCGGCGACGCATCCCGCGCGTCCCAGGGGCAGATCCCGTTCGCGCACGCCCGGCATCGCGGCGATGATCCCGAAGCGGCGTGTCGTGTCCTTGATGTCCGCGAGCAGCTGACGGTAGCGCGGCTCGAACAGGTGCAGCGGAACCGCCACGCCCGGGAAGAGCACGAGGCCGAGCGGAAAGATGGGAATGCGAAGAGGCGGCATGTGCTGATGTTAGCTCATGCCGCCCCGATCCAGTTCCCGCTTTTCTAGACTACCCGGGTGATACGCTCGACGTCGTGCCGGTGCGAAACGAACCCCTCTTCGGCGCCATAGCCGAGCGAGACGAGTGCCGTGACTGTGGCATGCTCGGGAATGCCGAGGATCTGCTTCACCTTCGGCGCCTCGAAGCCCAGCATCGGTGATGTGTCGAGACCCTGCGCGCGCGCCAGGAGCAGCAGGTACCCGAGGGCAATGTTCGCCTGCCCATTGGCCCACACGCCACGCGCTTCCACGCTCATTCCGCCGAAGTTGCGCTCGAGCATGGCGATCGTGTCGGCGCGCTGCTGGGGAGTGAGGTCCGGATGCACGACCTCGTCGAGATGCTGCATCGTGTCCTCCATGTCCGCGTAGAGCGCGATCACCACCGGCGCGCCGGTCACCTGCTTCTGCCCGTAGGCGGCTGCACCCAGCGCGGCCTTGGTCTCGGCGCTGCGGACGACGACGAACCGCCATGGCTGCACGTTGAAGGCAGACGGCGCGCGGCCGGTGAGGGCGATTAGTTCGTTGACGGTCTCGTCATCGACCGGCTCCGCCGTGTAGCTGCGCACCGACCGCCGCGAGAGGGCGGCGGAGGCCGTTTCACCGCGAAGCGAATCCGGAAGGATGGCCGATGGGCGTTCGACGAGTGCGGCGGACATGCTATCAGACTGCTTCATCTCAGTACTCTCCTATTGGTGAAACGGTTGTCGTTACAACAGGTATATGCGTAAAAAAGGTTCCCGATCCTATGACTGGCTCGGGCAGCTTCGCTGAATGCCGGAGAGCAGCTCAGCCAGATGCGCTTGCTCCGTCACGTCCAGCTCACCCAATGCTCGAACTTCGGCTTCCTGATATGACGGCGCGGCCTGAAGCAGGAGCTTCTCGCCCGCAGCGGTGATACGTGTGTGGACCAAACGTCGGTCTTCCTGACTACGATCTCGCGCCACCAACCCGGCAGCTTCGAGCCTGTCCAGCAACCGTGTGACGTCCGGGGCCGGACCGGCGAGCCTTTTACCGACCTCGCTGCAGCCGAGCGACTGTTCCTTCGCATCGTGCAAGACCTGCAAGGCAGCGAACTGAGCCGTGGTCAGTCCATGCGGTTCCAGGGCACGCGCGAGGGTGCGCTCGAGGTGCGCCGCCGTCGCGCGCAGTGCACGCACGGCGAGCGCCGTCGTGCTGGCGCCGGCAGAGAACCCAGGTGGCGTAACCGTGGAAGCCGTATCTGACATGAGCGAATAATACCTGTTCTAACAACTACTGTCAAGCCAGAGAGTGCGGCTTCAGGTGCTTTCGCGTCACGGATTGCGATTTCGCTACCGCACAGGGGCCGGGCCCGATACATTGCGCCTCTCGCACATCGGTCCTGTGAAGTGCGAGAGCAAGGCGCCGTCGCCAAGTGGTAAGGCACTAGACTGCAAATCTGGCATTCGTCGGTTCGATTCCGACCGGCGCCTCTGAACGACAAAGGCCGGCCCCTGTGGGCCGGCCTTTGTCGTCGCTGGTGTCGCCGCCTGCTTCGTCCTGACGGGCGCCGCTACACCCCACGCATCAGCAGCGTGAAGGTGCTGCCCTCGCCCACCGTGCTCGCGACCGTGAGATCGCCGCCCATGCCGCGCGCGAGATTGCGGCTGATGGAGAGGCCGAGGCCGACGCCCTGCTGCGAGGCGCCGCTCAACTCGCGGTCGACCTGCACGAACGGGTCGAAGATGCGATCGACCTGCGATGCCGCGACACCGCGCCCGGTGTCGGTGACGCGCAGGCGTACCGTCGCGGCGTCCGGACCTCCCTCGACACCCGCCTGCGTCGCGGCGTCCCAGTCCAGCGTGACCGACCCGCCCGGCTCCGTGAACTTGATGGCGTTCGTGAGGAGATTCAGGATGACCTGACGGAGCTTTTCCGGATCGGCGAGCACGCGCGTGGCAGCAGTGGAGACGCCATCGGTGCCAGTGCCGTCGGCGGTCCGCGCGCCCGCATGATAGACGAGCGACCGCGCTCGCATCTGCGGCAGGATCAACGCCTCGACGTCGGCCACCACGTCGGCGATCGCCACCTCGCGCATCTCGAACTCGACGTGGCCGGCCTCGAGGCGCGCGAAATTGAGGATGTCGTTGATCAGTGACTGCAGGTGCTGGCCCGCGCGCCTGATGCGGGAAAGGTCGGTGACCTGCGCATCGTTGACGGGGCCGCGCACGCCCATCTCGAGCAGCTCCGCATAGCCACCGATGGCGTGCAGCGGCGTGCGCAACTCGTGGCTCATCGTCGACAGGAAGTCGGTCTTCGCGCGATTGGCGGCCTCCGACGCCGCGCGTGCATCGCGTTCTGCCTGGAAGAGTCTGGCCCGCTCGAACGCCTGTCCGGCCTGCGCCGCGAGTGTCTCGAGAAACGCCCGCTCTTCCATGTCGAACACGCGAGGTTCGGCGAAGCTGAAGGCGAGCGCGCCGGTGCAGCGTTCGCCCGCCGAGATCGGCAGACCGGCGAATGCCTCGAATCCCGTGGCCCGCAGCGATGCGGAACGGCCGGGAAACTGGGCATCCGCATCCGCGACGGAGCTGATGTACGTCGGACGGCCCGTCAGCACGGCGTCGGAGAGCGGACGTCCCGCGACCAGCGGAAACTGCTGGTACTTGCGGGTGATCTGGTCCTCGTATCCCTGCACGGCGAGCACTTCGAACTGCTGACCGCCGGGCAGCAGTATCACCAGTGATCCGGCTGATGCACCGATCGCCGGGAGCCCGTAGCGCACGACCGCCTCGGCAACCTCTCGCTCGGTCAGGGCGCCGGCGACCGCCGCCGACACCTGATGCAGCGCGGATGCGCGGCCCAGTGCCGCCTGTCCGCTCGCATAGAGATGCGCACTGGCCAGTGCCGCACCCGCACGCCGTGCGACTTCCAGCGCCATCGCGAGGTCGGCCTCGTCATACGTGCGCCCCGACTCCGCGGCGACGAAGGACAGCACGCCGATCGTTCGCCCGTCGGTGATCTGCAACGGGACCGAGATCAGCGACCTGAAGCCCACGCGGCGTATCAGGGCGAGATGCTCGTCGTCCTGCGCCACCGACACCAGCGCCTCATCCGGGATGACGGGTGTGAACTCGGGCTCTCCGGTGCGCAGCACCTTGCCCGTTCCGAAGGCCGCCTCGAGATCGATCGGATAGCGTGCGATGACGTCGTACGCGAACTGCACCATCGCCGGATCGGTGTGGGCAACGGATGCGGGACGTACGCGTCCCTGCTCCAGCACTTCCACGAAACACCAGTCGGCGAGCGCCGGCACCGCGAGGTCGGCCACGGTCTGCAGCGTCGACTCGACATCGAGCGACGAGGCGAGACGCGCACTCGCCTCCGCGAGAAACGCGGCGCGTTGTTCCGCAGCCTGCGCCGTTGCGCGTGCGGCATCGACGTCCTGGCGGGCGCGTACGTTCTCGGTCACGTCGACGGCGTGCACGAGAATGTCGCCGCCGTAGCCGGAGGACCCTTCCGGGAATGTGCCCGGCACCCGCATCCAGACGAAGCTGAACACACGATCCTCGACGGGCGCACCGGGTTCGCGCTGCAGTGGCAGCGGAATCTCGGTGACCCGGAAGGGCGCGCCCGTGCGGTACACGCGATCGAGCTCCTCGAAGATGCCGGACTCGATCATCTCCGGAAACACCTCGCGGATCGTACGTCCGAGTGCATTGGGCTTGCCGATGACTCGCACGAACTCCGGGTTCATGTACGTCACGACGTGCTGGGGGCCGGAGTACACCGCCATGACGGCCGGCGTGGCATCGAGCAACTGCTGCAGGCGCGCGCGGTCCGTCGCGAGGGAGTCGGATCGCGCGCGACTCTCGACGAGCATGCGCTCGGTCGATTGGCGGGCGAGCACCTGCTCGGTGACGTCCACCATGAAGTTGAGGATGCCGCCCACGTTCCCCTGCGCGTCGCGCACGGGCTCGAAGCGCAGGTTCCACCACGTGTCCTCGACGGAACCGCCGCCCCGGTCGTACCGCACGAACGCTTCCGGCGTGAACGACGACTTGCCACTGGCGAACACACCGTCGAGCAGCTCGAAGATGCCTTGTCCCTCGACACCGGGGAACGCTTCGCGTGGCGTCAGGCCGGCGACCTCACGTCCGCCGCATACGGCCTTGTATGCATCGTTGATCATCTCGAAGCGATGCTCGGCGCCCCAGTGCAGCGCGACCGGCGCCGGCATGTGCATGATGAGCGATCGCAGCCGCTCGCGCTCCGCCAGCAGCGCGGCTTCGGCGTGCCGTCGCGCCGTCGTTTCGGTGACGACCGAGAGCACCGCGAGCACGTCGGTGCCCGACGACTCGGGATCGACGACGGGGCTCAGTGCATAGCTGAACCAGCCCGCGGCCGGCGGACTCCCGTCCCCGCGCGACAGCTCGAACCGCACATCGTCGAGGGCGATCGCTGCGCCACCGAGACGAATCGCCGTGAAGTCGGCTCCGATGACGTCCCACAGTTCCGCGAACACCTCGCCACCGGGGCGCCCCAGCGACGCGGGATGCTTGGAGCCCAGCACGCCACGATATGCATCGTTGTACACCAGCACGAACGACGGACCGCACCACAGACTCATCGCGACCGGCGACTGCAGCACCAGTGCGACTGTCGATCGAAGTGCGGGTGGCCAACCGGCGGGAACACCGAGCAGTGTCGTCGACCAGTCGAAGGCGCGGCACGCAGCAGCCATGGCGCTCGCGCCGGCAAACACGTCACCCGTCTCGATCGGAGCCCGCTGTGCCACCGTGTCGCTCACCGCGCCTCGAGCGCGGGTTTCTCCACCGCCGAAAACGGCGCCACGCGATCCGAACGCTTCACATCCTGTACGTGCACGTCGAGCTCCGAGCGACCGGCGTCCGGGCGATCGGCGCGCGACGGACCGGATGGCCCCGCGGTCTCCAACTCGACCGTGAACGTCGACCCTACGCCTACCGTGCTCTCCGCGGAGACGACGCCGCCCATGGCCGCCGTGAGATCGCGCACGATGGTGAGGCCCAGGCCCGTGCCGCCGACACGCCGAGTGAGCGAGCTGTCGACCTGGGCGAACGGCTGGAAGATCGTGAGCAGATGTTCCTCGGCGATCCCGATCCCGGTGTCGCGCACACGGATCGCGGTCACGTCGCCGCGTGTCTCGGCGGAGACGGTGACCGTACCCTCGGCATCGGTGAAGCGGACGGCATTGGTCACCAGATTCAACAGCACCTGCTGCAGGCGTGCGGGATCGGCACAGACGGCCGCCATGGTCGGTTCGACCACGAGCACCACGCTGCGACTCGCGCACTGCTCGGCCAGGGATTCCGCCACGGCGTCGAACTGCTCGCGCAGCTTCACCGTCTCGCGCCGCACGATGATCGCGCCTGCATCGAGCTTGGAGTACTGCAGGATGTCGGACACGAGATGCAGCAGCTGGTCCTTGCTGCGACCGATGCGGGCGAGCGACTGCGCCTGCTCCGCGCTCACGGGGCCGTAGATGCCGAGCGACATCAGGTCGGCGTAGCCACCGATGGCGTTGAGCGGCGTGCGCAGTTCGTGGCTCATGACCGCGAGGAACCGCGTCTTCGCATCGTTGGCCTTGTAGAGCGCGACATTGCGTTGCTCCAGCTCCGCCGTCACGCTGCCGATGCGCGCCGCCATCGCATTGAACGTGTACGCCAGCGTGGCCACTTCGGCACCGCCGTCGAGCGGTACGCGACGCGCGTAGTCACCACGCGCGATGTCGCCCACCGCGTCGCGCAGTGCCGCGAGCGGTCGCGTCTCCTGTCTCGTCAGCCACCAGACTGCGAGAGTGCCGAGCACCAGCAACAGCAGGCCGCTCGAGACAAGCACACGCAGGAAGCGATCTGCGCGTTCGAGCACTGCACGCTCGGCCTGTGCCACGACGATGATCCACGGGGTGCCCGGGACCTGTGCCTGCATGACGTAGTACGGCTCTCCTGTGGTGCTGATGGCGCGGACGGCAACCGTGTCGGGCTTCTCCAGCGTGAACGGCGCCGCGATCGGTACCCCGGCGATAGTCGCCCATTCACGCACACCGACGTTGGTGGTGTAGACACGCACGTCCTCTTCGCCCATGAGCAGCCGAATCGTCTGTTCGGTATTCGCGGAGCCGACGATACGACGCAGTTCGGCAAACACGCCGACGGGCGGTGGCACGTTCTCCGGCTCCTGCACGGTCACCTGCTGCAGGCGTGGTGAACGCACGGTGCCGGAGGCGGTCGTGCCGTGCACCGGCAGCACGGTCCACATGTGCACCTGGTCGCCGACGGTGTACAGCGCCGATCGCACCATCGTGTCACGCTTCGCGACTTCACCCAGCAGACCCGCAAGGACGATGGAATCCCGTGGGTCGAGCGCCGTCGCGCCGTGGCGGCGCTCACCCTCGGTGGTCCACAGCTCGCGGCCGAGGAGAGTGGAATCGAACGGCTGACCGGGGACACGTGTGGGAAGCTGCAGGGCGCCGGCGACTGCCGTGTCGACACCGGGCAGTGCACTCGTTCGCGTCGCGCTGCTCGCATTCACGGTTGGTGATACCGCGCGTGCCGCAGGCAGTGAAAGCGTCCGGCGAATGCCGTCAGCGTCGGCGATGCGGCGGAGCGCGATCTGGCGCGCGTTCGATCGGCCCGGGCTCGCGGCCAGTTCGCGGCCGACTTTCTCGACGCCCTGCCGCGCGCGCTCGAGCGCGGAGTCGCGGACACCGCGGTACGCCACGGCGCCGAAGATCAGCAGCACGGTGGCGAGGAGCACGAAGATCAGAAATGCCAGCCGCCCAGCGAGCGACCAGCGTTCGCGTATGGCAGCGGGGATGTTCGAGACAGACAGTCCCGACCGTATGCGCTGCGACGTGATGGGAGGCGGTGCTGACATGGGATGGCAATGCGAGCGGAGCGCACCCGGTTCCG
>JAZKCW010000045.1:0-24558 GCA_040387895.1 Gemmatimonadota bacterium
TCTTGCCGAGCGAGTCGAGCACCGCTTCGCCGATGGCTTCGCTGAGCGTCGGGTGCGCGTGCACCGCGAGGTCGATCTCCTCGACGGTGAACTCGTTCTCCCGTGCGACGACGAGCTCGTGGATCATTTCGGTGGCGTGTGCGCCCACGATGTGCGCCCCGAGGATCTCACCGTACTTCGCATCGCGAATGATCTTCACGAAGCCCTCGGTTTCGCCGGACGTGCGCGCACGACCGTTCGCGCTGAACGGGAACTTGCCGACCTTGTAATCGAGCTTGCGGTCCTTGCAGGCCTGCTCCGTCAGCCCGATGCTCGCGACTTCCGGATGGCAGTACGTGCAGCTCGGGATGTTGTTGTAGTTCACGGGATTCGTATGCTGGCCACCGAGCATGTCCGCGAGCACGTGGCCCTCACGCTGGCCCTTGTGCGCGAGCATCTGGTTGCCCGCCACGTCTCCGACGGCGTAGTAGCCCGGGACGCTCGTCTCGAACTTCTCGTTGATGCGGATGAAGCCGCGGTCGGTCTTCGCGATGCCCACGGCCTCGAGCCCGATCTTGTCGACGTTCGGCGCGCGTCCCGCGGCCACCAGCACCTTCTCGGCCGAGAGCTCCTGCGACGCGCCACCGGCTTCGACGGTCATCGTGACGCCGGTCTTCGACACCTTGGCGTTCGACAGCTTCGCGCCGACGAGCACGTTGATCTTCCGCTTCTTGAACGACTTGGCGACGACGTCGGAGCACTCCGCATCCTCGAGCGGCAGGATCGTCGGCGCCACGTCGATGAGCGTGACCTCCGTGCCGAATGCAGCGAAGACATCCGCGAACTCGCACCCCACCGCGCCCGCGCCGACGATCAGCATCGTCTTGGGCGCCTTCTCCAGCACGAGCACCTCGTCGCTCGAGAGCACCGTGGTCTTGTCCAGCTCGAGGCCGGCCTGCGGCAGGCCCTTCACGCGCGATCCCGTGGAGACGACGACGGCCTTCTTGGCCTCGTGCGTTTCCTTCTTGCCGTCGGCACCGGTGACGCTGACCTTCTTGCCCTTCTCGAGCGTCCCTTCGCCGCGGATCCACGTGACCTTGTTCTTCTTGAACAGGAACTCGACGCCCTTCGAGTTCTGCGTGCTGATGCCGCGCGAACGCTTCATGGCGGCGCCGTAGTCGAGCGCGACAGAGCCGAGCGTAATGCCATGCTCGGCGGCGTGCCCGAGCTTCGTGGCGAGGCTCGCGCTCTCGAGCAGCGACTTCGCGGGAATGCAGCCCCAGAGCACGCAGGTGCCGCCAAGCGCCTCGCGCTCGATGACCGCGGTGGTGAGTCCAAGCTGCGCACAGCGAATGGCGCAGACATAGCCGGCGGGGCCACCGCCGAGAATGATGACGTCGTAGACAGCCATGAGGGCGTTCAGGATCGAGACTGAAGGAAGTGTCGCAGTCCCCAAATCTACACAGGCGCCATGGGCCAGGGTGCCCATGGCGCCTGTGCGGGCACCTGTTCGCTTACACCGTGCTCCGGCGACGGCTGCCGGTGACGGCTGTCGACTACCGATCGATCACTGCGGCTGGCCGCCGGCGCTCACACGTCGCGTGACCGAGCGCACGCCGTCGGAGAGCACGATGTCCACCGTGCGCCCGCGCGCCGCGAAGTCATCGCCGCTGTGTCGCAGGAAGGCGATCGTCTGCCCGGTGGCCACGTCGCGCACCATCGCCATGGGGAACGCGCTGCTGTTCCACTGCAGGCGCTCACGACCGGCTGCGCGCTCCACGCGTGCGGCGGGCTCAGGGGGTGCCTGCCGCGCCGCCAGCGCGTCACTCGACCGCGATGCCGCAGAGAGGGGCATGCGCACGTCGCGGACCCGCAGCGTCGCCAACGACCGCTCGAGACGGGCGGACCACGGCAGCACCACGGCGAACTGCCGCTCCACATGCGACTTCACGTGATCGACCAGCGGGGCCTCGATCGGCAGGTCCATCAGCACGGTCCCGCCGGCGTCGATGGCTTCGACGTGAAATGCGGCTGACGACACCGCCGGTGTTGGCGCCGCCTGCACGCGGAACGCCGGCTCGAGCATCACCCGTCCGTTCACGATGCGGCCCCAGACGAGCAGGCCTTCGCCCGCCGCCAGGTCGTCACCCTGCACGTTTGCGGACGCGACGAATGTCGCCGACTGCCGGTAGGTCATGATCCGGCTCCACGTCCAGTCGCTCGTCCACGTGTTGTTGCAGTAGCCCATGAAGTCCGTGGCCGTGGGCGCGACGAGTGCGTTCGTGGTGCTGTTCCACCCGTAGTAGCCGATCGAGCCGGCAGCGTGCGGGTACTCCGAGTCTCCCGGTACACCACAGGGCGAATGCGGGCGGGAGAAGTTGTGCCCGAACTCGTGCGCCGCAACATCGTCACCGCTCGGGAGATAATCCCAGCCCATGGCGGCCTTGCCCGGCACGTAGCCGAAGCCGGCGACGCCACTCGTGTAGCCGACCTTCACGACGCCGTAGTAGTGCATCGATGCCGGGGCGCCGTCCATGCCGCGCAGCGCATTGAGCTCGGAAAGCACGGTGAGCCACGCGCCGTTCTCGTCGCCCGCCTGCAGCACTGCGGCCGACGACGTGAAGGGCAGGCGTACGTCGGCGTTGATCGTGCCGAGCGGCATCATGAGGCGCGACTCGCGCAGGAACTGGCTCATGTTGGCCTCCGAGACGTTGCCCGTCACGCCGGCAATCGTGACCGGCACGAATCGCAGGTTGAACGGCTTCACGGCGATGACGGTGACCGACTGGGGCGTGCCGCCTCGTGGCCAGGTGTTGTTGGTGCGATTCGAGTCCGTCGCCACCGTGCTCGCGGGATCCACGTCCGCGAGAATGCGCAGGGCCGTGCGCACGTTCGCGGCGGG
The DNA here is from genome assembly GCA_040387895.1 of Gemmatimonadota bacterium. GTDB lineage: Bacteria > Gemmatimonadota > Gemmatimonadetes > Gemmatimonadales > Gemmatimonadaceae > Gemmatimonas. The sequence continues at coordinate 2,882 of JAZKCW010000045.1, forward strand.
AATGATCGTGTTCCACGTGGTGGCGAGCGATCCTTCCACGAGCGCGCCCCGCACACTGCTTTCGGGGGCCGCGATCGTGACCGTCTGCAGCAAGGTCGCGCCATCGTACACGCGCAGGCGCACATCGGGGCGCAGCGAGTTCGCGCGGCTCGTCTTCACGAACACACGCACGAGTGCATCGCGACCGGCCACGAGTGGCAAGGTGCCGTCCGGGCGCTGAATCGCCTGCGTGACGTAGGCAAACTCCACGGAGAGATCGTCGCCCGTGAGCGGCGGCGGCGTGTCCGCCGTGTAGACGACGCCGACGCTGTCTCGACCGCCTTGCGTGAGTGTCCGCGAGACCGATGGAGCAGATGGGGAGTAGCCCGAGCCACCGTGCGAGAACGTGCCGGGTGTGACCGTGTACCCGCCGGCCGCGAGCGAGGTGATCGTGGTGCCCGTGCTGATGGTGCGCGTGTATCCGGAGGGCCCTGTCACGACTACGCTCGGGCTGGCGCCCGCCGGCACACCTGCGACTGTCACGACGAGCACGCCCGTCGAGCTGCCGGAGGCGTAGCTGACGTTGGCCATGGCCGCCGTGTACGATGCCGCCACCGCGATGGTCTGTGTCGTCGGGTTGGGCGAGTAGAGCGTTCCGCCCGGGCTCACGGGACTGGCCGTGAGTGTGTAGTTGCCCGGCGCGAGACGTACGAACGTGTTGTTGCCGGCGACGGGTGCGAGAAATCCGTTCGGGCCGGTGAGCTGCATGTTGGCGCTCGCGCCACCGGGCAGGCCCGTGACGGAGACGACCGCGAGACCGGTCGCTGGCGCGTAGGCCACGTCGACAGTGTCACGCGAGTCGAGCGTGAGTGTACGCGTCGTGGTCGCCGTGCCCGCCCGCAGTATCATGGACGGCGAGGTGATCTCAGCGGCGGTGATCGTGTACTGGCCCGGTGTGAGCGCCTCGTAGGACGCCGACGCGCTCAACGAGCGATCGAAGCCGTTGGGGCCCGTCACCCGCACCACCTCGGCGACGGAGCTGCCGGTGCCGCTGACGTTGACGTGCAGCGAGGCCTGTCGGAGTCGGTACGCGACCGTGGCCGGCGTGCCGATCAGCGATGCCTCGACTTCGACATTCTGCGATGCCGGTGTGGGTCCGTACGAGTTCGCGCCGGCCGACACGTTGCCTGCGGTCACCGTATACGTGCCGGGGGTCAGGCGGAGCAGCGTTGCCGTGTTGGTGACGACGCGCGCGAAACCCGACGGGCCGGTTACGCTCACGACTGCACCGCTGCCACCTGGTAAGCCGCTGATCAGGACTGCGATCGAACCCGTGCTCACGGCGTAGCGCACCGTCACCGTGTCCGTCTCATCGCCGACCAGCGTGGCGGTCGCAGTCTGCGCAGCCGCGCGCCAGGTGGCCACGGTCTGCACGATGTCGTCGGACGTGACGGTGTAGACGCCCGGCAGGAGATCGTTGATCGACATGCTCTCGCTCACGAGACGCTGGTATCCACCAGGCCCGGTGACGCGCACGTAGTCCGTCGCGCCATTCGGTGCGCCGTCGATGTCGAGCACGAGTGTCGCCGTCTTTGGCGCATAGGCAATCGTCACGGGTGCGGCGACGAGCGACGCCGACACCGTGACCTGCTGCGACACTGCGGACGGCTTGTACAGCGCGCCGGCGATCGTGATGGCGGGTGCCGTGACGGTGTACACACCGGGTGCGAGATCGGTGAGCGTCGCGGTGTTGGTGCGAACCTGCGAAAACCCGTTCGGGCCGGTCACGGTGAACTCGACATCGTTGCCGGCGGGCAGGCCGCTGACCAGCACCGCAATCGCACCCGTGCTCAGCGTGTGCTGCACCCGGAAACCGATGGAGTCACCCGCGAGCACGGCGGCGCCGTCCGTCGCGGGCGTCGCTGTATAGGTGAACCCGTTCGCGCGAACCGCGCGCGCCGCGAGCGTCCACCCGCCACTGATGCCCGTCACGCGCTGGCTCGCGGTGACTGCCTGCGTCGCACCAGCGGGTGAGGTGAGCGTGATGTCGGCGTTGCTGCCACCCGGCAGGCCGCTGACTTCCACACCGACGACCGCCGGTGCAACGGTATAGACCACCGACGTGACGACGGGCGGCGCACCGCCGGCCACTTCCACCGTCTGCACGCTGACCGTTCCCGCGAGCGCGCCATCCACGGGACGCACCGTGCGTGTCGTGATCGTGTACTGGCCCGCGGGCAGATCGGTGAGCGTCGCACTCGTCGTGAGCATTCGCGAGAAACCATTGGGACCCGTCACGAGCACCTCGCCCGCCTGGCCGGCCGGCAGACCGGCGATGTTCACGATCAGCGAGCCACGCGTCTGCGGATCGACACCACCCGGTGGAGTCGGCCCGGGACCGGTCGTCGTATCGCCACCACCACCGCCACACGCGGCGAGCAGGGCGATGCCGACCAAACCGAAGACGCGGAGCATGCGCCCATGGAGGATGCGTCGCGAGCCCGCGTGTCGCGGTACTCCGGTGGAGTGGCAGGGACGGGTCGAGCGGCGGGAAGAGTTCGCGGGCATGGCGCGGGGAATCGTGGGAATGGACGCCGTACGCATCGCCTTCGGCATTGCGGACGCATTGCTGTGGGCACGACATGGAATCCCATGAAGCGCCCTCCACTCTCTGACGAACCACCCCCAATGGAATCACGGCAGGCACGCTTTCCGCGCCGCGGATCGTGCGAGCCCCGGAACGACGAACGGGCAGCCTCGCACTGTGCGGGGCTGCCCGTTCGGACAATCAGTGCACGCGCGTCGCGTGCGGCGGTGCAGAGGTCAGAACAGCATCATCATCGGACGTTCCAGCAGGCTGACGAGCGTCTGGAGGAATCGCGCCCCTACAGCGCCGTCGATGACGCGATGGTCGCAGCTCAGCGTGACGCGCATGCGCTCGCGCGGCACGAACGCCCCGTTCTCCCATACCGGCTTCGTCTCCGTCGAGCCCACCGCGAGAATGGCGGCCTCCGGCGGATTGATGATCGCGGTGAACTGGTCGATGCCGAACATGCCGAGGTTGGACACGGAGAACGTGCCGCCCGAATACTCGGCGGGTGCGAGCTTGCGTTCGCGCGCCCGCTTCGCGAGGTCGCGGGCCTCGCGGCCAAGCTGTCCCAGACCCTTCGTGTGCGCGTCGTTGATGACCGGCACGATGAGCCCTTCGTCGGTCGCGACGGCCATGCCGACGTTGACGCGCGCGAAGTAGCGGATGTGATCCGTCATCCAGTGTGCATTCACTTCGGGGTGACGCACCAGCGCGATGGCGACCGCCTTGATGATGATGTCGTTGACCGAGACCTTGAACTGGTCGCCCGCCTCCACCATCTGCGCGCGCAGCTCACCGACCTTCGTCATGTCGATTTCGGCGGTGAGATAGAACGTCGGAATCGGGCCGATCGACTCGCTCAGGCGGCGCGCGATGGTCTTTCGCATCTGCGTGAGCGCGACGTCCTTGTAGTCGCCCTCGATGGTCATGGCGGGAGCAGGTGCGGCTTTAGCGGCAGAAGCCGGAACAGCGGAAGCCGGAGGAGCAGAAGCCGGAACAGCAGCGGGTTTGGACTGTGCCGCTTCGATGTCGCGGCGAATGATGCGGCCGTTCGGCCCCGTGCCGCTCACGTTCTCCAGCGCGATGCCGCGCTCGGACGCGAGACGGCGAGCGAGTGGCGACGAGCGTGGCGGTCCGGCATTCGCGCCCGGTGCCGGTGCCGCTGCCGGTGCCGGCGCGGCGCCGCTGGCCGGCGCGGGAGCGGCTTCCATTCCTGGCGCATCGGGCGTCGTTGCCGTGACCTGATGATGCGCTTCGCCTGCCGGCACCATCCTCTCCGCCTCACCGCTGACGGCCGGCGGCCGCTGGGCATTCGCGTCGGCCGGGGCACCTGCGGACGGCGACGCCGTCCCGGCTTCTGCCTTTCCGGCTTCCGCAGTTCCGGCTTCTGTCTTTCCGGCTTCCGCCGCAGGCGCGGCTGCAGGTGCACCGCCGGTCAGCGCCGAGATGTCTTCATCTGCGGCGGCGATCACAGCGATCGTCTGTCCGACCGGGCTCGTGCCGCCCTCCTCGAGCATGCGCGCGCGCAGCACGCCGTCACCGCGCGCGACGAGCTCCATGATCGCCTTGTCGGTCTCGACCTCGGCCAGCGTTTCACCGTTCTTGACGGCGTCGCCCACGTTCTTGAGCCACTTCACCAGGCGCCCCTCTTCCATCGTCGGAGAGAGCGCCTCCATCATCACCTTGGTTGCCATGGGGACGTATCGGCTCAGTCGATGTAGAGGACCTGCTTGACGGCCGCGATCGTCTTGGGGACGTCGGGTTTCGCGGCCTTCTCGAGACTCTTGGTATACGGCATCGGTGCGTCGGCCTGGTGCACGCGCAGCACGGGTGCATCGAGGTCGTCGAAGCAGTGGCGCTGCACGTAATCGACCACCTGTGCACCGACACCGCACAGCTCCCAGCCTTCTTCCACGACGACGGCACGGTTCGTCTTCTTCACGGACGCCACGATCGCGTCGACATCCATCGGACGGATGGTGCGCAGGTCGACGACGTCGCAGCGAATGCCTTCCTTCGCGAGCTGATCGGCGGCCTGCATCGCGACGAGCACCATCTTGCCGTGCGTGATCAGCGAGCAGTGATCGCCTTCGCGCTTGAGGTCGGCCTTACCGAGCTCGATCACGTACTCCTCGTCGGGTACTTCGCCCTTCGTGTTGTAGAGCATCTCGCCTTCGAGGAAGCACACCGGGTTGTCGTCGCGAATCGCCGCCTTGAGCAGGCCCTTCGCATCATACGGCGTGCCCGGTGCCACGACCTTGAGGCCAGGAATGTGTGCGAGCCATGACTCCCATGCCTGGCTGTGCTGCGCGCTGAGCTGCAGCGCCGCGCCATTGGGGCCGCGGAACACCATCGGCATCGGGAACTGGCCACCCGACATGTACAGCATCTTGGCGGCGGCGTTCACCACCTGGTCGAGTGCGAGCAACGCGAAGTTCCACGTCATGAACTCGATGATCGGGCGCAGGCCCGCCATCGCCGCGCCCACACCGACACCGGCGAATCCAAGCTCGGTGATCGGCGTGTCGACGACACGCATCTCGCCGAACTCCTGCAGCAAGCCCTTCGACACCTTGTAGGCACCCTGATAGACGGCGACTTCCTCACCCATGAGGAAGACGCGGTCGTCGCGATGCATCTCTTCGCGGAGGGCCTGATTCAGCGCATCGCGGTACGTAATGACGGCCATGTGGTCAGCTCGTGGTTTCGACGAGGATGTCTTCCATCAGCGCTTCCAGCGGCAGCTCGGGGCTTGCCTCGGCGAAGTCGATGGAATCCTGCACGATTTTCTTGATTTCCTCGTCCATCGCGGCGACTTCGTCCGGCGTGATCTCCCCGGCTTCCTCCATGCGCTGCCGATGCAGCACGATGGGATCACGCTTGAGGTACTTGTCCAGCTCTTCCTTCGTGCGGTAGGTGCCGCTCACCGCATCGGACATGGAGTGACCCATGAAGCGATACGTGCGAATCTCGAGCAGTGTCGGCGTGCCGTCCTTGCGTGCACGCTCGATGGCTTCGGCGGTCGCCGTGCGCACCGCATGCACGTCCTGGCCGTCGACGACGTCGCGCGGCATGTCGTACGAAGCGCCGCGCTTGTAGATGTCGTTGATCGACGACGCGCGCTCGATGGCGGTGCCCATGCCGTAGCGATTGTTCTCGATGATGAAGAGGCAGGGCAGCTTCCACAGCGACGCCATGTTGAGCGCCTCGTGAAATGCCCCGTTGTTCACCGCAGCCTCGCCCATGAAGCAGATGATGACCTGGTCGCCGCCGCGATACTTGATGGCGAAGCCGACGCCGGCCGCGATGGGGATGTGGCCACCGACGATGCCGTGGCCGCCGAGGAAGCCGAGCTGGCGGTCGAACATGTGCATCGATCCGCCCTTGCCGCGCGCGCAGCCGTCCTGCCGCCCGAACAGCTCCGCCATGACCGAGCGTGGTGTCATGCCGCGCGCGAGCGCCTGCCCGTGATCGCGGTACGTGGTGATGATGTAGTCGTCGGGGCGGAGCAGGGAGATGGTGCCGGTGGAAACGGCCTCCTGCCCGATGTACAGGTGACAGAAGCCGCCGATGCGACCGATGGCGTACATCTCCGCCGTGCGCTCCTCGAAGCGCCGCTGCATCAGCATCGAGTACAGCAGCTCCCGATTCAGCGCCTTGTTGTCGGGCGCGGCATCACCCGCCGCAGGGGCGGCTGGCGACGGCGCGGTAGCCGTGGCCGATGCGGGCGCATCTTCCTTCTTCCTGGTTTTGCTCATTGCGAGAAGCTGAAGGGCAGAAGCTGAAAAAGGCGGAAGCCGTACGGCAGAAGCCGAAAGGCAGAAGCCGAGAAGCAGAAGCCGGACGGGAGCTGGTGATGGGCGCTTACACGCCGGCGGCTTGCACCTGCTCCCAGGCGTGATAGCTCGAGCGCACCAGCGGGCCGCTCTCGACGTGGCGGAAACCCATGCGCATGCCCGTCTCGTAGAACCAGCGGAAGTCTTCCGGCGTGACGTACCGATCGAGCGCGATGTGTCCGTCCGATGGGCGGAGGTACTGGCCCAGCGTGAGGATGTCGACGTCGACCGCGCGCAGGTCGCGCATCGTCTCCACGACTTCCTCGTTCGTCTCGCCCAACCCGAGGATGATGCCCGTCTTCGTGGGGATGTCCGGTGCGTACCGCTTGGCGATGCGGAAGATCTCCAGCAGGCGCTCGTAGCGACCGCCCGGACGCGCCTTCTTGTAGAGGCGCGGTACGGTCTCGGTGTTGTGGTTGTAGATGTCCGGGCGGGCGTCCAGCACGGCGTGGATCGACTCCACCTTGCCCTGGAAATCCGGGACGAGCACCTCGATCGAGCAGCTCGGCAGGCGATTGCGGATCTGCCGGATCGTTTCGGCGAAGATGTACGCCCCGAAGTCGGGCAGGTCGTCGCGGTCGACGGAGGTGATGACGGCGTGGCGGAGGTCGAGTTCAGCGATCGCCTGGGCAACCCGCGCCGGCTCCTCGATGTCGTAGGCGGGTGGACGGCCATGCGACACGGCGCAGTAGGCGCAGTTTCGCGTGCACACGCTCCCGAGGATCATGAAGGTCGCGGTGCCATGCTCCCAGCACTCGCCGATGTTCGGGCAATGCGCTTCCTCGCAGACGGTATGAAGGTCGAGTTCCTTCATCATCTGCTTGATGCGCACGTAGTTGGTGCCGCCCGGGGCCTTCACCTTGAGCCATTGCGGCTTCCGCTCGGGGAGCGGATCGCGGCGATGGCGGCCCATGATCTGGTAGAGCTGCTCGGCCATTGATCGATATCAGGGAAAGCGCCCGGGGATCGAGCGAGATCACGGAATGGTAGTCCACTGTCACCACCGGGGCTACACAACCGTAACCACCTATCGCGAATTAGGCGGTACACGCAGATTCGGCGGGTCTGGCGGGGTGGTGCTGCCGTTGGTGAAACCCCGTTGCCTGCGTATCGTACGCCCCAGTAGAGACTCGACATTTTCCACGATTCACGGATTGGCCCCATGTTGCGCACCCTGTTCACGATCGGCCTCGTTGCAGTGCTCGGCCTGTTCGCTCTCAAGGTCGTGTTCGGCCTGCTGGGCCCGCTCGTCGCGCTGTTGCTCACCCTGCTGGCGTTCGCCATCAAGGTCGCACTGGTCGCCGTCGTGCTGTACGTGCTGCTGCGGGTGCTGAGTCCGTCGACCGCGTCCAGAATCGACGCCAAATTCCGGAAGTAAGCCGACAACAGCCCCATGCCGGACTGGCGAGACCTTTCGTCAGTCCGGTCCGCTGGAGGCGCTGCCACTGCCGGGGCGTGAGTCGCCGCCCTCACTTCCGCCGTCGCTTCCGCCGTCGCTCCCACCGGAGCCCTCACCGGAGCCCTCGCCGCCCTCTTCTCCACCGTTGCGCTTGCCACGGCCGCGAGAGCGCCGAGCGCCACCTCGCCGCCCACGTCGTCCGCGGCGACGCGCCCGGGCCTCCGGATCGCCATCGTCGCCGGCGTCCGCCTCGTCATCCGACTGACTGGCAGGGTCGCGATCGCCGCCGGTATCCGGTCCGCCAGCCTCGGTCTCCATCGTGACATCGTGTTCACGCGGCGCGCGTGTACTCCTGCGCCCGACCCGTTCGCCAGGCTCGCGTGACCCCTCAGGCGACTCCGCGGGCGAATCCTCGCTGGACTGGCTGCCGGACGCGTCCGCATCGGCGTCGGTGTCCGCCGACTCCTCCGCATCCGCTCCCTCTGCGGATCCCTCACGGCCGCGTCGCCGACGGCCACGGCGATTGCGTCGCCGCTTCCGGCCGGGCGTTGATGCACCGTCCTCTCCTTCTCCTGCGTCGTCTTCTGCGTCCTCGTCAGCCGAACCCGAGCGTGCGTTGGCCGTCGCGTCCGCCGGCGTGTCCTCGGGACGGTCGGCGGCATAGGGGGAGTCGTCCTCACCCTGCCCTCGGCCCATCGGTCCGCGCGCCATCCCGACATCCGGTGTCGTCATGCTGTCGCTCGACGGGTTGTCGGCTGCCTCGTCGTCGCGGCGTTCGCCATCGAGCGATGCGTAGGGTGACTCGCGTCGAGGTGGTGCCGCAAACGGATCGCTCAGCAGCGACTCGTCGCTCGCCGCCGGACGACGAGGCGGTCGCGGTGTGTCGCCATTCCGTGCCTCGCCGTTGCGCGGTGTCGCACTCCGTGGTTCCGCGTTGCGTGGCTCGGCGTTCCGGCCCTCGCGCTTTGCGCCGCCCTTGCCTTCACGCGATCCCTCACGCGATCCCTCACGCGATGCATCACGACGCGCCGAACGGGCCGCTTCGCGTTCGGCGGCGCGCTCCGCCGATTCTTCGAGCGTTTCCGCGCGTGGTGCACGGCGGGCACGAGGCTCGGCGCCATTCTCGGCGCGCGTCTCCGCGCGCGGTGCTCGCGGCGGACGCGGCGCGCCGTCCCGGGGGGCAGCGTCCCGCGCCGACGATTCACGCCCGCGCCGTGCGCCTTCGCGGCCGGCATCACGCGCACTCTCGCGAGCATTGTCGCGAGCGTTCTCGCGCGTCCCGTCACGTCCCGCGTCGCGAGTCTCACGACCGCTGTCGCGGGCGTCACGCACCGTGTCGCGTGCACCGTCACGGCTCGCGTCCCGTGCGCCTTCGGCGCGATCACGATTGCGATCGGCGGCGGACTCCGGTGCGGTCGTCGGCGTGGCCTTGCGGCCGCGCGCGGTCCATCCCCAGCGCAGGCTGGCCACCGCATCCCGCCAGGTGGCGCGCCGGGTTTCCCGCATGCGCACACCGTACGTCGGCTCCATCGGGACGGACTCCACGCGGCGCGCGTGCGGAACGAGACGGAGCAGAAAGTCAGCGTTGGCCGTCCAGCTGTCGCCCTCGGCGACGGCCGCGTCCCCACTGGTCCGCAGCAGGTCACGCAGCACCGAGATGCGGACGAGCCGCATCGAGCCGGTGAGATCGCGAACACCATCGACGCGGACGAACGGCTTGAGCGTCCAGCCTGCAGCGGAGAACAGTCGCTTGACCGGGACCGGAGCATCGACGACCGCAGTGCGCTCACCGACGACGACGTCCGCACCGCCCTCGAAGCGGCGTGCGAACTCCGGAACGATGCCCGGCGGATCCGTGAAGTCGCCCTGCAGCAGCAGGAACGCATCGCGCCGCGGGTAGCGGGTCGCGGCGGACACATGTCGCACCAGTGCATCGAGTGCGCCGGCATAGCCCACCGGCGACTTGCCGCGCAGCACCGTCACGGGCATCGCGCTGGCGTACTGCTCGGCGACATCGGCGGTTTCGTCGGTGCTCGCGTCGTCGTAGACCACGACTTCGTACTCGCGAGGAAACTCGTCGAGGACGGTGCGAAGCCGCCAGAGCAGGACGCCGATTGTGGCGACCTCGTTGTGCGCAGGAATTGCGAGGTAGAGCAACGGGGCAGGGCGATGGGACGCGACGCGTTGGCCGATTGCCGGCTGGGGTCCGCCGGCGAGCCGAGTTGATGGCGTGCTGGTGTGCGTCCGATAATAACAGAGAGCGGGCCACGACGGAGCACCGGCAGCGCCAGCCGGGCACCCGACGGGCAGTTCACGGGTACCAGTGCACAGGACGTGCACATGACGTGCATGGGAGGATTACGCATGATTCTCGCAGATGTACGGTCCCGGCTTGGCCGGGAGGATGCACAGCTGGTGGTGCGGCTGGTCGCCCGCGGGTCGTCCACGTCCCTCGAAGAGGCCGAGGATACGCTGGCGAACCAGGGGCTCGACCCGCTGCTCGACGATCCCCGCCTGCTCGCCGGGCTGCTGGAGTCCCGGCAGGGGTCGAATGCGTCGCTGGCACTGTTCGCCTATGTGCTCGTGCGCAATGCACTGCGGTCGGCTGGCGATGACGACCGGGTCATGGCCGATTATCTGGCGGCCATCCTGATGCACTTCGGCCTGCGCGGCCGTGCCAACCAGATCGCCGAACATGACGACGCCACGTACGACACGCTGGCGTCCCTCGGGGAAGCGATCGAAGGCAATGATGCCCGGCGGAGTTTCCTGGCGCGGGCACACCTTGGCAACTACGCCCTCTGGATGAGCGGGGTGTTCCCCGATCACGTGGAAGCGCGGCGCTGGCGCCGGGGCGGGCCGGATCTGGACTACTTCGAGTCCATGGGACAGCGAGGCTTCCGTCTGGCCGCGACGCACCGGATGGCGACGGAACGCGGCATGACGCCGCTCTTTCTGGCCGCGGCTGAACGATTCGCCATCCTGCGGCTGGCTCTCAATCGCGTCAGTGACCGTTTCCTGTTCCCGCATGTGCACACACCGGAGCGCCTGATGCGGCAGGTGCGCGACGAGACCCGCTGGAACCTCGCTCAGTAGGTCGCACGACATTTCCCGAGAGATCGGAACCGGGCGCGGCAGGCGTAGTACGGGTGAGTAGATTCCCGTGGTCGGCTTTGTGCGCTGTGTTGACTCGCGCCGCTGCCTTCTCCCACCTGCCGCCCGCCCGACGAGGTTTTGCGACTCCATGTTCGATCAACTGCGGGACTCCCTGCGGAGCCTCTCCGGCCGACTGCCCCCCGAGGAACGACGTCGGGTCACGTCGGCCATGCGTGATGCGATGATTCACGCAAAGGTGTCCCTGCAGGACCTGCGCGACGGAATCGCCACGACCGAAGGACGACTCGCCAAGGAGCGCGCCGAACTGGATACGGTGCGTCGCCGACAGGGACTTGCCGCGGGCATCGGAGACCAGGAGACGGTGGCGGTCGCGGAGCGATTCGCCGCGCAGCATGCAGAGCGCGTGCTGATGCTGGAAACGAAGCTCATGTCGCAGCAGCAGGAGCTGACGGTAGCCGAGCGCGAGCTCGACGACATGTCGGCGCAGTTGCGCATGGCGATTTCAGGGCTCGACTCGAACATGGGTGGGCACGAGGCGGCGGCGCAGCGCGAGGTGGAGGCGCTGCTCGACGATTCGGTGGAAGGCGGCACCGGCTCCCGGGAGAGTGCTCCCGCCCGGCGCAGCCGTGCGGAGCGTGAGGCCGACGCCGAGGACCGGCTGGCTGAACTCAAGCGCCGAATGGGCAAGTGATCGTTCGCTGCGCTCAGGTGATGACCCCGTGGCGCCGTTCGCTCGGCATCGTCATGGCCCTCGGCTGTCCGGCGTCGCTGTACGCGCAGAACGCCGCGCCCCCCGTTCGGTCGCTGCCCAGCTCGAGTCGCGGTGTGCTGGCGGTGGACGCATGCGCCGGGCAGCCGATCAGCGACATCGTGATCATCAATCAGCCGCCCTACACGGACAAGCTCCCGAGAGGGGTGGATTTCCTGCGTCGCGGCGTGCGCGCGCTGCATGCGACGACGGATCCGGCGGTCATCCAGCGTTATCTGCTGGTGAAAGTCGGCGAGCCGTGCAACCAGATCAACCGGGCCGAGTCGGAGCGCATCCTGCGCGCGCAACCGTTCCTGTCGGACGCACGCATTTCCGTGTACGACAATGGCAGCGGCGGCGTACGGCTCGAAGTCGAGACACGTGACGAATTCAGCCTGATCTTCCAGCCGCAGGTGCAGGCGAAGGCGCCGATGTTTCGCGGGGTGCGGTTCGGCGAAAGCAACTTCGCAGGCAAGGCGAGGCTTGCCGCGATCGAGTGGCGCGATGGGGCATCGTACAACGATGTGCTGGGCGTGCAGTACGCCGACTATCAGTTCGGCGGCTCCCGCAATGAACTGCGCCTGAACGTGCGACAGGCCGAGCGCGGGCAGGACGTACGCCTCGAGGTCGTGCGCCCGTACTACACGGACCTGCAGCGATTCGCGTTCATCGGCACGTTCGGCAGTTCGCGCGACTTCGTGTCCCTGCGTCGTCCGGGGCTCGAACAGAACGCGGTGGGTGTCGCGCGCGAGTTCGCCAACCTCGGTGGCGTGATGCGTGTCGGTCCGGTGGGCCGGCTCAAGCTGATCGGAGGCCTGCTCACGCGCGAGTTCGAACGCGCGGACACCCTGCCACGACTCATCACGCCGCTCGGGTTCCGCCCGGACACCAGCGGTGCGGTGCCCGCGGAGTTTCGGCGCCAGCGTGTCACGCGTGTGAATGCGCTGCTCGGGATGCGCCGCATCCGGTTCGAGCGCGTGCAGGGCTTCGATGCACTCGTGGGCGCGCAGGACGTGCGTGTGGGCATGCAGGTCGGTCTCGTGCTCGGACAGTCGATCGGCCTGTTCGGCTCACGCGACCGCGACCGGTTCGTCTCCAGCAACATCTACGGCGGCTTGGGCAACCAGCAGTCCTTCATCGGCATGCAGGGTGTCTCGGAAGCGCGATTCGATCGCACGACCGGCGACTGGGACAGCCACGTGATGAGCGGACGCATCGCGTATTACGCGAAGCCCGCCGCGAAGCAGCTCACGTTGGCGGAGCTCGAGTTCTCCTCAGGGTCCGACATGCGCGTGCCGTTCCAGCTGTCGCTCGCCGACCGCGATGGTGGATTGCTGGGCCACCGTCGCTCGACGGAGCCGGGTTCGCACCGTCTGCTCTTTCGCACCGAGCAGCGCATGATCCTCCCGCCGCGCTACAACGTCGGCGACCTTGGCTTCGCCGTGTTCGCAGAAGCGGGCAAGCTGTGGGCGGGGCGCACGGCGCCGTACTCGCTCACGACGCCGATGCGCAGCGCCTTCGGTGTGTCGATCCTCGCGGCCGTGCCGCCTCGTTCGAGACGGCTGTGGCGTGTCGATTTCGCCATGCCCGCCGGCGGCGACCGTGACCGGAAGTTCGAGATCCGGTTCTCCAGCGAGGACCGCACCCGTGTCTTCTGGCAGGAGCCGCGCGACGTGCTGATGGCGCGCGAGCGGACGATTCCGAACTCACTGTTCACTTGGCCATAGGCCAGGACGCCAGGCGTCTCGCGCCTGGCGTCCGACGTTACTGCGTCACTCCCGCTTTTCCTTCCGCCGTCGTCGCCATCATCCGGCGAATGGGAATCGAGAGCAGCGCGAGAATGACAGCAGAGATCACGAGTGCCGCAGTCGTGGCCGTGAACAGTGCCGGCGTCTGTTCCAGACGCTCCGGGTCGACCTCGCCGCCTACGAGTCCGGCGATCAGGTTGCCGACCGACGTCGCCATGAACCAGATGCCCATCATCTGTCCGACGTAGCGCGGCGGCGAGAGCTTGGTCATCGATGACAGGCCCACGGGGCTGAGACACAGTTCGCCCGCCGTCTGGAAGAAGTAGCTGGCGACCAGCCACCACGGTGAGACCTTGATCGCACCGCCGCTGCTCACGATGCTGTTCGCTGCCGGGATCATGATTGCGAACCCGACGCCCGCGAGCAACAGCCCCCAGGCGAACTTGCCGGGGCTCGACAGCTCCTTGCCACGACGCGCCATCCAGACCCAGAGCGCCGCGAACACCGGTGCGAGCACGATGATGAAGAACGAGTTGACCGACTGGAACCACGTCGCGGGAATCTCGAATCCGCCGAGCTGCCGGTCGGTGAAGTCGCGCGCGAACAGGTTGAGTGACGTCGGCGCCTGCTCGAACGCGGCCCAGAAGATCGCCGCAAACACGAACAGCACCGCGATCACTCCCACACGCTTCTTCTCGTCGCCGGTGAGGCCGCCGGCGACGAAGATGTACCCGAAGTAGAGCGTCGCGAGGCCGACGAGCACGAAGGTCATCGCACCCGCAACGGCTTGCGCGTCCAGCACGATGGCACCCGTCGCCGTGAGTACCACGACCAGCGTGAGGACTGCGAGGCCGATGCCGACAGCCAGCTTCACGCCGCTTTCCTGTCGCGCCTGCACCGCGGGATCCGCATGTCGCGTGGGATGCATGCCGATGTCGCCAAGCGACTTCCGGGCGCGAACGGCGAATGTCACGAGGCCGATGAGCATGCCCACACCCGCCGCGCCGAAGCCCCAGTGCCAGCCGACCGACTCACCGAGCGCGCCGGTGACGAGCTGGCCGAGGAACGCGCCGAGGTTGATGCCCATGTAGAAGATGGAGAAGCCGGCGTCGCGCCGCGCCCCACCTTCCGGATACAGCTCGCCGACGATGGCCGAGATGTTCGGCTTGAGCAGGCCGGTCCCGAGGACGATGAGGATCAGTCCCAGAAAGAACGGCAGCTTGCTCGACGCGAACGCGGACAGGCCGATGGAGATGTGGCCGAGCGAGATGAGCGCGGCGCCGTACAGGATGGCGCGCCGGAGTCCCAGCAAGCGGTCGGCGATCCACCCGCCGGGAAGCGATGCGAGATAGACGCACGCCGCGTAGATGCCGACGATCGCGGACGCCTGACCGCGCTCGAAGCCGAACCCACCGTCGAGCAGCGCGGCGGACATGAACAGCACGAGCAGCGGGCGGAGCCCGTAGTACGAGAAGCGTTCCCACATCTCCGTGAAGAAGAGTGTGGAGAGTCCACGGGGATGCCCGAAGAAACCGCCGGTGTCGCTGGCCGAGGTGCTCGTGGACGTCACGGTGTGGGTGGGGTCGTGTGGTGGGCGAACAGGGGGAGGTACCGTTCCGGACTGCGCGTGCCGCCGGCATCGCGCTGCGCCGTGTCGGAGACGGTGGTGGGAGGCTGCTTGATGCAGGCGACCCAGTGGCCGGGCGCCTTCTCTTCGAGCGGTGGTACGATACGCGTACAGGCCGCGTCCTTCGCCGGATGCGGGCACCGGGGGTGAAAGACGCAACCCGATGGCGGGTTCGCGGGCGATGGGGGTTCGCCCGGGAGCAGCAGCCGTCCGCGTTTCGCGCCCGGATCCGGCACCGGCACCGCGGACAGCAGAGCCTGAGTGTACGGCATGAGCGGGCTGGCGAACAGTTCGCGCCGCGGAGCGAGCTCGACGATGCGCCCGAGGTACATCACGGCGACGCGATCGGCCATGTGCGCCACCACGGCGAGATCGTGCGCAATGAACAGGTAGGAGAGCCCGCGCTGCCGCTGCAGGTCGCGCAACAGGTTCACCACCTGCGCCTGCACACTGACGTCGAGCGCGGAGACGGGTTCGTCGCAGACGATGAAGGCCGGCTCGACGGCGAGTGCCCGCGCGATGCCGATGCGCTGGCGTTGCCCCCCGGAAAATTCATGCGGGTACCGGGACGCCACCTCGGCGCGCAGCCCGACTTCGTCGAGGAGCCGCGCGACCCGCGTATCCGCCGCGGCGCCTTCCGCGATACCATGCACGATGAGTCCCTCGCGAATCGCTGCGCCGACCGTCATGCGGGGGTTGAGCGATCCGTACGGATCCTGAAACACGATCTGCATGCGCCGGCGCATGCGGCGGAGCGTCTCGCCACGCAGCGCACGGATGTCGGTGCCATCGAACGTGATGCTGCCGGCCGTCGGCTCCACGAGCCTGAGGATCGCGCGACCGGTCGTCGTCTTCCCGCAGCCGGACTCCCCGACGAGTGCGAGGGTCTCGCCCGGCGCGATGTCGAACGACACCCCGTCGACCGCGCGCACGGCACCGGTGACCCGGCGCAGTACACCGCCGCGGATCGGGAAGTGCTTCGACAGGTCGCGGACCTGCAACAGCGGAGTGACGGGAGCAACGGGAGCAACGGGCGCACCCGGCGGCGTACTGCGCGGAACGCTGAGTGGGCTGCTCATGCGATGCGGTCGGCACGAGGCACGCGACGCTCGGGCTCCTCCACCAGATGGCAGCGCGCGCGATGCGCGGGGCCGATCTGCAGGAGGGCGGGTTCCTCGACGGCGCAGCGGTCAAACGCGTATGGACAGCGATCGCGGAACTTGCAGCCACTCGGCAACGCGGTCGCCGGGGGCACGCTGCCGACGATGGTTCGCAATCGATCCTGCTCTTCTCCCAGGCGCGGAATCGCGGCGAGGAGCCCCTCGGTGTACGGATGCGTCGCCTGGGAGAAGAGCGACATCACGGGTGCTTCCTCCACGACGCGGCCGGCGTACATCACGATCACCCGCGACGCCATCTCGGCCACCACGCCCAGGTCGTGCGTGATGAGCAGGAGCGCCATGCCGGTGCGGTCGCGCAACTCCCGCAACAGCTCGAGAATCTGCGCCTGGATGGTGACGTCGAGCGCCGTCGTCGGCTCGTCCGCGATCACCAGCTCGGGTTCGAGCACGAGCGCCATCGCGATCATCACGCGCTGGCGCATGCCGCCGGAGAGCTCGTGCGGGTACTGCTTCGCGCGCGCCGCCGGATCGGCGATGCCCACACCCGCGAGCATCTTCACGGCGCGCTCCCATGCCTCCGCGCGCGAGGCCTTCGTGTGCACGCGCACCACTTCCGCGACCTGGTCACCGACGGTGAGGACCGGGTTGAGCGCGGTCATCGGCTCCTGGAAGATCATCGCCATGCGACGTCCGCGAATCGAACGCAGCGGCTCGTCCGCGAGGGAGAGCAGGGACTGTCCACCGAATTCGATGCGGCTCCCGCCGTCGATGCGACCGGGTGGTGGTACGAGTCGCAGCAGGGAGAGCGCTGTCATCGACTTGCCGCAGCCGGACTCCCCCACGAGGCACACCGTTTCTCCGGGCGCGATGGTGAAGCTGACCCCATCGACGGCGCGGGACACGCCCTGCGCCGAGGGAAACGTCACCTGCAGCGATTCGACGCTGAGGAGCGGGGCACCCTCCTGCGCCGGGGACGCGGGGGATTCGAGGCTGGTAGAAGTCACGCGGGAACCTGCTCCGGCGCGAACTCGTCGCGCAAGGCATCGCCGAGGGCATTGCAGGCGACGACGGCGAGCACGATGGCGAGAATGGGGAAGAGGGTCAGCCACCACATGGTGTCGACCAGACTGCTGCCATCGCGGATGATGCTACCCCAGCTGGGCGTCGGGACCTGCACCCCGAGCCCGAGAAACCCGAGGCTCGCCTCCAGCGTGATGGTGTTCGCAACCCCCAGCGTAGCACTCACCGCCAGCAACGGCAGCAGGTGGGGCAGGAGATGTCGCACAAGCAGCCGGCGGGCCGGAATGCCACTGGCCCGCGCAGCGAGCACGAAGTCGCGGCCGCGCAGCGCCTGCATCTCGCCGCGTACAAGGCGGGCGGCATCGTACCAACCCGTCCCGCCGATCACGAGCGCGAGTCCCCACCAAGGCAATCCATTCCAGATCGCCGTGATCGCGAGCAGCACGAGGAGCCGCGGCAGCGAGAGGAAGACATCGAGCACTCGCATCATCACGCGATCAACGGTCCCGCCAGCCATCGCGGAGAGCGCACCATATAGGGTACCGAGCAGCAAGGAGAGCGTCACCGACACGACGGCAACGCCAAGCGATACGCGGGCGCCGTGAATCACGCGGCTCAACACGTCGCGGCTGCTCAAGTCAGTCCCGAACGGGTAGGACGGCGACGGCGCGAGCCCGTTCAAGGTGGTGAGTCCCAGCTGCTCGGTCGGCGAGTAGGGCGCGATGAGCGGCGCGGCGATCGCGACGAAGGCCAGCAGCGCCACGAGCAGCATGCTGGTCCGGAGCGTTCGCGTCTGTCCGGATTTCGCGCGTGTGCTCACCCGCGATTCCTCACGCGCGTTCGACTCGCGGGTCGACGACGGCCCGGGCCAGATCGGCGAGCAGGCTGCCGAGCACAGTCATGGCACTCCCGACGACAATAGCGCCCGAAAGCACCCAATGGTCCTGACTTCTGATCGCCTCGACAAGCAGTCGGCCCATCCCGGGCCAACTGAAGAGTTTCTCCACGACGACGGCACCACCGAGCAATGCGGGGAAGGTCAACCCGGCAATCGTGATGACGGGCAACAGGGAGGTTCGGAGTGCCTGGCGCCGGACCGCGCGCTCGTCGAGACCCTTGGCGCGCGCGGTGCGCACGAACGGCTCGCGCATGGTGTCGCGCATCGCCGTGCGCTGAAAGCGCGCGAAGAGCGCTGTGCCGACGATCGTAAGTGAGAGCCACGGGAGAACCAGGTGGCGCAGGCGGTCGACGAGACGGCTGCCCAGCGCGAGGTTCTCCGCTCCAGTGGTGGTCATGAAGCCTGGGGGCAGCGGCGGTACGAAGAGCAGCACCAGCACGATACCCAGGCAGAACTCGGGCACCGAGTACGAGATCAGCGTGAGCAGGGACATTGAGCGATCACCGGGTGAATCCGGCCGCGCTCCCTGCCACCCGCCAAGCAGCACACCCAACCCGATGCTCGACACGAGCGCCAAGCCCATGAGCAGCAGCGTGGGTGGTACCGCCTCGGCGAGCAGCTCCCCGACGGGTCGCATCGCGAGCGGCGAATAACCGAAGTCGCCCTGCAGCGCGAGGAGGAGCCACCGGCCGTACTGCACGTGCAGCGGCTGGTCGAGCAGGTACTGCTGGCGAAGCCGTGCGACCAGCTCGACCGACATGGATTCGGTGGTGATGCTGGTCAGCGGGTCGCCCTCTGCAGCATGAATCAGCAGAAACGACAGCGTCACCGCTGCCATGACCACGAGCAACGACTCTGCGAGCCGACTGGCGATGCGGCCCGCGAGGGTGCTCAGCGCGCACTCCGCAGGCCGATCTTGTCGCGATCGAGACGCTGGGCCGGATCGATCGACCAGTCCGCGAGGCCGCGCTGCCAGCCATCCGCGGAGAGCGGCGAGTTGCGGATGCGCCGATGAATGGCGGCGGGTGTGCTCGCTTCCGCCAGCCAGAGGCCCGGTTGGTCATCGATCAGTCGCTGGAAGACTGCGGTCCAGCGCTGAGTGTACAGGTCCGTGCGCATCGAGGTCATCGCGCTGTCGAGCATGCGGTCGAATTCGGGGCTCGAATACTTACCGTAGTTCTGCACGCCACGCGAGCGCCAGGTCTGCGCCATGCCGAGGCGGCCCGGTGTCATGTTCCATGCGTTCACGAAGGCATCGAAATCACCGGGCTGCACGCGACCGCCCATCGCGGGTCCTTCCAGCACGAGCGGACGTACCTCGACGCCGATCGCGAGGAGTTGCTGCTGCAGCAATTCCGTGAAGCGCGTGCGCGACTGGCTGGACGCCGGTGCCATGAGCTCGAACGAGAATCGCACGCCGTTGCGCTCGCGGATGCCGTCCTTCGCGCCCGCCACCCAACCCAGGGAGTCGAGGAGCTTGCGAGCTGCGGCGGGATCGTAGGGGATCTGCTTGAGCGCCGCGGTATCCGGAATGAGCGTCCGGGGGCCGGCCGAGAGGGCGACAGCACCGAGCGTGTCGTGCACATTGCGCGCGAGGCTCGCCCGGTCGACGGCCATGGCGAGCGCGCGCCGCACGTTGACATCGCCGAATAGCGGATGCGGCCTGGACGTATCGCCCTTCTGGCGCAGGTTGTACGCCATGTACTCGTAGCGCAGCGTGGGCATCGGCTCGAGTCGCAGGCTGCTGTTGCCCTGTACCTGCGGAATGTTCACCGGGCGGATGCCCTCGTAGAAATCCGCCTCGCCGGCGAACAGCTGGACCGTCGCCGCCCCGTAGTCGGACGTGAACGTATAGTACACGCGATCGAGCTTGGCGCGACCGCGTGCGTTCGCCGTGTCGGCGACGATCTCGATGCGCTGCTTCGGTGTCCAGCTCGCGAAGCGGAAGCGCCCGGTGCCGATGGGCGCTCGGGCGAAGGCCGACGTCTTGAGCGCGGCCGGCGCAATCGAGTCGAGCAGGTGCGACGGCAGGATGTACATGTGGTACGTCGCGTCGAAGAACTGGTGGGGCAGGCGACGCTTGAACCAGAATACCGGCGTGAGCGAATCGCGCACGGAGACGGAGTCGATATTGCCGAGCAGCGACGCAAAGGTGGACTCGACCTCCGGCGCCGTGTAGGTCGCGAAGGTGAACTGGACATCCTTTGCGCGCACCGGCGCGCCATCGTGCCAGCGCATCGCGGAATCGAGCTCGAATGCGATCGAGAGCGAGTCGTCCGCCCAGGACCACTTCTTCGCCAGCGCCCCCGTGAAGCCGCTGTCACTCGTGGTCTGCAACGCGGGACCGATGTCGGCGAGCTTGTCGAACAGCGCTCCGATGATCACGCTGCCGTCGTTCGACGAGACTTTCGGAGGAAAGAGCGTCGATGGTTCGGCCGGCTGCACCTCGACGAGGGTTCCACCAAAATCGCCTCCAGTGCTGCCTCCGGCGCCGCTGTTATCCGGGGCACCCTTGTCGGTGCAAGACGAAAGCAGCAGCAACGCGATCGGTGCGAGGCGCGAGATGGCGCGAAGCATTGGGGCCTGAGGCAGGAGTGGAGTGGCGACGCACATGCGGCATGGCGCACGCACGGTACGATGATGAGCGCGCGTTACCGGCGCCAGAGCCATGCGGAATCCGACAACCGATTGGCCCAGCGCGCGATGTCCGCCTGCAATGACGTCCACGCTGGCACAGGTGTCACGTCGGCGCGTATGAGCAGTTGCCGTTCGATCGCGCGCTCCACGAGGTCGCGTAGCGCATCATCCCCGGATTCCCCCGGAAGGACGTCGTGCAGGCTGGCGCCCGGTGCGGGTTCGGGCAGGGGAGCACACGCGGCCCGCAGCAACCAGCGCTGGTCGTCGTGCAGGAGGATGCTGCCGTGCTGCAGGAACGCGCCACGCTCCCGCCAGACCGCACCGGCGGCGAGCTTCGCCTGCCCCACGACGATCTCGCCGGGCGCAGGACGGTCGAAGCACAACGGCCCGTCGGGACGCAGCGGTCCCGTCATGATCGGCGCCCCGGCATCCCGCGCGATCTCTGCATCCGGTACGCCGTCCGGCACGATCTCGGCGTCGATGCCGATCGAGCGCAGCGCGTCCCGCAGCAGCCGGTTGATCGCGTCGTACGCGACGCGCCACGGCACGCCGGTCGCCAGGGGCAGTGCAACGCTGTATGTGATCTCGCGTGCATGCAGCAGGGCGCGGCCACCGGTCGGTCGGCGCACGGCCTCGAGCCCCGCGGCCGCGATCGACTCCGTACTGAACCGGCCCATGGTGCTCTCGTTGCGACCGAAGGACACGGTCGGGCTGCTCCACGAGTAGCAGCGCCATACCGCCGGTGGAACGCGGTCGTCGGCGTCCGCCGTGGTGCCGGATATGCGGCCTGTTGCACGCTCGAGCAGGGCCGCATCGATAGCCATGTTCCGCACGCCCGTGTCCGGCCCGGATCGCCAGAATGCCCACCGTTCCGGAATGACGGTTCCACTCGCGTCGGTGTGTGCGGGCAGCCCCGATCGTGTCTCCACGGCGATTAAATTAATGAGGCTGCGCCGA
>JAZKCW010000046.1:0-6786 GCA_040387895.1 Gemmatimonadota bacterium
AACAGTCACCTGCTCTACCACCTGAGCTACCCGGGAATAGCCCCTTAGTATCGCCGGTTCGGGAGGGGTACGTCAAGCGCCGCGCCCATCTTATCTCTGTGGGGGTAGAGCATCACCGAAAATCGTCCGCACGTGCACGCCCGTCGCGTGGATGGTGCAGATCCTGTCACCGGCCGGAGAACTCCCATGCGGATACGTCGAGCGACTGTGCAACTGAGTGCTGCACTCGCCATCACAGCGGCCTGCAACGGCGACGTGTCGGTGTCACAGCCGTTGCCGAGTGGGCCGGGCAGTGAGGCTCCCGTCGTTGACCGCACGGTGCTCCTCTCCGGCCTGAGCAACCCCTGGGACCTGCAGTTCCTGCCGAATGGCGACCTGCTGTTCACCGAGCGCGCGGGCCGCGTACGGCTTCGGCGCGCGAACGGCGCGGTCGTGCAGGTCGCGCAGATTTCGGATGTCGTCGCCAGCGGCGAAGGCGGACTCCTCGGCCTCACGCTCGATCGCGAGTTCGCGTCCAACCGTCTCCTCTACACCTGCTTCTCCTCCAATCGCGGTGGCGCCAACGACCATCGCGTGGTGCGGTGGCGCTTGTCCGATGACGGCACGGGTCTGGAGAATCGAACCGACATCATCACGGGCCTGCCGTGGGGCAGCAACGGCCGGCACTCCGGGTGCCGTCCGCGCTTCGGGCCGGATGGCTTTCTCTGGGTGGGCACCGGCGACGCCGCAAATGGCGCGAATCCACAGAACCTCGGCAGCCTGGGCGGCAAGGTCCTGCGCGTGACACGGGACGGCGCGCCCGCAGCCGGCAATCCCGTCATCGTCGTCAATGGCGTCACGGCCGACGCTCGGATCTACACGTTCGGTCATCGCAACGTGCAGGGCGTGGCATTCCGGCCATCCGACGGGGCCGTGTTCGTCACTGAGCACGGACCGTCGTTCGACGATGAGGCAACGCGACTGATCGCCGGCGGGAATGGTGGATGGAACCCCGTACCGGGCTACAACGAATCCGTGCCGATGACGGACCTTGCGCGCTATCCCGACGCCATGCGCCCGGCGTGGAAGAGCGGGGCACCGGCGCGCGGTGTTTCCGGAGCCACGTTCATCACGGGGGCGAACTGGCGTGGTTGGAACGGTGCGCTCGCCGTCGCGCAACTCGTCGGTGCAAAGCTCGTCGTGCTGGGGTTGAATGCCGACGGCTCGCTGGCGAGCGAGACGAACGTGTTTGCCGACCTGGGCGTGCGCCTGCGCGTGCCGGTCATGGGGCCGGATGGTGCGCTGTATATCGCCACGGACGTCGGCGGCGGCAACGGAGCCATCTGGCGCGTCGCGCCGCGCGAGCCGTAAGCAGCGCACCCGGAGCGCGCGGCGCACTCGCCGCGCGCTATGCACTCACAATACCGTGCGCAGCCAGCGTCCGGTGTGCGACGACTCCACCAGTGCGACCTCTTCGGGCCGACCACTCGCGACCACCTTGCCGCCCGCGTCGCCACCATCGGGACCGAGGTCCACTACCCAGTCGGCGAGCTTGATCACGTCAAGGTTGTGCTCGATCAGCAGCAGCGTGTGCCCCTGACCCAGCAGTCGCTCGAACACCTGCGCCAGCCGCTGGATGTCCTCGAGATGGAGGCCGGTGGTCGGTTCGTCGAGGACGTACAGTTTACGTGCACCGCCCCGCGCGGTCAGTGCGAGTTCGCGTGCGATCTTCAGTCGCTGCGCTTCGCCGCCGGACAGCGTGGTCGCGGGTTGGCCCAGGCGCAGGTAGCCCAGGCCCACCTGCTGCACATGCCAGAGCGCCTGCGCGAGCTTGTCCTCGCGCGGGAAGAACCGGATCGACTCGTCGACGGTCATCTCCAGCACGTCCGCGATGTTCTTGCCCTTGAACCGTACCTCCAGCACGTCGGGCTTGAATCGCTTGCCGCCGCAGGCGTCGCAGGGCACGAACACGTCGGCCATGAACACCATCTCGACTTCGAGCGCCCCCGCTCCTTCGCAGTGCTCGCAACGACCCCCGGCGACGTTGAACGAGAAATGTCCGGGCCCGAATCCCTTCGCACGGGCCGCGGGAATCTCCGCGAAGAGGCGGCGGATCTCGTCGTATGCCTTCACGTACGTGACGGGATTCGACCGGGGCGACCGCCCGATGGGGCTCTGGTCGACGAGCACCACGTCATCGAGATTGTCGACACCGTTGAGGCTCGTGAAGCGTCCCACCGTTTCGCCGAGATGCTCCTTCGCGGAGTTCTCGCCGTGCAGCGACGTCTCGATCGCCCGGTACAGGATGTCGTGCACGAGCGTGCTCTTGCCGGAGCCCGACACCCCCGTCACCACGGTCATCGCGCCGATCGGGACACGCAGGTCGACGTCGTGCACGTTGTGTGCACTGGCGCCCCGGAGTTCGAGCCACCGCGGCCCGAGCGGGCGCCGCTTCGCCGGTAACGCGATCTTGCGCGCGCCGGTGATGTACTGACCCGTGAGTGGGCTGTTCGCGACGTCGCGCATCGGCCCCGCGAACACCACCTGTCCGCCGTGCTCGCCGGCGCCCGGCCCCAGTTCGACCATGTAGTCGCATACCCGCATGGCATCGAGGTCGTGCTCGACCATCACGACGGTGTTGCCGCCATCGCGAAGGCGCAGCAGGAGCGACAGCAGCCGGTCCAGGTCGCGCGGGTGCAACCCGATGCTCGGCTCGTCGAGCACGTACGTCGCATCCACGAGTGCGGAGCCGAGCGCATTCGAGAGCGTGATGCGCTGTGCCTCGCCACCGGAGAGTGTGCGCGTCGCGCGGTCGAGTGTCAGGTACGTGAGGCCGACATCGGCGAGAAACCTGATGCGCGAGCGCGCCTCACGCAGCACGGCCTCCGCGACCTGCGCATCAATGCCCTCAAGTGCGAGTGCATCGACCCAGACGCGAAGGTCGCGCACCGGCATTGCGGTCACGTCGGCAATCGTGTGCGGGCCGACCCGCACCTGCAACGCATCGGGTTGCAGCTTGGTCCCGCCGCAGTCGGGGCACGTCTTCGCGCTCTGGTACTGCCGAAGGAAGATGCGGATATACTGCTTGTACTTCTTCTCC
This sequence comes from Gemmatimonadota bacterium, assembly GCA_040387895.1. GTDB lineage: Bacteria > Gemmatimonadota > Gemmatimonadetes > Gemmatimonadales > Gemmatimonadaceae > Gemmatimonas. Next base: position 3,080 of record JAZKCW010000046.1, read on the forward strand.
TCGAGTGCCTCGAGAAACGGGAAGATTCCCTTGTATCCACGCGCCTTGCCGTAGAGCAGCTGCGTGCGCTGCGCGGCCGAGAGGGTGCGCCATGGCACGTCGGGCGAGATGAGGTTCGCCCGCGCGAACTCCACGACGAGCCGACGTTCCTTCTCGTAGCGCGGCTTCGTCCACGGGTCGATCGCGCCATCGCGCAGCGAGCGCTCCTGATTGGGTACGATCAGGGCCTCGTCGTAGGCGAGGATGGCGCCGAAACCGTTGCACGTGGGGCACGCGCCGCGCGGATTGTTGAACGAGAACAGCTGTGGTGTCGGCGCCGGCGCCCGCGTGCCGTCGTTCGGACACTCGAAACGCTCGGTGAATGCGAGACGGGTCACCGGACCCGGTGCCTGCGGCGTGCGCAGTGCCTCCGGGGGCATCACGGGTTCCGTGAACAGCAGCACGGTATCGCCGTCGCCCTCGTTGAACGCGGTGCCGATCGCGTCCGCGATGCGACCCTCACTCTTGCCATCGAGGCGCAGCCGGTCGACCACGATGAGCACATCCGGCGCAGATGACAGATCGACGCCCGCCGCCGCGAGATCGTCCAGGTGCATGAGCGTCTCGCCGACCGCGACACGCACGAAGCCGCGTGCGCGCAGGTTCTCCTCGATCACTGCATGCGTGACCTCGGACGACCGCACGAGAGGGCAGGCGATCGAGAAACGGGTCCCGGCCGGCAGCGACAGCAGCGTGTCTGCAACAGACTGCACGGTGTCGGGGCGCAGCTCACGGCCGCAGACCCGGCAGTACGTGCGGCCGATGCGTGCCCACAGCAGGCGCAGGTAATCGTAGATCTCCGTGGCCGTGCCGACCGTCGAGCGTGATGTGCGCGTCGGGTTCTTCTGCTCGATCGCCACCGCCGGCGACATGCCCTCGATGGTGTCGACCAGCGGCTTCTCCATCCGCTCGAGGAACTGTCGCGCGTATGCCGACAGGGACTCGACATACCGGCGTTGCCCTTCCGCATACAGCGTGTCGAACGCCAGTGACGACTTGCCGGAGCCGGACACACCGGTCACGACCGTCAGGGCGCGGCGCGGAATGTCGAGGTCGAATCCCTTGAGGTTGTGCTGCCGGGCGCCCCGGATGCGAATACGATCCTTCATGATGCTGAAAACTATCGGCGGTGCACCCGCCAGCGGTGGTTAGATTGCGGGTGCATGGCTGCTCCCCTCTCTGATAATGATGGCGTAGGCAAGGCGTACGACGCTCGCCTCGTGCGGCGTCTGCTGCACTTCGTCCGACCGTACCGGCCGCTCGTCGCGGGCGCGCTCGGGTTGATCGCCGTGGAGTCGGCGATGCAGCTCGCTGGCCCCCTGCTGACACGCTGGGTGATCGATCGTGCATTGCCGGCCGCCGACCGCACGCTGGTGGTGCAGGTGGCGCTGCTGTACGTGGTGCTCCTCGTCGCGCAGTTTGCCGCCGCGTATGGCGAAACGCTCATGACGAGCCTGCTCGGACAGCGGGTGATGCGCGACCTGCGCGCAGCACTGTTCGCTCGGCTGCAGCGCTTGCCGATCGCGTACTTCGACCGGACTCCGGTCGGCCGTCTGGTCACCCGGGTCACGAGTGACGTCGAATCGTTGAACGAACTCTTCACGTCCGGCGTGGTGGCCGGCCTGGGGGACCTGTTCACGCTGCTCGCCATCAGCATCGTCATGCTGGTCGTGGACTGGCGACTGGCGCTCGCCTCGTTCGCCGTGATCCCGCTGGTGTTCCTCGCCTCACGGGTCTTTCAGTCCCGGGTGCGCACGGCGTATCGCGACATCCGCACCCGGCTGGCGCGGCTCAACGCTTTCCTGCAGGAGCGGCTTGCTGGCATCCGGGTGGTGCAGCTGTTCGGCCGCGAGCGCGCCGAAACCGAGCGCTTCGATGGGCTCAATCGCGCGCATCTCGATGCGCACCTGAAGTCGATCACCGTGTACGCGCTGTACTTCCCGGTGATCGAGTTCCTGACGACGTTCGCGCTGGCCAGCCTGCTGGTGGCGAGCGGGATGCGGGTCGGGTCGGGCGCGCTCACCGTGGGCACGGTCGCCGCATTCCTGCAGCTCGTGCGACGCTTCTTCCAGCCGCTGCAGGACCTCTCGGAGAAGTACAACATCCTGCAGCAGGCGATGGCGGCCGCCGAGCGGATCTTCGAGCTGGTCGACACACCGGATGCGCCGGGGCTGACACCGACACCCGATCGCGACGCACGCGTGGCGGCGCTGCGCGCGGCAGGCGTGACGATCGAATTCGAGGGGGTGTGGTTCGCCTATGGTGCCCAGGGCGGCGTGACGGACGATACGGCGTCGGGACCCTCCGCCTCGGACACGTCACCGGACATTCGATGGACGTTGCGTGACGTCAGCTTCGTCGTGCGTCCCGGCGAGACCGTCGCGCTGGTCGGGCACACCGGTGCCGGCAAGACGACCATCGTCAACCTGCTGCTGCGCTTCTACGAGCCACAGCGTGGCCGCATCCTCGTGAATGGCGTGGATGCGCGTGGGCTGCCGGTCGATGTCCTGCGCGCGCTCATCGGCTACGTGCAGCAGGACATCTTTCTCTTCGCGGGCGATGTCGCGAGCAACCTGCGACTCGGCGCCAAGCTTGATGATGCCGCCCTCGAGCGCGCCGCGGCCCGTGTCGGTGCCGACCGGGTGATCGCGCGACTGCCGGGCGGATGGCGTCACGAGCTGGCAGAACGCGGCGCGAGCGTGAGCGTCGGTGAGCGGCAGCTGCTCGCCTTCGCACGCGCGGTGGCCGCGGATCCGGCCCTCCTCGTGCTCGACGAGGCAACGAGTGCGGTCGACTCCGAGATCGAAGCGGACATCCAGCGCGCGGTGTCCGAGTTGATGCTCGGTCGCACGACCATCGCCATCGCGCACCGGCTCAGCACCATCCTCGAGGCCGACGAGATCCTCGTGCTGCATCATGGCGAAGTGCTGGAGCGGGGGACGCACCGCGAGCTGGTGTCACGGGGTGGGCTCTACGATCGTCTCTACCGCTTGCAGGCGGGCGATGGCGCCGGCGCCGAAACTGCACGTTCGATGGACACCGAACGGCACAAGGGCAACACGGACTCGTCTGCGCGCTTGCCAACGGGCGCAACCCCGGGATAGCTTCGACGTCCCAACGTAAACTCCTCAGGCACTGAGTCACCTTACCCACGTGCAGCTTTCCGTCGCCGCCGGCACCGACGTCGGGCGTATCCGCGCAGGCAACGAAGACAGTCTCTACGCCGATGCTGATCCCGAGCGTGGGCTGTTTATCGTTGCGGACGGAATGGGAGGCCATGCTGCCGGCGAAGTTGCCAGCGAAATGGCCGTACAGATCGTTGCGCGCGATCTCGCCCCTGTCCGCGATCTGTCTGGTACCGATCCGCTGCTGCAGATGGCTGATGCCCTCCGCAATGCGAATCGGGCCATCTACGAGCGCACGATCGTGGAGGCCGACAAGCAGGGGATGGGCACCACGGCGTCCTGTCTGCTCATGGGGAACGGTCGCTGGATCATCGGCCATATCGGCGATTCGCGCGTGTACCTGCTGCGCGAGGGCGTCTTCCGGCAGGTCACCAAGGACCACTCCTATGTACAGGAGCAGGTGGACGCCGGTTTCCTGACCCCCGAGCAGGCGCGGTATCACCCCTACAGCAACGTGATCACCCGCTGCGTGGGGGCGAACGC
>JAZKCW010000047.1:0-18145 GCA_040387895.1 Gemmatimonadota bacterium
TGGGGCATACCGGCATGAACTGGGCGCTCGGACACCTTCCGGCGTACGTCGTGAATCTCACCACGCTTGGAGAGCCGATCGGCGCGACGCTGCTCGCCGCCGTGCTTCCGGGCATCGCGGAAACGCCGGGCATCGGCACGATAGTGGGCGGCGCGTTGGTCCTCGCCGGGGTGCTGGCCACCGCGCGAAAGTGACGTCGTCCACACGCTGAGTCCTGCCCTCGCTCGGCTGGCACCGGGCCGGGGTTATCTTTCAGGCGTGACTCTCGACTCATCACTTACCGATCTCGCCCAGCGGCGCTCTCCGGCCCGGTTCGGCCTCTCCGAAGCCACGATGTCCCTCGACGTCGTCGTGACACGAGGCGACGTGGTCGAGTCGCGCCATCGGGTGCATGCAGCCGTCGTGGACGCCACCGGTCGGATCCTGCACTCCGCACGGGACCCGCATCTCGTCACGTGGTGGCGGTCGTGCGCGAAGCCGTTTCAGGTGCTGCCGCTGGTGATGGAAGGTGGGCTGGAGCAGCTCGGTTGGACGTCTGATGAGCTGGCGCTGGCCTGTGCCTCGCATGGCGGAGAGCCGGAGCATGTGGCGCTCGCCGGCGCGATGCTCGCTGGTCTTGGCCTCGAGGAAGGCGACCTCGCCTGCGGCCCCCATGAGCCACTCACGAGCCGCGGCGTCCGCGTGCTGCGTGAGTCCGGGCACCGGCTCACCCGTCTGCACAACAACTGCTCGGGCAAGCACGCCGCCATGCTTGCGCGCGCCGCCATGCATGGGTGGGCGACGGAAGGTTACGAGCGCGCCGGCCATCCCGTGCAGGACGCCGCACGCGACACTGTCGCCGCATGGGCTGGCCTGGCCCCTGACGCGGTGCACGTCGGCGTGGACGGCTGTGGAGTCACCGTCTTTGCATTGCCGCTGGCGAACATGGCACTGTCGTATGCGCGACTGGCAGCGGCAGCGAATCGTGGCGAGGACGCTCCCGCCCGCGTGGTGAACGCAATGACGACCAACCCGTTCCTCGTGGGCGGCACGGACCGGTTCGACACCGTGTTGATGGAAGCGTTCGACGGACGTGTGCTGTGCAAGGTCGGCGCCGAGGGTGTGCACACGCTGGCGCTCGTCGATCGCGAGATCGGCATTGCCGTGAAGGTCGACGACGGTGCACCACGTGCGCAGCATCCGGCGGTGATGGCAGTGCTGGCCGCACTGGGCGAGCTCCCGGACGAGTTGCCCGACGCGCTGCGCGAGTACACCAATCGCCCGATCCGCAACACGCGCAACGACAACGTCGGTGAAATCCGGGTGGGCGCCGAACGCGTGGGTTCGCGGGCATGACCTGCGCCCGGCATGCGTTCGACACGTACGTCGCGCAATGAATCGGTGATGAGCGAGGACTCGCAGCACGCCACGTTACCGGACGCAGGCACCACGACGTTGCAGGAACTGGACGGGGAGACGGGCCTACTGGTCCGCCTGGCGGCACTGCTCGCCGGCGGCAGCGAGTCGATGATCCGCGACGCACTCACCGACGCCAACTCGACGGTGCGTGCAGAGTGGATCGAGGAGGTCATTCTCCAGACGTACCTGTTCGCCGGCTTTCCGCGTGCGCTCAACGCGGCACGGGAGTGGCGACGGCTGTCGGGTCGGCCCGCCCCGCAGGACGAGGAGGCAGCCGAGCACGATGCGTCACGCTGGCTCGAACGCGGGCTGGCGACGTGCGCGACCGTCTATGGTCCGTTTTACGAACGCCTGCGGGTGAACATCCGGGAATTGCATCCGGCGCTCGACACATGGATGATCGTCGAAGGGTACGGCAAAGTGCTCGGTCGGCCTGGGCTCGATCTGGCTCGACGTGAGCTCTGCGTCGTCGCCGCCTGCGCGATCGCCCGGCAGGACCGGCAACTGCATTCGCACTTCCACGGCGCGCTGCACGCCGGGGCAAGCGCTGCGACGGTGAGCGCGGCGCTCGACACGATCGCCGACCTCATCGCGGATGACGACATGCGACGGTATCGCGGCCTGTGGGCGCGCGTGCAGGGCAAATAGCCGTCGAGAAGCGCCAGGGCAGCAGGCAAGTGGCAACGGTCGGCGGAGATTCGCCAGCTGATCGGAAGCATCGAAGTTCGCGTGCGGTCCCGTTTCATTTCCCCAGCACAAGCATTCAGTCATGTTCGTCGATCGCGTCGTAGTCAAAATCGAAGCTGGCACTGGCGGTTCGGGCCAGACCTCGTTCCGCCGAGAGAAGTTCTACCCGATGGGTGGGCCGGACGGCGGAGACGGCGGTCGCGGCGGCGACGTGTTCGTGCGGGCCGACCGCAACCTGATCACGCTGCTGGATTACACGTATCGCGATCTCTGGCGCGCCGATCGTGGCCAGCACGGACAGGGCAACAACATGACGGGGCGTTCGGGCGAGGACATCATCCTGCCGGTACCGCCTGGCACCGTCGTGCGCGACGCGGAGACGAACGAGCTGCTCGGCGAAGTACTCGACGACGGCGACACCATTCTCGTTGCGAAGGGCGGCCGCGGCGGCAAGGGCAATGCCTTCTTCGCTACGGCGACGCACCAGTCGCCGCGTGAATGGCAGCCCGGTGAGGAAGGGCAGGTGCGACAGCTCGAGCTCGAGCTCAAGATGATCGCGGACGTCGGTCTCGTCGGACAGCCCAACGCCGGCAAGAGCACGCTCCTCTCGGTGATCTCGGCGGCACGCCCGAAAATCGCGGCCTACCCCTTCACCACGCTTTCGCCGAATCTCGGTGTGGTGCCGCTGAGCGACCATCGCTCGTTCGTCGTCGCGGATATCCCGGGAATCATCGAGGGTGCGCACGAGGGCAAGGGACTCGGGCTGCAGTTCCTCCGCCACATCGAACGCACGCGCATTCTCGCGTTCGTTCTGCCGATCGACGCAGAGGATTGGCAGGCGGAGTTCGACGCGTTGCGCCATGAGATCGCGGAGTACTCGCAGGAGCTCGCGGCCAAGCCGTACTGCGTGGTCTTCAGCAAGCTCGACCTGCTCGGTGAACACTATGTGCCGGAGATCGACGCACCCGGCGCATTCGGGCGGTTTGCCATCAGTGCGCCGGGCCGGATGGGTCTCGACACGCTGCTCGACGCCTGGTGGAAGCAGCTGCTCGAACTCCGTGCGGCAGCCGTCAAGGCGGAAGAAGGCGCGAATCAGTTTCTTCCCTGACTTCATGAGCGCGCAGTTCACCCCTTCGGAGCCAGTTGGGGACGCCGGACGGGATGCGCGTGCAATCCCGCGGGATCACGCCGACTATCCGCCGCGGCTGCACGAGCTGAGCGACGCGCCGTCCGTCATCTATGCGCGCGGCAGGCTGTCGACCGGCCATGCGCCAGCCGTCGCGATCGTCGGTGCGCGCAACGCGAGCAGCTACGGCCTGCGCGTCGCCAAGGCCATCGCGACCGCGTGTGCGAGGGCGGGCGTGGCCGTCGTGAGCGGACTCGCGCGCGGCATCGATGGCGCGAGCCACGAAGCCGCGTTGGCCGCTGGCGGGCGCACGGTCGCGGTGCTCGGCACGGGCCTCGATGTGGTGTACCCTCGTGCACATGCAGGCCTCCAGCGTGAGGTTGCCCTGCACGGATTGCTGCTGTCGGAACTGCCGGGTGCGTCCACCGGACATCCCGGCTCGTTTCCTCGCCGCAATCGCATCATCGCGGCGCTCGCCGATGTCACCGTGGTCGTCGAGGCCGGCGACCGAAGTGGTTCACTTATCACGGCGGATCACGCCCTCGAGCTGCATCGCACGGTCGCCTGTGTTCCGAACGGCATCGACGTGCCGGGGGCAGCCGGAAGCAACGCGCTGCTCAAGCGCGGCGCGGAGCCCATCCTGCACCCGGACGATGTGCTCGCCCTGCTCAAGCTCACCGCGTCGCCGACGCCCGGCCCGGTGCTCGACGGAGATGCCGCATCGTGCTGGGATGCCCTGCAACAGGGTGCGCGTGATGTCGCGGGCATTTCGCGTCTGAGCGGGCTCGCACCGCGTGCCGCCGCGTCCGCACTTGCGGCGCTCGAGATCGAGGGGCTCGTAACGATCGACCTGCTCGGAGCGGTGACGCCGAGTATCGCAGCACTGGCGGCATCGCGCCGCTTGCAGCATGCGTGAGGGCACCCCGGTGGCATACCGCCACCTGTACGTGCACGTGCCCTTCTGCGCGCGTCGATGCAGCTACTGCGACTTTTCGATTGCCGTGCGGCGGGTCGTGCCGGTAGCCGAATACGTCTCCGCCATTGCCGCCGAACTCGCACTCCGGAGTGTCCGCGAGACAGGGTCGGTGCTCGACACACTGTATCTCGGCGGTGGCACACCATCTCGCCTAGGGCCGGACGGTATCGGTGCGCTGATCGACGCCATCCGCGAGGTCGCCGACATCGCGCCCGATGCAGAAGTGACGATGGAGGCGAATCCCGAGGACATCACCCGCGATGCGGTGCGCGAATGGAAGCGGCATGGCGTCACGCGGTTATCGATCGGCGTGCAGACCTTCGACGACCGGGTGCTGCAGTGGATGCATCGCGAGCACGACGGTGCGGCAGCGGAGGCTGCAGTTCGTGCAGCGCGTGAGGGCGGCATCGATGCATTCTCCCTCGACCTGATATTCGCGCTTCCGCACGGCCTCGAGCGCGACTGGCAGCGCGACGTCGGCCGTGTGCTCGCGCTCGATCCCGATCATGTGTCGCTCTACGGCCTGACCATCGAGGACGGCACTCCGCTGGGCCGCTGGCGCGCGCGGGGCGATGTCGTGGAGTCGCCCGAGGAGCGATATGAATCGGAGTTCCTGCACGCGCATGACGCGCTCACCGACGCCGGATTCCAGCATTACGAAGTCTCCAATTTTTCGCTGCCGAACCGCCGGGCCCGTCACAACTCGGCGTATTGGACGGGCACACCGTACCTCGGCCTCGGGCCGTCGGCTCACGGCTTCGACGGCTCGGTGAGGTCATGGAACGAGAAGCATTACGCAGACTGGATCCGAATCGTCGGCGAAGGCGCCGTTCCGGTTGCCGGGGCGGAGACGCTGACGGCGGAGAACCGTGTAGCTGAAACCGTGTATCTGGGACTACGTACCAGCGATGGGCTCGAGGTCACCGCTGCCGAGCGTGAGGCGCTGGCGGCGTGGGTCCGCGCCGGGTGGATTATCGAACAGGAGACGGCGTCCGGCGTGCGAATTCGGTGCACCCCGGAGGGGTGGTTGCGGCTCGATGCCTTGGCAGCCGACTTGACAGCACGCCGAAGTCCTTCATAGGCTTACACTTATGGCTCATCCAGGAGAGCTCTCCGACCGGGAGCGGCAGGTGTTGGAGGCGGTCATTCACAGTTACGTCGCGACGGCTGAGCCAGCCGGGTCGCGCACTTTGTCACGCCGGTTCGGGCTGGGCATCTCGCCTGCGACCATCCGCAACACGATGAGCGACCTGGAGGAGAAGGGATATCTCTTCCACCCGCACACCTCCTCCGGACGCGTGCCCACGGACAAGGCATATCGCACCTATGTCGACTCGCTGATGCGCGTCGATCCCGTCACGCACCAGGACCGCCGCGTTCTCGCCGAGGAGATCCGCGGCGACGCGTCCGCGATCGAGACCATCCTGCGCCGCGCCGCGCAGTCCCTGGGCGTGCTCACGCAGGAGCTGGGCGTCGCCCTCGGTCCCCGGCTGCACCGGGCGACCCTGCGGCAGGTGGAGCTCGTACGCATGTCGTCCGAGCGCATCCTGATGGTGCTCGGCCTTACCGGCGGCGCGGTGCGCACCGTGTTCGTGGAGGTGCCGGGCGTGATCGCTGACGCCGCACTAGTGGAAGTGACGATCGTGTTGAACGAGCGCCTCGCCGGTCTGACGCTCGACGAGGTGAGCTCGACGCTCGCGTCGCGGCTTCGCGACGTGCAGGCGACGCCCAACAGCGCGGAACTGCTCAACATCTTCGTGCAGGAGGGTGAGCAGGTGTTCGGTCGCGCGGTGGAGCCATTGGAGACGGTCGTGATCGGGCAGGCATCGCTGCTGGCGGACCAGCCGGAGTTTGCGACGGGGGAGCGCATGCGGCAGCTGATCCAGCTCACGGAAACGCGCCAGCAGCTCGCCACGATGCTCGGTGCGCGCCCCGGCGCCAACGGCGTGTCCATCACGATCGGCAATGAGCACGGCGACCCCCGGCTCGAGCCGTTCACCGTCGTCACGGCGGAGTATTCGGCCGGGTCGCTGAGCGGCGTGATCGGCGTGATCGGCCCCACGCGCATGCCGTACGACAAGGTCATTGCGCTCGTCGGACACACATCCCGCCTGGTTTCGGACCTGCTTTGCTGACCGCAGGGTTCCGTGCCCTGCTAAATTGTGCCGAGGCGGGTTACCGCCCCGTATTTGCAGTGGCGCAGCGCGCCGCACATCCCCAAGAGCTTTTTCATGGCTGATTACTACGCAGTGCTCGGTGTCGAGCGCGATGCAGCAGACGACGACATCAAGAAGGCCTATCGCCGGTTGGCGATGCAGTGGCATCCCGACAAGAACAACGGCGCGAAGGAAGCCGAGGAAAAGTTCAAGACGATCTCAGAGGCGTACGACGTGCTGCGCGATCCGCAGAAGCGCGCCGCGTACGACCGGTACGGCGAGGCGGGGCTGCGTGGCGCCTCGCAGCAGCAGTACCAGCATGTCGACCTGAGCGAGGCGCTCAACATCTTCATGCGCGACTTCGGTGGCTTCGGCGACCTGTTCGGTGCTGCGGGTGGACGTCGCCAGCAGGGGCCGCGTGCGGGCTCGGACATCAAGCTGCCGTTGCCGATGACGCTCAAGGAGGTCGCGACCGGCATCGAGAAGACGGTCGTGCTGAAGGTGCTCGATGGCTGCGACAAGTGCGAAGGGTCTGGTGCGGAGCCGGGCACGAAGCCGCAGACGTGCACCACGTGTCAGGGTGCGGGCGAAGTGCGGCGGGCGCAGCGCTCCTTCTTCGGACAGTTCGTGTCCGTCGCACCGTGCCCGACGTGCGCCGGTGAAGGCGTCGTCGTGTCCGCGCCGTGCAAGAAGTGCAGGGGGGAGGGACGAGTGCGCGCTGAGCGCACGCTCAAGATCACCGTGCCCGCCGGTGTCGCGACCGGCCAGTACATGACCCTGCGTGGCGCCGGTAACGTGGGCCCGCGCGGTGGGCCGAAGGGCGACGTGCTCGTCGTGTTCGAGGTGGAGGACGACGAGCGTTTCGATCGTGATGGCGAGGATCTGTTCTGCGAAGCACTGGTGACGTACCCGCAACTCGTCTTCGGCGCCGACATCGAAGTGCCCGGCGTGCTTGGCGACCTGTCGCTGCGCGTGCCGGCCGGAACGCAGAGCGGGCAGGTGTTTCACCTGCGCGGCCGTGGCCTGCCGCGCGTCAATGCCACCGGTGTGGGTGACCTGCATGTGAAGGTGCAACTCTGGACGCCGCAGTCCGTGTCCGGCGACGAGGAGGCGACCATCAAGCAGCTGGCCTCGCTGCAGGGCCAGGCGCCGCCCCAGCGTGAGAAGAGCATCTGGTCGAAGATGAAAGAAGCGCTCGGTGCGTGACCTGACTTCGGGGTGGACGAGCGTGCGCGTGCGCCCGTCCGGTGAGGCCGAATCGACGCGTCGCGCCTGTCTGGCCGCCCTGTTCGCCGTCGGTGCGCAGGGTGTGCATGAGGACCAGCGTTCGCTCGTCACGCACTTTCCTCCGGACACGGATCTCGTGGCCGTGCACGCGGCGCTGACGGACGCGGACAATGACGTCGTCGTGGAGACGTCGGCGGTGCCGGACATCGACTGGAGCGAAGCATGGAAGGCGCGCATCGTGGCGCACGACCTTGGCGCGCTCGCCATCTCGCCGCCGTGGCTTGCCGCCGATCGTGACCCGGCGCGCACCATCGTGATCGATCCGGGCATGGCGTTCGGCACCGGTGATCACGCGACGACGCGAGGCGTCGTGCGCCTCCTGCCATCTGTCGTGCGGGCAGGCGATGTCGTGGCGGACCTCGGTGCAGGGAGCGCAGTGCTCAGCATCGCGGCGGCGAAGCTCGGTGCATCACGTGTGTACGCCATCGAGCTCGATGGCGACGCGATTGCCGATGCCGAGGAGAACGTGGCGGCGAATGGCGTGGCGGACCGCGTGCACGTGTTCGAAGCGGACGCGATGGCGCTGCTGCCGCTGGTGGCGCCAGTGCGTGTCGTACTCGCGAACATCATCTCGTCGGTGCTCGTCGAGCTGCTGCCGACCGTCGCCGAGTCGTTGCTTCCGGACGGCGGGGTGATCATCAGTGGCATCCTGCAGGAGGAGCGCGCTGCGATGCTCGACGTGCTCGGAGCTACCGGGTGGCGCGTCGTCGCCGAGGATGCGGAGGACATCTGGTGGTCGGCGTCGATCGTTCGGGCGTAGCGGCGGGCCGTCCGAACTTCGTGACGGGCGAACAGCTCGTCGCAGGCACCACGTGCGTCCTCGACGAGGCCGCCGCGCGTCACATGCGCGTGCTGCGGCTCGACCCGGGCGCGTCGGTCGGCATTCGTGACGGCCATGGGCTGGTGGCCGAAGGCCGGCTGGGCCGGCTCTCCAAGACGCAGGCACACATCGACGTGGACGTCGTGGAGACCATCGCGCCGCTGCCCGCGGTGCATCTGCTGGTCCCGGTTGCAGATCGCGACCGCATGCTCTGGCTTGCGGAGAAAGCATGCGAGCTCGGATGCACGAGCTGGCGCCCTGTGCTCTGGCAGCGCTCGCGCAGTGTGTCGCCGCGAGGGGAGGGCATCGTGTTTCAGGCGAAGACGCGGGCGCGCATGGAAGGCGCGCTTGCGCAGTCGGAAGGCGCATGGCTGCCGCAGATCTTTCCGGAAGCCTCGCCGGACCGTGCGGCCCTCGCGGCACCGCCTGGTGACCGCATCGTGCTCGATCCCGCGGGAGCACCGCTCGTCGGACATCATGCGGCGAGCACCAACGCGCCGGTGACGGTGGCACTGGGGCCCGAGGGCGGGTTCGAGCAGGCCGAGATCGACATGCTCATTGCCGCCGGCTTCCGCACCGCCAGCATCGGCCGCACGATCCTGCGATTCGAGACAGCCGGAGTCGCCGCCCTGGCCATCCTGCGCACTGTGCTCGCCGGCCCAGCAGACCACCATCCCGGAGGCCCCGATGAATGACACGTGCGTCTTCTGCCGCATCGCCGGCGGGCAGATTCCCGCGACGCTGGTCGCGCAGAACGAATATGCCGTGGCCTTCCGCGATCTCGACCCCAAGGCCCCCGTGCACGTGCTGGTCATTCCTCGCCGCCACGTGGCTTCACTCGCCGAGGCCGGGGACCAGGCGGAGCTCGGCGCGCTGATGCTGCTGGCGGCCGAGGTGGCGCGCCTGGAGGGGGTGGCCGAGTCTGGATTTCGCACCGTCCTCAATAGCGGCAGCGACGGCGGGCAGAGCGTCTTCCACCTGCATGCACACGTGCTGGGCGGCCGGCCGATGGGGTGGCCGCCGGGGTAGGCTCCAATCGGCGATGCGAGCCGCTCCGGACAGCTTGACCGCATCCCGGCTCATGGGTACGTTATAAGGCTGCCGTGTCATCATTCAGGTCACGCCTCGCATCCGGCAATCCGCCGGACGTTCGCGTGCACCACGTTATCCCGCCAAGCCCGTCGCTTCATCGCGCGCGGCGAGAACGCGGGACCCCAGGGAGAGATCCAGTTTGTCGGAAGTCATCATCCACGAGGACGAGAACTTCGAGCGCGCTCTCAAGCGCTTCAAGAAGAAGTGCGAGAAGGCTGGCATCCTGTCCGATCTGCGCAAGCATCGGCACTACGAGAAGCCGTCCGAGCGTCGCAAGCGCAAGATGAACGCGGCTGTCCGGAAGAATCGCCGCACGCGCCAGGGTTGAGCACGCTGTGACCGCCCCGGGAACGCTGCTGGAGCGGCTGCAGGCCGACCAGGCAACAGCCCGGCGGTCACAGGAGAAGGACCGCGTGATGACGCTCGGAATGCTGATTTCCGAGCTCAAGAATCGCGAGCTGGAACTCCGTCGTGAACTCTCCGACGACGATGCCATCGACGTGATCCGCAAGGGCATCAAGCGACGCCGGGAAGCGGTCGCCATGTACGACAAGGCCGAACGCGCCGACCTGTCGGCGAAGGAAGCCTCCGAAGCGGCGATGCTCGAAGCCTACTTGCCGGCCGCCGTCGATCCGGAAGAGCTCCGTTCCGCCGTGCGTGCCGCCATCGCTGGCGGCGCAGCCAATATTGGAGCCGTGATGGCGCGGGTCATGCCGCAATTCAAGGGACGCGCAGACGGCAGCGCCATCAACGCAATGGCGCGCGACGAACTCGCCGCAGGAAAAGCCGGCTGACGCTCGGAACGCGCCACGATTGATCGCGCGCCGATGCGTTGAACCCGGCCCGGTTCAACCATCGATCTCCCATGAACGCGCACGCCCTCGGCATCCTCGAATTTCCGCGCCTCATGGCGCATGTGGCCGGACGCGCCGGGTCGGCGCCCGGTGCAGCGGCGGTGCGCGCGCTCGTGCCACGCACTGACCGCCCGTGGATCGAGGCCGAGCACGCACGGGTCGGCGCGATGCGCGCGCTCGTCAGTTCCGACACCGGATGGCCGTCCGAGGCGATCCCGGACTTGTCCGAACCGCTCAAGCGGCTCCGCATCGAGGGCCTCACGTGGACCGCCGTCGAGCTGCAACACGCGGCCGTGCTGCTGCGCAGCTCCCGTCGCACGCGCGATGCCTTGCGCGATCCGCGGCGGCCGCCGGTCGTGGTGGCATTTCTCGCGGGCTTCGTGGGTGCGCTCGTCGACCTGCGCGCGCTCGAGGATGGCATCGATCGCGCCATTGCCGACGACGGGAGCGTGCGCGACGAGGCGTCGCCCGCGCTGCGCAGCGTGCGGCGTGAGCTGCGCAAGACCGAGGGTGAACTGGTGCGGATGCTCGAGCGCGAGATCGCGCGTCTGGAGTCGCATCATCAGGTGAGCGACGCATCGGTGACGATGCGCAATGGTCGCTGGACGATGCCCGTCCGTCGGGGCGCGCGCGGCATCGTCGGTGGCATCGTGCACGACAGCTCCGGCACCGGCGAAACGATCTTCGTCGAGCCACCGGCCGCCGTGGAGTTCGGCAACCGTGTGCGTGAGCTCGAGATGGAAGAGCAGCGTGAGGTCGAACGCGTCCTGCGTGAACTCACGGAGACACTCCGCCCGTACCAGCAACAGATGATCGGCGCATTCGACGCGCTCGTCGCGCTCGATTCACTCGCGGCACGTGCGCGGTACGCGATCGAAGCCGCGTGCGCACCGCTGGCCTTCTGCGCGCCGCGCGACGGGCTGGCGATCGTGGATGGCCGTCACCCCTTGCTCCTGGCGCGCGGCACGCCGGTGGTGCCCTTCGACCTCACGCTCGATCCGGTCGAGCGCACGCTGTTGGTGTCCGGCCCCAACACCGGCGGCAAGACGGTGCTGCTCAAGGCGATCGGCTTGCTCAGTGCGATGGCGCAGAGCGGCGTTCCAGCGCCCGTCGGTGCAACGAGTCGTCTCCCGGTATTCGACGACATGTTCGCCGATGTCGGTGACGAACAGAGCATCGAGGCCAGTCTCTCGACGTTCAGCGCGCATGTGAAGAATCTCGGGGAGATCCTGCGGCTCGCGTCACCGGATTCTCTCGTGCTGGTGGACGAACTCGGATCGGGCACCGATCCCGCCGAGGGCGCAGCGCTGGGCGGGTCGATTCTCGAGACGCTGACGCGTCGGGGCACCACGACCATCGCCACGACCCATCTGGGACAACTGAAGCTGCTGGCGACGGAAGTGGATGGCGTCGTGAACGCCTCGTTGCAGTTCGACGCGGTGCAGCTTGCGCCGACCTACCGCCTGCTCAAGGGTGTCCCGGGTCGCAGCTATGGCATCAGCATCGCCCGGCGCCTGCAGTTGCCGGAAGACGTACTGGAGCGCGCGGAGCAGCGGCTCCCGGCGGGTGAGCGCGATCTTGCGGTGCTGCTCGCAGACATCGAAGCACGCGAAGCATCCCTGACGGATCGCGAACGGCTCGTCGAGATCGAACAGGGCAAGGTGCGATCACGCGTGGCGACCGTCGCTGACCGCGAGCTCAAGGTGCGCGAGCGGGAGCGCGAAGCCGAACGACTGGCGCGCCAGCAGGCTCGCAAGTACCTGCTGGAGTCACGCGGCGAGCTCGAGCGCGCGATCGCCGAAGTCCGCGCCAAGGCCAGTGAGCAATCCGGCGAGCTCGAAGAGACCATGCGCGCCGCGCGCCGCACCCTCGAAGAGGCCGCAGCGGTGCAGGGTGCGGCCGTCGAGCGTGTCGAGCAGCAGGCGGCGCGCGACCGCGACCGCGAGCGGGAGCGCCGCATCGCCAAGGCGGCGGCCGACGGCGTCGTCGCTCCCGCCGCTGCGGCCATCCCCCGCGCCTCGCGACCGGATGCGCCGCTCGGAGCCGGCGACTCGGTGCTGGTGGGCACGTTGGACAACAAGGTCGGCCGCATCGTCTCCGTCCGAGGCACCGAGGCACGCGTAGCCGTGGGCTCACTCACGCTCTCGGTACCCGTAGGCACGCTCACGCGGACCGCCGCCCCGCCGCCGCCCGCATTCAAGGTGTCGCTGTCCGGGAACATCCCCGAGGCCGAGCCGGTGCGGGAAGTGGATATCCGCGGACTGCGCGGTGATGAAATCGACGACAAGGTCATTCAGGCCATCGATGCGGCCATTCGCGCCGACCTGCGCGAGTTGCGCATCATTCATGGCAAGGGCACCGGGGCGCTGCGGGCGCGCGTCGGCGAGATGCTCAAGAAGGACACGCGCGTTGCCGGCTTCCGCCTGGGCGCCTGGAACGAAGGTGGTGCTGGCGTGACGGTGGCCGAACTGACATGATCACGCATGATCGCTGACGAGACAGTTGAGCGCGTACGCGCGGCGGCCGACATCGTGGCGATCATCCAGGAGTCCGGGGTACCGCTCAAGCGGTACGGTGGTGATTGGCGCGGCGCGTGCCCGTTTCACGGCGGCAAGAATCCCAACTTCGCGGTGTCGCCGAAGCTCGGGAGCTTTCACTGCTTCGTCTGCCACGAAAAGGGCGACGTCTTCACGTACGTGCGCAAGCGCCAGGGGCTCGACTTTTCGGCCGCAGTGAAACTGGTCGGCGAACGCAGCGGCATCGAGGTCATCGACGCACCTCGCCGTGCAGTGGTTGCGGACCCGAACGAGCCGAACTGGGAAGTTCTGTCGTCGGCCGCGGAGTGGTTCCGCACGCAGCTGGCGGGACCACTCGGCGCATCGGCACGCGAGTATCTCACCTCACGCAACATCGACGAGGCGGCGCGCGAGCGCTTCGGGATCGGCTTCGCGCCACGTGATGCCGCATTGCTGCGGCGCTACCTGCACTCGCTCGGATTCGACGACACGCGGCTGACGGAAGCCGGATTGCTGGTGGTCCGTGAGGGCGACAGCGAACCGAGCACGCGTTTCCGCGGACGCGTGATGTTTCCCATCCTCGACGAGTTCGGCCATCACGTCGGGTTTGGCGGTCGAGCGCTCGGCGACCACAAGCCGAAATACCTGAACAGCCCGCAGTCGGACGTCTTCCAGAAGCGGCGCACGTTGTACGGGATGCACACGGCACGTCAGGCGATGCGCAAGAACTCGCGCGCCATCGTTGTCGAGGGATATCTCGATGCGATCCGCCTCGCGCTCGCCGGGCTCGAGGAAGTCGTCGCGCCGCTCGGCACGGCACTGACGGAAGAGCAGGCTGCACTGCTCGTGCGCTACGCGAACGAGATCTTCCTGATCTACGACAGCGACGAGGCAGGGCAGCAGGCGACGTACAAGTCCGGCATGGAGTTGCTGCGTCACAAGGCGGCGGTGCGCATCGTCTCGCTGCCCGACGGTGAAGATCCGGATACGTTCGTGTCCAGGCATGGACGCGCTGCACTCGAGACACAGCTGTCGCAGGCGATCGACCTGTTCGACCGGCAAGTGCAGATCCTCGAGCGTCGCGGATATTTCGCCGACCTGCGCAAGCGTCGGCGCGCCGTCGATCGGCTCCTGCCCACGATCAGGGCGGCACGTGATCCCCTGACACGCGACCTGTATCTCGCGCGCCTTGCCGAAGTGTCGCAGCTGGACAAGGCGACGCTCGCGGCCGAAGCCGACGAGATCTCGCAGCGCGGCCGGCGCTCGGCGAGTGCGCCCGCGTCAGAGCCTCCTCCCGACGATGCGCCGCCGGTGGGCGTGGCACCGTACGAGCGGACTGGCGGTCGCGATCGCTTCCGCGAGCGCGACGACGACACGCCGCCGTCGCCGTATGCCGCGCTCAAGAAACGCGACTCGTGGAAGGGGAAGCGCGGCCGAAACCAGGGGCCAGACTGGCAGGCCACAGCGGTTCCGCCGCGTCCGCGACCCGATGAACCCGTGGAACGCGCGCTGGTGCGAGCCATGATGATCGATCGCGGCCTGGCCGAGCGCATCGCCGAGCGACATGGCCCAGACGTGTTTCGGGACCCCGCGTACCGTGCGCTCTTTAGCGCGTTGCTCGGCGCCGGCCACGATGACGATCTTGATGTGATCGCCGAGCGCCTCGATCCGGAGACGCTCGAACGGCTGCGGGAACTCACCGAAGGTTTCGACCCGTCGGAGATGGTGGCGTCCGACATCGCCCTGAATCTCGCCAAGCTCGACGCGCGCGCCCTGCGCGAACAGTGCGATGCGATCCGCCGCGAGATGAACACGGCCGACCCGGAGCGCAACAAGGTGCTCCTGTCGGAGCTGGTGTCGTTGGAGCGCGAATTGCGCCTGTTGCAACCGATGCGCAGTCCACGCGGCAAGCCGCGCACATGATGTCACGAACGATCTCGTTCATGACCACGTACGAAACTTCTGTGGAGGCGATGTGAACCCCGAGTTGCAAGCGTTGCTGCGTGTGCAGGAGGATGACGAGGCGATCCGCGCGATCGAAGCGCGGCGCGACGCCCTCGGCCCGCGTGTGCTCGAGTTGGACAGGGCCCGCCAGCGGGCGATCGACGAGGCCGCACGCAACGAAGCGGCGCTCGGGAAGGAACTGGATCGGCTGCACGCGCTCGAGGCACGCATTGCCGAGCACAAGCTGCGTCACGAGAAGAACCTTGCCGTGCTCGATCAGGCGCACAAGTTGAAGGAAGCGACCGCCGCGATGGCGCAGGTGGAAGCCGCGCGCAAGGTGCTGGCGGAAGAGGAGAGCGAACTGCTCTCCATCACCCGCCGCATCACGGACCTGCGCACGGCGGCCACGTTGAGTCGTGAGGCGGTGGCATCCGTGGAGACCGATCAGCAGGAGACGCGCGCACGGATCGCTGCCGAGCGGGGAACGATCGACGCCGAAATCGCCGATGCACGCCGCAAGCGGGATGAGACTGCCAAGACCGTGTCGCCCACACTGCTGAACCGCTACGATCGCGTGAGCGCTCGTCGGAAATCGGCGGCGGTCTTCGCGCTCGGCCATGGGTTTGCCTGCGGACAGTGTGACACGGCCATCCCGCTGCAGCGTCGTCCGTCGATGTCGAGCGGCACCACGATCGAGACGTGTGAGGCGTGCGGCGTGCTGCTGTATCTGCCCGCGGCTCCGGCACCCGCGGACGCCCCGTAACGACTGGCCGCGAGCATCGACCCCGGGAGTCGGTCGCGGGGTTCTGATGAGGGGGGCGTCCGATCGGGTGCCCCTCCCGGTGTGTCGTCCCTAGATTCCGGACTGTGAGCGCTCCCACATTCCCCCCGACGTCTGCCGACGCGAAAGAGCTGCTCCGGCGCAGTCTTGCCGAGCGTGCCGGGGTGAGCGCGGCAGCGGCCGGCGCACCAGGCGCACGTCCACGCCTGCGTCCGGACACGCGCTGGGTGCACGTGCCCGAGCCCGATGCCGATGTGATTGCGCGGCTGTCGGCAGTCCTGCTCCTGCCGCCAGCGGTCAGCCGACTGCTGGCATGCCGCGGGTACGGTGATCCCGAGGCTGCGCGCCGCTTCCTGCGCCCAAGGCTGGAGCAGCTCGAGGCGCCCGATGCGATGTTCGACCTGCCACGCGCCGTCGCTCGCATCGCGGACGCGATTCGTGCCGACGAGCGCATCCTGGTGCATGGCGACTACGACGTCGACGGCATGAGTTCGACCGCGCTGATGACGCGCGTGTTGCGCGGACTCGGTGCGACACGTGTCACGCCATTCGTGCCGAACCGACTCACGGACGGATACGATCTCGGCAATGCCGGAGTGGAGGCCGCTGCTCGCGGCGACGCCACCCTCGTGATCACGTGCGACTGCGGCACCAGTGCGATCGATGCGGTCGATGCATTGGTCGCTCGCGGCATCGATGTCATCATCACGGATCATCATCTGCCCGGTGGTCCGCTGCCGCGCGCGTACGCGGTGTGCAACCCGCGGCGCCCGGAGTGCCAGAGCGCGGACAAGGATCTCGCTGCGGTCGGCGTGGCGTACAAGCTCGCGCTCGCGCTGTGCGACGCGTTCGGCGTGTCGCGCACACTTGCGCATCGCCAGCTCGATCTGGTCGCACTCGCGACCATCGCCGACGTGGCGCCGCTGCGCGGCGAGAACCGCATCCTGGTGCGCTATGGCTTGCGCATGCTCGCCGATACGGAGCATCCGGGGCTGCGCGCATTGCTGCGCTCATCGGGACTCGACGGAAAGCCGCTCACGGCCGGGCGTGTCGGGTTCGTGCTGGCGCCCCGCCTGAATGCTGCCGGGCGGGTTGCCGAGGCGACGCTCGGCCTGCGCCTGCTGCTGGCCGACCGCGAGGACGAGGCGAATGTGATGGCGCGTGAGCTCGAAGAGCTCAATCGCGCGCGCCAGGACCTCGATCGTGTGGTGCTCGACGACGCAATGCGCCAGGTCGAGGCACCCACGATGCGCGACCGCTACGCGCATGTGCTGTCTCGCGACGGATGGCACGCGGGCGTCATCGGCATCGTGGCGTCGCGAATCGTGGAGGCGACGGCACGGCCGGCCGTACTGGTCGCCGTGGGCGAGGGAATCGGCAAGGGCTCGGGCCGATCGATCAGCGCGTTCGACCTGCACTCTGCGCTTGGCGAGTGCCGTGCGCATTTCATGCGCTTCGGCGGGCATCGTGCAGCAGCCGGCCTCACGATGGACGCTGCCCTCATTCCAGCATTCGCCGAACAGTTCGACAGCGTTGCGCGCACGCGGCTGTGCGAGGATGACCTGGTGCCCGAGCTCCGCATCGACCTGGAGATTCCCGTGTCAGAAATCGGCGAGGATCTCGAGAAGCTGATTCGTCACTTCGAACCGTTCGGTATAGGCAATCCGGCGCCGACGTTTCGTACCGGTGGAGCCATGTTGGCGGCGACGCCACGCAAGGTCGGTGCGGACGGCCTGCGTCTGACCCTCGACGTGCCGGGCAAGACCATCGAGGCCATCGGCTGGGGCATGGCGTCGCGCGCGCCGTCGCTGGACGTCTCGCGTGCCGTCGACCTGGCGTATCGCCTCGAGCGCGACGAGTATCGCGGCGTCTCGCGCTTGCAGCTCAAGCTCAGCGACCTGCGGGGCTGATCGCGCATGCGCATCGTATCCGGACGCTGGCGCGGCAGGCGCATCGAAGCCCCCGAAGGCGATCTGGTGCGCCCCACCGGCGACCGTGTTCGCGAGTCGTGGATGAGCATCGTGCACCACCTGCTGCCGGACGCGCGCGTGGTCGACCTGTGTGCCGGCAGCGGTGCGCTTGGCCTCGAGGCGCTCTCGCGTGGTGCCGCCAGCTGCGATTTCGTGGAGAAGTCGACGCGATCGATCTCGGTGATCCAGGCGAACCTGATGGCGCTCGGTGGCCATCCCGCGGCGATCATCCATCGTGATGACGCGGTGCGATACACCGCGGCACTGCCGGCAGCGAGTTTCGACATCGCGTTCGCGGACCCGCCGTACGGCACCGACATCGGAGCCGCGCTGGTTGCGCGCTGGCTCGACGCGCCGTTCGCCCATGTGTTCGGCATCGAGCACGCGTCGTCGGTGGCGATGCCCGCGCCGGGACGCACGCGTCGGTATGGGAGCACGTCCCTCACCTTCTACTACAGCGACGACTCGTGACTCCCGCCTCCGCATCGAGTGAGCGCATAGCGCTGTACGCCGGGTCGTTCGATCCGATCACGCACGG